>JAHBUH010000024.1 GCA_019638185.1 Leadbetterella sp.
ACTTCCCCGGCCTTTTGGCCGGCTGGATGGATACCTTTTGAGGCCAGGTAATCCACTATTTTAAACTGTTCATTTAATTCGCTCATAGTGCTTTTTCTTTTAGCGGAAAATTGTACTGCATATAATACACGGGGAGTTACCCCAAAAAAATGGAACATTTGGAACACCCTATTTTTTGGAACAAATGGAACAGTATTGGAACATATTTTGGAACACTTTTTAAATTGTAAATAGGTAATAATAAATAGAATAATATACTTTGTTCCAAATGTTCCATTTTTTTAATGATTTTTTCAAACATCATATTTTTCGACTTTTTTTATTGTTTTTCAATAAATATTCTGTTCCACTGTTTTTGCCATTTTTTGGAACATTTGCCTTTTTTGAAATTTTTCGTTGTATTATTCCAAGATTGAAAATTTGTCTCTGTCAAATGAATAAAAGGTATTCGGACTTCCTGAATCTCCTAAATAATTATCTTTTATAGCTTCCATATCATATTTAAAAGGGGAAAAGTATTTATACCGTCCTTTTTTATTAAGTTTTACACCCAATTCATTTTCTACGGCATTCTTTAACTGAATAGAAGTAGTTGAGGCTTTCACCCTCTTAGTTTGTATTAGCTCATTCAAAAGCTCTGCTGCCGAAAAATTTAAAACTTGTCTTTCGGAAAAGATTTCAAAGCCATAGTTTAAGAGGTCTAATACTGCTTTAGAAACGCCGGAAACACTATTCCTGTAATAGAGCTCTAATTGATCAGTTTTGTAGGCTTCAAACGGGAAATACATACGGGAGGCTTCCTGTTTATATTTAAGCTCTCTGTTTTTCAGGAAGTATAGGAAGGCCGGTATTTCCTCCTTTATCTTAGTCTCGATATCCGGATCATCATTTAGCCCGGACGTCTGTAATGTGGGTACTTTAAATACTGCAAACCGGTTTTCTCCTTTTCCGATGTTCAGGGCTTTGCCTTCCTGGTTACTTATAAAAATATGCTTGCCGAAATATTCTATTTGGTATTGTTTCCGGCCCTTTTCATTAATGGTAATTTTTCCGGTTTCTGTACTGAACCGTTTTATCATTTCCATAATGAGGTCATTATTCAATGATGCCTCATCCACTACTACCAAAAGTTTGGGCGCCCAAATGGCATTGAAATCAGAGGATAATTCTGAATTGCCTATCTTGATGGCGTTTTCCTGGAAAATGTATCTGATTAAATTCCCAAAGGTACTTTTACCCGTATTCCTTTCTTTTGATTCCAAAAGTAGTATTGGGAGCCGTCGGGTAGGTTCCAGATAAAGAAGCTGAAAATAGTCCAGGATAAATTCATAGTGCGCATTAAAGAGGTGTTTCAATAGAGTAGAAATATTTTCAAAGTTGCCCTTTTGGGGTTCGTGAGTGATTTTGTTGTATTGATTGTAATGCCCTCCTATTTCCTGCTTATAGTCAAGATGGCTCGGTACATTACAGAAGCCCTCAAATTTATTTATTTCAGTAAAGAAACTACCGGTATCATCCTTTACTGTTTGCCGGCTTCGGGGGACTAAGAGCTGATAAAAATTACCATCTTTGCCCGGGCGTTCGATGTTCTTAAAATATTCATCTCCTACCCTTATATGTTTCGCAGACTCTGATTTCTTCCTGTCGTTGCTATTTGTATTATCCTTCCTTTCTTTGGGAGCGTCTACCCTGGTTAATACATCTGTTAGATTTGCCATAATCTGATAATTTTAGGATAAGTTTATTACTGTCTTTTTCAGGGCTAAAAGTTCATCCAGTACATACCTGGCCATCAAAGAACCGGAGGGGGATACTGTCCCCGTTAATATCTTATCTATTGCGGTTTGAATGATTTCAAGTAATATTTTTCGGGTTTTTAAGGCGGTTTCCTGGTCCGGAACCGGGATAAAAAGAACCTCTATTGAGGCTCTTTTTATTTGTGTAAGTTCGCTTTTTAATGCTTCCATTGTTATCGAATTATACCGGAATCGTCCAGCCTCTCAATTCCATTAATGCAGTCAAGGAGGTTGGCTAGGTCTAAAAAATAACTGTAATAATTACTACGGGTATTAATTTCCGCGTCATCGCAGAAAGAAGACGACAACCAGCCGTGAAAAATGTTGCGCAGGAACTCCGACGTAAACCCGCCGTCTTGTCTTATTTCCTCTATTATTTCCAATATATTTGCTTCCCTTGAATTTTCTGTTATTATTTTCCGTATTCTACTTGCCATTATTTTTAAAATTTGTGCCATGTGGTATAGAAATTAATTGCTATACCTGCAGGCGGGTTTGAAAATTATTTTAGTTTTGATTTTAGAGCCTCCATTGCATCAAATGCCCGGTTGGGGGCTTGCTTTGCTAAGTAATATTTATATGCCATTTTGGCTGTTTTATGGCCCACTATAACCCCCATGCTGTCTACGTCCATTCCTTTATCAAATGCCAGGTTACAAAATGTTTTTCGGGCAAAACTGGACGTTAACGGTTTCTTTATTTTAACAATAGCAGCTATTTCTTTCAATACCCGGTTATAGTGTTGATTGGTTGGGATAGGGAAACAATATCTAGGTTTACGCCCCCTGTACCGGTTTAAAATATCTAAAGCCAAAGGAAGCAAGGGAATAAAAACCTCAGTGCCGGTTTTGCTTCTTTGTTGTGATATCGCTGGCCCCCGGTCAGTCTCTACAATTTCAGTTTCTAAAAGCGCTTCAAGGTCGCAGTAGTTGAGACTCGTAAGGCACTGGAAAGCAAAGAAATCCCTTATTTCGTGATAGGCAGGGGTTTCAAATACAAATGCAGCCAGGTTATTTAATTCCGGCTCTGAAAGATGGTTTTTAGCGTAATTTTTTGCCCTGGGCAACTTATGGCCCTGAAAAGGATTATGTTCCTGTAGCTTCTTTTGACGGGCGATCTCATAGGCTCTTTTCCCAAATTCCAGCCGCTTACGGATGGTCTCAGGTTCAAACCCTTTGGCAGTTTGAAAGTATTCTATCATCCTGGAAGCATCATAAAAACTAATATCTTCCAGTCGTATAGCCGGGTTTCTTACTGTACGTTCAAAGTAGTTCAGTACGTCAGAATACACTTTTTCGTAGCGTTTGAACGTCTTTTCTGACTTGATTTTTCCGGAAGTGTATTTGGCTTTCGCTTCATTGAAAGCAAGCCCTAAAAGGTTCTGAAAAGTGGGCTTACAGTCTATGATCCCTTTTCCGGATAGGACCAATTGCAGGATGCTTTCAAGAATTATCGGGGAATCTATTACCCGGGCCTTTGAAGCATTCTGCTCTATTTCTGCTTTGATTGACTGGATCAATGCGCTGCCGGCATCGTCTCCTTTTATTGTTTGGGTCTTATTGAATAGTGTACCTGGTGTGATGGTGACTCCCAGGCTTTTTTCCAGCTTTTGACCCTCATAGGTCAGGCGGATATAAAGCACAGGGCCACGCTCGAAGAAATTAATGCCCAGTTTTGAGGCTTTTCGAGGCTTACTATTTGATTTGTAGCCTATTGCTGTTAACTTTGTATTCATAATCTTTTGAGTTGTTAGTTTTGAACAATTTGCCATGAGGCCGGTACTGCGAATACCGGCCTTTTTTTAATCTTCCAATTCCTCCAATGGGTCAAGTCCAACACTGTACAAGTCTTTAATGTGGTCTAACCATTCGGCCACGTCTTTTCGTAGTTCCTTGTTGTCCAGGTATGTGGTGTTCAGGCCCTCACCGTCAAGCGACTTGCATACATACAATTCGATTGCCTTAATTAATTCGGATTTTGTCATAATTTATTGATATTTAAAAGTTTACTAAATCTTTGGGGGATACTCCCAGCCATTGGGCTATCCGTTGGAGTTCGTCTAATCGGGGTTGTTTTTGGTTTCGGACGTATTTGCCAAACTCTATTTTTGTAATGCGCAATGTGTTCTTGTATATTGATTGTGATACTCCCGGTTTTTCCTTTCCGAATTTTTTCAACACTTCGTTTCTGATAGAATTAGAAATGACTTTATCCATAAAGAGATTAATTATTTTATGCCACAAATGTATAAATTAGCTTTTTAATATGCAATAATTAAATAGTTAAAATATGCCATAAAATTAATTTTCGACTATATCTAAATTTGTAGTATGAATAAGATATATGCAATTGTTAAGGCAATACGTACAGAAAAGGGGTTGTCCCAGGAAGAGGTAGCGGAAAGGATAGGGATGACCCAGGGGAATTATGGCCGATTGGAAAGGGGACAAACTCAACTGACTATTGAGAGGCTGGAGCAGCTTGCAGATGTTTTTGGGATGTCTGTTTCATCTATAATGAGTTATGAAATCGGGGAAAGTATAAATAAGGAAGATTTTCAATACTACTTTAACCTTTGTCAAAAGCTCGAAAAACAAATAGCTAAGTTAAAAAGTGATATTGAGTACTATGATGAGGAGAGCTCTAACGATTTTTCCAAATTGGAAAAGGCTAAGGAATTACACAAGAATGAAGTAAAATCTCTTAAAGAGAAAATTATTCTGAAAGATGAAATAATAAAGGAGAGAGATAAAACAATAGAAGATAAGAACAGAATGATTTCTATCCTTGAAAAGGCCTTTGATAAATTAGGAGGTCAAAATAATTAGTAACTTTGTGAGTTTTCCATTCTATTTTAGGATGTAAAGCATATTTGGGCTTCGTTGCAGGCAATTTCGCCGGTGGGTGTACACCTGATCAACCCAAATATAAAAACACCGGCAAAAGGCAGTAGGCTTAAAGCGTTTCGGACGTTAGGGATAGGTGAAATAGGCATAATACCCGTTAAGTAACTGTTTTTGAAATACGTTGCACCCGAAACGGTTTCGGACGTTGGAGAGGACACCCCCGCGGTGTATGATGTTCGTCGGGTGGACGTATTTTTATTTTACCCTTATGTCCTAAAAGTAAAATAAGAGTTTTGTTATTTTACTTTCTGCTATATTTTCTATATTGAATTTTCGTAGGCAGAATTACGTTATAGAGTTGAATTAAAATTTCAAATACAATGGTAAAATCAAACAAAAAAGCGACTAAGGCCGAAAAGCCGGAAGAGCCTAAAAAGCTGTCAAAGGCAGGTGAATGGTTAAGAAGTGGTAAATCACTTGGTTATATAGTTGATATGAAAGCAGTTCTAAAGTGAGCCGATACCTGTTAGATACCAATATTTTAGTATTCTTGGTTACCGGCGAAGCTGATGAGGTTCACAAAGATGTCAGGCTTATTATAGATGATTATAATAGTCACTTGGCAGCAAGCTCGGTTTCTTTTGCTGAACTTATCCAGCTTCACAGGATAGGTAAAATCCGGCTAAAGAAACAGGGTATTAACGAGGCTATAGAAACACTGATTCACACAATAGGGGTTCAGCTGGTGCCTTTTACAGATAAGCATATAAATACCCTCGCTAACCTGGAAACAATAGACGGTCATAACGATCCCTTTGACCACGCAATAATAGCACACGCCATTACCGACCGCTATACCCTTATTTCTTCAGATAGTAAATTCAAGCATTATAAAGATCAGAACCTGAATTTTGTTTTCAATAAGCGGTAAGTTTTTACTACAGTCCTGAAAAATATTCGCACCTGTAAAGTGCTTATTTTTAGCAATTTATATATTTAAAGGTGTTGGGTGGAATTTGGCAATTGTCCGCACTTTTTACGACAGTCAATAATAGGCCTGTAGTTAAATGGCTAATAATCAATCAAGTATTCAAAATATTCCGCGCCCAGCTTCGGGAGCTTGAAAATGAAAGAGTTACATGAAAATGTAGCTCTTTTTTGTTTTTATTTGCACTACATTTTGCCTAACATTCCGGATTAATTTGATCATACAAAACCTTCTTAACTTTGTTGAAAACGCGAGATTCAAGAAGAATCTCGCGTTTTTTATATAGATTTAGAATGAGAAAATATTGATTACGGTGATAGAGAAAGCTCCAAAGCCTGTAGAAGGGGAAAAAATCTTTTCATTATTGGTAGATTACCAGTTAGATGGGTCATTAACGAAAATGCAGGATGAGTACCTGTATTGGGACAAGATTAGGTACAGGGCAAAAGACTGTACACCTTTGGAGTTTTGGAGCGTAGTAAAGCTGTTCAGGAGAATCAGAGGGAATAGTGTCAGGTTTGGGAAGCATAACTTTCAATATGTGATCACGGATTACTTGCAAAGGGCATTACACCAGTTTGATATGCATATTGGCGGTACATTGGGAAGTAATATCGGTATTGCTGAAACGGATAAAACGAAGTTTGTGATTAGCTCAATAATGGAAGAAGCCATCTCCAGTAGCCAGATGGAAGGGGCAAGTACCACCAGGAAGAAAGCGAAAGAAATGATTCAGCAGGATAAAAGGCCGAAGAATAAATCGGAACAAATGATCATGAATAACTACATAACCATGAAGTATATTGTTCAGCATAAAAGTGAAGATCTGACAGCAGAAAGGTTATTGTATATCCATAAACTGATTACAAACAGTACATTAGATGATGCAGCAGACGAAGGACGATTCCGGGAAAACGATGAAGTGCATGTAATTCATTCCAATAGCGAAATCGTTCATACGCCCCCTTTGCAGAAAGAATTAGGTCAGTTAATGGAGGATTTATGTACTTTCTTTAATACGTGTAGTTCGGAATTTATTCATCCGATTGTCAAGGGATGCATCATTCATTTTATGCTGGGCTGGATTCACCCTTTTTCTGACGGTAACGGACGTATGGCCAGGGCTATTTTTTATTGGTATATGTTAAAAAAGGGGTATTGGCTTACAGAATATTTGTCTATTTCAAGGATCATAAAGGATACAAAAGCGCAGTATGAAAGAGCTTACCTGTATTCTGAAACAGACGATAATGATTTAAGCTACTTTATCACCTACCATATAAAGACAATGGAAAAGGCGTATGATGCTTTAAAAGAATACATTAACCGGAAACAAAAAGAAGTGGTCCAGGCTGCAAAATTCATGAAAATTCCAGGTGTGAATGAAAGGATGGCACAAATATTAAAAATCGTGCACGATGACCAGGATAGGATATTAAGCTCCAAAGAAATTGAATCCAGGTTTAATATGTCAAATTTCACGGCGAGGGCAGATTTAAAATCGCTGGTTGAATTGGGGTTTTTAGAAATCATCCAGGTCAATAAGTTGAAGCAAAGTTTTATCAAATCACAGAATTTTGAAAAAACACTTAAAAAATATTCCTTGTAAAAGCCGCTTCCAGGCGGTTTGAAGCCCGGTAACCTTACTTTTTTTCACATAATTTTCCTTTCGCCAATAGTTTTATTTGATTTTATTACTATTTTTAGGTGTTTTGGTACAAAACCTATAGGTGGGTATATCTGTAGTTAGCGTAAATCTTTAATATTGAATGCATTATGTCTGGTATCAGATTAAAAAAAGAACAGGAGGAGACCATTAAGATCACCAAACGAGAAACCCTTCAGCCCATCCTTTTTGAAGTAGCATGGGAAGTCTGTAACCAGGTAGGAGGTATTTATACCGTGATCCGTTCCAAAGTGCCGTCTATGGTAGAGGAATGGGGAGATAATTACTGTCTGATAGGACCCTATTTTCCGCAAACGGCGAGTATCGAGTTTGAACGACTGGATCACGATCAGTCGATTTTTTCAAAAGTGGCCGCCCACCTGCGGGCGCAGGGAATAGACGCCATGTACGGGCGCTGGCTGGTAACCGGAAACCCGAATATCATCCTGGTGGATTTTAACCAGGCTCTGGGGAAGATCGATGCCCTGAAGTACGATCTTTGGGAAAAGCACCGGGTGTCTACGTTAAACATTGAGCCGCTGGTGAACAGTGTGATTGCTTTCGGAAGCATGGTGAAGGCGTATATTACGGCCTTTGCCGAGGCTAAGCCCAAAAGCCAGGAGTGCATTGTGCATTTTCACGAATGGATGGCGTCTACGGCGCTCCTGGACCTGAAGAAGGATAATGTTAACGTGGCCACGGTTTTCACCACGCATGCTACCATGCTGGGAAGGTATATTGCCGGTAACGTGGATGACTTCTATGAGAGCCTCCCCAGTTACGACTGGGAGAAGGAAGCCCAGCATTACGGTATAGAAGCACAGGCTACTATTGAGAGGCTTTCTGCCCAGTATTGTAATGTTTTAACTACGGTTTCCGAGGTTACCGCCCGGGAATGTGAAGTGTTTTTCGGAAGAACGTGTGACCTGATCCTGCCTAACGGGCTGAACATTACTCGTTTTGCTGCTACGCATGAGTTTCAGAACCTGCACCTGAAGTATAAGCAGAAGATCAACCAGTTTGTGATGGGGCATTTCTTCCAGAGCTATTCCTGGGATCTGGATAATACGCTTTACTTTTTCACTTCGGGGCGCTATGAATTTAAGAACAAAGGTTATGACCTGACCCTGGAGGCCCTGAAGCGTTTAAACTTCAAGATCGTGCAGTCGGGCCTGGATATTACGGTAGTGATGTTCATTATCACCCGTAACCCGGTATTTTCCATTGATCCGCAGGTGCTGCAGTCGCGGGCTGTGATGGAGGAGATTGAAGAAACCTGTAAGTCTATCGAAAACGAGGTGGGTGAACACCTGTTCCATGCTTCGGCTTCGAACGAGGATACTACCATGCCTGATCTTAACCAGTTTGTGAGCGAGTATTGGAGGCTGCGTCTGCGCAGGACCATCCAGACGTGGAAGACCAAGACCCTGCCCCGGACCGTTACCCATATTTTGAAGGAAAAAGACGATATCGTGCGGTTCTTTGAGCGCACTAACCTCCAGAATCACCAGCAGGACCGGGTGAAGTTTGTATACCACCCTGATTTTATTTCTTCTACGAATCCGCTGTTTGGCCTGGAATACAGCCAGTTTGTGAGAGGCTGTCACCTGGGCATTTTCCCGAGCTATTATGAGCCGTGGGGATATACGCCGCTGGAGTGTATTGTACGGGGTATTCCTACCATTACCAGTGACCTGTCAGGCTTCGGAGATTATATCCAGGGCATTATGTCTGATCACGAAAACGTGGGAATTTACGTGGCTAACCGGAAGGAATACAGTTTTGACCGGGCGGCGGAGCAATTAGCCGATATGATGTTCAAGTTTGCTACCCTGAGCCGGAGAGAGCGGATCATGCAGCGGAACCGGGTAGAGAATATTTCCGATGTGTTTGACTGGACTAACCTCCGGTCTTATTATGACACCGCACATGACCTGGCGATCAAGAAAAAAGGAAAGTAAGCCGGCTTAAAGGCGGCTTTACAGGGCGTGGTTGTTCAGTTTAACAGCCACGCCTTTTTATTTACAGCGCCTGTCAGGCGGCCCCGAAGATCTTTTGGAGGATATCCACGGCATGATTAATTTCCTCTTCCGTGGTAAAGCGACTAAAGGAGAAACGTACATTGGCCCGGCTGCCGTCCAGGTTCAGGGCGTTCAGCACATGCGAGCCCTGGTTCGTACCGCTGGAACAGGCGCTTCCGCCCGAGCAGGAAACCCCTTCAATGTCAAGGTTGAAAAGTAGCATTTCATTATCCCGGTGTTCGGGGAAGCTTACGTTCAGAACGGTGTAAAGGCTGTTTTCCACGTCTTCCGAGCGGCCGTTAAAGCGTACCTCCGGGATTCTCTCTTTCAAAAGACCTATCATCTTTGATTTTAGCCCTTTTACATGCCTCTGGTGTTCTTCCAGGTGGGAATTAGCCAGCTCCAGGGCCCGGGCTAAACCGATAATGCCATACAGGTTTTCCGTGCCGCCGCGCATGTTACGCTCCTGGGCTCCGCCATGAATAAAAGGCAAAATCTTATTCCTGGCGTTAATGTAGAGGAAACCCACGCCTTTCGGGCCGTGGAATTTATGGGCTGCGCCCACTATAAAATCGATGGGCAGCTGCTGCAGATCAAAGGTATAATGCCCCATGGTCTGAACGGTATCGGAATGGAAAACCGCCCCGCGGGCCCGTGCCATTTCACTGACTTTCTGAAGATCGAGGAGATTCGCAATCTCGTTATTCCCGTGCATGAGTGATATCATGCTGTGCGGGTTCTGTTCCAACAGGGAAGGAATGGAATCTACGTCCAGTACTCCTTTTTCGTCATTTTCCAGGTAGGAGACTGTGACCTTCCCGGCCTTTTCCAGGTGGTCTAAGGTATGCAGCACGGCATGGTGTTCCAGCCGGCTGGAAATAATATGTTTTACGCCCAGGGTTTCCACACTTTGTGTGAGGGCGGTGTTATCGGCTTCCGTGCCGCCTGAAGTAAAGAAAATCTCTCCCGGCGAGGTATTTAAAACAGAGGCTACCGTCTTTCTGGCGTTTTCAATGGCGGACTTCACTTTTCGTCCGTGCGAATGAATGGAAGAAGGGTTTCCGAAGAAATCGGTCAGGTAAGGCATCATCACTTCCAGCACTGCAGGGTCTATGGGAGTGGTGGCTGCATTGTCAAGGTATATTTTTTTTGCCATGATTTTGTTTCGATGGAGCGCAAAATTACAAAAAATATACCATGAACGCTTGTTATACTAATAATTCAAAAGATTATTTATGAGCGGCCCCGTCGTCTTCATCAATTTCCTGGATAGGGATCTGGCTCAGGATCTTATTGGCCCGGGGATCGGAATAAATACTATAGCCATTGACAAATACGCCCAAGGCGCCGTCACGGGTATTCCGCATGGCATACAGGGTGGCTTCATCATCCAGGTCGTTCAGGCCGGTAAAACGGTAAACCTTATCAATCACTATATCCGTGATGTTTACTTTTTCTCCGCCTTCTTTATAGGAAATGTGCTCTTCCAGCAGGTTAAAGTCTTCTGTATACCCCCTTTTGCGGAGTATTTCCATTACTTCAGACAGTGTTTTCTCGGTGAAAATCATAGGATGGCCGGTTTATTGGTAAAACAGAATATGCTGTCTTTAGTATAACGCCGGAAAATAAAAAAGCTTGCGGAAATTCTTCCGCAAGCCCTTCTTTTATAATCTTTTTAAATCAGTATTTTGCTGCCTGTCCTTCCTTCGGGGTAGACAGTTTGATAAATTCTCTCAGGTCTTCATTTCCCTGGATCAGGTCTTCCTTACGCAGGTACATCATGTGACCGGAGCGGTATCCTTTCCAGTGGAACCTGTCCTGCAGCTTTCCGCTGGGGTCTACCTGCCATACATTGTATTTGGCGTTAAAGTAATCACAGGCACCGTCATAGTAGCCTGACTGGGTCAGCACATGGAGGTAAGGGTTAGCGGCCATGGCCCGGCGGAGGTTTTCAGCCAGGTTAGTTCTGTCCTGTGTCCAGGGATGCACCGGCCCGAACATATTGTATTTCAGATCGGTTTTAAATTTGAGCTCGTCTCTCAGGTACATGTTAATGGGAGGAGTGAACGAGTGCAGCCAGGAGGTCAGCTCGGCGTTGAAATCCGGGCGCTCTCCACCGTCTTTCAGGTCAATGCCCAGGTAACGGGAATCCAGCCGGCCTATGGTGTAGCCTTTATCCCGCAGCAGCTCCTTCCAGAAGAAATTAGTGCTGATCTGCAGGTTATTCTGGAGTACTACCTCCTCTTTCAGGCCGGAGTAACGGGCCACTTTGGCGGCTACGGCCTTGCGTTTCTCCGGGCTCATGCTGGCCCCCTGATTAAGGGCCGGGAGGTATTCCTCCATGGTGAACTTCTCCACTTCGGGCAGGATGGCCAGCAGGTCTTTGGATTGCAGTGAGTTTTCAAGAACTTTGTGATACCAGGCAGTAGCCGCGTAATAAGGCAGCATCAGGCCGGCCGAGTTAACGGGATCCCGCTCAATACCCAGCCCGGTGGGCGAAACCAGCACCACGCCGTTCAGGTACATCCAGTGATTATTCTGCAGCTCATAGGCCAGCCCGGAAACCCGGTTCGTACCGTAGCTCTCGCCGATCAGGTATTTGGGCGAAGCCCAGCGGTTTACCCGGCTTACAAACGCGTTCAGCCATTCCCCCAGATATTTGATGTCGGAATTTACCCCAAAGAACGTGGCGCGCGGAACACTGTTATCAATGATCCGGCTAAAGCCCGTGTTCACAGGGTCAATATAGATGATGTCAGCCACATCCAGAATAGAGTAGGGGTTATCCTTGTAACCGTAAGGCTGTACGGGATATCCCTCGTCATCAATGTTCAGGATTTTCGGGCCGGTGTAGGCCAGGTGCATCCATACGGAAGCGGATCCGGGTCCGCCGTTAAAAGAAAAAACCAGGGGTCTTTTACTTCTGTCCTTGATGTCGGTTCTTTCGTAATAGGTATAAAAACAGGAGGCGATGATCTTGCCGTTATCGTCCCAGACCGGTTGAGTACCGGCGGTGGCTTTGTAAGGTACCCGCTGGCCCTTAATGGTAACTGCCGCTTCCGTAACTACGCTCATGTCGGGATCCAGTGTCCTGGATTTGGAGACGGGAGCATCACTTTTGGGTTTGGCTTCGGCAGCAGGAGCGGCAGCGGCAGGGCCCTGTCCGGGTCTTTGTCCCTGGGAGAATCCGCCCATGCTGATGAGTAGCAGGCTGATGAAGAATAGATTTTTTTTCATAGAGAAAAGGTTATTTATTGTACTTAATGGCATCTAAAAGACTTTCCATGCTGCTGTCGCTTACCGGGATCTCAAATTTCCCGATGCTGATCCGGTGGTTCCGGATGGACTCGATCTTATCCAGGTTAACGATAAACGACTTCTGAACGCGGAGGAATTTTCCTCCCGGCAGCTTTTCCTCGATTCCTTTCAGGGTAGATTTGGTGAGGATAGGATGAGCCGCGGTGGTTACAAATATCTTGATATAGTCTTTCAGTCCTTCAATGTGCGTAATGGTGTCAAAGCTGATCTTGACCAGCGAGTATTCTACATTCACAAACATATAGTCCAGGTCCGTGCCCCGGCTTTCCCGGGCATTCAGGTTAAAGCGTTCGTAGGCCTTGTTAGCGGCTTTGGTGAAGCGCTCCACACTTACCGGCTTCATCAGGTAATCTACCACCTCCAGGTTATAGCTTTCCACGGCAAATTCCTCATAGGCCGTCACAAAAATGATCATGGGTTTCTGGGTGAGACTCTCCACAAACTTGGTGCCGGTCATTCCCGGCATCTGGATATCCAGGAAGATGAGGTCAATGTCTCCCGACTCCAGCAGCTCCATAGCCTCAAATGCATTCTTGGCGGTTCCTACCAGCTCCAGAAAGGGAATCAGGCTAATGTTTTCCACCATCAGGTTCCTTCCCAGGGGCTCGTCATCGACTACTATGCATCTGAGCTTCATTTTTCCGACTTTTTAAGGATTAATCTCAAATATACATCAAAAATTCCGTTTTCTTCCCGTAACAGCAATTCATGGTTATTCGGGTAAAGTAACTCTATCCGCCTCTTGACATTTTTGATTCCAATGCCTGAATCTCGGTCTTTGGCTTCTTCCGGCTTGGAACTGCATTTGTTTTTTACGGAAAACTCCATGACATTGGCCTCTGAAATCTTCAGATGGATGTTAATAAACGGGTCTTTCAGGAGTCCCACCCCGTGTTTAAATGCATTTTCCACGAAAGGGATCAGCAGCATGGGTTCCAGGGCCAGGCCGGCGGGATTTCCCTCTATCCTGATCTGGATATCCACATCCTCCCCGAACCTGACCTTCTGCAGGCCGGCATAATTTTCGAGGTATTCAATTTCCTTTTCCAGCAGCACGTACTTGTTCTCCGACTCATAGAGCATGTAGCGAATCAGCTTGGAGAGCTCTATGGTGACTTTTTCGGCTTTATCTGACTTGACCCGGATGAGGTAAACGATACTGTTCAGGATATTAAAGATAAAATGCGGGCTGATCTGCGAACGAAGGAAGGCCAGTTCTGACCGCATCCGTTCGGCTTTTTGCTGTTCGGCTTTCCTGGACTGGGATAAGATGAGGGTGATGAGCCCGTAAAGGGTACTCATGCCGGTAACAAAAATCACCGGGAAGAGCGTCCGGGCATCGTAAAACCGTACGGCATGGCTGTCTACCAGGGAGTCTTTCAGGTAAACGTAACAGGTGAGATAGACCACAAACAGGATGGCCAGGCTTAAGAAATACCGGGCGATCTTGCCTTTGTGGAGATATTTCGGGGCCAGGAACTCCGCATTGAGATAGAAGAACGGAATACCCAGCAGGCTGGCCGGAAGGGTGAGCGTCTGGTATTCCAGACGCTTCTCGGCACCGTCAAGAATGGCATTCAGTACAGGCAGAACCACCCAGAGAAACCAGAAGGCTACCGAGAATACTCCCCTGAAAATGATATCGTTTCTAAAATTTTTCAATTTGCTTTTCAGATAGCTACAGTTGCAATTTCATATATAATCGGTATACGCGGAAGAACTATAAGACAAAATAGAATATTTTATAGATTTAATCTACTATTTCCGACGATTTAGCGAAGAAAACAGGGGTTTAGATGATCCGTCTTGTAATGTATTTTGATAATCAGAGCCTTAGGAGAAGGGGAGAGGCGACTGAACGGTTTTTTTTGCCTTTTATCCTCTTTATCCCGCCATTGGTCTAAATTAGAATCTGTCCAGGCGGGATATCCCTTAATTTTGCAGCCGGAAATTAAATTGAAAAAATGTTTAGAAAATTGTTCACGGCTGTGCTGCTTACCGTTGCCAGCCTTTCTTTTGCACAAACTCCCGCTTTAAAAGGTGACGGGCGGATCACCGGGGTGCTGACAGACAGTACTGCTAACACGCCGGTGGAATTTGCCACCCTCAGCCTCTTCAGGGTTCCTAACCTTACCCAGCCGGTAGATGGCGCCATGACAGACGATAAGGGGAAGTTTGACCTGAAGGACCTGGCTTACGGTGATTATGTGATCCGGTTTTCATTTATAGGCTATAGCGATAAAACGTCGGATGTGATCTCTGTTTCTCCAACCAGCCGGGTGGTAAACCTGGGAAATGTACTCCTGGCGCCGTCAGCACGGATGTTAAAGGAAGTGGAAATCACCGGCCAGGCCGCGGTAATTGAGGAGCGGGTAGACCGCCTGGTGTATAATGCCGACAAGGATATTACTTCCAAAGGCGGCGATGCTACGGAGATATTGCGGAAGGTGCCGCTGCTGTCGGTGGACCTGGACGGAAACGTACAGCTGCGGGGAAGCTCCAGCATCCGGGTGCTGATCAATAACAAGCCTTCCACCATCATGGCTACCAGTGTGGCCGATGCGCTGCGCCAGATTCCGGCAGACCAGGTGAAGACCGTGGAGGTGATCACCTCGCCTTCTGCCAAATACGATGCCGAAGGAGCCACTGGTATCGTTAATATCATTACCAAGAAAAATAACCTGGAGGGATATTCACTGGGCGTAGACCTGGGCGGCGGAAACCGGGGGGCTAACCTGGGACTGAACGGTAACCTGAAAATGGGAAAGCTGGGCTTTACACTGGGCGGCTGGGGCCGGGGTAACTATAACCCCACGAAAACCGACTTCTTCCAGGAAGGGCTGGGCAGGATAGTGGATACTACTTATATTACCAATCAGCATGGGGATGGTAAAGACAAAATGTTTTTTGGCCGGTACTCCCTGGGCATGGATTATGATATCAGCACCACAAAGTCCATTTCAGCCGGTGCACGGTTCGGGGCTTTCTCATTTAACCGCGACCAGGACCTGCTCATCAATGAGTATCGTAAGTTTGAAGGAGTGGAAACGGCATTAAGGAATTCTCACCTGGCTGTAACCAATAAAATGCCGACCAACAGCTGGGATTTTAACCTGGATTACCTGCACGTGATCAAACCCCAGAAGGAATTCAGCATATCCACGCTGTATTCCCGCACGAACTCCAATTCTTCATTTACCAGGACACCCCTGGCAGGAAGCGAAGGCATGATCTTTAATAATGATAATGACAGCCGTAACCAGGAGTTTACCTTGCAGGCCGACTACACCACGCCGGTAAAAACTAACCAGGCCGTAGAATTAGGGGTGAAGGGGATCTTCCGGGTGGTGGACTCGGAATTTAAAAACGTCAGCAGCCGGGGTCAGTCTAACATGGAGAGTGTGGGAGACCTGGCCTATAACCAGAGTATCGGTGCGGCTTACCTGGGATACACCTACTCCACTAAAAACAAGTATACGTTTAAGGTGGGCGGTAGATACGAATTTACCGATATATCGGCCAGTACATTGGGCTTAATGAAGGAGACCCGGAACCAACTGGACATCCCGTCTTACGGAAATTTCATTCCCAGTGTAAATATTTCGAAGACATTTGCCCGGAAATATACTGCAAAGCTGGCCTATAACCAGCGGATTCAGCGGCCGGGTATGCAGCACCTGAATCCCAATGAAAACCAGTCGAACCCGCTGCGGATCTCCCGCGGTAACCCGCAGCTGGATCCGGAGATCAGCAATAACCTGGAAGCCAGCTTAAGCGCCGGGATTAATAAACTGTATGTGAATTTCTCGGTATTTACCCGCTTTACAGATAACGCCATCTCCTCCATGACCACTAAGTTTGAGGAGCGGGGCGAGGGGGTGACCCTGACCACTTTTGAAAATGTGGGTAAAAGCCAGACTACGGGTATCAACTTTTTCGGAAACTACCAGATCACGTCTAAGTGGTCCGTTAACAGCGGCATCGAAGCCTTTTATATGGTATTCAAAGGCCTGGCGCCTAACCTGGACGGCCTGAGCATGGATTTTAGTTCCAAAGGCTGGAACCTTAACGGCCGCCTGATGAGCCAGATATCCCTGAATAAGGGCTGGCAGATCCAGGGCTTCGGGTTTATGCGGGGAAACAGCGTGATAGCCCAGGGTACGCAGAGCGGCTGGGGACACTACGCGCTGGGCTTCCGGAAGGAGTTTGCTAATAAGAAGGGAAGCATAGGCCTGAATGCCCAGAACTTCTTCAAAGATCACATGAAGTTCACGTCTACCCTGAATACTTTCCAGAATATCCAGCGGTCTACGGATTACCGGTATAACCGCGGGTTTAACGTGACGTTTAACTACAAAATCGGGAAAATGGGGCCGGAAGCCCTGAAACCGAAAAAACGCGCCAAGGGAGTGAAGAATGATGACCTGAAAGATGCGGGCGGCGAGCAGCAGCAACAGCAGTAAGCCAGGCTCCCGAAATGAAAAGATCCTGTGTTAGCGAAAGCAGCACAGGATCTTTTCATTTCGTATTAATTCGCCATTTCATTCATCTGCCTCAGGATCTCCCGGAACCACACCGTGTATTTTTCCGGGAATTCTTCCGCGTCAGCGCGCAGCTCCTCCAGGTCTGTCCAGCGGTATTCTGACACCTCACCGGGATCCGGTAAAACGGGGCCGTCATACCGGCCCAGGAACACGTGGTCAATCTCATTTTCATGGAGCCCGTTAGAAAAGCTGGCCTGGTAATGAAACGTAAACCAGGGGCTGAGCTCACAGGAAAAGCCCATTTCTTCTGTCAGTCTGCGCTCAGCGGCTTCCCGCATGGCTTCACCGGGGTGTGGATGCCCGCAGCAGGTATTGGTCCAGAGAGAGGGAGAGTGGTATTTTTCAACGGCCCGCCGCTGCAATAACAGGTGGCCCGCCGCATTAAAGATGAGCACGGAAAAAGCCAGGTGCAACAATCCCCTTCTGTGAACTTCTATTTTTTCTTCAAAACCGGTAATGTTTCCTGCTGTGTCAGATAAAGGGATAATAATTTCCATAAAGCTTCTCACGTTTAGTTCAGAACGTGCCCGGAGGTCATTAAGGTTCATTATTCCGGTAGAATGAGCGGGAAATCCGAATGTTTAACAAAAAAATAAAGGGAGAGAGAACATATTTCGCGTGAATATGCTAACTTTGCACCGCAAATAATAACCTGTATTGTTTGCATCATGATAGACTCCTCCAAGCTTCTTTTTGAAGCACTCACCTACGACGACGTCCTCCTTGTTCCGGCCTACTCTGAAGTTCTTCCGAAAGATACAGACACCCGTACCCGGCTAACCCGTAATATCTGGTTAAATCTTCCTTTGGTATCTGCAGCCATGGATACCGTTACTGAACATGAAATGGCTATTGCTATCGCCCAGGAAGGCGGTATCGGGATCATTCACAAAAACATGACCATAGAGCAGCAGGCCGACCAGGTCAGAAGAGTGAAGCGCTCGGAAAGCGGTATGATCATTGACCCCATTACCCTGGATGAGCACGCAGTGGTAGGAGACGCCCTCCGCATCATGCAGGAGTTTAAAGTGGGGGGTATCCCGGTGATCAACAGTGAGAACCGGCTGATGGGAATCGTGACGAACCGTGATCTGCGGTTCCAGACCGACAGAACCCTGCCCATCCGCGATATCATGACCGTGGAGAAGCTGGTAACGGGCAATGAAGGCATCAGCCTGGAAGAAGCCGAGGAGATCCTGATGAGCCGGAAGATCGAAAAGCTGCCCATTGTAGATAAAGATAATAAACTGGTAGGCCTGATCACTTACCGCGATATCCTGAAAAAGCTGAATAAGCCTAACGCCGCCAAAGATAAGCTGGGCCGCCTGCTGGTGGGCGCTGCCGTAGGGGTGACGGGAGACCTGGTAGAAAGGGTGACCGCCCTGGTAAAAGCAGGCGTGGATGTGATCAGCATTGATACGGCTCACGGCCATTCCAAAGGGGTGATCGATGCGCTGTCTAACATTAAGAAACTGTTCCCGAACCTGGAAGTGATCTGTGGGAATATTGCCACGGGAGAGGCCGCAAAAGCCCTGGCTGATGCCGGTGCTGACGCCGTAAAGGTGGGAGTAGGCCCGGGAAGTATCTGTACCACCCGGATCATTGCCGGTATCGGTATGCCGCAGCTCTCGGCCGTTAACCTGTGTGCTGAAGCGCTGAAAGGAACGGGAATCCCGGTGATCGCGGATGGTGGCATCCGTTTTTCAGGCGATATCGCCAAGGCCATTGCCGGCGGCGCCAGCACCGTAATGATGGGCTCCTTACTGGCCGGAACCGAAGAGGCGCCGGGTGAGGTGGTGATCTTTGAAGGCCGGAAATTCAAATCCTACCGCGGTATGGGTTCCCTGGAAGCCATGGAAGACGGATCCAAAGACCGTTATTTCCAGGATTCCACCGTAGATGCCAAGAAACTGGTGCCGGAAGGTATTGTAGGCCGCGTGCCTTATAAGGGCGCTGCCCGGGAGATCGTCTACCAGATGGCAGGTGGTCTGAAGGCCGGTATGGGGTATTGCGGAGCAAAAGACATTGAAGCGCTGCAGAATGCCAAATTCATTAAAATAACCTCTTCCGGTATGCGGGAGTCGCATCCGCACGATGTGCAGATCACGAAGGAGGCACCGAATTATTCTACGAAATGATTCAGGGATTTTGTGGCCGGCCGCAGGCCGGCCACAAAATCAAAACAGGAGTCCCGCAAACGTAGCTGACATATAACTGGCCAGCGTACCGGCCACCAGCGCCTTCATAGCCACCTGGGTCAGGTCTTTTCTGCGGGAAGGCTCCAGGGCGGAGATCCCCCCGATCTGGATCCCCAGCGAGCCTAAATTGGCGAAACCGCACAGGGCAAAGCTGACAATAGCGATGGTTTTGGGAGAAAGGGTACCCTGTGCAATAAAATCTTTTAAGTGCAGGTAAGCTACAAACTCATTGGCGGCCAGTTTGGTGCCCATTAAAGAGCCTGCCTGTACCACCTCGCCGGAAGGTACACCCATAGCCCAGGCAAAACCCGAGAAAAGGTAGCCCAGGATAAGATCAATGCTGAGATCCGGCATATTCATAAGGCCACCGATCTCCCCCAAAATAAAATTAAGCAGGGCAATCAGCGCCAGGAAGCCGATCAGCATGGCCAGCACATTCATGCCCACTTTCAGGCCGTCAGAGCAACCCGCTGAAATGGCGTCGATGACATTGGTATGTTCTTTCTCTACTTTAAGCTTTACCTCGCCGCTGGTTTCGGAAACCTCGGTTTCGGGATACATCAGCTTGGCAATGGCCAGGGCACCCGGTGCCGCCATAATGCTGGCTGCAATGAGGTATTCGGCTTTCACGCCAAACTGGATATAAGTAGCCATTACCCCGCCGGCTATACAGGCGTAGCTTCCGGCCATGGAGGCCATGAGCTCTGATTTAGTCATGCCTTTCAGGTAGGGTTTGATCATGATCTGCGCCTCTACCTGCCCCACAAACGTACTGGCGATATTGGACAGCGCTTCCGCACCGCTGACATGCATCAGCCATTTCATGCCTTTGGCCAGCCATTTAATGATGAACTGGATGATGCCGAAGTGGTAGAAAATATTGACCAGGACGGCCACAAAAATGATAGTAGGAATGATCTTGAAAAAGAAGATAAAGCCGCCGCCGCCCAGGGCCTTGTTTACGGCTTCCACCTTAGCCAGTGGCCCGAACACAAACTCTCCGCCGGCATTGGCGAAGTCGATCACCCGGGTGACCCAGGCCCCTAAGGTTCCGAAAATGTTCTTCCCGATGCTGGTTTTCAGGATAAAAAGCGCTAACAGGAACTGGAGGCCGATCCCTACTCCCACGGTCCGGAAATTAATCGCTTTTTTGTTGTTAGACAACGCGTAAGCTACGCCGAGGATCAGGAAAATGCCTAAAATGCCGGTAAAATTTTGCATCGGATATAAACGTGATAATAGGATTAGGGGAGCTAAGGTAAAAACTAAAAGTGATAAGTGAAAAGTTTAGGAACATTCTTATTCCTCCCAGGCCCAGTCTATTTTATGCTTCATATCCTTAATCACCATCCGGTTAGCTTTGAAATAAGCGCGGATCTCATCCACCTTATCGTACTGCTGGGCGGCTTTGTACTCTTTATAAAGCTCCAGCATGCCCCGGATCACCGGCTCGTCAGTGCCCAGCGGTTCCTCTTCCAGGCCCAGGATTTCCCCGGTAAACTGCAGGAAAGATTTCTTCAGGGCTTCAAAATTCTGCTCGCCCAGGGCGGAAGGATGCAGCTGGTTCATATACAGCATATTCACAAACTTCAGGAGCGTGAAAAGCTGGGCCACGGCCACGGCGGTATTCAGGTCGTCGTTCAGGGCATCGTAAAAAGAAGAAATGGCCTTTTGGAGTTCCGCAATCTTCTTTTCATCCGGTGCCACGGATTCATCATGAACATATTCCAGGTCTTTGGCTACCTTTAAGCCGTTCAGGATGCGGCGATAGCCCTTTTGGGCTGCTTTCAGGGCGTCATTGGAGAAGTCGAGGGTGGAACGGTAGTGCGACTGCAGCATGAAGAACCGTACCGTCATGGGGCTGTAGGCCTGTTCCAGCAGGGGGTGATTCCCGGTCACCAGTTCGCCCGGAAGGAAGCTGTTGCCCAGTGATTTGGACATTTTCTGCCCGTTTACCGTCAGCATATTGGAATGCATCCAGTAGCGTACGGGATCTTCACCGGTCAGTCCCACACCCTGCGCAATCTCGCATTCGTGATGCGGGAACTTCAGGTCCATGCCGCCTCCGTGAATATCAAACCGGTTTCCCAGGTATTTTACGCTCATGCAGGTACATTCAATGTGCCAGCCGGGAAATCCTTTCCCCCACGGGCTGTTCCACTGCATGATATGTTCCGGCGCGGCTTTCTTCCAGATGGCAAAATCCAGCGGGTTGCGTTTTTCAGCCTGGCCGTCCAGTGTCCGGGTTTCGTTCAGCAGGTCTTCCAGGATGCGGCCCGAAAGCTTTCCGTAATTATTTCCGCGCTGGTTATATTGGCTGATGTCAAAATAGACCGAGCCGTTAGATTCATAGGCCAGTCCTTTGCTTATCAGGTCCTGTACGGCTTCTATCTGCTCCACGATATGGCCGGTGGCGGAAGGTTCGATGCTGGGATTCAGGAAGTTAAACATACGGAGTACATCGTGAAAATCATTGGTATAGCGCTGGGCCACTTCCATGGGTTCCAGTTGCTCCAGCTTGGCCATTTTCCCGATTTTGTCTTCGCCCTCGTCGCCGTCTCCTACCAGGTGCCCTACATCCGTGATGTTTCGCACATACCTGACTTTATAACCGGTATGCAGCAGGTAGCGGTAAAGCACGTCAAACGTGAGAAAAGTACGTATATTTCCCAGGTGAACATTATTATAAACCGTAGGGCCGCAGACATACATGCCTACATGCCCCTCATTAATGGGTTCAAAAATTTCTTTTTTTCTTGAAAGCGAATTATAGAGCTTTAAAGGTTGCATTCGATGCTTTGCTAAAATGTTTTGCAAAATTACCCTTTTAAATACAGGATTGTTTATTTAATTGCGATTTATATGCCATTTTCTTCTGTAGAGGGGCTATTTTCAGAAAAGAAATGCGGCGTAATCATTCAGTAAAACGTAAAAAGATGAAGAATTTAATTTTAGCAGCCCTGCTGTGGGTGCTGTTTTCCTGTTCACCGGCTAAGAAGTATGCGGAATCGTCCAAACATTGGGAAAAAGAGATTTCCGAGCTGGTAAAGCAGGATGAAACCCGCGTGTACCCGGATAACTCCATCCTGTTTATCGGTAGCAGCAGCATCCGCCTTTGGGATAATATTGAGAAAGATATGGCGCCTTACCCGGTGATCCAGCGGGGTTTTGGAGGCTCTAACCTACGCGATGTGCTGGTGTATGAAGACCGGCTGGTGAACCCTCATAAATTCAGGGCCGTGGTGGTGTTTGTAGCTAATGACATTCATGGCGGCAAAGGCGATATCACCCCGGAAGAAGTTTTCAAACTGTACACCCAGCTGGTGAAAAGCATCCGGAAAGAGCATAAAAAAGAGCCTATTTTCTGGGTACAGATCACCCCTACGGAGTCAAGATGGCATATGTGGGATAAGATCCAGCAGGCCAATACCCTGATCAAAAACTACACGGAAAAGCATAAGAACCTGTATTACATAGAAACGGCTCCGGCATTTTTAGGCGCTGACGGCAAGCCCCGGAAAGAGTACTTCCGGGAAGATAAGTTGCACCAGACCCAGAAAGGGTATGACGTATGGGCAGCACTTATTAAGAAATCACTGAACGAAAACCTGAAATGAGAATAATACTTTATTTATTGAGCGCCCTGCTTATTCTGCCGGCTTGCAGCAGCGCGCAGGGCGGGTATAAAATCCTGATCGGTACGTATACCCAGAAGGGTTCTGACGGAATTTATTATTACCATCTGGATGGCGCTATGAAGAAGCCGGTAAAAGTTTCCTCCTCAAAAGGCGTTAAAAACCCGTCTTTCCTGATGGCCAAGGGGGATAAGGTCTATGCCGTTAATGAAGAAGAGAAAGGAATGGTGCAGGCTTACCGACTGGATAAAAAGAGCGGCACCTTTACATTTATCAATGAGCAGGAAACCGGCGGAGCGCATCCCTGCCACGTTTCAGGTGTGGGTAACCTCCTGTTTGCCGGCAACTACAGCGGCGGAAACCTGGCCGTTTTCCCGCTGGAAGCAGATGGTTCGGTAGGGGCACGGAGCCAGCTGATCGCTAATACGGGCAGCGGGCCCATCACCTCCAGGCAGGAGAAACCCCACGTCCATTCGGCCACTGTCAGCCCGGACGGGAAAAGCCTGTGGGTAGCCGATCTGGGAACTGACGAAGTGCTGGTTTTCGATATCAGCAGGGATGGGATAAAAGAAAAAAAGCGCATCCGGACCGCGCCCGGCGCCGGACCCCGGCACATCGCTTTTCATGCTTCCCTGCCGGTAGCGTATGTCATTAGTGAACTGAATAATACAGTTTCTGTGATCTCCACCGGTGACTATTCCATCCTGCAGGAGATCTCCACCCTGCCGGAGGGTTTCCAGGGAACCAGCTTTTGCGCAGATGTGCACCTTTCGCCTGACGGCAAATTCCTGTACGGATCTAACCGCTACTCCGATTCGATGGTCATTTTCAGCGTTAACGGAACATCCGGCAAGTTAAGCGTGGCGGGTCATACCCCGGTAGGTGGAAAAATACCCCGGAGTTTTGCGGTATCGCCTGACGGCAAATACGTTTTAGTGGCTAACCAGGATACGGATAACGTGGTGGTCTTTGAAAGAAACCCGAAAACGGGCCTGCTGTGTAAAACCGGAACCGAGATCCGGGTGTCCATGCCGGTGTGTGTGAAGTTTTTTTGAAAAAAAAGTGCCTGAAAAGGGTTTAAACTTTTCAGGCACTTGCCAGCCTATTCCCGGAGCCTCGGGTCAGCTTCTTTTAATTCCTGATTTTAAAAGTGGACTCTTTTGTCCACAGGGTTTCAACAAAATTTTCATCCAGGTCAGCAAAAGTCCCGATATAGGTGCCTTTGAGCTCCCTTCCGTCCATTAGTATTCCATCTATCTGTAGTTTCAGATCTCCGTTACTTTCTTTTGAAATGGTGAATGAACCGGTGGTCATATACATTTCATTTTTCCCTTTTTCTATAAATACAGCACCGCCATACATATCATCTGCGCCGGCTTTATAAGTTCCGTACATAAACTTATCGTTGGCTACGTAGGCCTGCAAATACAGGGAGTAAGGAAAATCCACAATGGTTTTCCCGGAAGTAATGGAAGAGCTGGTGAGAATAAATTCCATATTGTATTCCTCCCAGGAATCATCATACCCGTAGTCGATCACTCCGGCTCCCTCAAAAGTGATGCTTTTTCCTCCTATGTTAACGGATTTAGTATCGGTTTCGGGATCTACCTTGTTGTCTTTAGAGCAGCCCAGTAAAATAAAAGAAGCGAATAATGTGTAAAGAAAACCTTTCATTTAAATTGGTTTGATATGGTTAAAACAACTTGTGACGCGAAAGGGTAAAAAATGTAACTAAAAAATTAATAATAAAAACAGGAATACCCTAAAAAAGAGTATTCCTGCCCGTTATGTCTTGTAATAATGCTTAATGATGATGCCCGCCCGGACCATGCACGTGTCCGTGATCCATTTCTTCCGGCGAAGCATCGCGCACGCTGATGATCTTTCCTTCAAACTTCAGTTTTTTGCCCGCCAGAGGGTGATTAAAGTCGATCACCACTTTATCGTCAATGACTTCTTTTACGCGGCCCTGAATCCGGGCGCCGTCGTCATTTGTGAAAGGGATGGGATTTCCGGGCTCCAGGAAGCCTGCCGGTACCTTGCCGTCCTCAATTTTAAACATTTCCACGCTGAAGTCTACTACATTATCATCGTAATATTCACCGAAAGCGTCTTCCGGCGCGATCTCGAAATTATAGGTGTCTTCTGCTGACAAGCCATTTAAATTTTCCTCGAATTGGGGAGGTAAGCCACTGTGCCCGGCCAGGTACAGCATGGGCTCCTCTTCACCTACCTCTTCCACCAGTTCAAATTCGTCGTCAGGAGACAAAGTATAGAGCGTGTAAGAAGTGGAAACTACTTTTCCGTCAGAGATTTTCATGGTATTGTATATTTATTGAATAACAAAGGTAGGGTTTATGCGGGCATTAAAGATACGATCGGTGCAATTATCTTTCCGAATATAGTCCTACTTTTGCAAAAAAACAGTAAGGAAATGGCGCTTTTAGAACCATTGTACAGGGTTTCGGAGATTTGTGCTTATCGGGGAATTGAAAATGTGGTCATCTGTCCGGGCTCCAGGAGCGCGGCACTGACCCTGGCTTTTGTGCGGAACAAAAAATTCCGTATCCGGGTGATCACTGATGAGCGCAGCGCGGCCTTTACCGCCCTGGGAATGGCGCAGGTCAGCGGGAAACCCACGGTGCTGATCTGTACTTCGGGCACGGCGGCGCTTAATTTCAGCCCGGCGGTGGCAGAGGCCTATTTTCAGGGTATTCCACTGCTGGTTCTTACGGCTGACCGGCCGCCGGAGTGGATTAACCAGCACGATGGACAGACCATTTTCCAGCAGAATATCTATGGCCGGCACATTGTAAGATCATACGACTTCCCGGCAGATTACACTCACCCCGATGCCGTATGGATGATGGAGCGCCAGACCCATGAGGCCATTGCCTAC
This sequence comes from Leadbetterella sp., assembly GCA_019638185.1. Taxonomy (GTDB): domain Bacteria; phylum Bacteroidota; class Bacteroidia; order Cytophagales; family Spirosomataceae; genus Leadbetterella. The sequence continues at coordinate 25,912 of JAHBUH010000024.1, forward strand.
ACGCGCCAGGGGCCGGTTCATCTTAATGTGCCCGTTCGTGAGCCGTTTTACCCGGCAGAGGGAGAAGCTTATGACGGTGTGTTTCGGCCGCTCTCCTACCTGAACGGTACTCCGGTCCTGGAAGATAGCAGCTGGAAAGAGCTGGCGGAGGTTTGGAACTGCGCGAATAATATTCTCATCGCCGTAGGTCAGAACCATGAGGACCTGGACGCCTCCCTGGCGGCGCTTTCAGAAGACCCGCGCGTCACTATACTGGCTGATGTGATCTCTAATGCCGGCGTAAAGAATAAGATCACCGCACATGATATTTTCCTGGGTAAAGCCCACGGCCTCACCCCGCCTGATCTGCTGATCACCTGCGGGAAATCTTTTATATCCAAACCGTTCAAGCAGTTTTTCAGGAAGCATAAACCTGCCGCTCACTGGCATGTGGAAGACGGCACAGCGCTGACAGACCCTTTGCAGTCCATTACCGCCAGGATCACGGTTCCGGCCGGGTATTTTCTGGAGGAACTGGAGAGAAGAAATACGGTACGGCCCAGGGGCACCGGCGGTGAGCTAACCGGGAAAAAAGCGTGGGAGAGGCTGGAAGCCGCGGCCGAAACTTACCTGGCCCGTTTCCTGGAAGCGTGTGCATTTGGGGAACTGAAGGCCACCGCCCTGCTTTTTCAGCACCTCCGGGCCGGTGATGCCCTGCATCTGGGAAACAGCATGCCGGTGAGGTACGCTAACCTGCTGGGGAGCTTACTTCCGGAAGGTGTAAAGGTGTTTTCTAACCGCGGAACCTCCGGCATAGAAGGGGTGGTCAGCACGGCAGTAGGCCAGTCGCTGGCCCATGAAGGCCGGGTACACTGTATAGTAGGGGATGTGTCCTTCTTCTACGACAGCAATGCCCTGTTTGCGGCCCGCCCGGATAACCTCAGCATTTACCTCATTCAGAATGGCGGCGGTAATATCTTCCGTATCATTGAAGGCCCGGGAAAGCAAGAGGAGCTGGAAAGCTGTTTTATCACCGCCCCCGGCAGGACGGCGGAGGGATTGTGCCGTGAGGCCGGCTACCGCTATACCGCTGTGCGGTCAGAAGAAGAACTCCACACAGCCTTAAAAAACAAAGAGGGCAGATGCGCCCTCTTTGAGATCTATGTAGACGGAGTACAGGACTCCGGGTTATTTCAGCAGCTGAAAGCCGGGTTTAATTTGTAAAAGAAACGCCGTCTGTAGCCTTGTCAAACGTCCATTTAGTAGTGACGTTATTTTTACGTTTGTCTTTGGTATTAATGTAGGTAAATGCTACCGGGAGCTTTACACCGATGGGCGTGGTGTCGTATTTCGTATAATCCATGGTGTGGGTGATGCCGCTCTCTATCAGAACTTCGCGTACTACCAGCCCTGTGGCATTGTCAAAATAATATTCCCGTTGAATACCGTTTTTCTCAATGGCCAGTTTGGTAGTGGCCTTGCCTTCCACCGTAGCCGCTGCTACCGGGGTGGTCAGCTTATAGCCTTTCTGTTCAAAGTTCACAAAAGGCAGAACGCCGTCTTTTGCTTCCACGCTCAGCTCGGTCACTTCTTTTCCGCTCAGGTCTTTGGTGCTATAAGTAACCTTCTTGTCCGGGCTGCCCATAGGGATTTTAACCCATCCCTGGTTACCGTTCAGTATATAGAAAAAATCACGTTTCAGGAGCGTTTTCTTCCGGGAGAGCTGGTTATTATCGCCCACCACTACCACTTCTTCATCGTAGTCGGTGGTAGCATTGGCTATATAAGAACGGTTATATTTAAAAGTGGTCACCGCTTCTATTTTACCTTTTCCGCCGGTAACTTCCAGGTATTTCTCTATAACGGCGTCTGCACTCTGCGCCATGGAAAGAAAAGGAAGAAGCATCAGCAGAAGAATTTTAGCAATTTTCATATTTTATGTTTTTTATTTTTAGACGTAAATGCCGGCATGCAGGTCAGTTTCCGGCCCTTTGTTTAACAAAATATTAACGATTCAAAAAGCCGGCGGAATATTTCACAGGCCTTAAAATGATATTAATTCTTTAACGTTTCGGCCAGCAGGTCCGTGATGACTTCCAGGTATTCCTGGTCAGTACTGTCAAAATCATCCAGCCGGTCACTGTCGATATCTAGTACCCCGATCACCCGTCCGCCGGAATCTTTCAGCGGCAGCACGATTTCCGAACGGGAGGCGGAACTGCAGGCAATATGCCCCGGGAACTGGTCCACATCAGGGACCAGCACGGTAGCGCGTGTGGTAAAGGCATGGCCACAAACGCCCCGGTCATACCGGATCCGCGTACAGGCCACAGGCCCCTGGAAAGGCCCCAGAACCAGCTCGCCTTTCCCGTTATCAAAATAGAATCCCACCCAGAAAAACCCGAATGCCTGTTTCAGGGCCGCAGCCGTATTGGCGGTGTTAGCCACTAAGCTTTCCTCCCCCGCTACTAGGTTCCGAATCTGCGGAATCAGGGTCTCATAAATCTCCGCCTTCCCGGCACCCTCAGGTATATAAAGATTCTCTGCCATTATTTAAGATAATTTTTGAACTCTCTTTTCTGAATGAAGGTTCCCGGCTCATAGCTCATAGCTCATAGCTCATAGCTCATAGCTCATAGCTCATAGCTCATAGCTTCTTCGCTTCATTCCAGAACACATCCATCTCCGCCAGAGTCATGTTGGAGAGGTTCTTGCCAATTTCGCGGGCTTTGCCCTCCAGGTAGGTAAATCGTTTGATGAACTTTTTGTTCGTTCTTTCCAGGGCCGTTTCCGGGTTAATGCCGGCAAAACGGGCGTAATTAACCAGTGAAAACAGCACATCGCCGAACTCGTCTTCCTTCTCCTCTTCCGGTGCACCCGCGTCTGTCTTTTCCTTAAACTCTGCGATTTCTTCTTCCACCTTTTCCCAGACCTGAGAGGTTTCCTCCCAGTCAAAACCTACTCCCCGGGCCTTTTCCTGAATGCGCATGGCTTTCACCAGGGCAGGGAGCGAGCCGGGCACGCCGCCCAGCACAGATTTGTTCCCCTCTTTCAGTTTGATCTGTTCCCAGTTTTTCTTGACCTCTTCTTCGTCTTTTACTTCCGTATCGCCGTAAATATGCGGATGCCGCACAATCAGCTTTTCACAAATGCCGTTTATCATCTCCGCCACGGTAAAGTCATCGGTTTCTGAGGCAATCTTGCTGTAAAACACGATGTGCAGAAGCAGATCTCCCAGCTCCTTTTTAACTTCCTGGAGGTCACCTTCCAGGATAGCATCAGAAAGTTCGTAAGTCTCTTCGATGGTCAGGTGCCTGAGGGTATCTATGGTCTGTTTCTTATCCCAGGGGCATTTCTCCCGTAAATCATCCATAATATTCAGCAGGCGATCAAACGCCAGCAGTTCAGCCGAACGGTTTTTGGTAAAAGGAAGCGGAAGTGTATTTGACATGAGTTTCCGGAAGAGAAATTAAAGGTACAAAGGTAAAGATTTTTAAATGAATAATCAGGCTCCAAGTGAAGCAAGAGATATAACGTTTATTCCGTCTTGCCGGGTATAACTTATCCCTGTTCCTGTAATAATATTAAGTGATTTTGGAGGTTTTATTTTTTGGTCGTCCAAAACCGAAACAAATTTATTGAGATGGGCTGCCGATTCCTCAATTTGCCCCGTACCGAGCGTTATTTCAAAAGCACACCAGTCGCCGTTGTATTTCTGCACAATACAGTCTACTTCCAGTCCGCTTGAATCGCGGTAGTGGTATACTTTGGCATCATTGGCCTGTGCATATACCCTGAGCTCATGGGTAACCAGTGATTCAAACAGAAACCCGGTAAAATTTAAGTCACTCAACAGCCTCTTTTTATCTAAACCCAATGCTGAAACGGAAAGACAGGTATCCGTAAAATGGCGTTTGGGCGATTTTCGGAGTGAAGCAGATGATCGTATGTGGGTATTCCAGGCGGGTTGATCTTCTACAATCATCAACCGGTTTAAAGCATCCAGATAGTCATAAATGGTAGGGCGTGAGATATTCGTATTGTCCACTTGCTGAATATCCTTTTCCAGCGTTGAAATATCCACTAATGTGGCGGTACTCCGCGCTAATGAACGCAGCAGACTTCGTACCTTTACCGGATTACGTTTTATGCCTGAAACACGGCTCATGTCTACCTCGGCCAGCAGTTCCACATAGGCCCGGTTTAAATCGGTAGCCTGATGGATACTTTTATTTAAAAGGGAGGGAAATCCGCCGATTATTATTTTTTCAATAATGAATTCCAGGTCAGTCATTTCATCGTAAATGTCAATTTTTTTCCCCTCAAACAGATTGGCGAGGCTTACTTTTCCTGATGAAAAGCCTAATTCCTGCCAGGTCATGGTGCGCATATCCATAAGTGTAAACCGGCCCGCCCCGGAGTGCATTTTTACTGATTCTTCGGGATTGGCAGAGCCTGTCAGGATGAACTGCGCTGTTTTTTGACGGTCGTCTACCTCATGACGGATATAGTCCCAAAGTTTAGGCTGTGCCTGCCATTCATCTATTAAGCGGGGAGTATCGCCAAGCAGCAGGCGCTTCGGTGCGGTATTCATCAGTGCCTGCACCTGCTCGTCTCTGTCCACATGTAAGATACTTTTAGCAATTTGTTTTGCTGATTCCGTTTTTCCACAGGCTTTTGCTCCCCGTATAAGTACTGCTCCTGAGGTATTAAGTTTTCGATTTAATTCATCATCTGAAAGCCTTTCTTTGTATTCCATAATACAATGATTTAAAGCACAAATATAAGACTATTTTACAGATTTTGAGTAAATCATTTTGCACTTTTAGAGTATTTTACTTTACATATTTTGAATAAATTATTTTACATTTTTAGAATATTTTACTTTACAGATTTGGAGTAATTTATTGTATGTGGCTAATGGTTAATGACACGGATAGCCACTGTCCGGCAGCTTTCAGGATTCCTAAGATCACAGTGATATTAAAGAGCAATTGAAACGGATAAGACCCATAATTCTGTCCCGGAAAACGGCATTCTGTCCCGAAAATTTCTTCTATATGCCATAGAGAAAGAACTTTGGATAAATACAGTAGGTCGCCGAAAATACTTTATAGAGTAGGCAAAAAACATCATTAAGTATTATGAGAAAATTATTTACAGCAAAAATCTGCACATTATTTGTTGCAGCACTATTATTGGCAGGATGTGAAGGCAAAGAAGGCCCGCAGGGACCAGCCGGGGCCAAAGGAGATGCGGGTGCGGCCGGAGCTACTGGTGCAACGGGAGCTACTGGTGCGACCGGAGCTACTGGTACTGCCAATGTAATTTATAGCGATTGGTTAGCTATTCCTGCAACACCCGACTTCAAGGGTAGTAATTACAAAGAATATGGAATTTCTGCTCCTAAAATCACTCAAGAGGTATTTAACAGTGGTATTGTATATGCTTATGTAAGGTCTGGGGGTAGTGCTTCTATTTTTCCGTTACCACATACTTTCACAAATACTTATACTTGCCAAAGTAGAATACTGGTAGGCTGGGTTATGTATGGGGAATATTGGGTAACAGGAACGGTCAATTCGACTTGGATAAATAATCCTAAGACCGACTATTTCACTCATCTACGTTATGTGATAATTCCCGGTGGTACAAAAGCCAGGGTAGCCGGTTTGGATTACTCAGACTATGAAGCGGTGAAGGCTCATTACGGACTGGAGGATTGATTTAGTCAAAAATTAAAAAGGGGGATAATTCAGTATCCCCCCTTTTTTAATGCCGGCAAAACTGTTTTACTTTGTAGCTTATGCGACATTCATTTTTTCTACTTCTTTTCGTTGGCTATTTTACAATGGCTCAGGATATTGATATAGAAAAGAGCGTAGAAAGATTAGACAGCCTGATGAGTTTGCATCACAATAATTATGACTATGTAGAACAGGAAGCCGATGCCTTATATCATCTGCTGAACACAAAATATACGGCTAAGGCATACATTGGCTTTAAAGTGGATGTGATGCTTCTTAAGGCTCAGGTCTATTTGCAAAAGAGAGAAAACAAGAAAGCCCTTCAGATAGCTATCGAAGCTTCTGACAAAGCCCGGGAATACCAACTGCCCGAAAAAAAATATCGCAGCAGCCTGATAATAGCACTCACGTATGAGATTACCAGCGATTTCATTTCATGTAGAAAATACTTAGACGAGGCATATAGAATATCCAGACAGCATCAACTCGATAGTGTTTACAGTGCCTATTGTATACGTATGTCGTCCTTTTATCGCCTGACGAATAAGCGGGATTCGTCTGCTCATTTCGCTTATGAAGGACTGGAGTATGCCCAAACGTATAATAACAGCAGGGAAATAACAGATGCGTATATACTGTTGGGAATGCTCCTGCGTAAAGACAACTATAAGGAATCGGTAAGATATTCATCACTTGCTGCAAAAAGACTTATCGAGAGAAAAGATTTTTTGCCCGCTGCAATGCAGCTTTCCAATATTTCCAGAACCTTATACGAACAGAAGCAAATAGACAGGTCTTTTATGTATAATGACTCAGCATTATCCTTGTTGGAAAAAAATAATATTGCCGGTCTGTTCAGGATTTATCAGCACAGAAGCAATTTATTTGAAGCGGTCGGAAATATAGATTCCGCTTTTTATTATTTTCGAAAATACCACGATAGTTATTTGAGTTACATTGAAAAAACAGAAGTAGCCGAGACAAGGAAAATAACCGAGCAATACGAAAACGACAAAAAAGAAGCCGTTATCAAAAGCAGGGAACACCAGCTGTTTTTTATAGGCAGCATGCTTGCGGTAATTGTTTTCGGGTCAGTGGTATTGTTCCGTAAAAACAGGCAAATCAACAAGCAAAACAGGATTATCAGTACACAGCTGGGAGAGCTGACCAAAATACTGGAACAGAAACAGATGCTGTTGTCCGAATTACAGCACAGGGTAAAAAACAATCTGCAGCACGTCATCAGTATTCTCGAAATCCAGAAAGAATCAGTAGATTTCAATAATATTGACGAACTGATCAGAGGCAATCAAAACCGTATCCATTCTATGGCTTTGCTGCATAAAAAGCTGAACGTTTCAGACAATGTGCATGAGGTGGATGTAAAAAGGTACGTAACCGAACTTTCCGAACTGGTCAAAGATTCTTACGACGGCCACAGCAAAAAAGTGAATCTGCAGGTTCATGTGGAAATAGAAAAAATCTCCTTAGAAAAAGCCCTGCCTTTAGGCCTGATTATAGTAGAGCTGGTCAGTAACAGCATGAAACACGCTTTCCAAAAACAAAATATCGGAATCATCAGCATAGAGCTTACCAAAGACGCCAATGGCCATACACTGTACTACTCAGACAACGGAAGCGGTTTTGATTTTAACGCACCAAGTGACAAAGGGCTGGGCCAGGAAATCATCAAAGGGCTGATAGACCAGTTAGACGGTGTAACCGAAACCAAAAGCGACAACGGATTTGAGCTTACGGTTTATTTCAAATAATCAGCACATGAAAATAATATTACTCGTAGAAGACGATTTTTTAAACAGGCGATTATCCAAAAAAGTCCTGACCGAAAACGGCTACCGTGTTTTGGAAGCTAAAAACGCTAAAGAAGCCCTCGAAACGCTGAAAAAAGAACAGATAAGCCTTGCCATTCTTGACATTAACCTTGGAGAAGATGAGCAGGATGGTATCAGCTTAGGGCAACAAATAAAAGACAGGTATGCAGTACCTTTTATCTACGTTACGGCTTATGACAATTCGGAAGTGATTAACCGGGCAGTGGCCACTACACCCTATTCTTATTTAACCAAGCCGTTTAAGAATGTAGATCTTATCACTTCTGTAGAAATCGCCATCCGGCAATCCGGCAAAAAACATGTCCCCAAAATCCCGGTGAAAGACGGAGATTATACTACAGAGCTTCCGATAGATGAAATCAACTATATAGAATCAGACGGAAATTACCTCCTGTTCCATACCGATAAACAAACCTATACGTCCCGCTCTACCCTCAAGCATGTGCTGGAAGAGCTTTCCGAAAGTGTTTTTGTGCAGGTACACCGGGCTTATGTGGTCAACAAAGCCAAAATCGAAAAATTTAACCGGAAAGCGGTAATCATTAACAATACGGAAATACCCGTTTCTAAAAATTATATGGAAGGAATTACAAACAACATTTAAACTTTGTCGGAGCCGCTGTAAAAACTATATTTGAGTTCAAATAACCTTACCTATGAAGAAACTCACGCTGTTTTTCCTTTTGATGGCTTCCGCCCTGTTTGCCCAAATCGAAACGCCCGAACAAAAGAAAGACCGGCTGGCCTGGTGGACGCATGACCGCTTCGGGATGTTTATTCACTGGGGGCTCTATGCCGTGCCGGCCCGGCATGAGTGGATCCAGAATTATGAACGTATTCCGGCAGAGCAGTATAAGGAACGATATTTTGATAAATTTAACCCTGACCTGTACGATCCGAAGGAATGGGCGGCACAGGCTAAGAAAGCCGGGATGAAATATGTGGTGCTGACCACCCGTCATCACGAGGGTTTCGCCCTGTGGGATACGAAATTCAGCGATTTTAAGGCCCCCAATACTCCCATCGGGAAAGACCTGCTGAAGCCTTTTGTGGAGGCTTTCCGGGCGGAAGGGCTGAAAGTGGGCTTTTATTTTTCGCTGATCGACTGGCATCACCCGGATTTTACCATAGACAGGGTGCACCCGCTTAGGGGCAATAAAGAGGCCATAGCCGGAAACTCCAAAAAGGATATGAACCGCTTCAGGAAGTTCCTGAAAGATCAGCTGACGGAATTGCTGACGGACTATGGGAAGATCGACCTCCTGTTTTTTGATTTTTCCTACCCCGGAGAAGACGGTAAGGGGCGCAAGGATTGGGACAGCGAAGGCCTTTTGGCGCTTACCCGTAAGCTTCAGCCCGGTATTATCATCAATGACCGCCTGGATCTGAATAATGTACCCGGGGGGTACGACTACGTGACCCCGGAACAGTTTATGCCGGCCCGCTGGCCGGAAAGAAACGGGGTGCGGGTACCCTGGGAAACCTGCCAGACCTTCTCCGGATCCTGGGGATACCACCGTGATGAAAATACGTGGAAGTCGTCTAACCAGCTCATAGCCATGCTGATAGAGGTGGTGTCCAAGGGTGGAAACCTGCTGCTGAACGTAGGGCCTACCGCCCGGGGTAATTTTGATGCCCGGGCCACCAGCCGGCTGGATGCTTTAGGGGAATGGATGCGCTATAACAGCCGCTCGGTTTACGGCTGCACCGCGGCTCCCGAAGAATTTCAGAGACCGGAAAATACGTTCCTGACCTATAACCCGGAAACCCGGCGCCTGTATGTTCATATGCTGCAATGGCCCTTCAAAACCCTTTACTTACCCGGATTCAAGGGAAAAATAAAGTATGCCCAGTTTTTACATGACGGTTCTGAGGTTAAATATACCGTTTCAGCAAAGGCGGATGACGCCAGCCACATGGCCATCACGGCCGGAGATCAGGACCTCATCCTGCAGATGCCGGTAGAGAAACCGGGTGTAGAGATCCCGGTGATCGAGCTGTTCCTGGAATAAGACGTATGATTAAGCGGGCAGGGGCCGGCGGCTGACTTTGTTATAACGGGCGTAGAGAAATACGGCCGAAAAGGTCAGCCCCAGCAGCAGCCCCAGCCATATTCCCACCGATCCCATTTCCAGCCTAAAACCCATCATATACCCTACGGGCAGGGCAATCAGCCAGTAGGCTACAAAAGTGATGTAGGTAGGGATCCGGATGTCAGCCAGGCCCCGGAGTACGCCCAGGCCTACCGACTGGGCGCCATCTGACAGCTGGAAAAAGGCAGCGATCATCAGCAGGGGTAGGGCCGCGGTCAGTACAGCGTCATCTTCAATGTAAATTTTAATGATCCACTGCCCGAAGAGCAGGATCACCACACTGCAAAGCCCCATGAAACCGATAACCCAGGTGTAGGCCGCGCGACCGGAAAGCCGGATGCCGGTGGCGTCCCGTTTTCCCCAGGCTTCACCTATACGGATGCTGCCCGCATGGGCAAAGCCCGTAGCCATCATGTAGGTGGTAGAGGCCACGTTAATAGCGATCTGGTGCGCCGCAAGCTCAGTTTCACTCAGCCAGCCCATCATGACCACTGCAAATGAAAAAGCCGCAATTTCAAAAAACGCCTGGAACCCGGCCGGTATGCTCCGTCCCAATATCTCGGTGAGGAGAGCCCGGTCTGCCTTCCAGCGGGGAAAGTGGAAAAGCAGGCGGAAGGCCGGCTGCGCACGGAGATAATACAGCAGGATGCCCAACATCAGTAAACGGGAAAATATGGTGCCGATGGCGGCGCCGTTCAGGCCCAGTTCAGGGAAAATCCAGAGGCCGCGGATCAGAACCACGTTTCCGGTGATGTCAAATACCAGGCCCAGCAGGGTAATGTACATCACAATGGCCGGTTTGGAGAACCCGTCGGAAAATTGCTTTACGGCCAGGAAGAAGATCATGGGAATATTAGCCACCATGATCAGGAAAAAGAAGGGAGCTCCCAGGCTTTCTATCGCCGCGGTCTGCCCGAGGATGTAGAAGTGCCGGTACACCACAAAACCCACCAGGGAAAGCAACACGCTGTAAAGCAGGGCCGCCAGCAGCGCGTTAAAAAATAGGGCACTGAGCTTAGGGGAGTCTTTTTCGGCCAGCAGCTTGGAAACCATAGGTGCTATAACTGCCATACCGCCTACCGCCAGGGAGGCGATCAGGAAGGCAATGGAGTTCGCTATTCCGGCTGCTCCCAGGCTGACCGGCCCCAGAAGGCGGCCCACAATTACGTTATCAGAAGTACCCATCAGGATCACGCCCAGCTGGCCGATAATAATAGGAAGTGCTAATTTATAGGTTTTGAAAAGTTCTGTCTTTAAACTTTTTTGTGTCATTTTCTTTGAATTAAGAGGGGGAGTCAGGATTTTTGTCCTATCACATCCATTTGATCCATGTTGAAACTAAAGTATTTTTGTCCTGTCCTTCTCCTTATCCTCTCCTGCCAGCGGCCGGAGAAAAATGTTACTTTCAAAGGGGTTTGGGTAGAGAAAGCGGTTTTGGAGAACAAAGATAAGGTAGAAACGGTGGATTCTCTTGCACGGTTCCCCTTAATCCTTTTTGAAAAGGAAGAAGCAGATTCGGTATTGTTCTATTATGACCGGTCCAAACGAAGCGTGTATTGGGCAGAATACGCCTATAAGTCTTATTTTGTGCATTTTGATAAGCACAATGAGTATTTCCTCACCCCCGACTACACCACGGGGGAGCTGGTTTTCTCTAATCTCAAAGATGATGAGTTTTACCGTTTTGTAAAAGTAGAGCCGGGTCTGACACGTGCTGAAGTGCTAAACCCGGCCTTTGATATTGATGTGTTTATACACTCTCTAAAGTAAAAATGGTAATCTCCGGAAGGATGCCTACGCGGCCCGGATACCCCAGGAAACCAAAGCCCCGGTTTACATAAAGGCGCTGGCCGTTTTCTTCGTACATGCCGGCCCATTCTTTGTAACGGTATTGCACCGGGCTCCATTTAAAGCCGGGAATCTCCACCCCAAACTGCATGCCGTGGGTATGGCCGGCAAAAGCCGCGTCAATATTGGTTTGTCCCAAAACCTGCGCCCGCCAGTGGCTGGGGTCGTGGGAAAGCAGCAGCTTGTTTGTAAATTCCTCGGAGCCCTGCAGTGCTTTTTTCAGGTCGCCTTTCTGCACAAATCCCGAACCCCAGTTCTGAATCCCGATGATCCCCAGCTTTTCACCGCCCAGGGTGAGTGCGCGGTTCTCATCCATGAGCAGGTCCCAGCCCATCAGCCGGTGCCCCTCCATGAGGTTAAGCAGGTTCTGCTGCTTGGCCTGGGGAGAAGACCATTGGGCGTAGTCGCCGTAATCGTGGTTTCCTAAGGTGGAGTATACGCCTAATGGCGCTTTTACCCGTTTGAACGTATCAAAATACTCCTGCAGCTCCGTGGCCTTATCGTTTACCAGGTCACCGGTAAAAAACACCAGGTCGGGTTTTTCAGCCAGCAGCATATCGATCCCGCCGTTAACCGCTTTTTTATTGTAAAAACTGCCGGAATGGATATCGGAGAGCTGGGCGAGGGTCATGCCGTGAAACTGTTTGGGCAGGCCTTTCAGCGGTAGGCTTACCCGCCTGACGCGGTAGTCATAGGCTCCGGAAAGGATGCCGTAAGTAAGCACACCAAACTGCGTGGCTCCCAGAGCCAGGGCCGTTTTAGCAATAAATTCCGAGCGGGTCAGGATAGGCTCCGTAGAAGAGGGTTTAATGATCTTCTGCCCCGTGTTTTTCAGGATATTCAGCCCGTTACCCAGGAGATAAATAACCGCCCCGATCATTTTGGACGAATAAATCATGAAGAAAGCTACCCCGAATATCCGCTTATACTTCGGCGGGGTGGTATCAGGCGCTACAAAAAACAGGTATAGAAATCCCAGGATAAAAATAACCGGAACCGCCCAGTAAGCCAGGCTTATCCAGCGCTGAGCGCTGATACTGAAGTTTCTGACACTGTCTTTTAAGGCCTTGAAAAAGAGATAATCTACCGCCAGGAAAAACACAAGTATCAGAGCCCCCAAAACTGTTCTGTTCATAAGTCAATTAGTTTAAAGCCGCTTTTACTTTCTCAAAATCAGGCACCTTGCCTGCATCTTCCAGCACCTCGGCATAGGCTAGTTTACCGTCTTTGTCCACCACAAAAGCCGATCTTTTAGAAACTCCTTTCATGCCCAGCACAAACTCGTCATACAGGGCACCGTAGGCCGTGGAAACCTCTTTGTTAAAATCAGACAGCAGCGGAAAAGGCAGGTTTTGTTCTTTCCCGAACCGCGCCAGTGTAAATACGGAATCTACAGAGATGGCCAGGATCTCTGCATCCAGGCCCTGGTAAGTACTGATATTATCCCGCATTTCGCAGAGTTCAGCGGTACAAACGCTCGTAAACGCCATCGGGAAGAAAAGAATGACCACATTTTTGCCGCGGTAATCCGCAAGTGAAACCTCCTGCTTATCGGAAGAATATAATTTAAAACCGGGTGCGATATCGCCTGCCTGTAATGCCATAGTTTTGTTTTTTACTAATAAAAACCTGAGAACCCGCCATTTAGTTTATGCGGGCGCCTGATTTTTGGTCAAACGGACATTATGCACGATAAAAGGTTCAGACCGGTGGTTTAAACGCAGTTTTGCCGGTACGGTTACTTCCTACACCTCAAAAACCTCTCCCACCTCTGCCAGGTAAAGCCGCTTCCCGGCATCGGAAAAAGCCTTTTTGGCCTTATCATGATCTATGTTGATCGGAGGGAAGGAATCGTAATGGCAGCCTACGATGTTATTGCATTCAATGAAATCCGAGGCCAGGAGGGCGTCTTCATAGCCCATGGTGAAGTAGTCGCCTATGGAGAGGATAGCGAAATCCAGCTTCGGACAGATCATCGGGATCAGCTTCATATCCAGGGTGAGGGCGGTGTCTCCCGAGTAGTAAAAGCAGGAGTCCTCATTCCAGAAAACAAAGCCCATGGGGTTCCCGCCGTAGCTGTTGTCAGGCAACATGCTGGAGTGTACGGCCGTCACCAGCTTAAAAGTGAAACCATCCAGGGTGAGCTTCCCGCCGGTGTTCATACCGTGCCCGGAGAGGCCCAGCGGCTCAATGAACCGGGTCATGATGTCAAAGCTGGTGATCACAGGGGCGTTTGACTGCTTTGCGATCTGCTCCAGGTCTTTCAGGTGATCCGCGTGACCGTGCGACAGGAAGATATAATCCGGATGGATGTCTTCCGTTTTGATGTGCTGTGCTATGGGGTTTCCACTGATGAAAGGATCCAGCAGAATCTTTTTTCCTGCAAAGTGGATCATAAAACACGAGTGTCCGAAATATTGTATTTTCATCGTTTTTATTGCTCTGAACTGTGCTCAGAGGGCTTTGTTTGAGTTTGGTGATCTCTGTGGAGCGTTATTGGGTTTGGCCCATTTTGGGGTCGGTGAAGCTTTCCTGGCCGGTTTCTACGTGGCCGGCGTAGTGCCACTCGAAGTCGGGGTGGTCTTTGGCCGTGAGCTTGAAATCATACCAGTTGTGGTTTTTTTTCAGGTCAGCGGCCAGGGTTTTGGTCCCGTCTTTTTTCAGCTTGATCCGGGTGGTCCCGTCATGGTAGGAGGCGTCGGTGAGCTGCAGTTCCAGCTCTTTCCCGGAGAGGTTCCGGATCTGGAATTCAATATCGCCGAAGGGCCGCCCCTGCCGGTTTTTGGGGTAATTTACCGTTACCTCTACCGGGATCTGCCGGGCTTTGAAACTGCGGTAGAAGCCGTTAGGACCGTGTACCTGCACGTCAAGGCGCCCTTCGGAAAGGGGCATGGCATCACTGAGCTGATGGCCCTTTTTCAGGGTGTAGTGGCGCGACTGAAATTCTCCCTGGCTGGTCCGGAGGTTAGCAAAGAAAGGTGCTCCGCCGGTTTTGAAAGTGTTACCTACGCTCAGCTTCAGCTCAGGGCTGCTGCCGGGGCTGATGTCCGCATGGAGCTCGTAGGGAATGGCTAATGCCTTTTTGATCCCTTTTTCCTGCTGCGGCATCCAGGGCGATTTCCCGGGAGAGGTATTGATTTCCGCTATCTCTTCGGCGGTTAAAGCTTTGAAATTAGTTGGGACCGCTTTGTCTTTGGCCCGGCGGATCGATTTCAGGAATTCTTCTTTCTGTACAAATTCCCTGAATTCACCGTTTTGGAAGGGCGTGAATACCGAGCTCAGGTCACCGCAGATGGTTCTGCGCCATTCGGTAATATTCTCTTCTTTGATCTCTTTTTTATAACGCTTCGCGATAAATTTCTCCAGGAACATCAGTATTGAAGTATGGTCAAATACCTCGGAACAGACCTTTCCACCCCGGCTCCAGGGCGAGGCCACCACCAGCGGTACCCGGTAGCCCAGCCCGATAGGACCATCTACTACGCGGTCATAAGGTCGCTGCTTTTCGTGCTCCAGGTTGACCTGTTCAGCCCAAAGGTCAATTCCCTCTGAGGCTTTGCCGGTTTCCGGCTTTTCCGGATGAGGCGCTACAAACGGCGGCACATGGTCATAATAACCGTCGTTTTCATCGTAGCAGAGTATAAAAACGGTCTTTTTCCATACTTCGGGGTTTTGGGTCAGGATATCCAGCACTTCTGAAATGTACCAGGCGCCATACCAAGGGGCGCTGGGGTGATCTGAGAAGTTTTGAGGGGCTACCAGCCATGAAACCGGCGGAAGTTTCCCTGATTCCACGTCTTTACGGAACTCGTACAGGATATCCCCTTTGGGAACCGCCATCTTTTCTCCTCCGCCGATTTCCACTTCGGCCAGGCTGTGATAGTCGGCGTGGTTCCGGTTAGTAGTGAAAGCCTTCCCGTGAATATTTTTCTGGAATGAGGAAAGCTTTTTGAAGTTTTCCGGGGTATATTTTTCCAGGTCTTCGAGCGCCATTTTATAGGAGCGTTCCAATGCCGCCAGCCGGTCCTGGTCTCTTTTATCCGGGTCGGCCTTTTTCTTCAGGGCTTCTATTTCGGCAGGAAGGGTAGCTACCCGCTGCTGAAGATATTTGCGGTATTCGGGGTGAAACCGCACCTGGTAATTTTCAAACCATTCAATGGGATTATCGGTGAAATTTCCCAGCCAACTGTCTTCTTCGCCCTTAAAACCGGTGGGTAAGCTGATCTCGTTCTGGTAGATCCGCCAGTCGATCCCGTTTTCTTCCAGCCGTTCCGGAAATGATTTCCAGCGGGCCGTCCGACTGTATTCGATGTCTTCGTTTTTTACATTGGCCTTGCTTCCAAACTCCTTTTTCTCCCGGATGGTGCCGCTCCACAGATAAAGGCGGTTAGGCGTAGTGCCGGTTAAAGAAGAAGAGAAGTTCTGATCGCAAACCGTGAAGGCATCG
Organism: Leadbetterella sp.; assembly: GCA_019638185.1. Lineage (GTDB taxonomy): Bacteria > Bacteroidota > Bacteroidia > Cytophagales > Spirosomataceae > Leadbetterella. The sequence goes on from JAHBUH010000024.1 coordinate 41,879, forward strand.
GCGAAAGCATAATAAAAAGGAATATCTTCCCGGTTAAAGTGACCCAGGGTCAGGGGGATGTCTTTGTAGTCTTTATTCCCGGACTGCTTTTCAGAAAGCCATTTATCGTATTTCCCGTCGTTACGGGCCCGCACCTGGTTTTCCCACGAGTGGGGCAGGTCACGCATCCACGTGGCTTTGGTGTCTTTTATGTTCAGCCGGAACGGTACGAAGGTCTCATTTTTGGCGTTGGTTTGCAGCCACACCTTACGGTTATTGGGCAATGTGACAGCCCGGGGATCGTTAAAGCCCCTGACGCCCCGGAGTGCCCCGTAGCTGTGGTCAAAAGACCGGTTTTCCTGCATGAGAATGACCACGTGGTCAGCATCCCATACCGTAGAACCTTCGGCGGGATTAATGGCGCTGGCCCGGATGACTGACTCGGGAAGAAGTATTCCACCGGCTATCAGACCGGCCTTTTTAATAAATTCGCGTCTTGAATCCATACTTAAATGTTAGGGATTCAAAATAACAAATTAAAGGGGACAGATAAAAATAAAGGAAGGATCAATTCTCCTTAATATCCTCCTTTATTTTTTTAACATCTTCCTTAACGTCTTCTTTCAGGTCTTTCAGGCCGCTTTTCAGGTCTTTGACGTCTGCTTTGATCTTTTGATTCAGATCGTTCAGTTCCCTGTCCAGTTCGTCTTTCCGGGCCTGCCATTTCTCTTTCTCTTCTTTGGTGCCCTGTTTGATCTTTTCGTTTACTTCTATCAGTTCGGCTTCCAGGCTTTTCTTTTTCGCTTCCAGGTCTTCTTTGGTTTCACGGAGATTATTTTGAACTTCATCCTGGGCTGCCTGAAGATCATCGGCAGCTTCATGTTTCTCTTTGGAGGTGCAGGAGGCCATCATGGCCGCCATGGCTAAGACCAGTGCTGTTTTTTTCATTGTATTAATATGATTTACTATTAAAATGCTTTAAAAGGTAAAATAGTATGCGGGGGAACTAATTTTAAGGAAATTTTAAGGGGATGCCACCGCAGAAAACCGGGCGGTTCATTTGGTAAGGCCGCGTAATTTTCCGTATCTTTATATAAAAAAGTCATGGTAACGGAGACCCGTAATTCTATAGACCGGATTTTTGAGATCCAGAAGGCCCACCAGTACCGGGTGGCGGCCAGTACCTGTGCCGAAAGGAAGACCCGGCTACTGGCCTTAAAGAAAGCCGTGGAAGTTACCTTCCGCCAGGAGATACGGGATGCGCTGTATGCGGATTTTAAAAAGCCCCAGGCGGAAACTGACCTGACGGAGATTTTTGCCATTACCTCGGAGATCAATCATACCGTAAAGCACCTGGACCAGTGGATGAGCGACCGTTACGTAAGAACGCCCCTGTCTTTCTTTGGCTCCTCGTCTTTTGTGCGCTGTGAACCCCGGGGCGTCTGCCTGATCATTTCGCCGTGGAACTTCCCCGTGAACCTGAGCCTGGGGCCCCTGATCCCGGCGGTAGCGGCCGGAAATACGGCTATCATTAAGCCTTCAGAGTTTACCCCGCATACTTCGGCCGTGATCAAAAAGATCGTTAACCATGTTTTTCCGCCCGAAGAAGCAGAGGTGGTGGAGGGCGATGTGGAAACTTCTACGCGGCTGCTGGCCCTGCCCTTTAATCATATCTTTTTCACGGGCTCCCCCCAGGTGGGCAAGGTAGTGATGAAAGCTGCGGCGGAACACCTGGCTTCCGTTACGCTGGAGCTGGGGGGGAAGTCGCCGGTGATCATTGATGAAACCGCAGATATTAAAGCTGCTGCCCGTCGGCTGGCCTGGGGAAAATTCATAAACAGCGGGCAGATCTGCATAGCTCCTGATTATGTGTTTGTACACCGGTCCAAGGCGGAACCTTTCCAGCGGGAACTGCAGGAGGTATTGCAGGAGTTTTATGAAGAAGATGCCCTGGTCAGTGCATCGTATTGTAGTATAGTAAATGAAAAACACGCCGCCCGGGTGTATAGCTACCTGGAAGATGCCGTGGAGAGAGGCGCTAAAGTGGTTTTCGGCGGACAAAAAGAGGCTGCCCGCATCAGCCCGGCCCTGATCACTGACGTGCCGCGGGATGCCAGGATCATGCAGGAAGAAATTTTCGGGCCTTTGCTGCCCGTGCTGGCATACGATGACCGCCAGGAAGTAGTGGAGTACATCCGCTCCGGTGAAAAACCCCTGGCTTTATACATTTACAGCAGCAAAAACGCGAATATCGAGTATTTCCTGTCCAATACCCGGGCCGGCGGAACCTGCATCAATAATAACGATATGCATTTCCTGCAGCCCTACCTGCCGTTTGGCGGAGATAATAATTCGGGGATCGGGAAGTCGCACGGGGAATGGGGCTTCAAGACCTTCTCTAACGAAAGGAGTGTTTACCGCCAGCACCTGCCCAGTGTGCTGGAAAAGCTGATGCCACCCTATACGGCCGGGAAGAACCGGGTCATTGAGTGGATTGTGAAGCTGTTCTGATTTTGTTTTTGCCCAATACTTCCTAATTTTGGGGCCGATTTATAATAAACTCTCCGGATGACCAAGATAGACAGGTACCTTATCAAGCGCTTTCTGACCACGTACGTCTTCGCGGTGTTTATTATTGTGATGGTGATCCTGGTCATCGACTTTGTGGAGAAGAATGACAATTTCCTGGAGACCAAGCCGTCTAATAAGGCCATTTTCGTGGATTATTACATGAACCTGGCGCCGTATTGGGCTAATTACATCAGCCCGCTGATGATCTTTATCTCTACCGTTTTTTTTACGGCGAAGATGGCGTCGCATACGGAGATCATCGCTATCCTGGGTTCGGGTACCAGTTTCCGCCGGCTGATGCTGCCCTATTTCATCGGGTCGGGGATCGTGGCCGTGTACTCGTTCATTATGGTAGGCTGGCTGCTGCCCAAAGCCAATATCCCGCGGATCGAATTCCAGAATAAGTATGTGGAGAGTGATTTCTATTTCTCGGGGCGGGATATTCACATGGCGGTCCAGAAAAATGTATACGCCTACCTGTCCAGCTACGATAACGCCAGTAATACGGCCTATGATTTCACGCTGGAAAAGATAGAGAAAAACCGCCTGGTGGAAAAGCTTACCGCCCGGAGGGCCACTTATGACGATTCCCTGAAAAAATGGAAACTGTATGATTACCAGATCCGGAAACTGGGGATCATGAAAGACCAGATGACCTATGCGTCTACTGTGCCGCTGGATACCAGTATTAATATGTTTCCCAGTGACTTCACGAACTCCAAGAACCGCCAGGAGACCATGACCATTCCGGAGCTGCAGAATTATATAAACCTAATTAACAGCCGGGGGGCCGAGGGTGTGGAGGTTTACAAAATAGAGTATTACCAGCGTTTTGCCACGCCCTTTGCCGTGGTGATCCTGTCTATTATGGGGCTGATTGTTTCGGCCCGTAAGGCCCGGGGCGGGGTAGGGCTTCAGATTGCCATCGGGTTTGTACTGGCTTTCCTTTACATCATTTTCTATATTCTTTCCAAAGGAATCGCCGAAGCCGGAAGCATGAACCCCATATTGGCTGTCTGGCTGCCCAATATCGTTTTCACGGTGGTTTCCACGGTGATGTACTTTACGGTGCCCCGGTAGAGCCTATTTCCATTTGATCTTCTGGGGGTTGGAAAAAAGCGTAATAAGCCCGAAGATGACCAGGTACCCGTTATACAGCAGGTCATAATATGGGATCTTCCAGGAATTAATGGTATTCCCCAGCCTTTTATTCACCTGGGCCAGCACAATCCATTTAATAAGCATATACAGCAGGAAAACACCGGTTACCAGCCGCATCCAGTCGTTATATGGATACCAGTGCGCCAGGCCATATTGCCCCAGGAACTCTACCGGGATCCGGGACCACTCCGGAGCCATAAACCAGAACGGGAAAATAAAGAATACGGGTAGCAGCAGGAGCCAGGAAAAGATGCCGCTGATCCAGAGCAGGCCCAGGTTTATCCGGTCACGGGTTTTGTATTTTTTCCCTACGGAGAGGTGTCTTTTCTTCTGCACGTACCATTCTTCCCAGGTGTTTTTGGGGATGGAGGTGGTCTGTCCTTCCTCTTCAATACAGATGCTTACATTGGTTTTGGAGGAGGCTTTGTTCACAAAAAGGTCGTCGTCACCGCTCAGAAGCATATTGTGGCCCGAGAAGCCGCCGTTTTTCCAGAACAGGTCTTTTTTGTACATCAGGTTCCGGCCTACGCCCATAAAAGGCACTCCTGCCAGGGCAAAAGACAGGTATTGCACGGCGGTCTGGAAGGTTTCGTAGCGGATGAGTGCATTCAGCCTGCCGGGGAAATACTGGTACTTGGAGAAGCCCAGTACAATCTCTTTGCCTTCCAAAACCTGGCCCATCATGTGGCTGATCCATTGGTCAGACTCCGGCCGGCAGTCGGCATCAGTAAACAGGAGCCACGGGTGCCGGGCTTTTTTGGCCGCCAGGGTCACTGCATATTTTTTGGCCGTATAATGATCCGGCAGGTCCTGCACCCTCAGATAGCTGAGGTGGCGGATGCGGTCAGGATTATTGATGAGGTAATCGTAGGTGCCGTCATGCGACCTATCGTCAGCTACCAGGATCTCAAACTCAGGATAATCCTGCGCATCCAGCAGAGGCAGCAGCTCCCGAAGGTTCTGCAACTCATTCGATGCGGCCAGCACAATAGTCACCGGTGGCTGAGCATCTCCCGGTTCCAGGTCATGATGGCCGGAGAGCTTGGTGAAGATAAACAGGATATAAAATAACTGTATAGCAATAGCCCCAAAAAACAAAATTGGGAGAATGGTTTCCAAAGGTTATTCTGGTTATAGTGAATGCTCTTGCAAAAATAGCACCTCTTTGATGATTTCCTAACTACGGCCCATTAAAAATGAATGGATTAAGGACGGGATCCGCCGGGAAGCGGAGATTTTGGGCTTTTCTGTTGAAAATGCTGAAAGTAAGCATGAACTTTGCGCCATGATTTTTGAGATTCATTCCAAAGACCCGGGGTCAAAAGCCCGGGCAGGGAAGCTGGTGACCGGCCACGGCGAGATCCTCACTCCCATTTTTATGCCGGTAGGTACGGCCGGAACGGTGAAAGGTGTACATCAGCGTGAGCTGACCGAAGACGTAGCGGCTCAGATCATCCTGGGCAATACCTACCATCTTTACCTGCGTCCGGGCCTGGAGATCCTGGAAAAGGCGGGCGGGCTGCATCAGTTTAACGGCTGGAGCCGGCCCATCCTGACGGATTCCGGCGGGTACCAGGTATTCAGCCTGAAAGAGATCCGGAAGATCACCGAAGAAGGCGTTTTTTTTAATTCGCACATTGACGGCTCCCGGCATCTTTTCACGCCGGAGTACGTGATGGATATTCAGCGGGTGATCGGCGGCGATATCATTATGGCGTTTGACGAATGCCCGCCGTATCCCTGTGATTACCGGTATGCGGAAAAATCCATGCACCTGACACACCGCTGGCTGAGCCGCTGTGTAGAGCGCATCCGCACCACCGAGCCTAAATACGGCCATCACCAGAGCCTGTTTCCCATAGTACAGGGCAGTGTTTACCGCGACCTGCGCGAGCAGTCAGCCGAGTACATCGCCGCCCGGGAGCAGGACGGTAACGCCATAGGCGGCCTGTCGGTAGGGGAACCGGCAGAGGATATGTACCGGATGATAGAGGTGGTAAATGCCATCCTGCCGGAGAATAAGCCGCGCTACCTGATGGGAGTGGGCACGCCGGAAAATATCCTGGAAGGCATAGCGCTGGGGATCGATATGTTTGACTGTGTGATGCCTACGCGGAACGCCCGTAACGGCATGCTTTTCACCACCCAGGGCATTATCAATATCCGGAATAAGAAGTGGGAAGATGATTTCAGCCCCATTGATGCCGAACTGGGCGGGTACGTGAGCACCTTTTATTCCAAAGCCTACCTGAAGCACCTGGTGAAGTGCCAGGAGCTGCTGGCGGCGCAGATTGCCAGTATCCATAACCTGCGGTTTTACCTGTGGCTGGTGGGTGAGGCACGGAAGCATATTCTGGCGGGGGATTTTGCTGCCTGGAAGGACGCCGCCGTAAAAAAGCTGATGACACGCCTATAACCTTTTAAAAATAAGGGGATAATTTATTTCCATATTAATTATAAGTACTAATTTTGCGGACATTTTTTTAAACAAACAAGAGTAATGGCAGGTAACAGAACATTTTCCATGGTCAAGCCGCACGCAGTAGCGGATAATCACGTAGGAGGAATACTGAAACTTATTGAAGAAGGTGGATTCAGGATTGTAGCGCTTAAGAAGCTGCAACTGACCGCAGCACAGGCCGGAAGGTTTTATGAGGTTCACTCGGAGCGCCCTTTTTATGGCGAGCTTTGTGAAATGATGTCCGAAGGGCCTATCGTAGCTTTCATCCTGGAAAAGGAAAATGCTGTGGCAGATTTCCGTAAGCTGATCGGTGCTACTGACCCGGCAGAGGCCGCAGCTGGTACCGTAAGAAGCATCTACGCGAAAAACAAATCGGAAAATGCCGTACACGGCTCAGATTCTGACGAGAACGCCGCCCTGGAGAGCGCGTTTTTCTTCAGTTCCCTGGAAAGATTTTAAGTTTGACCACATAGAAACATAGTCATTATATAGAGAAGTACATTTTCTCATGCTTCAAACAGCTATGTGTCTATGTGGTTAGTTCCCTCATTCCGCCTGCAGCTCTTTCACAAACGCAGCAAACTCCTTCACATATTGATCATAATAAGAACCTGTACCCGGCCCGGTAAAGCCGGTATGGATTTTACGTACCTGTCCTTTTTTGTCCACAATAATGGAGGTGGGGAAAGCCATCACATGATTCAACTGGGGTAGTTTTTCGCCTGCTTCCTGGATGGTACCGGCCAGCAGCACGGGGTAATCCACGCCAAAGCGCTCTATAAAACGGCCTATTTTAGGCCAGGCAAAGGACGGCTCCGAGTTCCGCTCAAAAGCCAGCCCGATCACTTCCAGGAGCGGGTTTTCTTTTTTGTACTCTGTCAGAAAGCGGGTTTCGTCCAGGCAGTTAGGGCACCAGGTACCCAGGATCTGCACCACGGTCACTTTCCCTTTGAAGCGGGGATCGGAAAGGGAAACATCCCGGCCATTGATATCTTTAAAGGTAAAATCAAAGCGCTCCTGCCCCTCTTTCAGGAAGGTGAGCTTAGTGGCGTCCGGTAATTCATAACTTTCATTTTTCACGCCTGAAAACCCGGAGCCTTTCCCGAAAGGCGTGTAGGAAGTGCCGCCCGTGAGGCTATCGCCCTTGATGCGGGCCTTATACATGACCGCGCTGGATCCCAGGGCAGAGAGGTAAAGGCTGTCGCCGGCCACATTGCCCTGCAGGTAGCGGTAGTCGCCGGTATTGGTCAGGAATGAGCCTTTAACCTTGCCGTTATCCACCTGGAAAACCCCTATAGCCGGCGATTCTTTTCCGGAAGATTCGTTTTTGAAGGTAACCTGGTACTTGGGTGCCAGGGGCTGTGCCGCACGGGTATTTTTGAAGCGGGCAGGATCATTAGCGGTACCTGTAAAAGGCACCTGGCGGTAAAGCATATCTGCGCCGCGCTTATTCATCAGCCCGTTCAGCTTCCCGTTTTTGATGGCCAGGATAAGCTCCAGGTCGTATAGCTCCAGCCGGAGGTGAAGCGTGTCTTTTACGGTAAATACCCGGTCAAACTCCAGCTTTTCGTCGGCATTAATGGCAAACGCCCGCCCGTCATCGCTAAGCAGCAGGTGCACGGGAATAGCACCGCCCGGGCTGGGGATCTCCAGTCGCCACAGGGTTTCCTTTTGAGCCATGCTGAACAGGGGAAGAAGAATAAAAAGAAGCAGTTTTTTTTTCATCAGGTAAAAAATGTTCCGGGTAGTGAGTTTCCCCAGTAGCACCCCGGCAGGCCGGGCTCCACAATTGACTACCCCTTGGGTTTAACGATTAATTTATCGGGTTTGCTTTTTGTTCTCAAAGGTGACCTTGCCTTTGTCGTCATACTCAATGACCGTGTAGGGCTCGGTTTCGTCAAAGTAATTCACCGGGTGCTGAATCTCTCTTTTCCGGCGGTTTCCGCCTTCGTAATATTCCACCCATTTCCCTATTTTCTTGCCGTCATCATAGCGGCCCTCTTCTGCCAGGGTGCCGTTTTCGTAGAAGCGGTAATAGGTGCCGTTGATTTTTCCGAACCTCACAGGGACCACCTCACGGATCCGGGTGCTGTCACCGCCGTAATAGGAGATCCGGGATTCATCATAAAAACCTTCGTGGTAATTCTCTTTGTCGAGCAGGATAAAATCTTTGTCATACTGCAGCCAGCGGCCGTCTTTCAGGCCCATGTAGTAGTAACCTTCCTTAACCAGGTTATCGCCCCGGTATTCGCGGTAAGGGCCGTGAAGCAGGCTGTTCGTTTTGGGATCACGCGCCAGTACTTCCGAGACGCGTTTATTTTTTTCATCAAACCAGGTGAAGGTCCGGTGGTAAGGCGGCGGATCACGGTGCTCTTTCAGTACGTAAAATTCCTGGTAGAGCAGGGAGGAGCGCCTTTTCAGGATACGTTTTTCCACGGCTATGCCTTTGTAGTTTTTGCCGTCAAAAAGCCGGCTTTCCTGCTTTTTCAGGATTTTGGCCGTCTTCCGGGTCCGTTCCTTTACGCTCTTGCCATAGTTAGGTACGGTTTCATTGACGTATTTCCGGGCGTCTTCCAGCGAGCTGATCTTCTGGCTGCCGGGGGCATTCAGGCTGGCCGAAGGCAGAGATACGTCTACCGGAAGCGTGTTCTCTATTTTTTGTTCCAATGTCATCTTTTTCCTTTCGGCTTTTCGCTGCTCTTTGGTCTTGGCTTTCGGCACTACATCCTGAGCAGTAACCTGCAGACAGAAAAAGATGAACGCTATAATTACTGATATTCTCATTCCCATTCAAAGATTCCCTCAAAAATAATACCTCTCTTTAATTTGAGCCACTTATGTTGTAATTTTGTGGCGCATATTTAAAACGGTACAAAACAAAGGGAAATTGGAAAAATCAGCTAAAATATACGTAGCCGGCCACCGCGGCATGGTGGGATCGGCCATTGTCAGGAAGCTTCAGGCCTCAGGATATAATAACATCATTTTCAGAACCTCGGCGGAACTGGACCTTAAGGATTTTGATAAGGTAGTCCGGTTCCTGCAGGAGGAAAAGCCGGATTACGTGTTCCTTGCAGCCGCTAAAGTAGGGGGTATCGTGGCAAATAATACCTATAAAGGACAGTTCCTTTTTGAAAATCTCCAGATTCAGAACAGCGTGATCCACGGATCCCACCTGGCAGGGGTGAAGAAGCTGATGTTCCTGGGGTCATCGTGTATTTACCCTAAGCTGGCCCCACAGCCGCTACGGGAAGATTACCTGCTTACAGGCCTGCTGGAACCCACCAATGAGCCCTATGCCATCGCTAAAATAGCCGGCATCAAGATGTGTGAGGCCTACCGCGACCAGTACGGCAGCAATTTTATATCCGTGATGCCCACTAACCTGTACGGCCCGAACGATAACTACGACCTGAACAATTCCCACGTGCTGCCGGCCATGATCCGGAAGTTTCATGAGGCCAAACGCGATGGCAAGCCTGCCGTGGAACTGTGGGGGACGGGATCGCCCATGCGGGAATTCCTGCATGCCGATGACCTGGCGGAAGCCTGCGTGTACCTGATGGAAACGTATAACGAGAGCACACTGGTGAACATCGGAACGGGCGTGGATATCACCATCAAAGAGCTGGCCGAAACCATCAAGGCGGAGACCGGCTATGAAGGGGAGATTATCTGGAATACGGATAAGCCGGACGGTACACCGCGTAAACTGATGGATGTCAGTAAGCTTCATGGGCTGGGCTGGAAGCATAAAATAGACCTGGAGGAAGGCATAGCCCTGGTATATGCTGACTATAAAGTCCAGCATCCCTGAGTGGCGCGGGTAGCGAAATACGCGGGTGCGGGCAGTTTTGTGGCTTTTACGCTGCTGCCCTTGCTGAGCTCCTCTTTCCTGACCTACCTGCTGTATGAGCACCAGGACAGCCTCGGTACGCTGAGTACGGGTCAGTGGATTCTTTTTTCGGTGATCCTGGCGGGGCTTTGTGGCATAGCACTCATTCCGCCCACCTTCCTGGCCATCGTGATGGGTTATTTCCTGGGCTGGGCGGCCCTTCCCTTGCTGATCCTGATCAATATGCTGGCCATTGTACTGATTTACGGGTTAAGTGGCTGGCTGAATCTTTCCTGGATAGAAAACTGGTTACGGAATGACCCCAGGAGGGCCGCAGTGCTGGACCGGATCCGGCAGGAAGAGCTGAAGATCATCTTTTTTACCAAGCTGTCGCCACTCTTCCCGTTCGCCGTAACCAATCTTATTTTTGCGGCTTCAGGGGCCGCGTTCCGGAATATTGTGCTGGGCGGTTTCCTGGGGATGATCCCGCGGACCATCCTGGCGGTGTATGCCGGTACCCAGGCCCGGGGACTGCAGGAGCTGATGGAAAACCCGGAGGGCTCCTCGCTGAGCCAGTGGCTGATCAGCGGGCTGATACTGGCCTCGGTGGCCGGGTTATTTTTTGTCTTAAAGAAAGCATTTAAATGAACTGGGAAAAATTGTACTCCAATAAGCGCCTGGCGAGCAGTTCACCGGCCCAAACCGGGAGTGGCCGTGGCGACTATATCCGCGATTACGACCGCGTGATCTTTTCTTCCCCTTTTCGGAAGCTGCAGAATAAAACCCAGGTTTTCCCACTTCCGGGAGCGTTTTTTGTACATAACCGGCTGACCCACAGCCTGGAAGTGGCCTCCGTGGGCAGAAGCCTGGGCAAGCTGGCCGGTGAGAAGATCGCAGAGAAATACAAGGGGGCTTTCAGTAAAGCCACGGACGACTTCTACCGCTTTGAGCTGTCAGATGTGATCCAGACCGCCTGCCTGTCTCACGACATCGGTAACCCGCCCTTCGGGCATTTCGGTGAAGAGGCCATCCGGGCTTTTTTTGAAGATTTTTTTACGCGTAACAAAGACCTGGAGCTGAACCCGCAGCAGATCCGGGATTTTACGAAATTTGAAGGAAATGCTAATGCCTTCCGTATCCTTACTACGCTTTTTGTAAAGGCGGGCCTGAAGCTGACCTATACCACACTGGCATCCGTGGTGAAGTACCCGGCTGATTCCCTGCAGGGATTTGATAAGACCCGGCTGGCTACCAAGAAATCAGGGTTCATGCATTCCGAAGCCCCCTTTTTCCGGGAGATCGCTACGGAATTAGGCATTCCGGAAAAAGAAGCCGGCTATGCCCGCCATCCTTTTGTGTACCTGGTGGAGGCCGCAGACGACATCTGTTACCGGGTGATAGACCTGGAAGATGCGTTTAAGCTGAAGGTGGTGGGTTTCCGCGAAGTACTGGAACTATTACAGCCCCTGCTGAACGGCAGTAATCAAAAAGACTACCTGGAAAAAAAGCTGGAAAGCATCCCGGATGAAGAGCAGAAACTTTCGCTGCTTCGGGCCCTGCTCATTAACCACCTCACCCAGCTCTGCACCGAAGCGTTTCTTGAAAATGAGGCCGCCCTGCTGAGCGGTGACCTGGATGATTCCTTGATCGACCTGCTGGATGAACCGCTTCGACAGCAGCTCAGCGCGGTAACGGACTTTTCGGTTAAACGCATCTATAATCATCATTCGGTGATTGAGAAGGAGCTGGCGGGTCATCATGTGATTTACGGGCTGCTGGAAGATTTTGCCAATGCGCTGCTTTCTCCGGCCTCTGAGCGGTCCAGGAAAGTGCTGCGACTGCTACCTGTGCCGCCGGCCGGCGGGCATTATGCCGGCTTACAGGTGATCGTGGATCATATTTCGCAGATGACAGATGATTTTGCGATGGACCTGTATAAGAAAATCAGGGGGATATTTTGAAAGATAATTACGTATAACATGGAATTACAGACTGTGATATCCACAGGGTACGGGTTACAATTCGGACAAAACATAATGTAAAAATGAAGAAAGCCGGGATTATTGGCAGTGCACCGCAGCTTTTGGTAAAAGACGTAGCAAAGACGGTGGAATTTTACACCGGTAAGCTGGGTTTTAAAATCATAGGACTTGTAGGGAATCCTGCGGTTTACGGGATGGTTCAGCGGGATAACTTCCAAATTCATTTTGCGCATTCACCCACGGGAGACGTCACCACTAACAGAAGTATATCACCGGTCTGTTGTGATTTTATCCTGTGGATTCCCGATATTGATGATTTTTATGAAGAACTAAAACTACAAGGGGTGAAAATCGTGGAGGAAATAACAAAGCGGCCTTACGGGAGCCGGGAATTTGTTTTCCAGGACATTGACGGACATCACATCCTGGTAGGAGACTAAAAATCGAAACGATGAGAAAGATAATCCTGGATTTAGCCGTAACCCTGGATGGACTTATTGAAGGCGCTAACGGGGAAACCGACTGGTGCATTATGGATGACGACATGGACTTTGACGGTTTCTTGTCCACTATTGATACCCTGTTTTACGGCAGGGTAAGCTCCTTAAAGAACGGGGAATAATCGAAAGGATCGGAAGCGATAAAACGGGATATTGGAAAATTATCGCAACCTGAATATACCCTTAAAAACAAAAAAACAGGAGCGAATCCGCCCCTGTTTTTCAAACCTTCTAACACTATAAAATTAATTATCCTCGTCCTTAATAATAGAGTCTTTCTCCGCTTTTAGTGTTTTGTTTTTCACTTTGCCGAGCTCAGCTACGCTGGAAGCGGAGGCAGAGATGGCTGCAGAGGTGATTTTGGCCTGCTGTGCTTTCAGAATACTCTGGTCAGAGATGCTGGCTTTCAGCTCGTCTATCTGGCCCATGAGCAGCACGTTTGACTTTTCATCGATGTTCAGCGTAAGGCTTCGGGCATTCAGCTGGATGGCCGCTTTGCTGTTTTCCGAAACGGAAATCCCTGCCCTGGATATGTTTTCAAACCCGTACATCTTCAGGGTAGCTTCATTTTCAATGGCCACTTCGGAAATGTTAGGTGTGGTGATAAGCACCAGGGTTTCCTCATCGTATTTCTTGAAGGGATCTTCGTAGTCTACAGTCAGTGTGCCGTTAATGACCCGCACCCGTGTCTCGTGAATGTTCCGTTCCTGGTTAGCGTAGAGCGTAACTGAAGTGGAATCGCCTTTTACGAGCAGGACCCTGAATTTCTGGTCGATCTTCACTTTATCAAACACCCCCGGCCGGATCACCTTATTATGATTCCGGGTTTCCCAGTTTTCGAAATCACCGCCGAAGGCTTCGTTATCGAAATCCCGTTCCACGTTTTCGTAAGGGTCACTTTCCGGGCAATCCAGGCATTGTACTTTATTGTTCTCATTGATCACAAAAGTATTATTGCCGGAATAGTCGTAATTAAATCCGCCGTCACGTATGATCCAGGGGAGCCCCAGGGCATCCAGGTAGCGTTTGGTAAACCGGAATTTAGTGCCGTGCGGAATTTCAATTTCCAGCCTTACGGACTGATCCCGGAAAGGATCATTGTCTTTAATGGTAAAGTTATTGTCGAAAACCAGCATCGATCCGTTCTGCGTGATGCCATAGCTGACATTCCGGGCAAAATTTTGGGCTTCCCGGGCCGACGGGCCGTTGGATTTTGCAGTTTTTACGATATACACCTGGTCCATATTCGTGCCGGTTATGGAGAAATCCGGCCGGATTCCACCCCCGTAGGCTTCCGGGTCTTTGACATCAAAGGTCAGCACTTCATCTTTGGGGAGCGAGAAGGACTGCTCGGTTTGCACGGTGGCGCGGTGGGCAAAATTCAGCGAGTATTTGGTGCCTATCGATACCGTGCCTACAATGCCTGTGAACCAGAGCAGCAGGAGGGTCAACCAGAAGTTCCGGTTGCCGATGGCCTTGCCGATGATCAGCATGGTGCCCGCAAAAATGAAGGCCAGCCCTGGAATAAAGATCGTAAAGAAGGCAAACACGCCACCCAAAGGCGGGATTTCGGAAATAATGCGGTTCAGCTCCAGGTTACCCGTATGAATCCACTGGTAGGAGTTCAGCAGGCCGAAGAAGGCCCCCAGTCCTACCAGGGCAGAAAAGGCTATGGAAATTCCCATAAATATCAGCAGAACACCGGCCAGGATCTTGAGCAGGGTGCCGAACGGGCGCACCAGCCTTCCCAGGAAAGAGAATAACAGGCCGATCAGCCGGAAGGGGAAAAGGAGGATTTTCGATAAGGCGCTTTCGGTTTTTACCGGCTGTTCTCCTTCTTTTATCCGCACTGATTTTTCAATGTTTTCAATGGTCACCGGCTGACCTTCCAACTGCAGCTTCTGGGTGACCGAATGCGCCGTAGGCGCCACTATCCAGAGAAGCATATACAGGATAATACCGATCACCATGAAACCCGATACCACAAAGATGATGCGTACGATCTTCACGTCCATTCTCAGGAAAGAAGCCAGGCCGGAGGCCACACCGCCGATCACCTTGTCGTCAGGATTACGGTAGAATTTACGCACCGAAGGGTTATCTTCCAGGTCGTTACGCACAGGCATCACCACCCAGCAGATGAGGTAAACCAGGATCAGCGCCGGGCCTACGCCCTCACCTATGAGCCCCAGGGTGAATACCAGGAATACCATCCGGGCCCAAACCACATCAAATTTATATTTATGGGCAATCCCCGCCAGTACGCCGCCCAGGGCTTTGCGCCGGCCATCCCGGTAAAGGCCGCTGATCAGCGGAGGCTCGGTCTGGTAGGCCGGTTCTGCAGCTTTCGGTGCAGAGTGAAGGTCTTCTTCTTCCTTCAGCGCCTCGAAATCAGACACGGACCCCATGGAAGCGATGATCCGGTCTACGTCATCGTTTTCAATGATGCCCGCCGACTGGTGCTTTTCGAAGAACTTCTCTGCTATCCGCGCTTCAATGTCCTGCACGATCTCGTCACAGCTCTCGTAATTTGAAAAATAGGTTTTCAGGGCGCTCAGGTAATGGTTCAGCTTATGGTAAGCCTCTTCTTCAATGGTAAAGAAGAAGCCGCCGATATTGATCTGTAATGTCTTTTTCATGATCTTATTTTTTGGATTTGGCAATGATAGAGTTGACAGATGATGATAACTCGTCCCAGGTAAGGGATAACTCCCCTAAGAAAGCACTTCCTTTTTCAGTTAAGATGTAATATTTTCGGGGCGGACCGGAGGAGGACTCTATCCATTTGTAGTCCAGGAGTTCAGCATTTTTCAGACGGGTAAGCAGAGGGTACAGGGTACCTTCCACTACCATGATCCTGGCGGCCAGGAGCTCTTCCAGGATTTCGGAGGCATAGACCTCCCCCCTGGAAATAATCTGTAAAATGCAGTATTCCAGAATGCCTTTCCGCATTTGTACCTGTGCATTTTCTAAATTCATAAAACTCTTTTTTTTAAGTAAGTAAAAAGTGAGTAATAGCTTTTTCGCTACAAATATAAACACAGTACTTTGTAATGCAAGATACTTGGTGAAATATTTTTTCACTTTTGAAAAATTATCGGGAATTTTGTGTTGAGGAGTATTGTTACTGAGGTTCATGGATCCCGTGTCAGAATATCTTGCCGTAGCGTTAGCCTCCACATTTAAATTTGTGGGCGGGCCCGTAGCGGGTATTGCCATGGGGCTATCCTGGCTGGAAACCACGCTTTGTTCTGCAGCGGGAATGATGTTTACCGTTTTCCTGATCACCTACGGCAGTAACCTGTTAAACCGGTTTCAATGGTTCAGCAGTTTTGTACATAATCTCGGAAATGCCGCATGGGTAAAGCGGCTCACGCGCCCCCGTAAGATCTTCAGCAAAACCACCCGGCTGGCCGTTAAGGTCAAAAGCCGCCTGGGGCTGTGGGGTGTGGCTTTTTTAACCCCGTTTTTATTCACGCCTATATTAGGTACTTTCATTGCTCTGAGCTTCCGTTTCCCCCGGCGGGAGATCCTGCAAAAAATGCTGGTATGCGGCCTGCTGGCCGGTTTTCTTCAGACACTGGCCGTTTATTACATCAAATTCCTGTTCTGACCGGGTTTTACCCGGGCCTACAAAAGGGGGGCAGCCCGGCATAAGAGCCTGGTCCCTTGTGGCCTGATCACAGGTTGAGGCCGTCCCCGTCCCTTGTAAATAGTTTGTAATTTTTGGCTAAAAAATTGTACTTAAATAGTTTTTAGTTTCTATAATTGTATAAAAAATAGAGAAACCTTATTAAATATTATTATGAGTAAAATTCTACACTGCAGATTACTGCTGGTGATCTGCCTCTTTCTAACGGGAACGGCATTTACTTACGGGCAGACAGAAGTGACGGGAACCATAGAGGATGCGAAAACAAAAGAACCTTTAGTGGGTGTTAGCGTGCAGGTAAAAGGAAAGGTGATCGGTACCATCACGGATATTAATGGTAAATTTAAATTGAATACCAGTACTCCCCCGCCTTTTGACCTGATCATCTCTTCTGTAGGCTACAAAGCACAGGAAGTGAGAGTAGACCGCTCCGGCGCCAGCCTGAAGATCTCCCTGGAAGACCAGAGTATACTGGGACAGGAGATCGTGGTTTCGGCATCGCGTGTGGCGGAAAGTGAGATGAAGTCACCGGTAACGGTAGAGAAGATCGACCTGCGGACCATTCGCGAAACCACGGCCTCTAATTTCTACGATGCCATGGGAAATATGAAAGGGATTAACCTGACCACCCAGGGCCTGCTGTTTAAATCAGTTAACATGCGGGGCTTCAGCGGTACGGGTAACCCCAGAGTAGTGCAGATGATAGACGGGATGGACAATATGTCGCCGGCGCTGAATTTTGCCGTGGATAATATTGTAGGTATGCCGGAACTGGACGTGGAATCAGTAGAGGTGCTGCCCGGAGCGGCGTCAGCGCTTTACGGACCCAATGCCATTAACGGTTTGATCCTGATGAATTCCAAGAGCCCTTTCCTGTACCAGGGAGCGAGCGCCAATGTGCGCACCGGGATCATGCATGAAGGGGGTCGCACCAAGGCCACCACGCCGTTTTATGACGCTTCCATCCGCTATGCCAAAGCGTTTAATGATAAGGTAGCCTTTAAGGTAAACCTGTCATATCTTACGGCTGACGACTGGCAGGCCCGGAATTTTACGAACCTGAACGTGGGCGGAGTGGAAAACGGAACCCGCGGAGCGGGTGTGGACCTGGATTATAACGGTCTGAATGTGTATGGCGATGAGGTAAGACAAAACCTGCAGGAAGTAGCAGCCAAGATGGTCACTGCAGGAGTACTCACCCAGGCACAGGCTAATTTTGTGCCCAATGTGGCGGTCAGCCGGACCGGTTTCAGGGAGTCAGATATGATAGACAGTGAGACCCACTCTTTCAAAACTAACCTGGCCCTCCATTACCG
This sequence comes from Leadbetterella sp., assembly GCA_019638185.1. Classification (GTDB taxonomy): domain Bacteria; phylum Bacteroidota; class Bacteroidia; order Cytophagales; family Spirosomataceae; genus Leadbetterella. The sequence continues at coordinate 59,336 of JAHBUH010000024.1, forward strand.
GCCTACGGAAAAGATGGAGCTGATAGGGCAGTATAACCTGGGTTTAGGCTCTACCTTATATACCGGAACGGGGCGTTACGCACTCAAAGATTTCAGCATCAGCCAGGCTAAACTGGAGTTAAGAGGAGATAATTTTAACCTCCGGGCGTATACCACTATGGAAAACTCCGGGAAGTCCGCTTTCCTGGGACTGTCCGCCATACAGCTTCTGGATGAAGTGAAACCCCATGGCACATGGTACGGGGAATATATCGGAACTTACCTGGGTGCTCTTCAGGCAGGGGCCAGTGCTGATCAGGCGCATGCTGCTGCCCGTAGCCAGGCAGATAAAGGAATGCCTGTCGGCCAGGATCTGAAAGACAGAGCAGCAGCTTTCAATAATAAGCCTATTGTTAATGGAGGCGGTGGCTTCCTCGATAAGTCTAACCTGAGGCATTTTGAAGGGATGTACAACTTCAAAAACCAGATTTCTTTTATGGACCTGCTGGTGGGAGCTAACTACCGGGTATATAACCTGCGTTCAGACGGTACCCTGTTTAATGATAAAGCCGATGGCCGCGATGGCCGCATCGGTATCAATGAGTACGGTGCCTATGTCCAGGCCGGGAAGGGATTTTTTAATGACCATTTCCGTCTGGTGGCCTCCATCCGGTACGATAAGAACCAGAATTTTGAGGGTCAATATTCTCCCCGGGTTTCCGGTATATTTTCATTCGGAGAGAGTAATATCCGGCTTTCTTACCAGACCGGTTTCCGGATCCCTACTACCCAGAACCAGTACATTAACCTGAAAACGCCACAAGGTACGCTGATTGGTGGAATGCCTGAGTTTGACAATATTAAGGCCTATAACCTGGCCGGTGGTATTACGAAACACACTTTGGATCAGTTCCAGGTATTTGTAAAACAGGGAAATCCTTTAGGTTACTTTAATGCAGCGCAGCAGGCGCAGATCGTGGGTGCCATCCAGGCCTATGCCAAGCAGTTTGCGCTGTCGCAACAGCCTGCCGTAGTATCTGGCGTTACCCAGGCGGTGTTAGCTGATGTGACCTCAAAGGTGACGGCACAGGTACAGGCCGCCGTGGCTGCCGGCCAGATCCCGGCTGCGCAGGCGCCTGCCGTGATCCAGGCCCAGGTGCAGGCGCAGATGCAGTCTGACCAGGTTAAGCAGATCATCCAGCAGCAGGTAACTACCCAGCTGGAGTCTATCGCCACCCGGGTGGGAACAGACCCACGAGTGGGAGGAGCCTTTGCCCTGGCTGCTTTACCTAAGTACCAGGCCAAAGCTCTGAAACCGGAAAAGATCACTTCGTATGAAATAGGCTATAAGGGGCTTATTGCCAAAAGGTTGTTTGTGGATGCATATTATTATTACAGCCGGTACGAAAACTATATCGGTGCTACCAGTATAGTGGTGCCTACAGCACCGGCGTCGGCACTTCCCGGCCTGCCCCTGGAGTCCGGTATAGGCGTGGAGCAGTATAACGGTTATTCGAGGCCTTCCAATACTGAGGAAAAGATCACCGCAGACGGATGGGCGGTATCACTTAACTACTCGTTAAACAAGGGGTACAATGTGGGTGTGAACGTTTCCAATAACCGCCTGAGAGGTTTTGAGGCGTCACCGGAGCAATTGTACGCCGGTTATAATACACCGGAATACATTTATAATGTTTCCTTCGGAAAGCGTCTTGGAAGCGGTGACCGGTTTGGGTTTAATGTGAACCTCCGTCACCAGACGGAATTTGTATGGCAGTCGGGCTTCGGATCACCTAATGATGCCACCCAGGAGTTTTTCACCAATGCCCAGGTACCGGCCATCACTAACCTGGATGCCCAGGTAAGTGCCAAGCTGCCGGCTATCAAATCTATCCTGAAGGTGGGAGGTAATAATATCGGCGGGAAGGCTTACTACCAGGCTTTCGGAAGTGCTATGGTGGGAAGCACCTATTATGTGTCGCTGACGTTTGATCAGCTGTTTAACCGCTAATCCCGGATATTTTTCTTGTGCCCGGTGTGACGTTTGTTGCACCGGGCACAAACATGAATAGGGGCCATGAAATGGCGGACAGGGCCAGAGAGTGATCCCCCTGGCTGTTTCAGGCTAAATCAAAAAGCTTTTTTATTTCCTCCGAGATCCGGAGGGGCTTCTGAGTGAGGGGGTCTACGGCTATCCAGAGGGTGCGGGCTTTGACAATGACCCGGCCGTTCAGCCGGATCTCGTAGCAGCGCTCGCTGCTGACGCCGGAGGCAGAACTCACCCAGGTGACCAGTTCTATGCGGTCATGCAGCCGGGCCGGGTACAGGTATTCGATCTCGTGCTTCCGGACAATCCACCGGATGCTGTCACGCACCTTCTGCGGCGCCAGGGAGTCCCAGTGGCTGATGGCTACCTCCTGCAGGAATTTCAGGTACACCACGTTATTGACGTGCTGCATTTCATCGATATCCGCTTCGCAGATTTCGCGCGTTTGGGTGAAGACGGGCCGGGGGGTGTTCATGGGAGTATAAAACAAAAAGCCTTAACCGTTACCGGTAAGGCTGGACTATATACTGAGGAGTATAATTATTTCAGAGCTTCAGCTACGTTATCCGCAGCTACCATCTCTTCTTTAAAAGTATAAGCTCCTGTTTTCTCAGATTTAACGGCTTTGATCACTTTAGCGAAGCTCTTCAAAGCGGATTTGTCCCGTAGGGTCGCAACTACTTTCTTTGCCATGTCTTTCTACTATTTGAGATTATTTAATTTCTTTATGAACGGTAACCTTTCTCAAGATAGGATTATACTTCTTCAGTTCCAGTCTTGCAGTAGTGTTCTTACGATTCTTGGTAGTGATATATCTGGACATTCCAGGTACGCCTGAAGTCTTATGTTCAGTACATTCCAGTATCACCTGAACTCTGTTTCCTTTCTTTGCCATAATTATTTTGTCTTAATCGGGCTGCAAAGATAGTATAAATTATTCTATTTAAAAACCTTTGACTGAATATTTTAATTCTTTTGTGTGGGTTTCGCTTAAACTTTGGCAGGGAATATCTGTCTAATAAATACGTTATTTTCAAACTTACAGCTATTTTCTCATGAAAAAGATAGGATGTTTTTGTGTTTTACTGCTGGGCTTATATTCCTGCCGGAATGTTAAACCCTATACCCTGCCTGAAAGTGAATCCCTGATCAGTACTCATAAGCGGGTGGCCATCCTGCCTTTTGAGGTGAAATTCAGCGAGGATTATAAAAAGATGATGCGGGAAGGAAAAACCCCGTGGGAAGAACAGGAGCGACGGGCCGGGATAGACTTGCAGAGATCGGCTTTTGAGTACCTGGCTAAACGTGCCAATAAGAAGAAGCTGGCCATAACCGTTCAGGATTACCTGACTACTAACCGTACGCTGGAGCAGTCGGGGATCCCGTATTCCCAGCTGATGGTGATGGAAAAGTCACGGATAGCCTCTTTACTGGGCGTAGATGCGGTGATCTTCGGGAGCAGCAGCATGGAGTTTAATGTGACGCGGGGCTTTGCGGGAAGTAACGGCATCATCACCAGTCTTGATCTTTTTGATGCTTCCGCAGGTCAGAAGGTCTGGGGGATCTCTGACCGGGAGTATATCCGGAACCGCTTTGATTCACCCCAGGACCTGGCGCGGCGAACGGTGAGTGATCTGATCGGGGCGCTGCCGTATAAGAAGCAGATATAAGGTAAAACAAAAAGAAAGAGCGGCCGTTACAACGGCCGCTCTTCACTTTTGTCTTTTTGTCAGAAAATATACCTTCCTTCTGCCAGCATAGCATCCGCAATTTTCCTCCGGGCGTCTTTGGTGTTTGCCGGCTCTATTTTAGTAAAGCGTTTAAGACCCATGAGCATCACGCGGAGCTCATCGCCTTCTGCAAAGGCGCTGATAGCTTCCCGGCCGGCTACGGCCACCTTGGCCACGGCATTCTGCAGGTAAACCAGCAGCATGTCTTTTTGTAAAGCCACGGCTTCTTCACCCCGCAGGGAAATGAGTTTTTCTACTCTCAGCAGGGCCGATTCCGCCACATACACTTCCGTAATAATATCTGCTACGTTCATCAGGATCTCCTGCTCATGCGAAAGCTTCATCATGAATTTCTGCACGGCAGACCCGGCGATCATGAGGGCTACCTTTTTGAGGTTACGGATCACTTTTTTCTCGGTAGCGAAGGCCTCGTCATCGTCGCTGCCACCAAACTCGGGGATAGACAGGATTTCTTTTCCTACGGCTGTGGCTGGTCCCAGGAGGTCCAGTTCACCTTTCATGGCCCTTTTCAGGTACATATCCAGTACCAGCATCCGGTTTATCTCGTTAGTACCTTCAAAGATCCGGTTAATGCGGGAATCGCGGTAAGCCCGGTCCATGGGTGCATCAGCTGAATAACCCATGCCGCCGTAGACCTGCACGCCTTCATCGGTCACATAATCCAGGGTTTCAGAGCCGTTTACTTTCAGGATAGCACATTCTATGGCGTATTGCTCCAGGGCCTTCAGTTTAGCTTCGGCGTCATTCATGCCGGAGGCCACCAGGGAGTCGATCAGGTCGTCAATATTCTGACCGGCCCGGTAGCAGGCGGTTTCACTGGTCCAGATCCGCAGGGCCATTTCGCCCAGCTTGTGTTTAATGGCACCGAAGCGGCCTATAGAAATGCCAAATTGTTTTCTTTCATTCGCATAGTTCACGGCGTGGCTCAGCACGGCCTTGGATCCGCCCACGGCGGCTACGGCCAGCTTGATCCGGCCCACATTCAGGATGTTTACCGCTATTTTAAAACCGTTCTCCCGGGTGGAGAGCATGTTTTCCACAGGTACGGGGCAGTCGTTAAAGAAAATCTGGCGGGTGTCAGAACCTTTGATGCCCATTTTGTGCTCGGGCTCGTTCATGGTGATACCTCCAAAGGATTTTTCCACGATAAAGGCGGTCAGGTTTTTATCCTCGCCGATCTTGGCAAAAACGATGAACACATCGGCAAAGCCGCCGTTTGTGATCCACATTTTCTGGCCGTTAAGCATATAGAATTTCCCGTCTGCGGTAAGTTCAGCCCGGGTTTTCCCGCTGTTGGCATCCGAGCCGGAGTCAGGCTCGGTCAGGCAGTAAGCTGCTTTCCACTCGCCGGAGCCCAGTTTAGGCAGGTATTTCTGCTTCTGTTCGGCATTGCCATAGTATACGATGGGCAGGGTGCCGATACCCGTGTGGGCCGACTGCGCCACGGAGAAGGAGTGACCTGCTCCCAGCACTTCCGCCACCAGCATGGAGGTATTAAAGTTCATGCCAAAGCCGCCGTATTCTTCCGGCACAGCCGTTCCCAGCAGACCCAGCTCGCCGGCCTTGTCCATCAGGGAGGAGATCAGCTCAGGAGATTTGGCCTTGTCGATTTCATCCAGGATAGGGTGAATCTCCGTTTTCAGGAAGTCGCGACAGGTATCAGCAATCATCTGCTGCTCTTCCGTAAATTCTTCGGGAATAAAGATCTGCCCTGAGGCGGTTTCTTTGATCAGGAATTCTCCTCCTTTTAGCGATGCCATTCGTTTAAGTATTTTTAATAAGATGAAACAATTTCATTTAGTATGCTTGCATACTAATCACAAATTAAGGCATTAAAATAATGTTATGCAAGCATACTATTTAAAAAATTTATAATTTTTCGGGGATTTTTTGGTGAGATAAGGGGCGGGATCCGTTTAACAGCCGGGAAAGAGGCGTAGGCGGGGGAAACCCCGGTACGCTATAGGAAAGGCGCTTATCGGCCTGAAAAAACCGGGTACTTCCACTGCCTAATTTCTGCGCCTCCTTACAGGAAAGATGCCCCGGGTGGAGGGGCGGTTTCTTCGAGACGGTGGCGGTTCGTAAATGAGCCATAAAGGGCATCCGGATACGGCACCCCTTATCACGGCCTGCGGTGTACCGTATCATTTATAGCTTTCCCCAGCGAGAATTCGTCGTTGGTATCGTGCCGCACTTCCCAGATCATCACCCCGCCCAGCCCGCGATCCAGGGCCAGCTGCGTTTTCAGCCGAATGGTGTGAATACCGTTATAGAAGGCTCCCTTCCAGTAGTCATCGTAAGGGCTGGCACCGTCTTTCAGGAGGGTTTTGTAGTCGGGGCCGTAATTACCCATACCCTTTTTGGAATAATAAGGCAGGCCCAGTACGGCTTTATGAGCAGGCAGGCCGCGTTCTGTAAGCCAGTAATCCAGTGACTTCAGCGCCAGGGAATAGGGCGAATGGGCTCTGATGTAATCCGGGCCGTAGTCGTCATCATACGCCATCAGGTTAATCCAGTCCATTTTATCAAAGGCCTCCTTTTTAATGCCATAGCCTTTTTTGCCGTAAGAGATGACCGCAGCGGTCAGTTGCTTGTTCTGCCGGTGCAGGGCATCGGCCAGGTCTGTGACCAGCAGCACGTAGTGATCGGCGGAAGGGGAGTCTTCATCGGGGTATTCCCAGTCGAGGTCCACGCCGTCAAAACCGTATTCACTGACCATCTTCAGGGTACTTTCCAGGAAGGCTTTACGGCCCGCGGCCGTTTCCGCCATTTTATGGAAGCGGGTATCATCACCGCCGCCATCGCCTATTCCCCAGCCGCCTATAGAAAGGAAGATCTGCTTTTTATGCGCATGAACGCGGCTGATCACCTCTCTCACGTGCTCCGGGTTTCGAAGGGGCAGCAGGGTGTCTCCGGTTTTGGCCGGGATGGCAAAGGAATAATTAATATGGGTGTAATGCTCCAGCGGTATCGGGTCTTTTGAAGGCATGTAGTAGCCTATGATCCTGAACTCCTGGGCTACGGAAATGTGGGAAATGAAGATAAGAATGGTAAACAGGTTTTTCATGGGTAGTTAAATTAGCTATGAGCTTAGAGCTATGGGCTTTAAGCAATGAGTAAAACAGAGTGATGCTAACGGCGGACAAAAAAAGGGAAGCGTGGCCCTGCGGCTCAGAGCTCACAGCTTTCTTTCAGAACCGCTCGCGGAGCTCTTTTTCGATTTTCTGCGCCATAGGCACCAGCACGTGGTCTTCAATGATGGCGTGTTTACGCAAGTCCATTTCAAAAAGCTCTACCTGGTTCAGGAAAACTTTGAAAGGAAGCGGGATCATCTCGTCTTCGGAATAGGTATGAATGATGGTAGAAACGTTCCGGAGCTCATCTTCCACGGCGTCATGATCGTCCATGAACTGGTTCAGGGAGGTGTTATTCAGCAGCTCGGTGATCTCTTCTCCTGACAGCCCGCCGGTGTAGGCATGATGCAGTTTTTTCAGATAAGGAAAAAAGTCTCTTTCTTCCATCCGGATATGTTCCAGGAAGTGGGTCTTGTAATGATTGAAAAAGAGCACCAGGGCATCCAGAATCTGCGGGGTTTCATAGTACCGCCGCTGGATGTGCGCCATAGACTGCTCTATCTCGGGGAGGGTTTTGGAAATATACAGTTTATGCGATGCCTGAAGGTAGTACATCACCTGCATCATGGAAAATTTCTGAAGCTTTTCCACGGGCAGATCGGTCTCATCGCCGCTGTAAAACTCCAGGATGAGCTCCATTAATTCCGATTCAAAAGTCAGCTCTTCTTTGGCCGGGTTATCGATCAGGTCCAGCCTTTCGGTGACCATTTGATAGATTTTTGCCGATTCAACGAGGGATTGTACCGTTTCAGACTTCATCATAACTGTTTCGCTTA
>JAHBUH010000025.1 GCA_019638185.1 Leadbetterella sp.
TTTGGGACTAAAAGGACATTAAAACTACTTTTATAACCCAAGAATAGCTTCAAATCTTACTTGTTTTGCACAACCTTCTCTATCAGGATATATACTAATAAAATCAATTTTAGACATAGTATATATGTCCTTTAAAGCACTTGCATAATGTTCTCTGGGTATAATGTATTTATAAAGAATAGGTTTATTAAGTTTATATACCGTATAGATTCTCTTTTCAAAAAAACTTACCAAGTCAACACCAAAATTGTCAATTCCGCTTATTTGTGTAAATAAGCCATCCTGAGCATCAATTCTACTGTTCGGTAGCTTTTCATTCGGGATAACAAGTGAAAAACCATATCCTTCAAATATCTTAATCTCTCCACGTTCCTTTATCAAATTCTGCAAATATATATTTTCGGCTAGTTCGTGCGTATTTTTTACTTTTAATGCGTAAACTGCCACGTCTGAATGCGTATTATTATACAAAATCTCGTCTGAAAAGGCAAAAAATGCCGCTTTATTTACCGTTTTAGTCCAATCCAAAAAAGGAGTAGTCAGGCCATGATGCTGACCAATACCCCAGAAATCCTCACTGCTTGTAAATATATTGTTCTTCTCTATCTTGTTGATCAACTTTTTGTACTTATCAAGCAAGCCTTCCACAGGATCTATTCCCCCTAAAGGAAGTGGTTTTGTTATGCCAAGCCTTTTTAGAAATCTTTGTAAACTTGTTTCCAAATGCCAGTTCGCATCATTTTGCCCCCGAAAAACATAGTCTTGTTTATTATTCAACGCCTCAATCTTCTTTTTAAAATCTGCCCAACTGTTACATTTTATTTCTTTTAACACTTTCATTTTGTTTCAAATGTTTTCATCTTAACTGGATTACCAATTGCTGACAATTGATAATAATCGATAAGAATGGAATGAAATGAATAGTTTTCTTTATCAAATGGTAATTTAAATTCTGTGGTATTCTCACTGAAAAATTTTGTATATACTTCATCCACATCATATCCTAGCAAGCCATTTTGCCACAAAATGTCAAAAAAATTCAGATCAGAATCGATTTCGAAGACTTCTTTTGTAAAGCGTCGAGCCTCTTTTAATTCCTCATTTGAGAACCTGTCTTTTCCGATATGAGAAAAAATTTCCCTTATTTTATCAAGGAAGATATTGGAAAGATTTAAATATTCCTGATCTCCTGAGTAAGCCGAGGTATACATCTTATGGATCCCTAATTCAAAAGCTTGAGAAGGCATAAGATTTGCCGTTAAATGATTAGCTGATATCTGTATTTGTTCCTGTGCAAATCTTTTTGCAAAATGATGAACAATTTTTACTATATCCTTTTCAAAATTGGTAAAATCATTAGTCGTCTCTTTCAAGTTCCTGACTCGGTTGGATAGAGCATTTCCTAAAATGACAATGTCTCTTGGAATACAGCGGGTATGTCTAACAATATAATCTAAAACGTTTTCTTCAACATTTCTTTTAGTATTCCTTATAGCCCTCAGGCCTAACCAGTTCTCCTCTAAATCTTTCCCCTTTTTTATAAAATAGATAGGCTCCAAATGCCTTAATTTCTCTAGCAGAAGGTATTTGGCAGACTCAGTATTCCAGTGTAAAATGGTCACGTATGATGAGTCTAAATACCTTGTTTCATGCTCAGAATTTAAAATAGAACTATATACATTATCCCGTATTGAAATCAAAATATGTAACTTACCTCCAATAGCGGTGTCTCTCAGAAATTGCATTAAAGTATAAAAAAGCCCCTTTTGTGCTCTCAACCAGTAGGTTGGGGCATGTTGATATTCTTCATCTATGGCATCAACAAAAAAGAAAAGAGGAACTCCATTTTTAATTATTTCTCCTAAATCAACATCCAGTTCATACCATAATATAGAGCTAGAGAGCTTATTGAAATCTTTGGCATCCTGAATATTGTTAATAATCTCTATTACCTGACTAAAAATAGGAATAGGCCGCTCAGCTTTAGATAAAATAGACTTATATTTTTTCTTAAAATCGGAAGGGAGCTTTTTCTTAAAATCAGCCAGCTTAGCATTATGGAATATATGTATTACTACAGTTCGAATTATTGCCATTCGCCATAATATCCGCCACTTCTCCGTTAAAAATTCTCCATTAAATAATTGTGAAAACTTTAAAATATGATCAGTTTGCGGCCTTAGTTGCTCCAGATTCTCAATGACAATCTCAAAGTTCTCTGTAAAAATACTGTTCTCTCTACGTAAATTAAGAAAATACCTTCTTAAGTATAGCGTTTTGCCACTACCTTTCTTCCCAACAATTACTCTAAAATGCTCACTACCGTAATTTGAAATTCCACTGTTTTTAGCATTCATCTTTACGAAACCCTTACTTCCAACTTTGTCAGTATCTTCTACACTGTTGGCTCGGGATGCATCCGGGCTTCCGAAGGGGTCTCGTAAACCCTGCTGATTAGGTTGGTTTTCAAAATAGTCAGTTTGAATCTTTAAGAAATCATTTAAATCATCCATACCAGAAATATTAAAATTTTACAGAGAATTTCCTCTTGATTGGATAGATTAGCCATCCAAAAGATAAGATAGAAAAAATGAATCGGATTAACTCCTTTTATACCGGATTAGAAAATAGGAATTATTTAGAAAAAGGGAGTTTCGCATAGTTTATAATGGTTTTTTGCGTGCAATATATAAGAATACAAATTAAAAATAGAATAATATTGCGAAAATTTAGTATTTGTTATATTATTGGCGTAAAACTTTCTAAATAATTATGCCCAACGAAATAAAATAATGTGATTTAATCCATTATGATGAATAGTTCCTCCACTATTCTATCTGTCAAAATCCTAACTTCCTGAGGAATAAAAATGAAATCGCCTTTTTGCTTCAGCAACTGCTGCGATTTAAGCTTCTCAAGAGTATCCCGGAAACCGGCCGGAAGGTTCGGTTCTATCCGGGATACTTTATTTAGGGAAACGCCCCAGATGGTTCGTAAACCGGTGAGCAGGTAATCATTTACTTTCTCAAAAGAGGTGAGGACCTCGGTTTCAAATTCCGGACTCCCGGATTCCACGCCCTCCATATAGCGGTGGTTATGGGCCACATTCCACTGGCGCGACTCCCCGTTATACGAATGGGCCGAGGGCCCCACGCCCAGGTATTCATCCCCCGACCAGTAGGAGGTGTTATGCACCGCATACTTCTGATTCCGGGCGAAATTCGAGATCTCATACTGCTCAAAGCCCATGGCGGCCAGTTCTCCTGTAACGATCTTATATTGCTCCACCGCATAATCGTCCGGGATGGCTGCCAGCTTCTCTTTAGCCGCCCACCGGCCAAAAACCGTGTCTTCTTCAATGGTCAGGTTATAGGCCGAGATATGCTGAAGGCCAAACGGGCGCAGGATCTCAATATCTTTCCGCAGGATTTCCGCCTGTCGCTTCTCATCCAGGTGAAACCCGGTTTTGGCATAGATCAGGTCTACGGAAGAAGTCTCAAAACCTTTATCCAGGATCAGTTCCAGCGCTTTTAAAGCTTCGCTGGACGAGTGGGCCCGGTTCATAAATTTCAAAAAAACTTCGTTAAAAGTCTGTATACCTAAACTTATGCGATTAATTCCTAAGGAATACCAAAAGTCCAGTCGCTCCGGGGTGACATCGTCAGGGTTAGCCTCCAGGGTCACTTCCTTCAGGTTATCCACCGTATACACCTCACGGATGGCCCTGAACAGGCTTTCCAGCTCGGAGTTAGAAAGAATAGAAGGTGATCCGCCCCCAAAATAAAGGGTTTCGAGCTTTTTTTCTCCTAAATAGTTGGATTTTAACGCTATCTCCCGACCGATAGCTTTGACCATCCGCTCCTTATACGACAGGTTCGTACTGAAATGGAAGTCACAGTAATGGCAGGCTTGTTTGCAGAAGGGAATATGGAGGTATAAATGCATTCCGGCCCACTACTTGGTGGCCACAAAAAAGTAATCGATACACTTCTCCGGCTCGTTACTGAGGTAATGATCATCCCAGTTGATGGCCGCCGCCAGGCTTCCCGGCTCAGCCAGCAGCTTATTGCGGTTAAAACGATTCAGCAGCTCGTAGGGAACCCGGAGCATCCAGGCAGGAAGCCTGTGCTGAAGATCCAGGACATCCCAACGCATGATTTTCCTGACCGAAGCCTTGTTTTGCTCATAATAGGCCCACACCTTATCGTTTCCACCTACACCTTTGGCATCCAGCTCCCGGAAGTACTTCTTCATCAGGGTTTTCAGCTCCTCAGTGCGGTATTCACGGATATGCCAGGGGTTGCGGCTCAGGGAATAATCCCTGTTTACGGTGGTCAGCAGGATCTTTCCACCCGGCTTCAGTACCCGGTGCGCTTCCTGCAGGAACTTATGGTCATCCCGGATATGCTCTATCACCTGGAAAGTCACCACAAAATCAAAGGTATTATCGGCAAACTCGTCCAGGTAGGGGAGATCCACCGTATTAAAATAATGATCGGGGTATTTTTCCTGCAGCGCCCGGATCAGCGGCTCATTCTTATCCAGCCCGGTAAAATGATCACAGGCGCGGATCAGCTTTTCCACACCGCGCCCCCAGCCGCAGCCCAGCTCCAGCACTTTCCCGCTGATGATTTTGGCCGCTTCCTCATACGGAAAATACAGCCGCTGATGAACGGGGTTATCGGAAGGAATCTCTGCACTGGTGATCTCGGTGGTAGCGTATGCCATCTTACTGGAAATTAAAGTGCAAAAATAAGGGATATTTCCGACTAAACCACGTGCCAGGGGTAGTTACCGAAGGGAATTTTTAAGCCCCGGTTTTCGTTGTATATCATAGTAATAACAGAACCATTTACACATTAATGAAAAAAAGTATCCCGTTAATAGCACTTTGTGCACTCTGTTCCTGTCAATCTAAAAACCAACAGCAACCCCCCCGTACCGCAGAATTTCCCGTAGTGGAAGTGACCCAAAAGACCGTGACCGGCTATGACGAATTCCCGGTAACCATCAAAGGCATCAACAATAACGATGTGCGGGCCAAAATCCAGGGCTATATCCGGAAGGTGTATGTAGACGAAGGACAGCCCGTATCCGCCGGAACGCCGTTATTCCAGCTGGAAACCAACATCCTGAACCAGAATGCCGATGCCGCCCTGGCCGCCGTGACCGCCAGCGAGGCCGGTATTGAAGCAGCCGATGCCGCCGTAAAAGCAGCCGAAGTGGAAGTCCGGAAGCTGACCCCGCTGGTGGAAAAGAACATCATAGGCGGTGTGCAGCTGGAAACTGCCAAAGCTAACCTGGCGCGAGCCCAGGCAGCTTATGCCCAGGCCGTAGCGGCGAAAAGCCAGGCCAGCTCTACCTTAAAAGGAATCCGGGAGAACATTAATTTCTCTATGGTCAAAAGCCCCATCAAAGGCATAGTAGGCGCCATGCCTTTCCGCGAAGGCAGCCTCGTAGGCCCTTCTGACCCTACTCCGCTGACCACCGTTTCAGAAACCAGCGCCGTATACGCCTATTTCTCCATGAATGAAAAGGAATACCTTGATTTCCTGGAAAGGACGCCCGGTGCTTCCGTAAAAGAAAAGCTCAAAAACATTCCGCCGGTAGAACTGGTGCTGGCTAACGGCCAGACCTACCCGGAGAAAGGAAATGTCAAAGCCGTGACCGGCCAGATCGATGCCGCCACAGGCAGCATCCAGTTCAGGGTTACGTTTTCCAATTCCACGGGACTGCTGAGTAACGGTAATTCCGGTAAGATACGCATCCCTAAAACCTATGAAAACGCCATAATATTTCCTGAAATGTCGGTTTTCGAACGCCAGGGTAGCTACTACGTGTATACCGTAGCCAAAGACACGGCTTATATGACGCGGGTGAATATCACGGACCGGACCGATAACCTGGTGGTAGCAGCAGGAGGCGTGAAGCCGGGCGACCTGGTGGTGACCCAGGGCACGGCCAACCTGCGCGATAAAACACCGGTGAAGCCTCAAAAACAGGATTTAGACCAACTATTAAACACACTTAAACCTGTATTCTAAGCCATGTTAAAAACATTCATAGAAAGGCCGGTATTTTCATCGGTTATTTCTGTATTAATCGTCATACTGGGTTTACTGGGGCTGTATATCCTGCCCGTTTCGCAATACCCGGAAATTGCCCCGCCTACCGTGCAGGTAATGGCTAACTATCCCGGGGCTAACGCACAGACCGTGCTGGAAAGCGTAATTGTACCCATAGAAGAGCAGATAAACGGGGTGGAAGGCATGGATTACATCTCCTCTACGGCCTCTAATAACGGATCTGCCACCATCCAGGTGATCTTTAAGCAGGGCATAAACCCGGATATCGCTACCGTAAACGTACAAAACCGCGTTTCCCGGGCTACGCCGCTGCTTCCCGCTGAAGTGACACGCTCCGGTGTAACCACTCAAAAACAGCAGACCAGCGCCCTGATGTTCCTTTCTTTTTATTCTTCCAGCAAGGAGTACGACGCTACTTATATCCAGAATTACCTGAATATAAACGTTATACCGGTTCTGAAGCGGGTAAACGGGGTAGGGGATGCCACGGCCTTCGGCCAGAAAATCTACTCCATGCGGGTATGGCTGGATCCGGTTAAAATGGCTGCCTATGGCCTGGTTCCGGCTAACATCACCCAGGCCATTAACGAACAGAGCCTGGAGGCGGCTGCCGGCCAACTGGGTGAAAATGACGGCGCCTCTTTCCAGTACATCCTGAAATACGGGGGTAAATACCGTACCGAAGACCAATACGAGAATATCGTGGTGAAAGCGTTACCCGGCGGACAGGTGCTGTACCTGAAAGATGTGGCTAAAATAGAGCTGGGCTCCCTGTCTTACTCCGGAAACGGCGAGCTGAACGGCCGACCCTCGGTGACCATTGCCGTATACCAGACGCCCGGTTCCAATGCCCAGCAGATCAATAACGACCTGAAAGTAGAATTGGAAAAGATAGGCACGCAGCTGCCATCCGGAATAGGTTACATCATTAACTTTGATACCAATGAGTTCCTGGATGCCTCCATTTCCAAAGTAGTCAGTACGCTGATTGAGGCCTTCTTACTGGTTTTTGTGGTGGTATTTATCTTTCTCCAGGATATCCGGTCCACCCTGGTGCCGCTCATTGCTGTGCCCGTGTCTATTATCGGTACGTTCTTTTTCCTGACGCTCTTCGGGTTCTCCCTGAACCTGCTGACACTCTTTGCGTTGGTGCTGGCCATTGGTATCGTGGTGGATGACGCCATTGTGGTGGTGGAAGCCATCCACGCCAAAATGGAAACCACTAAGCTGAACGCCAAAGAAGCTTCCATCAGCGCCATGGGGGAGATCTCCACGGCCATTGTTTCCATTACCCTGGTGATGGCCGCCGTGTTTATCCCGGTAACCTTCATTACCGGGCCCACCGGCGTATTCTACAAGCAGTTCGGTATCACGCTCATTGTAGCCATATTTATCTCAGCGGTGAACGCCCTTACCCTCAGCCCGGCCCTATGCGCGCTGTTTCTCAAACCGCACGAAGAGGAGGAGCACCGGAAGGGCTTTGTGCAGCGTTTCTTTACTGCCTTCAACACGGGATTTGAGACCATGACCCGGAAATATTCCCGCTCTTTCAGCTTCCTTTTCCGGAACAAATGGGTCACCGCGCTGATATTGGTACTCTGCCTGGGCCTGGTGTATATTTCCAACAAAACCATGCCCTCCGGCTTTGTGCCTAACGAAGACCGGGGCTTCCTTTTCGGAAACGTGGAGCTTCCGCCGGGCGCCTCTACTGACCGCGTCTACTACCTGCTGAGGGATTTCGAAAGCAAGGCCATGAAGATCAAAGGCATTAACAATGTGACCGCCATCACCGGCAATAACTTTATTTCCGGGGCAGGGGCTAACCACGGCATGCTGCTGATCAAATTAGACGGATTTAAAGACAGAACCACCCCGGAAACGGCTATTACTTCCATCATCGGGCAGCTGTTTGCCCTGGCGGGAAAAGACTTTAAAGACGCCAAAATGGCCTTCTTCCAGCCGCCCAGCATTCCCGGTTTCGGAGCATCGGCCGGTTTTGAAATGAAGCTCATGGACCGGTCAGGCGGCGATCTCAAGCGACTGGATGAAATGACCCAGGGCTACCTGGCCGAGCTCACCAAAAGGCCCGAGGTACAATACGCCCAGTCTTCGCTGAATACCAACTACGCCCAGTACGAGATCAAGCTGGATGTGGAGCGGGCCAAGCGCTCCGGTGTAACGGTTAACGGGATCCTGTCGGCCCTCCAGGGGTACATCGGCGGTATCTACGCCGCTGACTTTGTGCGCTTTGGCAAGCAATACCGCGTCATGATCCAGTCGCTGCCGGCAGACCGGCGCGACGAATCCAGCCTGAACAGCATCTTTGTCACTACCTCCACAGGTCAGATGGCGCCCATCACCCAGTTTGTAACCCTGCAACGAGTGTATGGACCGCAGTCGGTTAACCGCTTCAACCTCTTCACCACGGCCAATATCTCCGGTGCCACTAACCCGGGTTACTCCAGCGGTGACGCCATTAAAGCCATAAATGAGGTGGCGGCTACGCAGTTGAGCCAGGATTTTGCCGTAGACTTCACCGGCCTTACGCGGGAAGAGCTGCGGGCTGGCTCCCAGACCCTGCTTATCTTTACGCTCTGTGTGGTATTTGTGTACTTTATCCTGTCGGCCCAGTACGAAAGCTACATCCTGCCGCTATCGGTTATTCTTTCCCTGCCCGCCGGGATCATGGGCGCCTACCTGTCCCAAAAGCTGGCCGGCCTGGAAAACAACATCTACTTCCAGATAGCCCTGGTCATGCTGGTGGGCCTTTTGGCTAAAAACGCCATCCTGATCGTGGAATTCGCCATCCAGCGGCGCCATCACGGTGAATCCATCACCCAGGCCGCCATAAACGGCGCTATCTCCCGTTTACGGCCTATCCTGATGACTTCCTTTGCCTTTATCCTGGGCCTGATGCCCCTGGTATTTGCCTCCGGGGTAGGGTATATCGGGAACCGGTCGGTAGGTACCGGGGCGGCTTTCGGCCTCCTGGTAGGAACCCTCATCGGGGTATTCATCATTCCCGTACTGTTTGTGATCTTCCAGACCCTGCAGGAAAAAATTAAACCCGTATCCCCAAGCAAATGAAATATACCAGCCTCATCTTATCCGCTCTTTTGCTGCAATCCTGTTTTGTAGCCAAAGACTATAAAAGGCCCGAAATGCCGGTAGCCGCCCACTTCAAAGCGGAAGTACCGGGCACCGACAGCCTCAGCCTGGCCACCGTATCGTGGCGTACTTTCTTCCGCGATGAAACCCTGAGCGCCTATATCGAAAAAGCGCTGCAGAATAACCTGGATATCCGTACGGCCCTTCAGAACGTGAGCATTGCCGAATCGTACATGAAGCAGGGCCGGGCGGGTTATTTTCCCACCTTCACGCTGGGGCCTAACTTTACCTTTACCAAAACATCGGGCAATACGCAGTTTGGCCGTATTACGGGAAGCCAGACGCTTATCCAGTTCGACATCACCGGGAATTTCTCCTGGGAAGCCGATATCTGGGGGAAGATCCGGAGTACCAAAAGAGGATTTATAGCCGACTACCTGCGCAGCGTCCATGCGCACCAGGCCGTGGCCACGCAAATCGTGGCTTCCGTAGCCAATACCTATTATAACCTGGCCGCCCTGGACGAGCAGAAAAAGGTGCTGGAAGAGACTATCCGTAACCGCGAGGAAGGCGTAGAGACCAATAAATCCCTGAAAACGGCAGGAATTGTGAGCGAAGTGGCCGTAAAACAGAACGAAGCCATCCTGGTGAATGCCCGGGCGCTGCTTCTGGACACCGAAAATGCCATCCAGTTGAATGAAAACATCCTGAGTGTGCTGCTGGGGGAATCTCCCGGTGTACCGGACCGCCGTGCTTTTGATGCCCAATCACTGGCCATCGATGTGAAAACCGGCTTCCCGGCCCTGCTGCTGGAAAACCGCCCGGACGTAAAAGCATCGGAAATGGCCCTGGTAAAGGCCTTTGAGAACGTAAATGTGGCCGTGAGTAACTTTTACCCCACGTTACGGATCACCGCGGCGGGTGGTTTCCAGAGCATCGATTTCCCCCAGCTCTTTAGTCCGAAATCTCTGTTTGTGAATGCCGTGACCGGCCTGGCCCAGCCCATCTATAACCGCCGGGCCCTAAAAACCCAGAAGGAAGTAGCCGATGCCAGCCGGGAGCAGGCCTACCTGGCCTACCAGAAAACCGTGATCACCGCCAGCCGCGAAGTTTCCGACGCGCTGAATAACTACTCCACCGCCGACCGCAAAATAGCGCTCAAACAACAGGAGTACCAGCTCTACAACGAATCCGTGGAGTATTCCGAAGAACTGCTGGAAAACGGGATGGCCAACTACCTGGAAGTGATCACCGCCAAGCAAAACGCCCTCAATACCCAGTTGAGCATCATCAGCACCCGGCTGCAGAAGTTGAATTCCACCGTGGAGCTGTACCGGGCGCTGGGGGGAGGCTGGCAATGATATAAATGCTGCCTCTGTCTATAGACGGCTCCGCGAGGCAGGCATAGATCTGACATCCCGTCCTCCCCGGAGGTATGTGGAATCCTTGGGAAAGGACCACAGTGATCAAAACAAATCGAAAAAGTCCGGAAGATTTGATTTACTTTTGTACAATATCAGAATTGTATGAAAAAAATCTTTCTTCCGGCTATTTTATGCTTAGCCGGCTGCCAAAACCAGGAAACCGGAGCCTTATCCGGCACCTACCGGATGTTACACTCCACTACCATCAAAGGGGCAGACACCACCCATGTAAGCGTAGACACCTCCCGCACCGAGATGCTGAAGATCTTTAACGGCACTCACTTTTCCTTCTTTAATCACGACAAAGCCAAAGGCACCGACAGCCTGAACCAGCTTTATGTCAGTGGTGCCGGCACGTACCAGCTCGCCGGCCATGACTACACCGAAAACCTGGATTTCTGCAATTACCGCGAATGGGAGGGAAAGCAATTCCACTTCACGCTGGAGTTCAAAGGGGACACGCTCATCCAGAGCGGGGAAGAGGCTATTCCTGAGCTGGGGATTAAGCAGATCATTAAGGAGACGTATGTGAAGGTGAAGTGAATAATACCGGAGCTAAATAGAGTTTAAAAGAGATTTAGCCAAAAATCTAATTACATATTTCGTTATTTTACTAAATATTGGTGATTATGAGAATTTCTTAGCTCTCTGCGTAATCTGAAAAGATTGAATCATCATTCACGCTATCTGCGTTCCTTACAGCCCCATCAATAATTCAGCACCGGGCTCAGCCACCGCTCCGCCTCTTCCACTGATACCTCCCGCACCCGCACGTAATCCTCGATCTGGTCTTTTTCGATCTTGCCTAGGCCGAAATAACGCGACTGCGGATGCGCATAGTAGAAGCCCGATACTGCGGATGCCGGCCACATGGCCAGGCTCTCCGTCAGGCGCAGGCCTATCTTGGGCTCTACATTCAGCAGCCGGAAGATGTCGCGCTTAGGGTTATGGTCGGGGCAGGCCGGATAGCCTGGCGCGGGCCGGATACCCACATACTTCTCTTTGATGAGCTCCTCATTGGTCAGCTGCTCGTCGGTCTGGTAGGCCCAAAGTTCTTTCCGCACTTTGGCGTGAAGCAGCTCGGTGAAGGCCTCGGCGAAACGGTCGGCCAGCACTTTTACCATGATGGCGTTATAGTCGTCAAACTCCGCTTCATACGCCTTGGCGATCTTCTCTGCACCAAAAATTCCTACGGCAAACGCCCCGAAATAATCCTGTTTGCCGGTTTCTACCGGTGCCACAAAGTCGGCCAGCGACAGGTTAGGAATCCCGCTTCCTTTCTTGCCCTGCTGGCGTAAATGCTGGATTTTGGCAATCACCTTCTCACGATCCGGCTTAAACACGTGATGCGCGTGGCCGGGAAGCTTGCAGTCACACTGAATCTCGGTATCCGTAAAGTCATAGACCAACTGGGTGTCATCATTTTCCACGTTGCTGGGCCAGAAACCAATCACCGCGCGGGCATCGAACCAGTTTTCTTCCAGGAGGGTTTGAAGCATTTTTTTGGCGTCTTCAAAAAGCCTCTGTGCCTCTTGTCCCACCACCTCGTCATTCAGGATCTTGGGGTAATGACCGTGCAGATCCCAGGCCTGGAAGAAGGGGGTCCAGTCGAAATACTCTGCAATCTCCTTTAAATTATAGTTTTCGTAAGTCCTTGTTCCTAAGAATTGGGGAACCGGAATCTCATAGCTTTTCCAGTCTACCTTCAGCTTGTTTTCCCGCGCTTCCTTCAGGCTGATGTAGGCCTTCACCCCCTGGCGTTTCTGGTAATCTTCGCGGAAGCGGGCGTAATCTGTTTTCACCGACTGGATGTACCCGTCGCGCTGCTCTTTGCTCAGCAGGTTACTTACTACAGGCACGGATTTGGAAGCATCCAGCACGTGAATCACCGGTCCGTCAAAGCAGGTATCGATCTTCACCGCTGTGTGCGCCCGGGAGGTAGTGGCACCACCGATCAGTAGCGGCATATCCATATTCCGTTTCTGCATTTCTTTGGCCACATACACCATTTCGTCCAGTGAGGGTGTAATGAGCCCGCTCAGACCGATGGCGTCTACCTGGTGTTTTTCGGCCTCTTCCAGGATTTTTTCAGCCGGAACCATCACGCCCAGGTCTATGATCTCATAATTATTACAGGCCAGCACCACGCCCACAATGTTCTTCCCGATGTCGTGCACGTCGCCCTTCACCGTGGCCATCAGCACTTTCCCGTTATTTTGGGTAGTATTGCCCGATCTCAGCTTTTCTTCTTCCAGGAAGGGCAAGAGGTAGGCTACGGCCTTCTTCATCACCCGGGCCGACTTCACCACCTGGGGCAGAAACATCTTGCCGGCACCGAAAAGGTCGCCCACCACATTCATACCGTCCATGAGCGGCCCTTCAATCACCTGCAAAGGACTGGGAAACTGGTGCCGGATCTCTTCGATATCCTCGTCTATGTATTCCACCACGCCTTTGACCAGCGCATGTTCTATACGCTTGGCCACGGGCAGGGTACGCCATTCCTGCACGGCCTTTTCATCGGTTTTACCCTCTCCTTTAAGGCCTTCCGCCATTTCCAGGAGCACTTCGGTGGCATCATCGGTGCGGTTCAGCAGCACGTCTTCCACCGCTTTCAGCAGGTCCTGAGGGATATCATCATACACTTCCAGCATGGCGGGGTTCACAATCCCCATGTCCATCCCGGCCTGCCGCCCGTGGTATAAAAAGGCCGAGTGAATGGCCTCTCTTACGCGGTCATTGCCTCGAAAAGAAAACGATACGTTACTCACCCCGCCGCTGATATGGGCATGGGGCAGGTTTTCGCGAACCCATTTTGTGGCTTCAAAGAAGGACACGGCATTGATCCGGTGTTCCTCGATCCCCGTAGCTACCGGGAAAATGTTAAGGTCAAAGATGATGTCCTGGGGTCGGAAACCTACCCGGTTCACCAGGATATCGTAGGAGCGCTGCGCTATTTCAGTCCGTCGTGCGGTGGTATCGGCCTGTCCGTCTTCATCAAAGGCCATCACAATCACCGCCGCTCCATACTTCAGGACGGTTTTGGCCTGATGGATAAACTCTTGTTCGCCGGCTTTCAGGGAAATGGAGTTCACGATGCCCTTGCCCTGCACACACTTCAGCCCGGCTTCAATGATCTCCCACTTGGAGGAGTCTACCATCACGGGTATCCGCGAGATTTCCGGCTCGGAGGCCATCAGGTTCAGGAAAGTGGTCATAGCGTCTACACCGTCCAGCATGCCCTCGTCCATATTGACGTCGATCACGTTAGCACCGCCTTCCACCTGGTCCAGCGCCACACTGAGCGCCTCGTCATATTTCTTACTTTTAATCAGTCTCAAAAACTTTTTGGAGCCAGTCACGTTTGTCCTTTCTCCCACATTCACAAAGCCCAGCTCCCGGGTCAGTGTCATGGGTTCCAGCCCGCTCAGGCGCAGCAGGGGTTCTATTTCCGGTCGTTTCCGGGGGGCATAACCCTTGGCCAGCTCGGCAAAAGCCCGGATGTGGTCCGGCGTGGTACCGCAGCATCCGCCCAGGATATTCACGTAGCCTTCCTCCAGGAACTCCTTCACCTGGTCGGCCATATACTCGGGCGACTCATCGTACTGGCCCATTTCATTCGGAAGCCCGGCATTGGGGTACACGCTCACAAAACAGTCGGCCACCCGGCTCAGCTCCGCCAGGTAAGGCTTCATGGCCCGGGCGCCCAGGGCACAGTTCAGGCCTATGGAAAGAAGGCCGGCGTGCGAAACGGAGTTGTAAAAGGCCTCAGAAGTCTGACCGGTAAGGGTCCGGCCCGATTGATCCGTAATGGTACCGGACACCATCAGTGGCATTTCAAAACCCGGATCAGCCGCTTTTCTTTCTTCAATGATGGTATTGGCCGCAAAAAGAGCCGCTTTACAGTTCAGGGTATCGGTCACTGTTTCAATCAGCAGGCAATCTACCCCGCCGTCGATCAGCGCATTCACCTGCGTGCCGAAGGCGTCTACCAGCTGGTCAAACGTAATGGCCCGGAAGCCGGGGTTATTCACATCCGGCGACAGCGACGCCATCTTGGTAGTGGGCCCCATGGATCCCGCCACAAAGCGCGGCTTTCCGGGGTTAGCCCGGGTATATTCATCGGCCGCCTGACGGGCCAGCCGGGCTCCCTCAAAATTGATCTCATAGACCAGGTCGGCCATGTGATAATCATCCTGGGCCACCCAGGTACCGCTGAAAGTGTTGGTTTCCAGGATATCCGTACCCGCATCCAGGTACTCTTTATGAATGGCCAGGATCACGTCAGGACGCGTCAGCGAAAGGAGGTCGTTATTTCCTTTGATATCGTGGGGGAAGTCGCGGAAACGCTCGCCCCGGTAATCTGCATCGGTTAATTTATAGCGCTGGATCATGGTGCCCATGGCGCCGTCCAGTATCAATATCCGCTTCTGAAGCTCTTCTTTTAAAGTTGACATAAGCTGCCCTTTTCTAAACTATTTGCCTCCAAATATACTACAAAAGATAAAAATATAAGTCAATTTAATAAAATATAGATAATTTATCTGAAAAAATGCTATAAATTTGATTTATTTTCTAATTTTGTGCCGTAAATAACGCCAAAAGACCATCATCTTTTCGATATGATAAAACTAGACGATACCGACCGCGACATCATCCGCTACCTGCAGCAGGACGCCAAGTTGACGACCAAAGAGCTGGCCGGGCGGCTGAACCTCTCCGCCACACCCGTGTATGAGCGTATTCGCCGGCTGGAAAACGAGGGCGTCATCAAGAAATACGTAGCCCTGGTAGACCGCGAGAAGATCGGCAAAGACCTGATGGTGCTCTGCAATATCCGCCTGAAAGAGCATGCCCGCGAGGCCGGTGCGAAGTTCGTAAGAGCCATCGTAGCCATGCCTGAAGTGGTGGAGTGCCTGAATATTTCCGGGGATTACGACTTCCTGATCAAAGTGGTAGTGAGCGACATGCGCGAATACCAGAGCTTTATCATGAACAAACTGGCCGGGCTGGAGAACATCGGTTCCACCCAGTCGATTTTCGTGATGGGGGAGATCAAAAGTGAAACGGCGTACGAGCCGGCAGGGTGAAGTTCCCTGCTTAATACCCGAAACGCTTAACCCGTCAGTTCGAACACAAGTAAGGGTGGAAGCCACAAACTTGCCAACGCAGCTGTCGGGAACCATATCGATAAAAAATATACCGAAAACTTGAATTATTTCCCTCCTTATTCCGTTTAGAGAGATAATGGCACAAAAGCTCAAAAAAATATTGGCATTCAGCATGGCGCTTACGGTTCTCGTAAGTTCGCATTCTTTTGCCTGGTTTGAGCACCTTTGCACCATTACTAAAACCAAAACCCTGTCTTTCCACCTGGAAACCTGTGCCGGTGATCGGGTGGATGCCACACCTTCCGATGCCGTTACCCTGAAAAAGGGGGTATGCTGCGAGGTCACTTATAAGGTAAATAAGGCGGCTAACGCAGTTCAGCCTACATTTAACCTGGCTTTCAGCCCTTTCATAGCGGAGGAAATTTCCATTCCGGTATTCCGGTTTGAGCCGGAAGCGGTGGTTCTTTCACAGGAACCCGTTCTTCACCACAGTGATTCTTCTCCGCCGCTTTTACTTCCCCTGTACCTTCTGAATGAGCAGTTCATTATATGAGATTGCGGTAAAAAAGGTTTTTCTTTTTTATCCGTAATTTTATGTATTTATGAACCGACTTATCATTGCAATATTCTTATTTCATAGTGCGGCTGCCCTTTCACAGAACGTGAAGGGAAAAGTAGCCGACCAAACCAATTCCGCCATAGCGGGAGCCACCGTTTCATGGGCCGGGAAACCCCAGACCGCCGTAATGACCGATGAAAACGGCATGTTTTCCATAGCCCGTATCCCGGCTGAAGAGCGGCTGACTTTCAGCTTTATAGGCTTTAAGCCGGATACCCTGTATGCCTCCGGCGACCGGTTTTATGTGCTGATCATGAAGGAAAACACCACCGATCTGCAGGAAGTGGTGGTCAAATCCGCCGGAACTGCCCTGGATAAGATGTCACCCATCCATACCCAGATCATCAGTTCCAAAGAATTACTGAAAGCAGCCTGCTGTAACCTCTCGGAGAGCTTTGAAACCAATGCCTCCATCAGTGTGGGTAACACCGATGCCGTGACCGGCTCGCGGCAGATCCAGCTGCTGGGCATGAGCGGCTCTTACGTGCAGACCACCACAGAAAATATCCCGGCCATCCGCGGCCTGGGCCAGACCTTTGGCATGAACTACATACCCGGCACCTGGATCCAGTCTATCGATATCGGTAAAGGCGTGGGCTCGGTAGTTACCGGCGCTGAAAACATGGTGGGCCAGGTGAATGTGGAGCTTAAAAAGCCCGACCTGCCCGAAAAGCTGTTGTTAAACATGTACTTTAACACCTTCGGCAGGGCAGAGGCCAACCTGAATATAGCCCGGAAGCTGAAAAATCAAAAATGGTCCTACGCCCTGCTGAGCCACGGCTCGCTCCTGAAGTCTGAAATTGACCAGAACGATGACGGCTTCCGTGACCTGCCTAAATACCAGCAGATCAACCTCCTGAATCGCTGGAAATACAGCGGCGAGCGCCTCATGGCTCAGGTGGGCGGCCGCTTTCTCTCCGAAGACCGGGCGGGAGGGCAGACAGGCTTTAAAAGCAATACGTCTACTCCCGGCCTCTACGGCTTTCAGAATAACACAAAACGCTACGAGCTTTTCTCCAAAACCGCCCTGCTGTTCCCGGAAGCGCCTTACCGGGGGCTGGGCCTGATCCTGAACGGTACCTTGCACGACTCGGAATCGTGGTTTGGGAAGACCCCGTATTTCGGAAAGCAGAACACCCTCTACGGTAACCTCATCTACCAGGACATCTTCGGGAATACCAATCATACCTACAAAACGGGGCTGAGCTTCCTGAATGACGTATTTGATGAACAATACGGCAGTATCTTCCTGGATAGAAATGAGGTGGTTCCGGGCCTTTTCTTTGAGTATAACTATAAAAATACCGACAAGACCAGCATCCTGCTGGGGCTGAGAAATGATTTCCACAACCTCTACGGAAACTTTTTCCTTCCCCGGGTTCATATCATGCAAAAACTGGCCGCAAACCATACGTTAAGGCTTTCCGCCGGTCGGGGCTACCGGGTGCCGAATCCCTTTGCCGAGGGCTACGGAATGTTGGTGAGCAGTCGATCGGTGCGTATCCTGGAAGACCTCCGGCCAGAGGTATCCTGGACGTTTGGCGGGAGCTACGTGATCGACTTCCTGCCTAACCTTTCCCTGTCGGGTGAGTTCTATCATACCCGCTTTGAGAACCAGATGATCTCGGATATGGAGCACGACGGCTACCTGTATTTCTATAACCTGGAGGGCAAGTCGCGCACGAACAGTGCCCTGCTAGAGCTGACATACGGTCCGGTCAACGGCTGGGAATTTAAAGCGGGTTACCGGTATGTGAATAACAAGCAAACCGTAGGCAAGCCTATGGGTGAGAAAGTACTGATGGACAAGATGTTCCTGCCCCAGGATCGCCTGCTGCTGAACATAGGTTACAGCTTCCCGTACGACAAATGGAAGCTGGACGGCACCCTGCACGTCAACGGGCGCCAGCGGATTCCCGTCAGCCACCCCATCGGTGATGACATGAGCTACGCGGAGATGACCTCCCAATACGCGCCCACCTACATCAACCTGAACGGCCAGATCTCCCGTAACTATCCCAAACTGGAGGTCTACGTAGGCGGCGAAAACCTCACCGGTTTCAAAATGAAAAACCCGGTCATCAGCGCCTCCCAGCCCTTCGGCCCCGAATTTGACGCCGGCCGCATCTGGGGTCCGGTCACCGGCGCCACGGTGTACACCGGATTTCGTTACAAGATAAAGTAGCTATGAGTCAGGTGAAGAACCACTTTTAGAAGTTAAGTACACCAAGCAAATCACTGAATGGTTAAAGATTGAAAGTTAAAATTTTATACAAATAAGAATATGAATCGCTTTAAAATAAATAAAATGTACCTTATCCTCACAAAATAGTCCGTTTGAAAAGAGGACATTATTTTGTGAATGTTTTTTACGGACGGCCGCTACCGCCTACTTTTTTTCAAAAAAAAGTAAGTCCGTCTGAAAGACAAGTAACTAATTTAAAATCAATTATATCATGAAAAAAGTAATCGGAGTATTAACCCTCGTATTAGCCCTCACCCTCGGCGCTTCCGCCCAAAAACACAAAACCGACGAAGTGAGCTTCGCCTCATCCGTGAAATGTGGCATGTGCAAAAAGACCGTAGAGTCTAACCTGGGCAAAGAAAAAGGAGTACAGGCCGTAAATGTGGACCTGAAAGATCACACCATTAACGTGGTCTATAACCCCAAAAAAGTCAGCAAAGACGAACTGAAAGACAAAATCTCGAAGATCGGGTACGATGCTGACGAGGTAGTAGCCGATCAGAAAGCCCATGACGCCCTGCCGGGATGTTGCCAGAAAACGGCGAAGGCGCATAAAGATTAATTTGGTAACTTTGTAATATCCTGCCGGTAAAAACCGGCAGGATATACAGAAATACCCATTAATAGTTTAAAGATATGAAAATTGAACTCAACAGAGTAGATGACGCCTTCCACATGGAAGGAAGGGGCATGTCATCGGTGGTGGTAAATATGGACGCTGCCGTGGATATCGGCGGGAAAAATGCCGGTGCACGCCCCATGGAGCTGATGCTGATGGGACTGGGCGGATGTACCTCCATAGACCTCATCCTGATCCTGAAAAAGCAGCGTCAACCGCTCAAAGACATTAAAATTGAGGTGACCGGCGAGCGGGAGCAGATTGAAGGTACCGAGATGAAGCCTTTTAAGAAGATTAATATCCATTACAAGTTATATGGTGAGCTGGACCCGGCCCGGGTAGAGAAAGCCATTTCACTTTCTATGGATAAATATTGCTCTGCAACGGCCCAATTACGGCCTTCTGCCGAAATTACACACAGTTATGAGATCATTGCATCATAATTGGCATAATATTAGCTTATTCAATATAAATACCTACAAAAATTATGAAGAAAATAGTTTCGTTATTCTCCGCCGTCCTGATTTTAGGCTTCTCGGCTTCTGCATTTGATGGAGGTGGGAAGAAGAAAAACAAGAAAAAGGAAACCTCTTCCTGCTGTTCTAAAAAGGAAGATTCTGTAACTGACAGCAAGAAAGAAGGAGCCAGCTGCCACGCAGACGGTGCCAAAGCCGACGCGTCAGCTAAAAATGAAACCAAGGCGGAAGGCAAGTCCTGCTGCTCAAAAGACACGAAAAAATCTTAAAAGTAATGATCGAATAAATAGCAAAGGCATGGGCTTCCGCTCATGCCTTTCTTTATGGATGACCAGGCAGGTCTCACCGGAAAAGTACCCGGTTCACCTCATCGAATTAGACAAATAGATGATTGTATAAATTTACAAATATTTCGCATAATTACCAGATTAATTTTTTAATACGAAATTATAGCATCGCCAATTCCCTTTCTAAGGGTTTTTTCCCTACGGGGGGATTCTCACTGCAGCGACGTCTTTTAAGGAGGTTTCACTCCTTCACAACGGCGGCACTCTCACTACAGCACCCTCTTTTAAAGAGGCTTCACACTCTCACAGCGGCGGCGTTCTTACTGCAGCACCGCCTTTTAAATAGGCTTCTCTCACAGCGCCCGGAATCTCACGGTATCACCCACCTGCAGCAGGTTAGGGGGATTACGGTTCACATCAAACAGCTCTTCTGCCGTATAACCTATGATATGCCAGCCTCCGGGGCTTTCACCGGGATAAATGCCCGTCTGCTGACCGCCGATAGCCACCGCCCCCTTAGGCACGCGTACGCGCGGGGTGCTTCTCCGGGGCATGCTCAGCCGCGGGTCCAGGCCCAGCAGGTAGGGGAAGCCCGGCCGGAAGCCGATCATCGCCACCACATAGTCGGCTTTCGAGTGAATATCCACCGTTTCTCCTACAGATAGCCCGGCGTGGCGCGCCACCTCCTCCAGGTCTTCTCCACTGTAATCCACCGGGATATCCACCGTTCGGGTGTTTAGGGGCAGCTCATGCTTTTCCTCCGGCCGGTATTGGGCACAGATTCCCGAGAAATATTCTTTCAGCGACCGGTGCCGCCGGTAAAATTCCACGCTGACAAACACCGTGACCGAGCTATAGCCCGGTACCAGCTCCACCAGCTCTTCCGCCGCTGATTCCTGGAGAAAGGCACAAAAACGCATCACTTCCCGGTGCATGTCCATGGAAATCACTTCCCCCAGGGTGATGGTCACCGCGGTTTCTGAGAGGCTATTGATTTTCATGGGCCAGGGCTTCTTCCAGCGAGAACACCGGTAAGCGGCACGCGTAGTCTTCGCACATGTAAACGGTATTTTTTCCAGTAAACCGGCCTTCAAACACGGGGAGGGTACTTTCATCGGCCGCCCCGAAGTATAACGTGGCAGGAGAGGGGTCACGCTCCCGTAAAACCGGTATCCACTGACCATAATCAGGCCCGGTAACCACCACTTCTACCTGTTTCCGGCTCAGGAGAAGGCCCAGGTCTGTCCAGTTGCTCAGCCATTGCGGATCCTGCAGAGTGAGCGGCTTCAGCCGGGCAAACATCCGGCGGGCCATCTCCGTGTATTCCTGCTGACCCGTATACCTCCCCGTGAAATACAGGCTCTTGGCCATCATGGAATTGGAAGAAGGGATCACGTTATCAAACAGCTCCTTTTTCCGGGCAATCAGCCTTTCGGCCTGAACATCGGTATAAAAAAACAGCTCTTCTTCCGGATCATAAAAATTAGCTAGGGCATACCGGCTCAGTTGCAGGGCCATTTCCAGGTATTTTTCATCAAAACTCAGGGCGTACATATCGGTATTGGCCCGAATCAGCGCGGCGTAGTCGTCCAGGAAACCGGGAATCTTCCGTTCCCCGGCCTGGTGAAACACGCCGGTGGCCCGGTCGCCGTCTTCATTCTGACCCGAAAAGGTCAGTTCCCGGTTCAGGTAATCCAGCTTTTCCCGGGCATAGGTGAAATCACTACCGAAAACCCTGCTGCGTTCTGCCAGGCCGGAGATCATCAGGGCATTCCAGGAAGTGATGATCTTATCATCCAGCCCGGGATGCACCCTTTTTTCCCTCAATTCGAGCAGTTTTTCGTGTGATTCCTTTATTTTATCCCAATCCGCCGGCAGGTGCTCCAGGTGCAGGATATTATGACCATGCTCCCAGTTGCCCGCTTTCACTATCCCGTACTCCCGGATAAACAGGGTAGCGTCTGCCCCCAGTGCCTTTTCCACCTCTTCCAGGCTCCAGACATAGAATTTCCCCTCTTCGCCTTCGGAATCCGCGTCCAGGGCTGAAAATATCCCCCCGTTTTCCTGGCTCATTTCCCGGATCAGCCAGGTATAGGTAAGGTCTACGGCCCAGCGGTAAAGCCCGCGCAGGTCTGACCGCCCCGCCACGGAAGCATAAAGACTCATCAGCTGCGCATTATCATACAGCATTTTTTCAAAATGAGGTACCTTCCAGTAGCTGTCTACCGAGTAGCGGGTCCAGCCCCCACCCACGTGGTCAAACAACCCGCCCAGCACCATCCGGCCCAGGGTAAATTCCAGGTGTTCCTCCAGGTGGGGATTCGCTGTAAAATCCGCCAGGTGGTGGATCATGTTCCAGAGCGGGGGCATGGGAAACTTAGGCGCCCGCTTCATTCCCCCATCTTGGGTATCAAAGTCGGCGGCCAGCTTTTCACTGATCAGGCTTAGCTCTTCCTTCGTATAAATCGAAATATCTGATGATTTTCCGAACAAATACTTCTCCGAGTCTTTTGTATTTAGACTTTTAACAAAGCTTCTACCTGATGCCGTTACTTCCTCCCGGCGGTGCTGAAAGACATTTACTATGCCCGCCATCACCTCCATCCACCGGCCCTTAGGAAAGTAGGTACCTCCGTAAAACGGCTCCCCGCCGGGAAGCAGGAAAACGTTCAGGGGCCAGCCCCCGCGGATCCCCATATTCTGCAGGGCTTCCATATAGATCTGGTCTATATCGGGCCGTTCTTCCCGGTCTACTTTGATATTTATAAAATTCGCATTCATAAAACCGGCCACCTCCTGATCTTCAAAACACTCGTGTTCCATCACATGGCACCAGTGGCAGGCCGAGTAGCCTATGCTCAGCAGGATCACCCGGTCTTGCGTGCGGGCTTCGTTCAGGGCCTCATGACCCCAGGGATACCAGTGTACGGGGTTATCTTTATGTTGCAGCAGGTAGGGGCTGGTTTCGTATTTTAAACGGTTCATGGCTGGATAAGGATTTTGCGGGTGTGGCTGAAGGATCCGCCTTCTACCCGCAGGTATAATTGATGCATTTTATATTTCCGGACGTCCAGGCTGGCAGTGTATTCGGCGGCTCCCTGGGTATCCACCTCTTCGCGGTGCAGTACCCGGCCCAGTTCATCCGAAACCGACAGGCGGAGAAAGCGCTCGCCCCCGGTTTTCACTTTATAACTCACCGGCCCCTCCGCCGGGTTAGGGTACACGGTCAGGCTGGTCAGGGCCGGTTCATTGCCCGCCACGGCATCTGCCGCATACGAGCACAGGAACACCTCATAGCCCTTCAGGGTGATGGTTTCTTTCAGGCTTCCGTAATTTATAGTAATCGTAACCTGCTCATTTTCAGATTTGGCCCACGGGTTATGTGCAGCTACCAGCAGGCGCCCGTCTTTATATACGCCCCGCCATACCGGCTGCTTATTTTCATTGTAGTCCCGGGCAGATACCGGCTGCACCAACTGGTGATCTCCCTCAAAAAACGAGCGAAAAGCAGAAAGCCGGTAAAGCCCTTTCATAAAATATCCGTACCCTGAATAATCCGCGGAAGGTTCCATATTATCCCACAGCCAGATGCCCCGGGCTCCCGAAAAGAAGGGGAAAATGGCCATGGCCTCTGACATCCACGGGCGGATGTTCTTTCCCGTAAACTGCGGCGTATAACTGTAGCGGTTCCAGAGAAATATCCACTGGTCCCGGGCCGACCAGGCCCGGTTAGCTTCGGTCTGAAACATTAGGTAAGACAGGTACTCCCCGGCAAAAATATGGGGGTAATCGTAATAAAAATAGGCATTGGGAGAAAGCACATCCATGAGCGCGTAATAACTTCCACCGGCCTTTTTTTGCTGAAAATCATAGGCGATATAATTCAGCAGGCCAGGGTCTGTCTGCCATTTTTCCCAGGAGGGGCCCTGGATATTGGTAAAGGTGTTCGCTATGGGCACATCGCCGTAGGCCGTGATCACGCGCGCATTCACCCTTTGTTTAATATAAGCCGCCGCGTAGGCATAAAGATCCTGCATGTCCTTCTGATACCGGGCTATGAAGGCCTCATCGCTCAGTGCCCGGATCTCGGCTGGTACAAAACTCCTGGTTTTAAGGGCCAGCACGGAATCCCGCGACTTATGGTGGGTTTCAATATCCAGGCAAAAGATATCCACCGCGGAACTGCCGCCGTTCTGGGTACGGAACCAGACCAGGTCATCGTCCCATTTGCGGTGATAAACGTTCATATCGTTCCCGTAGGGCGACTTATAGTTCCGCCAGGGCTGATCGGCATTGGCCACACCATAATAGATATAGGCCCGGTTTGTAGTGGGCAGGCTGCTGATGCCGTTAGGATTGGAAACGTGGGTAAAACCTCTTTTCAGGAGGGCGTCAGGGTCATAAATGGCCTGGCTGCCGCTATAAATGATGGTAAAGGGTAGGGAGAATTCAGGAAACTGGCGCCAGTTGATCCCCCCCTGCGAAGGGCTGAAAGAGAAGTCCTGCGCACCAGTGCAGTTCTGGCCGGAAACCCGGTAAATGGAAACAAAAAGCAGCACGAATCCAAAAACTATCCATTTCCTTTTTAAATTTGTAACCATTATCCAGCGTTGTTATATAAATCAAACTCAAAAGTAAATTGAAAAATTTTGTTTTAATTTCATTATTCGCGGTTATTTTCACAGCCTGCAAGGATCCGAACCTCAGTGCAGAAGGTAAAACCGCTGATGAACTGCTGGTAGCGCATGGCTGGCAACTGGATAAATATACGAATACCCAGGGAACTACCATCAGTGACGGACAGCTGAAGTCGGAGGCCACCATGCTGTACGGCATGGCTTTTGAATTTAAGAAGAACCAGGAAGTCAGGGGAGTGGATAAAAACAGCAAAAGCATTATTAACAAGGGAACCTGGGCCATCGGAGACGATAAAAAAACGTTAGACATTGATATTATCGGGTTCGAAGGAGATTTTGAGTTAATTCAGATCAATAACACTTCCATGATCCTGAAATCCAAAACCCAAAATCCGCTTATAGGAGTGGGACCGGAAGTGCACCTCGTCTTCTCTGAATTCAAGCTGTAATTTTAAGCCCACATCAGGATTATGAAGGAGAAAACAGACCCCATAAGACTGATTTTCGGGTTAAAACTCAAACAGTTCCGCCAGGAAAAAGGCTGGTCGCTCCAGGAGCTCTCCGAACGCAGCGACATTTCCCCGTCTTACCTGAACGAGATTGAAAAGGGGAAAAAGTACCCCAAAACCGATAAAATCCTGGATCTGGCCCGGGCTTTGGGCGTGGAATACGATGAGCTGATCTCTTCCGACCTGAAAAAAGCGCTGGGACCTACCGGTGAAATCCTGAAAAACAAGTTCTTTACGGATATCCCTTTCGAGTTTTTCGGGATAGATCCCGCCCATATTATCGAGATCATAGCCGATGCCCCGGTCAAGTTCAGCGCCCTGGTAAACACCCTGATCAAGATAGGCCGGAGCTACAATGTAAGCGTGGAAAAGCTGTATTTTGCGGTGTTGCGCTCTTACCTGGAGATTCATAAAAACTATTTCCAGGAGCTGGAAGACCTGGCCGATACCTTTCTGCCCGGCGAAGAAAAAACGGAAGGTAACCTCAAAAAATACCTGCGCACCAGCCACCAGATCGCCACCGATACGTTTGACGGTGAAAAGCACCCCGCACTGGCCGGCTTACGGACCGTGCTGGTTCCCAAATCGAAAAAATTCTTTCTTAACCGTAACCTGAGTGAAAAGCAGAGGATCTTTGCCCTGGCGCGCGAGTCGGGCTTCCGCTTTATGGGCATCCGGGTGCGCCCGCTGACCTCCACCTGGGTGAGCGTGCATTCTTTTGATGAAGTTTTTAATAACTTCAAAGCGTCTTACTTTGCCGCCTGCATCCTTATTCCGAAAACCACGCTGGTGAAGGAGGTCCGGAAGGTCCTGGTAGAACCGCGGTTCAGTCACCGGCGGTTTTTCCACCTGCTGGACCAGTTCCCGGTCTCTGAAGAAACCGTTTTTTACCGCCTTTTCTCCCTGCTACCGGCTTATTTCCAACTGGAAAAGCTGTATTTCCTGAAGTTTTCCTCTTCTGACGGCAGCCGGGGTCCGCGCCTGATCAAGGAGATCCACCTGGTGGGCCAGCACGATCCCCAGGAAAACCGGAACGGGCACTACTGCCGCAGGTGGTCAGGGATCAGCATCCTGGACGAGGTTCTGTCCCAGGGCAATGCCCGTATCCTGAAGACCCAGGTGTCTAATTTTGAAAGCATGGGGCACCACTATTTTGAGATAGCCCTGGCCAAAACCTCCAAAGACGGCGGGCAGGAAAGCATCACCCTGGGCCTGGAAATAGACGATACCGTGCGATCTAAACTGGCCTTCCTGGATGACCCCGCCATCCTTCGCAAAGAGGTGGGGCAGACCTGCGAAAAATGCGCGCTGTTTGACTGCAAAGACCGCGTGGCAGCGCCTTCCGTGCTTTCGAAAACCAGGCAACTGGCTGAAATTAACAAAGCGATGGAAGAATTACGCTGAGCTATGGACTACTACTACGAAAAGCTGTTTGATTATGTTTCAGAACTCCTGATCATGCCGGAGGAAGACAAAATGATCTGCCGGAGACTGTTTGTGCCGCAGTTTGTCCCTAAAAATACCCTCCTGGAAGAAGCCGGTAAGGTTCCTCAATACCATAATTTCATTGTATCCGGGTATATGCGGAATTATCACCTGGATGCCGATGGCAATGAGATTACGAACGACCTGAATAACGACAGCCGTTTTTTCACCTCGTATTTCCATTTTATGAACCGTACGGTATCTCATGAATACCTGCACTGCATAACTGACTGCCACCTGCTGCGGATCTCCCGCCAGGATGTGGAAACGGGCGCCCGCGAAGGCTCCACCCAGGAAGAATACACCATTCGGGTCTTAAATAACCAGCTGGCGCTCAATAAGCAGCGGGCCCTGGACATCGCTAACCTCACGGCGGAAGAGCGCTACGAACAGTTTGCCCGTCAAAATCCTAACATCCTGCAGCACGTGCCGCTGCAATACATCGCTTCTTACCTGGGCATCACGCCCCGCCACCTGAGCCGGATCCGGAAAAACGGTTCATCCGCTTTTTAAGCCTTTCATCCGAAATGGACATTTGTCTGGTAACCACCCGTTTACACCGGTATAGTTTTGCTTTATAAACGTGATAATTTATGAAAGCAAACGTCATCCACCGGGTACTGAGCCGGGTCTGCTTCGGGGTCATTACCTTCGGGCAGTGGTTCTTCGGAGCCTACATTGTCTTATTTTATTACCGGTCCGCCCTGGCCGGAGATTTCCGGAAATGGAATGAAGTGCTGCCCCACGGGTACATCACGGGCGACTGGTTCGGAAATGTGCTCATGGGCCTGCACGTGCTGGTGGCGCTGGTGCTGGTAGGAGGTGGCCCGCTGCAGTTTTTCCCGGTGATCCGGAATCGCTTCCCCGCATTTCACCGGAGCTTCGGAAAGGTATACCTGGTAGCCGCGGTGCTGGTCAGCACGGCAGGCATGATCTTCACCTGGGCGCGGGGATCCGCCGGAGATACCGGCATGGCCGTCAGCATCACGCTTCAGGGCGGGTACATCCTGCTGTTTGCCTGGATCGTCATCCGGCTGGCCCTCCGCAGAGACATCCGGAAGCACGAGGTGTGGGCGTTCCGGCTCTTCCTGGTCACCAGCGGGGTATGGTTCTTCCGGGTCTTTTTAATGGCCTGGCTGCTGGTTAACGGGAGGCCGGCGGGCTTTGATCCCCATACCTTTTCCGGGCCCTTCCTGACGTTTTTATCGGTGGCTACTTATGCGCTGCCGGTTATGCTGGGCGTATATGAACTGTACCGCTATGCGGCGGAAAGCAAACGAAATGGCCTCCTGCTGGCCTCCTCCGGAGTTTTGGTACTGGCCATACTCCTCCTGTGCACCGGGATAGCCGGCGCTATAATGGGGATGTGGTTACCACAAATGCGTTGATTTTTTACAGCTCGTCAGCTTCTACCAGCTTCACTTCAGGGATCATCGACGTCAGCAGTCGCTCGATCCCCGCCTTCAGTGTCATGGAAGCTGACGGGCAGCCGCTGCAGGAGCCCTGGAGCAGAACTTTCACCGTGCCGCTCTCTTCATCAAACGAGGAGTAATTAATAGCGCCACCGTCTGACTCCACCGCCGGCCTCACATACTGATCCAGGGTGGATTTGATCTTAGCCACTACGGGTGAGTCATTGCCCTGCACGATCAGGGTATTAGAGTCAATGGTACTTTTCGTGAAAACCGGGTGGTTTTCATCAAAGTAGATCTTGATAAATTTCCGTACATCGCCGATCACCTCTTCCCATTCAATGTCTTCCCGCTTAGTGAGGGTAATGAAATTGGAAGAAATAAAAACGCGCTCCACAAAATCAAACAGGAAAAGGTCAGAGGCCAGGGGAGAGGCCTTCTTTTCATCCAGGGTGGCCGCCTTATTCGGGTAATCAAACGACAACCCCTCCGGCACGATCTCGTAATTAAGCACAAATTTCATGGAGTTAGGATTAGGGCTTAACTCCGTATATATCATGGTGTTTCTTTTGAGCATTTTTTTATATATATGTCTATTTTTTTATAACAACATTCCTAATCTAAAAGTTTTAGGGCGAAAAAAAAGAGGTCCTGAGACCTCTTTCTTAAAATATTCCTATCCTTTACCTTACGCTTCAGCAGGAGCTTCTCCGGGAAGAACGTGTACGAAAGATTTTCCGTCACGACCTTTCTTGAAGTTAATTACGCCGTCTGTTAAAGCAAATAAAGTATGATCACGACCAAGACCTACGTTTTGACCGGGATTGTGCTTGGTACCGCGCTGACGAACGATGATGTTCCCCGCGATCACCGACTGACCTCCGAAAAGCTTAACGCCCAGACGTTTACTTTCCGACTCACGACCGTTTTTCGAACTACCGACCCCTTTCTTATGTGCCATTGTATTCTAATGTTTTAAAATTCTTAATTTTTTTATGCACCCACAATTTGGTTGATCTGGACTTTCGTCAGGGCCTGACGGTGTCCATTCTGCTTCTGGTAACTTTTACGTCTCTTTTTCTTGAAAACGATTACCTTTTCGCCTTTTAAATGCTCTAAAATGGTGCCTTTTACAGACGCACCTGCTACGGTAGGAGCTCCGATGGATACTCCGCCTTCTGATTCAACAAGAAGAACCTTGTCGAAAACAAGCTCAGCGTTCGCTTCACCTTCTAACCGATGGGTATAGATGTAACGACCCTCTTCAACTTTAAATTGCTGGCCTGCGATCTCTACGATTGCGTACATATTATTGGATAAATTAAATTTGAGGTGCAAAAGTACGAACTTATTCCTTAATATGCAACTGTTTATTGGAATCAAATTCAATTTTATTATGCAGTATTTCTGCGATTTTCACCGCACCGGCATCTGAAAAGTGCATGTCATCGGTGTAATACCGGCTGTCGTGCGGTAAAAAAGCAGCCAGATCTATCACCGCCACGCCATTTTCTGCACCGGTTTTCCGCATGGTCTCATTGTAATAATCCAGCTTCTGGTAATACTCCCGGCCGGTCATGCCGTAGATGGGAAAACTGCCCAGGTCCATCCCCGTGGCCGGATCCGTACCCCGACCGAAAAGCAGAGGCTGGGTGATAAATACCGGCGTGGCATTCACGGACCGGCAAAGGCTGATCAGCTGCTTCAGCCGGCCGGCATACGCTGCCTGGGCGGCTTCGTGCTTCCGGAAGATCTCCTCTTTTTCCTTTTCGGAATACAGGTATTTGCTCTTTTTATCGGCCAGGTTCCACTGCAGGTTATCGGCCAGGTCCAGCTTACGGGCCTGGTAGCTCCTGTAAAACGAGTGGAGCAGGTTCAGCAGCCTGGACCTCTCTTCCAGCCGGATCACAAAACCCTCCAGGTTATTCCCTGAAATCTTATTGTCAAAGGCATTG
The DNA here is from genome assembly GCA_019638185.1 of Leadbetterella sp. Taxonomy (GTDB): domain Bacteria; phylum Bacteroidota; class Bacteroidia; order Cytophagales; family Spirosomataceae; genus Leadbetterella. Next base: position 29,974 of record JAHBUH010000025.1, read on the forward strand.
GCACCGTTTTCGGATACGGCCACGTCATTGATCCCGGCCAGGAAAAACACGTAATCCGGCTTCAGATCCCGGATATACTCGGTCAGCAGGGTAATATGCCCAAACGTGGAATGCCCGTTCAAACCGGCGTTATTCACCAGGTAATCTTTCCCTAACTGACGCGCATACAGGGAGGTCCATACGTTTTTATCGTCTGAAAAATAACATTCCGTGGTACTTCCCCCCACAAACAGCACCTTCACCCGCGGTGACGCCGGATCCCATTCTTCCCCCCGGAATCCCCAGGAGTTCTTGGTATGAACCGCGTTTTTGGCTAATTTATCAAAGCTTTTATTCGGTAAAAGGTATTTCTGGTTTTTAGGAAGCACCACTTTTCCCGATGAGATCCGTACCTCGATAGGCGAGTAAAACCGCAAAAATATTTCAAGCCCCACACCCACTATCAAAAGCAGGTAAATACAATAAAGTAAGTAGGAGAAAAGTTTTTTGATCATATTGAAGGTATTCGCCGCAAAAATAAGCAGGCATTGCTCAAAACCGGAAAAATAAATATCAATTTTTAAACTAATCAATTAGTTAGTTAATTATTCTTTTATATATTTGTTTCACTAAACTTTCAGATCGGATGAAAAAAACGGTACTTCTCCTTATAAGCTTATGGCTGAGCCACTTCGCTGAAGCCCAAAAAATGGTTTACGTGGGTGATTCCACGGCTTTAAAACAGTATTTTGGTTCCACCCGCCAAGTGGTAACCGTAGGGGCCGACAAAAAAGTGACCACCAGCACCCAGACATTCATCCAGAACCCGGCGCAGCAAACCAGCCGCCCTCCGGGAGGACGTGTGACCCGGGATGACGATGCCGCCATATTCCGGAAAGAGTTGAGCGCCGCTAACCGTCATATAAACTGGTCTGCCGTATCCAATGATTTTTCATCCATCAACTACCGCTGCTATTTAGACGCCGAAGGAAAAATAGACAGCGTGGTCTAATACCTGACTATTAGAGACACCACCCAAAACAGGAACCGGATTCGCTTTTATGATAGCCTGGGGGAAATCCCCGATGCCGGTTTCCGTAAAGATATGGAAGCAAAATGGATGAAAGTGATCCGGAAATTTAACGATGTGGCCGCCGTTAATCCCCGCCGCACCCTGACCGGAGCCCTGTTTACCCGCAGTAATATAAAAGACCTTGAAGCCTTCCTTAAAACCCAGAAGGATACCATTACCACCATTAACCTGACCGACTACACCCTGGAAGAATTTCCGCACCAGCTGAAGCGTTTCCGGAACCTGAAGACCATCATTCTCAAAGATAACTATATCAGATCCGCTACGTTGGATAAAAAAGATTATCCGAAGCTGAACATGATCTCCTTCCAGAATAACCTGCTGCGTGACGGCACCCTTAAATTTACCAGCGGGCTTAAACCCACTACCATTAACCTGAGTGATAATCACTTTACCCGTATTCCCTATCTCCATCGCAAGGTAAAATACCTGTTCCTGGCCAACAGCTCCATCAGCGAAGTAACCACAAGAGACGTCCGGAAAATCAGGAAGGTGCAGTTCCTGAACCTGTACGCTAACACCATCACCACGGTGACGCCGAAGATAGCCCGGATGAAAAAGCTGAAAGAGCTGGACCTCTACCGTAACCAGCTCACCGCGCTGCCGTCGCACATTACCCGGATGAAGAACCTGGAAACCCTGGCCATATCCTATAACGAGATAGGGGAGCTGCCCGCCGGCATTCACGCCATGCGCGGACTGAAAACCCTGTATACCCACCACAATAAGCTGAGCATGCTGCCGCCGCTCCCGGAAAACCTGGAGACCCTGGATGTGGGCCATAATCACCTGCAAAACGTTTCCACCCAGGTACTGCCTTTAAAAAAGCTGAAATCACTGGATTACAGCTATAACCAGGTAGCGGGTAACCTGGACTTCCTGCTGGAACTGCCTCATATAAAGGAGATCTACCTCATGGAAAACCGGTATGCCGGCTCCGAGGAAGAAGAGGTTTATTTCAGCCGGATCTTCACCACCCTGGTGAGCCGGGGAGTGGCCGTCAAGTAAAAAAGCGGAACCGGCGCTGGAGCTGTGGGGGATATTTGCTTTCTTTGTAACCAAAAATTTCCAGGGAATGCAGCAATACCATGATCTCTTAAAGCATATTTTAAAAGAAGGAACCCCCAAAACCGACCGTACGGGTACCGGCACACTCAGTGTTTTCGGCTACCAGATGCGGTTTGACCTGAGCCGGGGGTTTCCCATGGTCACCACTAAAAAGCTGCACCTGAGATCCATTATTTACGAGCTGCTCTGGTTTATTAAAGGCGATACAAACATAGCCTACCTGAAGGAGCACGGTGTGAGCATCTGGGACGAATGGGCCGATGAAAACGGCGACCTGGGCCCGGTGTACGGCAAACAGTGGCGGGCCTGGTCTTCGGAAAACGGAGAGATCGACCAGCTGAAAGAAGTGCTGAAGCAGCTGAAAACCAACCCGGATTCCCGGCGCATCATGGTGTCGGCCTGGAACGTGGGCGAGCTCTCCCGGATGGCCCTGATGCCCTGCCACGCTCTCTTCCAGTTTTATGTGGCTGATGGCCGGCTGTCCTGCCAGCTCTACCAGCGCAGCGCTGACGTTTTCCTGGGTGTACCGTTCAATATAGCATCTTACGCGCTGCTGACGCTGATGATTGCGCAGGAATGCGGCCTGGCGCCGGGGGATTTTGTCTGGACGGGCGGCGATACCCACATTTACTCTAACCACCTGGACCAGGTCAGAAAGCAGCTGGAACGTACTCCTCGGCCCCTGCCGGTGATGAAACTGAACCCGGAGGTAAAATCGGTATTCGACTTTACCTTTGAGGATTTTGAGCTGCTGAATTATGACCCGTACCCGGGCATTAAGGCGCCGGTGGCCATTTAATTCCCGTATTTGTAGTAGGTCATCATATCTCCCTGGTCCCGGCTCACCGGATAACCGTCTGAATTATAGGTATAGGTATACCGGGTTTCCGAGTCCGGGTAGCCGCTTACGCTATACTTTTTCCGGGTAATGTTATTGGGATTGGTTCTCTCGCCGGGGAGCCGGGCAAGGGCGAGGTGGAAATAGGGATTCTTCCCTTGATCAAACTCGTATTCCGTGATGCTGTTTACCTGTCTTTCGCCGCTCTTCAGGATACTGTAATGTTCATCGCGGGTCAGGTTACCGTTACTGTCATACGTATATTCTCTTACGCCGCCCAGCTGCCCGGAATAATACATGCGTACTTCCGTGATCCGGGAGCCGTCACCGTAAATGTATTCCATCCATGCGTCAGGCGTACGTTCGGTGCTGCTGATGAGCTTCTTATCCTGATCCAACCGGTACTGAACCGTAGTGGTTTTCTTCGTATTCTGAGGAGAAACCCAGTCCTTGCGGTTCAGGCTTTTTTCGGAAATCACCGAGGAGCTACTGTACAGGCCCGGGTCCTCATAGAGGTCCATATAAACCACCCGTGGCTCATACCGGTAGGCGGAATACAGCCATTTACTTTTTTCCACGGCCAGCAGGCCGTCGCTGTTATATTCATACACATATACTTTGTCTTTATCAAAATACACTTCTGTAAGCCGGGTTCCGGAGGTTTCAGACCTGCCGGGAAAGTCATCCCTGCAGGAAATAAGGGTTAAAGACAGGAGAAGGGGTAATAAGACTTTCATCGGTAAATGTTTAGCTTTGAGAGATGCGCTGCTTTTCATAGCGCTTCTGCCTGCTAAAATAATTAATTTTCCACAGTGCTGCTTCCGGAAAATTAGTTAACGGTCAGTTTTTTACAGATCTAGGAAGCTCTGGTAGGTACGCTGCATCAGGGCTTTGCCGGCGTCCAGCTCCCGCGGGAGGACGGCCCCGGGGTGATCCATCACCCGCCGGCCTATGTTATCAAACAGCACGCGGTCTTTATCTGTTACATAACCGAAACCGTCATTGAAGACAAAGAATGCCCAGGGGGGCGTGGCCTTATCAAAGATATTCTTGCTCCAGCGGAACTCCCGGCTGCTGATGCCCAGCTGGCCCAGAACCGTGGCGGCCACATCCATCTGGCTGTATACCCGCCGGGTTTTAAAGGCTTTTTTCACCACGCCACCGGTCCAGATCATCGGGATCCTGAAGTTGTCGGCCTTATTAGCCGCCTCGGGCCACTTGTGCCCGTGATTTCCCAGGATCACCACCAGGGTATTAGACCACCAGGGCTGCTTTTTGGCTTCTTCCAGGAAGTCTTCCAGGCTGCGATCAGCATAGTGGAGCGAATTATAAAACTGCTCCTGCACCGTGGCACCCTCCAGGGGACCGCTGCCGGGAATGCCGTAGGGTTCATGGCTGGAAAGGGTCAGGATGGTGCTGAAAAAAGCGCGGGAATGGGCGTTCCGGTGATCGGCCAGGAATTTATGGTAAACCACGCTGTCAGGCGCCCCCAGCGAGGTCAGCCCGCCGGCTTCATCAAAGTCAGCCTTCACCAGGATCTTCTCAAAATTACTGGCAAAAAGATAAGGCTTCAGGCTCAGGAAATTGGCATCACCGCCATAATAAAACCGGGTAGAATAGCCCTGGTCGTTAAAAATACTGCTTAAAAACGGTAATTTTCTTATTTTATCCGAAAATTCCACCAGTGCCTGCCGGGGCTGGGCCGGGTAGCCGCTCAGCACACTCACCACCGTTTTATCCGTCCGGTCAGCCACCGCATACATATTCTCAAACCAGATCCCTTCATTTTTCAGACGGTTCAGGTAGGGCGTTACCGGCACGCCCCCGTAATTAAAATCCACGATCTTCCCGGTCAGGTTTTCCACCACGATCAGCAGCACATTGGGCTTTTCTCCGGCCGAGATTACCTTTTCCGTCTTCCCGTTATGCGCAAAAAGGCTCTTCAGGTTTTTATCCAGGGTTTCACGGGGGAGGTAAGTATACGGGTTAACATTAACCGATGCCCGGTTCAGGAGGGAGCTGAAAAAGTTCCAGGGGGCATTCAGCGCTGATACATTGGCAAAATTACGGGTAGAAAAATAGACCGAGCTCTGTTTCAGTACTTTCGGGCCCCAGCCACCCCGGATGGGCAGGATCAGTGCCACGGTCATCAGCAGCCCGTAAATAATGAAAGGAAAATTACGGATATGTTTCCAGTCGTAGATCTTATTCGCCACTATGCGGTATACCACCACACTGGCCAGGGCCAGCAGGATCAGGTAACTAAGGAAAAGCCTTAAAACAGGCGAACTTTTGACAGAAATAAAGGCTTCCTTAGGACTCCCCAGGAATTTTAAGGGGGTGCTGTCGAGGCGGAAATTCCAGGTATTGTACACCTCCAGGTCAGCCACCACAATCAGGTTAGTGAGCGTCAGCAGGATAAACGTATAGGAAAAGAAGGTATTCTGGAAAACGCCCTTGTCAATAAAATTACTGAAAGTGACCCATAAAAAGGGGAGGAGCGAGTAGTAGGCAGCCATGGCCAGGTCCATAGGGATACCGTGGCGGAAAATGCCGTAAACCTGCTCCAAAGTAAGGCTCCGGGAATCTTCTATATGGTAAGCGAGGAATAATATTCTTGCAAAAATGAAGAAGACCACCCAAAAGGCATAGTAAATCCATAAAAAACGTAGCCTTTCCCGCATTAAATTTTGACTTTTAGTTTAAAATAAAAATTTCAAGTATTTATTTTGCTGTAAATATAGATACTTCCTACAAAAATACCTTTTCTTATGTCAGAACTTAGATGGAAAGCCATTCAGGTAGCTCAGTCGAGAACCGTACCTGAAGTGGACATTCCCACGGGTAAAGTGAGCGAATACTACAGCTCCAATACGTTCACTGATGAAGTGATGCAAGAACTACTTACCGCAGAATCCTACGAAAAGGTATCCCAGGCTATACGCACGGGAGAGAACATTGAAGGAAAGGTAGCAGACGAAGTGGCGGCAGCCATGAAAACCTGGGCAGTTTCCAAAGGAGCCACCCATTACACGCACTGGTTTCAGCCATTGACGGGGGGTACGGCGGAAAAGCATGACTCCTTCTTTGATGTGTCGGGAGACGGTCATGCCATTGAAAAATTTAAGGGGTCTGCGCTGGTGCAGCAGGAACCCGATGCTTCTTCTTTCCCCAGCGGGGGGCTGAGAGCCACTTTTGAGGCCAGGGGTTACACCGCCTGGAACCCTAACTCACCGGCCTTTATCCTGTATAACCGGGCTGGAAGCGGCACCCTGTGTATTCCTTCCGTTTTCTTCTCTTACTCCGGAGAACTGCTGGATGCAAAGTCACCGCTGATTAATTCCACCGCGGTACTGGACAAAGCCGCCACGGCCGTAGCCCGGATTTTTGATGAAAATGTAACCAAGGTCATCGCTACCTGCGGAATTGAGCAAGAGTATTTCCTGGTAGACAAAGCCCTGTATAATTCCCGCCCTGACCTGGTGATGTGCGGACGTACGGTATTCGGGCACTCGCCGGCCAAAGGGCAGCAGCTGGAAGACCACTACTTCGGTTCCATCCCCACGCGGGTAAACGCCTTTATGGTGGATTTTGAATTTGAAGCCCTGAAACTGGGTATTCCTTTACGCACCCGGCATAACGAGGTGGCCCCGGGCCAGTTTGAAGTGGCTCCCACCTTTGAGGAAATAAACATTGCCAGTGATCATAACATCCTGCTGATGGATATTATGAAGAAAGTGGCCTCCAAGCATAATTTCCAGGTGCTGTTCCACGAGAAGCCGTTTGCCGGTATTAACGGTAGCGGTAAGCATAACAACTGGTCGTTTTCTACCGATACCGGCGTTAACCTGCTGTCGCCCAGTGATGACCCGAACCGCAAGCTGATGTTTATCACTTTCCTGGTGAATGTGGTTAAAGCGGTGTACGATCATGCCGATATGCTGAGGGCTACCGTAGCCACAGCCAGCAATGAGCACCGCCTGGGCGCCAATGAAGCCCCGCCGGCCATCATGTCTATCTTCCTGGGCTCTACCATGACCCGCGTGCTGGAAGAACTGGAAAACAAAGAGAATTTTGACATTGAAATCGGGGAGAACGCCCACGTAAAGCTGGGAATTAACCGTATCCCTTCCATCCTTCTGGATAATACGGACCGGAACCGGACCTCGCCGTTTGCCTTTACCGGGAATAAGTTTGAGTTCCGGGCGGTAGGCTCACTGGCGAACTCCGCTACGCCTATGATGGTGCTGAACACCATTGTGGCGCGGCAGCTGAGCGACTTTAAATCCACCTACGATGAGGCGATCGCGGTGGCGGGCGACGGTAATAAGGAAGGCGTGATCCTTAAAATCCTGAAAGGGTATATCAAAGATTCCAAAGATATCCTTTTTGAAGGAAACGGGTATTCCAAAGAATGGGAAGACGAAGCGGCCCGGCGCGGATTAAGTAACATCAAAGACGTTCCGGAAGCTTTAAAAGCCTATATCTCGCAAAAAACCGTGGATGTGTTTGAATCCATGAAGGTGCTGAACCACCGCGAGCTGCACTCCCGTTATGAGATCCGGGTGGAAAATTTCATCAAAAAGATCCAGATCGAGTCAAGGGTGATCGGAGACCTAGCCCAGAACCACGTGGTATCTACCGCCGTGAAATACCAGACCCGCCTGGCAGAAACTGCTAAAGCGCTGGTAGATCTGGACTTAAGAAGCGAGGCAGAACCCATCATTGATATCATCAAAACGATATCGCAACGGGTGAAAATCATCACGGAAAACGTGAAAATGATGACCGATGCCCGTAAAAAAGCCAATAACCATGAGAGCGTTTTTGATACGGCCCGGATTTATTCTACGGAGGTGAAACCTTATTTTGAGATCATCCGGAAGCAGGTAGATAAGCTGGAGCTGCTGATTGACGATCAGGACTGGCCATTAACCAAATACAGAGAACTTTTATACGTTAGATAAAAATGAATGCAGGTTACACACAGGAAGAGATAGATCTCCTGAAAGAAGAATGTAAAGAGCTGGATCAGAGCTTTGTGCTGATTGATGATGAGCCGGAAGAAGAAGCTGACTATGTGCAGTTTCAGTTTGTGGGCAAACACGATGGTCAGGAAGTGATCTATGATGCCGTGCTCAGCACGCTGTCTATGCACCACAGCAGCCGGCTCTACGAAGAGGCCGAGAAAAAGATCGTTAAAATTTACAAAGACTTTGTGCCTTACGAACTGCGGGATGAAAACAGCCCCGTAAACGAAGAGGCCGAGCTGATGATGGAAGAACTCATCCAGGAAATGGAAGATGAGGAAACCATCAAGGTTTCGGAGTTTGTGGAGATTGACACGGACTTTGACTTCGGGATCGGCATTGACGCCGCACTGAACGTGGAAGAGATCACGGTAGAGGTGATTGAGAAATTTATTTCCGACTTTAATAACGGTACGCTGCAGCTGGATAAAACCCTGTATAGCTTTAAGGATGGGTTCGAAGATTGATTTCTTGTTTTATAGCCCTGACGTAGAAAAAACGCTGGCTTTAGACCCGATAGAATCACTTCATGCTATAAAAGTGCTCCGGAAGCGGCAGGGAGACCTGATCCAGGTAACAGACGGTAAAGGCGGGTGGTTCTCTTGTGAGATCACCCGCCCGGACCCGAAATCCTGCGGGCTGGCCATCCGCTCGGCCGGATATGACTGGCAGCGGCCGGAACGGGAGATTTATATCGCCATCAGCCCCACTAAAAACAGTGACCGTATCGAGTACTTTCTCGAAAAAAGCATTGAGATCGGGGTATCTGGGGTATATTTCATCAAAACCCAAAACACCTATCCCCAAAAAATCAACCTGGAAAGACTGGAGAAAATTGCGGTATCGGCCATGAAGCAGTCGCTTAAGGCCTATAAACCTGCACTTTCCGGCCTGATCTCTTTCCCGGAATTTATAAAGGAGGCGGCCGTCTTCCCCCATAAATTCCTGGCGCATCTTAATGATTCCTCCGAAGACATCATAGACGTTCCGCTTGCGGATAAAATGCTGGTGCTGATCGGCCCGGAAGGAGATTTTTCAAAAGAAGAATTGCAAATCGCATCCGAAAATGGTTTTCAGACCCTAACTTTGGGAAAAAGCCGCCTGCGTACGGAAACCGCCGGGGTATTTGCGGTAAGTGTGCTTAATGCGCGGAAGTATCCGCATACATAACCCTGCCGGCGGCGCATCGTAGTCCGGCTCAAGGCTAAAAACGAAAGCTAACGATGAAAAAACTAGCTATCCTGATTTATATTCTGGCTCAGTCACTCGGGGCCACCGCCCAGGTGCGGATTGCCAAGCTGAAATATAACGGCGGGGGTGACTGGTATGCCAATAAAACCGCGCTTCCTAACCTGATCCGCTTCTTTAACCAGAACCTGAAGGGAAACATTTACCCGGAAGAAGATATTATTGAGGTGGGCGACAGGAAGATATTCCAATACCCTTACGTATACATGACCGGGCACGGAAACGTGGTTTTCAGTGACCGTGACGTGGAAAACCTGCGGAAATACCTGCTGGCAGGCGGTTTCCTGCATATTGATGATAACTACGGGATGAACGAGTTTGTACGACGCGAGATGAAAAAGGTATTTCCCGAATATTCTTTTGTGGATCTGCCCTATAACCACCCGGTCTACCATCAGAAGTATGATTTCCCCGGCGGGATTCCCAAGATCCACGAGCACGACAATAAGCCGGCGCAGGGGCTGGGCATCCTGCACGAAGGCCGCCTGGTGTGTTTTTTCTCCTACGAAACTGACCTTGGGAACGGCTGGGAGGACCGTTCCGTACACAATGACCCCGAAGAAGTGCGACAGGAAGCACTTAAAATGGGTGCCAATATACTCCAGTTTGCTTTTACCAGTTATTAACTAATGCGCTAGTCAACCTGAACGCCCCCCTGAAGTGTTCACATCCCGAAAAATTATGACCGACTTCCGGAAATTTACCCTGCCGTACACCCCTGCTGAAGAATACAGCAAAAGCGTGGCCTACTTCTCGATGGAATTTGCTATTGACCAGCCGCTGAAGATCTACAGCGGGGGACTGGGCTTCCTGGCCGGCTCCCACATGCGGAGCGCCTGGAAACTACGGCAAAACCTGGTGGGAATAGGGATCCTTTGGAAATACGGCTATTATGATCAGGCCAGGAACCGCGACCAGACCCTGCACCCCACCTGGACCGAGAAAATGTATAATTTCCTGGAAGATACCGGTATCCGTTTCCAGATCGATATCCACCGCTCACCGGTATGGGTAAAAGCCCTTTATCTCCGGCCGGAGGTGTTCGGTACCGTACCCATGTTTTTTCTGAGCACGGATGTTCCGGAAAACGACTACCTGGCCCAGACCACCTGTCACTACCTCTATGACCCCAATCCCCAGACCAAGCTGGCCCAGTATATCCTTTTGGGCAAGGGCGGCGCTAAGTTATTGGATGAAATAGGCCTGGAGCGCGACGTTTATCACCTGAATGAGGCCCATGGGCTACCGGCGGCCTTCTACCTGCTGGAAAAACTGAAGAGCGCTAAAAAAGTAAAACAAAAACTGGTATTTACCACGCATACCCCGGAAGAAGCCGGAAATGAGAAGCACGATTTCTCCATGTGTTACGATATGTCTTATTTCGGCGGTGTAGCAGAAGAAGAGGTACGGGAAGTTTCGGGCATACACCCCGGCGAGCCCTTTAACCACTCGCTGTGTGCCCTGCGTATGGCCCGGATAGCCAATGGCGTGTCGCGCCTGCACGGCGAAGTATCCCGGGAAATGTGGGGAAAATACACAGGAATATGCAAGATCACCTCTATCACCAATGCCCAGGAGTTTGATTACTGGGCCGATAAGAAACTCTATGAGGAACCTAAAGCCTATGCGGCCCGTAAAAAAGAGCTGAAAGCGGAGGGCTTCCGGACGGTAGCTGACCAGACCGGGAAAATCCTGGATCCGGAGGTACTGACCATCGTCTGGGCCCGGCGGTTTGCAGCCTATAAAAGACCGGACCTGCTGCTGTGGGACTTTGAGAAATTCCTGAAGCTGGTGAATAATACCCGGTCTCCTGTGCAGCTGATCTGGGCCGGAAAGCCGTACCCGCACGATTACTCGGCCATCAGTACCTTTAATTACCTGGTGAATGTGAGTAAGAGTTTTCCGAACATGGCCGTAGTGACCGGCTATGAGCTGGCGCTTAGCCGCACCCTGAAAAATGTATCGGATGTATGGCTGAATACGCCGCGGGTGCCCCGCGAAGCCTCGGGAACCAGCGGGATGACTGCCGCCATGGCCGGCGCCGTGAACCTGTCTACCGATGACGGCTGGATACCGGAATTTGCCCAGAACGGTAAAAACGCTTTCGTGATCCCGCAGGCGGATTACAAGAACCTCAGCACCGAAGAGCAGGACCGGCACGATATCCGCCATCTCTACGACCTCCTGGAGAACAGCATCCTGCCCACTTACTACGAAAAGCCCGAGGCATGGATCAAAATAGCCCGTAAAGGTATGGAGGACGTCAAAAAGACCTTTAACAGTGACCGGATGGCCAGGGAATACTACCAGCTCCTGTATAATGCGAAGAAATAGTTTGTCCTTAAAATAAAAAGCTTTATCTTTGCACTCCAATTTTAAACAGGGACGGGTTCCCATAAAATAAAACGTAATGGCAGTTAAAATCAGATTAGCAAGAAGAGGTCGTAAAAAACATCCTATTTATGACATCGTTGTTGCAGACTCTCGGTCACCACGTGATGGTAGATTTATCGAGAAATTAGGGCAGTATAACCCGCACACCACTCCGGCGTCTATCTCTTTAAAAGATGACAGAGCGCTGTACTGGATGCAGGTAGGGGCCCAGCCTACAGACACCACCCGTAAGATCCTGAGTGTAAAAGGCGTAATGCTGAAAAAACACCTGCAGATCGGTGTGGATAAAGGGGCGATCACCCAGGATCAGGCGGATACGAAATTCCAGTCGTGGGTGGACGCTAAAGCCAGCACGAGAGAAGAAAAACTTGCTAAACTGGCTACGGGTAAAGAAACCGCTAAAAAAGCCGCTTTAGAAGCTGAGCGTAAGAAAAAAGAGGATATGATCGAAGCGAAGAAGAAAGCTGAAGCCGCCCTTATAGCGGAAGCAGAAGCCGCTGCAGCTCCGGCCGCCTCAGAAGAAGAAACTCCGGCAGAAGAAGCTCCTGAAGCTGCTACCGAAGAAACTTCTACAGAAGAATAATAGCCCATCAGTAAGGTTTTCAGAATCCTCGCAAGTATATTGCGGGGATTTTTTATTCAATAAAAATATGCAGAAATCAGAATGTTTCTCGCTGGGTAAAATTACTAAAACCCACGCCCTGAAAGGGGAGGTCATCATCTTCCTGGATGTGGACGCCCCCGAATATTACAGCGAACTGGAAGCAGTTTTCCTGGAGATGAAAGGACAACTGGTGCCTTACATCATTGAAGAACTCCAGGTCAAAGGCCGGAAATCCATCGTTAAGTTTGAAGACATTAACTCCATAGAAGAGGCGGAAAGCATCGTTAATGCCCCGGTATGGCTGCCGCTGACGGCGCTACCGGAGCTTAAAGGCAACCAGTTTTATTACCATGACGTGATCGGCTATGGTATCCACGATATCACCTCCAGTACCCGGATCGGCTTACTCAAAGCCATCTATGAAAGTACCGGCCAGGATCTTTTTGCCATTGATGTGGAGGAAAAAGAGGTGCTGATCCCCATTGTAGATGAGTTTATTCATAAGATAGACCACGAAAACCAGGTTATAGAGGTGAAGCTGCCGGAAGGCCTGCTGGATGTGTACATGAATCCCTGAGTTATGAAGATTGATATTATAAGCTGCCAGCCCGGGCTGGTGGAAGGCTTCCTTAGCCAGTCTATCGTAAAAAATGCCATTCAGAGCGGGCTGGTGGAGATCCGTCTCCACGATGTACGGCCTTACGGGCTGGGAAATTATAAGCAGATAGATGACTACCAGTACGGTGGCGGGGCCGGCATGGTGATGATGGCTGAGCCGCTAGCGCGCATGATCCGTGAACTACAGGCGGAGTTTACCTACGACGAGGTGATCTACATGACCCCGGACGGCGATACCTTTAACCAGAAGATCGCTAACCGGCTCTCCCTGCAGAAAGGCATGATCATCATCTGCGGGCATTATAAAGGCATAGACCAACGGATCCGCGATATTTTTGTGACGCGGGAGATCTCCATCGGCGACTTCGTGCTGTCAGGCGGGGAGATCGCCGCAGCCGTAGTGACTGACGCCATCGTACGGCTGATCCCCGGCGTGATCAATGACGAAACTTCGGCCCTGACCGACTCCTTCCAGGATAACCTCCTGGCACCACCGGTGTATACGCGCCCGGCCGACTTCGAAGGCCACAAAGTACCCGATGTGCTGCTATCCGGCAATGAAAAGCTCATTACCGAATGGCGGATGGAAAAATCAATCGAACGGACCACCCTCAGAAGGCCCGATTTATTAGACAAATGATTGCGAAAACAGTAATATTTACGTATTTTTGAACATTCATGTTAAACGCACTTTAGAAACATTTTTCACAATAATTTATGGCAGAAGAGACTGAAAATCCCGACCTAGGAGCCGGTACCATAATCCCGATCAATATTGAAGATGAAATGCGGGGCGCCTATATTGACTACTCCATGTCAGTTATCGTTTCCCGCGCTTTGCCCGACGTACGCGACGGCTTCAAACCCGTGCACAGAAGGGTACTCTACGGAATGTCCGAACTGGGCGTATTTCATAACCGCCCCTATAAAAAATCAGCCAGGATAGTAGGAGAGGTGCTGGGTAAATACCACCCGCACGGTGACTCCTCCGTCTACGATACTATGGTGCGGATGGCCCAGGACTGGTCGCTCCGCTATCCGCTGGTAGACGGCCAGGGGAACTTCGGTTCCGTAGACGGTGACTCTCCCGCGGCCATGCGTTATACCGAGGCCCGGCTACGGCGGATCGCTGAAGAAATGCTGTCGGATATCAACAAAGAGACCGTGGATTTCCAGGGGAACTTTGACGACTCACTCAGCGAACCCTCCGTTCTTCCGGCCCGGATCCCTAACCTGCTGCTGAACGGAACCTCCGGTATAGCCGTAGGGATGGCCACTAACATGGCCCCCCATAACCTCACCGAAGTGGCAGACGGGATCACCGCCTATATCAATAACCCGGAGATCACCATTGAAGAGCTGATGCACTTCATCAAAGCCCCCGATTTTCCTACCGGCGGAATCATTTACGGTTACGGCGGGGTGAAATCAGCCTTTGAAACGGGTAGGGGAAGGGTAGTGCTCCGGTCCGTGGCGAACTTCGAAGTATCCAAGACCGGCAAAGAGCAGATCGTGGTGACGGAGATCCCGTACCTGGTAAACAAAGCCAGCATGATCGAGAAAACCGCCGCCCTGATCAATGAGAAAAAGATAGAAGGAATTTCCGATATCCGGGATGAATCTGACCGCCAGGGGCTGCGCGTGGTGTATGACCTGAAAAGGGATGCCGTGCCGAATGTGGTATTAAATAACCTGTTTAAATACACCCAGTTACAGTCTTCTTTCAGCATCAATAACGTGGCCCTGGTCAACGGACGCCCCGAGACCCTGAACCTGAAAGAGCTCATCGAATATTACGTGAAGCACCGGGTAGAGGTGATCACCCGCAGAACGGAATTTGAACTCAAAGAAGCCGAAAAACGGGCTCATATCCTGGAAGGCTTACTCATAGCCCTGGATCACCTGGATGAGGTAATCGCGCTTATCCGCGCCTCCAAAGACCCGGATGAAGCCCGCAGCGGCCTGATGGAGAAATTCTCGCTTTCCGAGATCCAGGCCCGGGCTATCCTGGACATGCGTCTGCAGCGTCTGACCGGCCTGGAAAGAGACAAGATTGTGGAAGAATACCGGCAGATCAAAGAGCTGATTGATGAGCTGAAGGCCATCCTGGCTTCCGAAGAGCGGAAAAAAGAACTGATCAAAGCCGATCTCCAGGATATCCGTACCAAATACGGCGATGAAAGACGCTCCCGGATTGAAATGGCCGGCGGTGAATTTAACATCGAAGACATGATCCCGGATGATGAAATGCTGGTGACGGTTTCCAGACAGGGTTACATCAAACGGACCAACCTCTCCGAATACCGGAGCCAAACCCGAGGCGGCACGGGCTCACGAGGCGTGAAGACCAAAGACGACGACTACACCGAACACCTCTTCATGGCCACTAACCATAACTACCTGCTCTTCTTTACCGAAAAAGGCAGGCTATACTGGTTAAGGGTGTTTGAAGTACCGGAAGGCAATAAAACGTCTAAAGGCCGGGCCATCCAGAACCTGATCAATATCGAGTCAGACGACAAGGTGCGGGCGGTACTGAACGTGAAGACCCTTTCCGACGAGGATTATATCAAAAATAACTATATCGTGATGTGTACCCAGAACGGTACCGTGAAGAAAACACTCCTGGAGCTGTATTCAAGACCCCGTCAGAACGGTATTATTGCGATTAACATCAACGAGGGCGACCAGCTCATCGATGTGGCCCTTACCAATGGCAACGATTACATCATCATTGCCGCCGGTCAGGGTAAAGCCGTCCGTTTCCACGAGTCGGGCATCCGGCCCATGGGTAGGGGAGCTACCG
This sequence comes from Leadbetterella sp., assembly GCA_019638185.1. Classification (GTDB taxonomy): domain Bacteria; phylum Bacteroidota; class Bacteroidia; order Cytophagales; family Spirosomataceae; genus Leadbetterella. The sequence goes on from JAHBUH010000025.1 coordinate 45,652, forward strand.
GCGTAAAAGGCATTAACCTGGCCGATGACGACAAGGCCATCGGCATGATCTGTGTGAGCCGTGCTGACGCCCAGCTGCTGGTGGTATCCGAGAAAGGTTTCGGAAAACGTTCCGATATTGAAGACTACCGGATCACCTCGCGCGGAGCAAAAGGCGTTAAAACTTTGAACATTACAGATAAAGTTGGTAATTTAGTTGCCATAAAAGAAGTAACCGACGATGACGACCTGATGATCATCACCACCCGGGGCATCGCTATCAGGATCCACGTGTCGGATCTGCGGGTGATGGGAAGAAATACACAGGGCGTGAAACTGATCAAGCTCAATGATAAAGACGCTATAGCTTCTGTGACCCGTATCATCCGGGAGGAAGACGAAGAAGAATCAGGCGATGAGGAATCAGTAGCCGAAGAATAAGATCAGTAACCGAGGAATAAAAAACGTAAAACAAAACCAAAACAAGAATGAAAAAACTAGTTTTAAGTGCATTAGGTAGCTTCTTAGCGCTTGCTGCACTAGCTCAGGATGCCGCACAGGAGCTTGAATGTAAAGCACATGAAAACCTGGTGGCTAAAAACCTGAAGAATACTGAAAATGCTAAAAAGGCAGTGAAAAGTGCCACATGGGTAGAGCTGGGTGATTCTTACCTGGCCATGGCGCAAAGATGTACCCAGGATTCCACCGCCGCGCAGAAAGCAGAAGAGGCGTTTAAAAAGGCCCTTGAAATAGAGAATGCGGCAGGGGGTAAAAAATCAAAAGACATCGAAGCCGCTTTGAAAGGCGCTGCACTGGGCCAGGCTTTCCTGATGCAGGGAGCCGGTTTTTACAACAACAAAAACTACAAAAAAGCGGCTGAGTTCTTTGGTAAAAGTGCTTCCATCACCCCCAAAGATACCACGGCTGCCCTGTACGCCGGTATTGCAGAGCAATTACTGGAGAATAACGCCGGAGCCCTGGCTCACCTGAATAACTTCATTGCAAACGGGGGTAAAGACGTAAGCGTATTTTACAGCGTAGCCCAGATCTACAAATCGGAAAAGAAATTTGACGAAGCAGCGGCTACCCTGAAAAAAGGGATGGAGGTGAATCCTACCAATACCGACCTTCCCAATGAACTGATTAACGTGTACATCGCTTCCAATAACATTGACAAGGCGATAGGTGACCTGGAAGGCATGGTGAAAAAAGATCCGAATAACCTGATCAACCTGACTAACCTGGGTCTGCTTTACGATACCAAAGGCCAGGAGCTAAACACCGAACTGGGTAAGATCCAGGCGAAACTGGAAGATGGAAACACCGATAAGCTGGACAAAAGATTACTGGCTGAGCAGGATAAACTGGCCGCTTACGATTCAGAGATTGCATCACTGAATGCCAAACTGAAAAAAGAGCCCAAAACAGCCGCTGCCACTAAAAAGAGACTGGCGGAAGTGACCGAGCAGAAAGTGGAGATCGAGAAAGGTGTAACTTCCCTGATCAGTGAGATCCAGCAGAAAAAAGCAGCTACATCCGGTAACACCGAACTGAAAGCCAAGGCCGAGAAACTGGCTGTTCAGCAGAAAGAAGCAAAAAACAAAGCTTCCGAAAACTATCAGAAAGTACTGGCCAAAGACCCGAACAGCTACGAAGCCCTCTATAACCTGGCCGTGTTAAACTATAACGAAGGGGTAGAGATCAAAAAAGTAGTGGATTACATGGATATCGCCACTTACCGGAAAGAAGGTAAGGCCATCGAAGACAAAGCCTGTGCGCAATTTGCAGTAGCCAAGCCTTATTTTGAAAGAGCTTCCAAGATCAAGCCGGACGATGAAGTAGTTAAAGAAAGCCTTTCTAACCTGGAGAGAATCCTGGAGCAGTGCGGTAAATAAGAAAGAATTAATAGTTCGTGAGAAGGTTGCATCCCTGGGGATGCAACCTTTTTTTGTGAATTGTATTGTACTTTTGCTAATCATCAATAGAGGGGAGAATGAATATTCCGCGATACAAACAGATTCAGGAAGACTTGAAAAAAAGAATTCAGAAGGGAGACTATAAGGTGGGCGATTACCTGCCATCCGAACACGAGTTATGCTCAGCTTTCACGATTACACGAACCACCGCCCGCAAAGCATTGGAAGAGTTGCAAAAGGAAGGGTTTATTATCCGACAGCATGGAAAAGGGAGCCAGGTTCGTGAACGGCGGGATTCCCTCGGGCTCCTTACCGTAAAAGGATTTTCTGAGGCTGTGGCGCAACAGGTGGAAACTGAATTTCTCCGGAGGCCTGAGTTAACTTCCTGGGATTTCGATTTATCGTTTAAGCCCACTGCCCGGGAGATGAAAACCCAATGCCTGTATTTTTCACGCTTACGTTATATCGATCACCAACCGGTGATGGTGGAAGACAACTGGCTGGCGGTGGAAAAAGTACCGGGATTCGAAAAACAGGAATTTGTGGAGGGATCATTCTTCAAAACCTTGAGTCAAAGGTACTTAATTGAAATCATTGGCTCTGAGCAGGAATTACGTGCCATTGCCGCAAGTGAGAAAGTAGCGGGACTTTTACAGGTTAAAAAAGGAGCACCCGTCTTACACATAACGGTGAAATACCTGACCAGTATTCCCGGTTATTATATTTATAGCCAGCTCTTTTGTCAAACGGATCAGTTCCCGATCGGCAACAGTTTTTTTGTCCAATAGGTAAAAATAACTTGTACGTACAAGTTGAAATGATTAGCTTTGTAAAGCAAATCATTTATCATGACAAAGAAAGCAGAAGAGATGACCGCCCGGGAACTGGCGGCTTATATTGATCAGTCGGTGCTCAAGCCGGAGTTTACACAGGAAGATATTGAAAAATATATCCGGGAAGGGATTGACTTCGGGTGCAAAACCGTTTGCATAAATCCATCCTCCCTGCCCATTGCAAGGCGTTTATGCCAGGGAACTGAAACGAAAATATGCATTGTATGTGACTTTCCGTTTGGCGCCTCCACTACGGCTTCCAAGGTTCTTCAGGCCGGGGAATATTGTAAAGACGGGGATATTTTTGAATTGGATATAGTGGCTAACTATGGCTGGATCAGGAGTGGTCTGTGGTCAAAGGTGCAAGACGATATCAAAGCGGTTTGTGATGTTTGCCATACCTACGGAACAGCGGTAAAGGTCATTTTTGAAACTGATGCCCTGACCCTGGACGAAGTAAAAAAAGCCACCGAAGTGGCCATAGCGACAGGTGCCGATTTTGTAAAAACCTCAACAGGCTTTTATACCGGCGGACCATCAGCCGGTGCCACGATGGAAGTAATCCGGGCCATGATGGACGTAGCAGGAGGGAGAGTAAAAATCAAAGGTTCGGGAGGCATCAGGACTCAGGAACACTTCTTTCAGCTAATCAATATGGGAATTGACCGGATGGGCATAGGTTACAAGTCTACCCCGGTAGTGTTAGGGCTTGAAGGCGGACAGGCAGGTTCAAAAGAAGTTTATTAATTATGAGTTTGAGCTCAATTGCGGAACGCCTGGGCCAAAGCCTCGTCAATGCACAGGCATTTGTTGGATTTGATGGGTATGTGGACCGGATTCAACAGGTCATAAAAACACGTTCTCCCACAGGCAGTAGCGGCTTTGAGCATATCGGCCAATTCGCCGATTTCATTCAAACACTCGCCGGGCGAAGCGGGCAAATTGAAATAGTAACCCATGCGAAGAAAATCGGTGGAAACGGACCGATTCTGGCCAATGCCTTAGCCACTCTGGGTATGAAAACGCGCTGCGCAGGGCCACTTAGTGATCCGATTTTTGATCAGATGTCCCCGGAATGCGAACGAATTTCCCTCGGACTTCCCGCTACAACCCATGCGCTTGAGTTCCCGGATGGAAAGGTGATGCTGTCTGAAGTTGCCCCGTTTGATATTTTAAACTGGCAGCACCTTGTAGATCAGATCGGAATTTCGGAACTGAAGAGGAATTACGAAGAAAGCCGGGTTATCGCTTTTGTGGATTGGGCTAACCTGCCACATGCCAATGATTTATGGAGGGGATATTTCGAAAATATTGTAAGAACAGCCCCCGAAAAAACAGACCGATATTTCTTATTTGACCTTTGCGATCCTACAAAACGGACTGCGGATGAAATAGGGGAATGCCTTAACATAGTTGCGGCTTATGCCCCGTATGGCAACCTGACGTTAGGGATGAATGAAAATGAAGCCAGAAGGATTTACCTTGCACTAAACGGTCATACTCCATCCGATACCTTACGACTCAGCCAAACACCGGATCTGGAATCGGTAGGCAGATTCATTCTTGAAGCTTCTCAAATTCCATCCATCCTTATTCATCCTACAGAATCTGCCATGCTCTTTACGGCTGAAGGGGTGGTGCACCAGAAGGGGCGACTAGTTCCCAATCCAAAAGTATTGACCGGGGCGGGCGATAATCTCAATGCCGGTTATTGCTGGAGTCTCTTAAATAACTTTGGTACGGAAGACTGTCTTTTACTGAGTATGGCGGCATCGGGTGCATATATTCAAAATGGATATAGCCCTACAAATGATGACTTGATTGCATATATCCGGCAATGGAAGTCTGAAATACAGATTAGATAAAAGTGAGGGCAGGCTGGAGCAGCATTTCCTCTTAAAAATTACTATTTAACATAATATTAATTATACAACAAATGAGGGTTGCCTAAGGATATACGATGACGGCTCGCGCGACCCGGCTAAAAATGCTAAACAGACTGATTGCAATCTTGTTTAAAATCTGCACTTACGCAAACGCCTCCGGACTGAAAATCTTAAAGGTATCATCTGAGTAAAAAAACATGACTTTGGTGAGGCTGCGTTCGGGTTTGGGTTCGGCCTGAGAATTTGATATTTCGGCTTCGGCTGTACTTTGGCCCGAACCATTGAAATCTCGTGAAAAGTCATTATTCTCTTTTATGGTCTGAACTACCTCAGGATCAAGGTCCTGATCATCACCGATCCAGTTGTATTCCAGCTCCGGAAAACGCTCTACAATCTTCTGGATGATATCCAGGCTGGGCTTATTCCTTTCCGTCAGGATATGACTGATAATAGGCCTTTTAACGCCAATAACGTCCGCAAAACGCGTAGAACTCAGCTCCAGGCCGATGATCAGTGCTTCTATTTTATCTTTTAAAGAAGGCATTTCCAATAACATTTGAAAACTGATCAAAGTAACAATAATATTCTTAAATTCACAAATGTATTTTGTAGTAATTTTCATTTGTAATTTACTATTTACATTTGTTAATTTATAATTACCTGGTATTTAGTGTATTAGTTAGCACTCAAAATTTGTATTATTCCAGTATTAATCCATTAGTTATCAAAAACAGGATGAAAATATTTTTGTTACTATCCTTGCTTTTTATGTTTTCAGGGGATTACTTTGCTTCAGCAATACGGGATGTCTGACTTACGTGACCCATTTATAAGACTTACACGCTTTCCGAAAAAGCATGGGGCTGCCCCGCTTACAGCAAGGTAGCCCCATTCTTTTACCACCAATTACGGCTTTCCTAATTAAAGAAATATAGGTTTAAGAATCCATTTTAATCAGAAAGGTCCCGGAACATTTCCAGGACCTTTTTAGTTTTTACGGTTCATACTTAATGGCCAGCCAATGCCCGCCGGTATTACACCGTCACATTATTCTCCCTCAGGGCATCATTCAGCGAGGTTTTCAGGTCTGTACTGGCTTTCCGTTTACCGATGATCAGCGCACAAGGCACGCCGTATTCACCAGCAGGAAATGATTTAGGGATAGTACCCGGGATCACTACGGAATTTTCAGGCACATACCCGGTGTACTGAACCGGCTCCGGTCCGGTCACATCGATGATCTTGGAGCTGCCGGTAATGGTTACCCCGGCACCCAGCACCGCACGCTTACCGATATGCGCGCCTTCCACCACAATACAGCGTGATCCGATAAAGGCACCGTCTTCCACAATCACCGGCGAAGCCTGGGCCGGCTCCAGCACACCGCCTATACCCACACCACCACTCAGGTGCACATCTTTCCCGATCTGGGCGCAGCTTCCTACCGTGGCCCAGGTATCCACCATGGTGCCGGAATCCACATACGCACCGATGTTAATATAACTCGGCATCAGGATGGCACCGGGTGCAATATACGATCCGTAACGGGCTACAGCGGGTGGAACTACCCGTACACCTAATTTTTCGTAGTCGCCCTTTAATTGCATTTTATCGTGGTACTCAAAGATTCCCGCCTCCATTTTTTCCATCTTCCGGAGGGGGAAATACAGGATAATGGCTTTTTTGACCCATTCATTAGTTTTCCACTCTCCATTACTATCTACATTAGCAACCCTAAGCTCACCGGCATCTACCAGTGCAATTACCTTTTCGATGGCTTCTACCGTTGCTTTTTCCTTAAGTAACTCCCGGTTTTCCCAGGCCTCTGAAATGATCTGCTCCATTTGAATATTATTGCTATTTTCTTTTTTTACTTTTACTCCGTTTAATTCACTATAAAATACTGGTTTTACAAGTACTATGTTTTCTTTTTCCCCTCTCCTGCCCTGTTTTCCTGCTTGTACTTTTTATAGCCGAATATTATTTGGTTTTTTGTTTCCGGTTGTAAAGTTAAATAATTCCGGACCGGGTAAAAAGAAAAATCGCAATGCTATTCATTTTAGCCATCCCCTCCTCTCTTTTTTTATGATAAATAGCGTGAAAATCAGCATAAATTATGGTTCCGTTTAATGGAGAAAAGTGCTAACTTTGCGGAAACTTAACGACATATTCAAATGAAAGAAATTAAAGTTGCGATTAACGGATTTGGTAGAATCGGACGTCTTGTATATCGTCAGATTTATAACATGGAAGGTATTGACGTGGTAGCGATTAATGACCTTACCAGTCCTAAGGTACTTGCCCACCTGTTAAAATATGATACGGCTCACGGACGATTTAACGGTAATGTGGAGTCTACCGATAATTCGATAATTGTGAACGGCGATTCCATTAATATTTATGCTCAGAAAGACCCGGCTCAGATTCCATGGGGCAGCCACGATGTGGATGTGGTCCTGGAGTGTACCGGATTTTTTGCAGATGCCGACAAGGCGAAAGCCCACATCACCGCAGGAGCGAAAAAAGTGGTGATCTCGGCACCGGCCACCGGCGACCTGAAGACCATCGTGTTTAACGTAAACCACCAGCTGCTGGACGGTTCGGAAACCATCATCAGCTGTGCTTCATGTACGACCAACTGCCTGGCACCGATGGCCCAGGTACTGGAAGAGAAATACGGTATCGTTAACGGTTTGATGACTACGGTTCATGCGTATACGAACGACCAGAATACCCAGGATGCGCCGCATCCGAAAGGTGACCTGAGACGTGCCAGAGCGGCTGCGCAGAACATCGTTCCGAACAGCACCGGAGCCGCTAAGGCCATTGGCCTGGTACTTCCCAGCCTGAAAGGCAAACTGGACGGTTCCGCTCAGCGTGTACCTACACTGACCGGTTCACTGACTGAGCTTACCGTTATCCTGGGTAAGAAAGTGACCGTAGAAGAAATTAACGCCGCCATGAAAGCCGCCGCTAATGAGAGCTTCGGTTATACGGAAGATGAGATCGTGAGCAGCGACATCATTGGCATGAACTTCGGATCCCTGTATGACGGTACCCAAACCCGTGTTCAGACCGTGGGTGATACCCAGCTGGTAAGAACGGTATCCTGGTATGATAACGAAATGTCTTATGTTTCTCAGTTAGTAAGAACCGTGAAATACTTCGCAGAATTAATTTCGAAGTAATAGAAAGACGAAATTTCTTAAAAGAAACGGCCGGAGAAATCAGGCCGTTTCTTTTTTATGTAAACGGGCCTTCAGGTAGTTAATATCGGCTCCCTTGTCCGTAAAAAAGCGCTCGTAGTGCGTCACGATCTCGAAGTGCCCCTCCTTCAGCGGGGAGTTGTAAAGGTCTTTGGTGTAGTCCAGGATCTCGAATTCTGGATCGGTTTTCATCACCTCCAGGGAATAATCAAACAGGAACTCGCTATCGGTTTTTAAATGGTAGATCCCGCCGTTTTTCAGGTAGCGCTTGTACAGCTCCAGGAAAGTGGAATTGGTCAGCCGGCGCTTTTCTTCCTTGTCGCGCGGCTGGGGATCCGGGTGCACCAGCCAGATCTCTGACACTTCATTCTCTTCAAAGAACTCATCCAGATACTGTATGCCCGTACGCAGGAAGGCCACGTTTTTAAGCCCCAGCTCTTCCGCCCGGGCACTGCCCCGCGCTATCCGGTCGCCCTTGATATCGATCCCTATAAAATTCAGCTCGGGAAACCGGCTCCCCAGTCCCACCGTATATTCGCCTTTACCGCAGGCCAGCTCCAGCACTATGGGATTCGTGTTCTTAAAATACACCTCATTCCATCGGCCTTTGATGGAAGTATAGAGCTCTTTGCCCCGCTCGATCACGTTGTGTGTCGCTGCATTATGCCGGAAACGGCCCAGTTTTCTTCTTGCCACGTTTATAAATCGTTTATTTCTGCTACCAGGTATGTGCTTCCGCCGATAAAAATGATGTCATCCGTACCGGCTTCCGCCCTGGCTTTTTCGATAGCTAAATTCACACCATTGAAAATGCTAATATTTTTAGTATTTTTAAATTCCAATTGCCGGAGATCATCCGTCTTCAATGCCCGGAAAGAATCAAATTCACACAGGTAAATAATGGCGTCTTCCGGTATATATCCGCTCAGATGCGTAATATCTTTGTCTTTAACAAAGCCCAGGATAAAGTAGAGCCGGCGGTGAGGTTCCCGGCTGATGCGGTTAATAGTGATCCGGAAAGCCTGGTCGTTATGGCCGGTATCGCAGATCACCAGGGGATTCCGGCCCAGGATCTGCCAGCGTCCTTTAAGGCCGGTATTGGGTATTACGTTCCGGAATCCCGCTTCCAGAGCCTTATCGCTGATCTTATATCCCGCCTGGCGTAATTGCATCACCGTTTCTGTTACACCCCGTATGTTGGCTTTCTGGTAGGTACCGGCCAGCCCTGAATCCAGGCTAAGCTCCGCACCGTTCTTTTTATTAATCGCCTTTAAATGAAGGTGTTCTATGGTCTCTTCCTGTACTTCTATATCCCACTTATCCTGTGCAAAAAACAGGGGCGCATCCTGACGGCGGGCTACCCCCTCAAAAACCGGCCGGGTTTCCGGCAGGTACTCCGAAACCACTACGGGTACACGGGGTTTAATGATGCCTGCTTTCTCGTAGGCTATTTTGTCCAGCGTATCGCCTAACACATCCGTATGATCATAGCCGATGTTCGTGATCAATGCTAAATCCACATTGCTAATTATATTAGTCGAATCCAGCCTGCCGCCTAAACCTACCTCAATTACCGCCACATCTACTTTTTCATCGGAGAAAATTTTGAAAGCCAGGGCTACAGACACCTCGAAAAACGACGGCCTGAGATTTTGAAATTCCTGGCCGTAGTCCCGGACAAAATCAATTACGCAATTCTCAGGCACCAGCTTTCCGTTCACCCGGAAGCGCTCCCGGTAGTCTTTCAGGTGGGGCGAAGTGTACAGACCCGTCTTATAGCCGGCTTCTATCAGGATGGAAGCCAGGAAGTGCGAGCTGCTGCCTTTGCCGTTCGTGCCGGCCACATGAATGCTTTTGAAATTATCCTGGGGATTTCCCAGGATCTCGCAAAGCCGCGTAATATTAGTGAGCTTAGGCTTAATGGCTTTTTTCCCGATCTTCTGGAATGCGGGTAGCTGACTATATAGATAGTCAACGGTCTCCTGATAGGTCATTTAACCTCGGGGGAATCTGGTACGTTATTCACTGTTTTCTGACGGGTTATTGGCCTCTCGTAATTCTGATAGTAATGGTTCCGGATGACCGGCTGGGCGGGGTTCCCTCCGCCTGCAGCGTAGATTTCAGTTTGGAACGGATCTGTTCCCGGTAGTAGCTCACCACGGACGGGCTCAGGGAAGTAGGCCGGTTTTTGATATTGATCACATCACCGAAATCATTGATGACCACATCAAATACGATGGTCCCGGTTTCACTGGAATTGTCCTTATTGATATTCAGGTTACCCCTGTTTTTCCAGCCTGAAATGCTCACTGAGGTCCCGCTGCCGCCGGCACCGCCGGGGCCCGGGCCGCCTTTACCGGGATTACCGTACAGGCTCTTTCCGTCAGGAGTGCCGCGGGGGTCGCCCTTGTCGCCCACTTCACCCGGCTTGCCGTCACCGTTATTATTTCCACCCACGCCGTCACGGGTGCCGGTGGTTCCGTTTGATCCGTTAGCACCGCCTGATCCTGAAGATTTCTTCATGATGGAGCTGTTATCTACGGTACGCTGAGGCTGAGTCGGGGCCGGCGTGGTTTTTTCCGGTACGGCTTTTGAAGTCTCAGCCGCCGGTTTTTCCACCGGCTTGGTCTTTTCCACCGGCTCTTTCACGGTTACTTTGGTATCTTCATTTGAAGTAAGCACCTTGGCCGGAGCGGCTTTGGTGACGGTCTTCCGGGTTTCCGGCTTGGGCTTGCTGGGAGTCGGAACCGGCTTTACGTTCGCCTTGGCGCCCGCTTCCGGTTTCACGTCATAGGCATTTTTGGAATCATTGGCCTTATTCATGGTCTGTAAATCGCCTGATCCCACCAGGTCTACCCCGTAATTAAGATCCACACCGAAGCCTATGTCCTCCTGCGGTGGCTCGTACACGATCTTGATAAAGTACAGCGTCAGCAGTAACGCGGCATAGATCACAATGCTGTAGGTCCATGCACGGGTCTGAATATTTTTATTTTCTACGTAATTATCCATTGTTCTTTTTTCTTTCGTAAATGGGCGTATCGTCTATTAACCGCTCCACCTCTTTCACATAGCGGACGGCCTGCTCTTCCGTTTCTGCCACCAGGTAAACCTTAAACAGCGGACCATGCGGGCGTATTTTAGCCGAATACCCTTTTTCTGACAGGAAAGCCACTATTTTATCGGCATCTTTTGATCTTTTATAAATCCCTATTCTCACTATATGTTCTTCGCCGGAAGGCTCCGTAACCTGGGGCGACGGAGCCGGTTCACTGTAGAGCGTATCCACAGTCACTTCTTCCCGCTGCTCAAAATCAGGCTCCGCCGGCTTATCTTTGACATTTTCCCGGAGCGAAGGTTTAAAAAATACCATATAAACCAGTGCCGCGGTCAGCAGCACCAGGGGTAAAGTGAAGATCAGGTACTTCAATGCCCGGTTACCCTCACGTGATCTCTCCTCCTGAAGTCCTTCTTCCGGATCTTCTTCATCCGGCTCTTCCTCTGAATAGACCGCTGTATTTACGACAGGCGGAACATCTTCACGGATGGCATCCTGAAGGCCGGGTGCAGGTGCGACAGGCTCACTGCTCAAGCCGGCCGAAGGCTGAAAAGGCAGGAACTGGAAGGCTTCATGCGGGCTTTCCCGGAGAAGGATCCCGAAGCCGTCCCAGTAGTACCGGTTATAGACACTGAGCTGCTCATTTACGGTATCCAGGAAAGTAAAGTACTGTTCCTGCACTTCCGTATCGGTAATGTTCATCCTTTCCTTAAATACCTGGAGGATTTCCACGTCATAATCGTTCCGGAGGTGGGGATTGAACCGGATCTTCCTTTCGGGAGGCACAATCTCACCGTTCCGGTCAAAGTAGGGTTTGGAATATTCAGCCACGAATGCCCCGATCCCCGGAAGCATCACAAAATCATGAGAAAGAATGTAATCCCTAATTTCTGACTGAATATTCATCTTTTTACAAAGCTATGTTTATACCCGCCAGGAAGTTCAGTCCCAGCTGCGGATAGTTATAATACCGCTGATAATTCTTACCCAGGATATTGTTCAGTTTCACAAAAGCCGCGAAATGATCCGTAAACAGGTAAGTAAATTCGGCATTCAGATCCATGATATCTTTCAGCTTCACTACCGGCTGGTTAGGATTGTATTCCCCGCTTATGGAGCCCGTCTGCCTGGCAAATATACCGCCAATATAGTAAAAATCCACGGACGAAACCAATCTGTCCGTAAGAGTTATGGTATTTCCCAACCGTGCGGTTACTGCAGGGCGGTGCAAAGGTTTCTCAAAACTGCCTTTTTCGTAGTAGTTATAATCTACTTTAAGCACGGGTTTCCAGACTTCATAGCCGGAATAACCCACCTCCAGGGAGCCGTTTATGAAATCCGTTTGCTGCTCATCATAGACTACATCAAACTTAGTCACATACAGGGGTTTACCGGTCGGTGAAAAAGTGGAGCCGTCATACTGGTCAAAATAATACAGATCCTGGTATTTTCCGTACGAAGCCTTCAGGTTAAAGCTCACCCCGGAAAACAGGTCGCCCCGGGCGCCCACAAAGAAATCCCGGTTTTTATAGGTGTTCTGAATGGATAGCTGCTCTTTGAGCCAGGGGTTTTCATTCAGGAGTGAACGCATGGTATTCCTCACGATATCACCGTCTGTTCCTGCAAAGAAGTACACCAGGGAAGGCGTCTTATAGGTCAGCATGGCGGTAGGATATCCTTTGGTGGTATTGGCATTGATATAAGGATCCGACTGGCTGACGGCTTTAAAGCCTATGCGGGCTGAAAAGCTGCCGAAGTCAAAGTTAAAGGCGGGCTCTATGCGGAACAGGTTCCTCTTGCGCGACGGGTTTTCGGCCTGGCTGTCTGACATCTGGGTATAGTAGGCTTCGGCATTGACCACCGCTTTGATCTTATCTTCATAGATGGGGAAGAAAGTATTCAGCTGGGTGCCCCAGTCCAGCTCAGAGGCCGAATAGAAGTCGTTCAGGGCATAAATACCGGTAGAAAGCTTGTAGTCGATCTTGGGCTTGGGCCGGGTATTTTCCAGGGTAGCGGCAAAACTATACAGGTTCAGGCGCTGGCGCAGGTCGGTCCGGGTATATTCCAGGTTAGCGGTGGTATCATAACCGTAAAAATGGTAGCCGCGGTTCTCATAGCCGGCATTCAGCTTTACCTCGTAGGTGTTCTGATGGTATTTGCCGTCCACGCCTATTTTAGTCAGGGCCTGGCCGGATAAACGCCCGTCTACCGGGCCTTTTTGGGTGGAGTTATGCAGGGCGGAAAAACCGTACACAAACTTCTGGTCCTGGGTAGAATTAAGAAACAGCTCGCCAAAGATCCGGCCGTAGTTTCCCGCTCCCAGCTTCAGGTAGTTATCAAAACCCAGCATATCTTCTTTCTGCTTCGACTTATCCATGGGCTGGATAACGTTAGGATTAAATTCCACCTCTTCTATGCCGGTGGGTTTACGGTCAAAAAACGAATAGTTCATCTTTTTTTCCGTAACCTGCGCTTTGGACTGCGGGATCTTTTCGGTCAGCTTGGTAGCCTTAGGCACGCTTACTTCCCGCTCCTTGGTAATATTAATTTCCTCGTTAACTACTTTCTTCTGTGCCACGGCAACACACGCTGCTGCCAGGAAAGCGATTGTCAGGGTATATTTCATCGGTGAGCTTATTTGATCGAATTTAATTTTTGTTTGGCCAGGGCCACGGTTTCTTTGTTCTCCGAGTTCTCAATAATGGAGTTCAGCGTGGCTTTGGCCATGAAACTATCGTTTTTGCCGATGTAGTTATCTGCAATCAGCAAAAAGGCGTTTTCATACCACAGCAGGTAGTCGGAAAAGTCATTGGCCAGCTCCTGCATAGTTTTTATGGAGGCATCGTATTCTTTCTGCTTATACTGGATCTCTCCTACCCGGTATTTGGCTTCTGCCGCTGACTCGTCTTTGGCCAGCCCGATGGTTTTCTGAAACTGGGCTTTGGCGCCGGCAAAATCCGATTTGCCCATGAGCGCCTTGCCCCGGAACAGCTCGGCGCGGTTCACCGCACCGGCCACTACGTTTCCGCCGGTGGCCAGGATCTTATCGGCCATTTCAATGGTCTTATCGAAATTGTTTTTAGCAAAATACGACCGCATCAGGCCTTCATACGCCACCACGGTCTCCCGCTGGTCAGAAGTGCTGGAAGTCACCTGCTGGTAGTTCTGAATGGCCTCATCGTAGCGCTTCATTTCATAATAAATACCGGCTGAACGCATGGCGGCCTGGGCCAGGAACTCCAGTTGGTTACCACTCACGATCTCCTGGTAGTATTTCAGGGCCTCAGGCTTGTTTTTAAGGGCCAGGTAAGACTCGCCCAGCAGGTAATTGGCTTCCGGAATGAGTACTGAACCGGGGTACTGGCTAATGAAGCGGGTGAAGGCAGATATGGCTTTGTCGTAACTTTCGGCAAAGTAAAGGTCTTTCGCCGTTTCAAACTGCAGCCCCTGCACGGAAGAGCCTTCCGGGTTATTGCGCTTGTACTGCTCGGCGATCTCGAAGAATTCTTCGGAGCGGTTGGCCTGGCTCAATGCCTCCCGGATGCCCAGGAAAGCCTCTGAAGCATATTTAGATTTTCCGAATTTATCCAGAATTAACTTAAAATCCGCAATAGACCGATCATAATTTTCAATATTATTAAACGCGATCCCTCTCCGGAGAAGCACCTGGGGTACCAGCTCGGAGGTAGGTTTTTTCTTCAACAGATCCGTGAAGACGCCGATAGCGGCCTGGTAATTGCCGCTTTCCATGGCCAGATTCCCGTTCTGGAACAGCACATCATCAATGAGCCGGGAGTTAGCAAATGAGCGGGTAAACTGGTCAAAGGCACCCTTGGCCTCGGACTCCCGTCCCAGGTATTTCAGCGCCATCCCCTTCTGGTAGAGGGCGTAATCTTTGCCTGACTTATTGTTGCGGTAGGCATCATCATACGTATTCAGGGCCTGGGTAAAGTTTTTGGCCATGAGGTAGCAGTCGCCTATCCGCAGGTTAGCGTCATCCAGGCTGGTGGCCAGGGAAGCCTCGCCCCGGGCTCCCGAGCGGAAGTCCTGGAATAAACGCAGCGCATCCGTATATTTTTCCCGGTTAAAATTAATGTAACCCAGGCTGTACTGGCTTTTCAGGCGGGCTATGCGGTCAGAAGAGGTCAGCAGCTCGCGGTAGAGGTTTTCGGCTTCCGGCTTATCCAGCTGAAACAGGGCTTCCGCCTTCCACAGGCGGGCCTGGGTGGCCAGCTCCGTATTCAGTGGCTTACGCAGGGATTTATCAAAGTACCCGATAGCCGACTCCAGCTTTTCCGAGTTAAATTCGGCCACCCCCTGGTTATAGGCCAGTTTCTGGTAGGCTTCGTCTATTTTAGGCGTGGTTCTCTTCAGGCCTTCAATGTAGCTGATGGCCGATACGTAATTACTGGTCTCGAAGAGGATCTCGCTGAGCAGCTCGTTCGTTTCGTCCACGTATTTTCCATCGGGATAGTCTTTAACGTAGTTTTGGAGGTCTACAATGGCCTGCTGGTTACTCCCTTTCTCCACCAGTACTTTCACGTAGTTATAGGTGGCTTCTTCCTTAATGGATTTATCAAAATTCGCTTTGCGTGCAGCATCAAAGGCCACCATGGCCGAGTTCAGGTCGCCCTGGCGCAGGGCACAGATACCCAGGTAGTAGGCGGCCTGCTGGCCCAGCTCGTCGTTAGCGCCGGCCACGGTTTTAAACAGGGCAGCCGCGTTATCAAATTTCCCGATCTTATAGAGGCTGAAAGCATGCCGGAAGGTTACCTGGGGTGAGGTTTTGGCTTTTTTCAGAGCCTTGTGCTTGTCGTAATACAGGGCTGCTTTTTCAAAGTTATTGTTAAAATAGCTCACTTCTCCAGCCAGCAGGGCCAGGTCATCGTATTTCCGGCCATCGGGTCGGGCAATCACCGGTTCGGCGTAAGCCATCAGCTCGTCGTATTTTTTCTGCTTGTACAGGATCTGCCCTATCCAGTTCGGCACTTCCTGGCGGTAGGCCGGTGCATTTTCCACCCGGCGGAGGTCCGTCAGGGCCAGGTCATAGTTCCCGTTCCGGAAATTGATCACGGCAGCGTAATAAGCGGCATCCACGGCATGGTCAATCACCGTACCTTTCACATAATCAAACTGTTTCAGCGCGTTATTAAAGTCGCCCAGCTGGTAATACGCCAACCCCAGCTGATACCGGATCTGGTAGGTATCCAAGTTATCGGCCCGGTTTTCCAGTGATTTCTCGTAGTAGCGGATGGCATCCTTGTATTCGCCCCGCTCAAAATAGCGGTCAGCCAGGTCAGAGAAAATGATCTTGGCCTTGGGGTGGTCACCGTGATTAAGCACAAAGCGCTCCACCTCGATATCGGCATCCAGCGCCTTACTGTACAGCGATGACATGGCTGAATAGTACTCGGCATTAGCCAGGTTAAATTTGTTAGGGTTAAGACTTTTGGCAGAAAGCGATATGTAATTCTGGAATTCTTTCCGGGCTGAACTGTAGGCTTTCTTTCCAAAAAGCTCCACACCGTTATTATAATGTGACTCTATGGAAGAGTAACTCAGGGTGTTCTGCGAAAAGGCTCCAAAACAGGACAGCACGAGAGCCAGTGTTTTGAATTTCATAAGTGACTTGATAATTGGGCAAAAATAGGAAATTAATCGAGTAATTTTCCCCGAAAAAACGTTCAAAACGCATAAAAATTGTAGATTTGTATAAATCAAATTTCAAACCTTTATGACGAAATATTTTGTGTTGTCTGCTTTATTGGCCTTACCGCTGATGGCCTGTAAAGCATCCGAGCTTCCTAAAATTTTAGCCGGCTACGCCACCACGTATGAAGTGGCCATGCCCGAACCCCACACCCACTTTTTTGAGATCCGGGTCCGTATAGATGACCCTGAAGTGCTGAAGGCTGATCATGTGGACTTTAAGATGGCTGCCTGGACACCCGGTTCCTACCTCATCCGTGAATACGCCAAAAATATAGAAGGGCTGACCGCCACTGCAGGCGGAAAGGCCCTGAACGCGGTAAAAACCTCCAAAAATACCTGGAAAGTGACCGGGCACCAGGGACAGCCCATCACGGTTTTCTACAGGTTGTATGCTTTCGAGATCAGCGTGAGAACCAATTTCCTGGATGCGTCACACGGCTATCTTAACGGTGCGGCCACTTTCCTGTATGTTCCGCAGCTGATGAATAAAAAATCACTGGTAAAGATCGTTCCGCACGCCAGCTTCGAAAAAGTGTCTGTAGCCCTGCCCGAAGTCAGTAAAAACGCTTTTGAAGCAGAAAATTACGACCTGCTTGTAGACAGCCCCTTCGAGATCGGAAATCATGAGCTCCTGGAGTTTGAGGCCCTGGGCGTGAAGCACCGGATAGCTAATTACTCCATGGAACCGCTCAGGTATGACCGGGCTAAGCTGATCGAAGATTATAAAAAGGTGGTGACAGGAAGCCATAACGTGATGGGTGGTAAGCACCCCTGCAAGGATTACCTGTTCATTATCCATCACCTGGCGGCCGGTGGCGGCGGACTGGAACACCTGAATTCCACTACCTGCCAGACCTCGCCCCGGGTATACCAGGACCCGGCCCGTTATGAGAGTTTCCTCGGCCTGCTGGCCCACGAGTATTTCCACCTGTGGAATGTGAAGCGGCTGCGGCCCGTGGCCCTGGGGCCGTTTGACTATGAAAGCGAGAATTACACCCACATGCTCTGGGTTTCGGAAGGATTTACGAATTATTACCAGAGCGATATCCTGAGAAGAGCCGGGCTGATCGATGTAAACCGTATGCTGGCGCTGCTGGCCGGGAATATCGGTACGGTGGAGAACCAGTACGGCAATAAAGTGCAGTCGGCAGCCGAATCTTCCTGGGATGCCTGGATCAAGTTTTACCGGCCCAATGAGAACGCCCAGAATTCCACGATATCGTATTACAACAAAGGCGGTATCCTGGCCAATGTGCTGGATATGATCATCATAGGCAATACCAAAGGCGAGAAATCACTGGACAATGTGCTGCAAAACCTGTATAACGACCTCTACCTGAAGAAGGATATCGGCTTTACCGACGAGCAGTTTTTTGCGGAATGTTCCAAAGTGGCGGGCGAAAACCTGACAGAGTTCTTCCGGAAGTATGTGTTCGGCACGGAGACCCTGGATTACGCCCGGTATTTTGCGATGGTGGATACAGACTCCGATATCCGTTTAGCGAACCCCAATACGCCGTATTTTGGCGCTGTGGCCCGGACCGGAAAGGTAACCCGCGTGGATTACGGCACAGGAGCCTACCAGGACGGCATCAATGTAAACGATGAAATACTGGAAACCGACGGGAGGCCGTTCACCAGCGTGGAAGCCATTACAGCCGGCAAGAAGGTGGGTGATGTAGCGAAAGTAACGGTTCTGAGAAACGGGGTGCAGCTGACCTATGACATCAGGCTTTTACAGGATCCGCGCGTACGGGTTACGCTGACGCCTAAAAATTCTGCGGATGCGGTGGCGAAGAAGAAGTTTAATAAGTGGATGCATATCCGGTGATTATTTTTTAACCACATCCATATTTTCAACCACATAGATACAT
>JAHBUH010000026.1 GCA_019638185.1 Leadbetterella sp.
ATAAAAAAATTAGTACGCTATTGTCTGATTATTCAGCTCTACATTAAAGTGCACTTTCGCCCCAAGTGCTTTGAATACCTTTAAGACGGTTGTAAATCTTGCATCAGTGGTGCTGTTTTCTATTTTTGAAATTTGGGATTTCTTTACTCCCACAAGTTCTCCAAGTTCTTCCTGTGTCAGGTTCTTTTCCTGTCTTGCATGCCTGATGGCTTGCCCCAACAAGTCAAGCTGAAGTTCATTCTCAAATTCATCTCGTTTTTGAGTTCCTTTTTTTCCGATGTAGTTATCGGTCAACTCTTCCAGACTATATTTTTTCATTAAAATCTTTTAGTATGGATATAAGACTCTTTATCAAGGTTAAGTCTTTCTGCCATCTATAAGTAAGAGAGGGATGTTTATAGGCGGTTAAATCTCATAGTATTTTATACAGATCCTATTTCCTGTCTTCCACATACCGTTGCAAACTGGATTGAACACCCAGCTGCATCTGGTGGAAGAACGTGCCTTTGTCTAAACGGTTATATGACCATCGGAAAAAGAATTTGTTAGTGGATGACGTTTTAATAAAACCATCAAAAGACATAATGCTGAACCCTTTATTTTTGAGTTCTCCTTTGATAAGGTCGAGGTGATTGTCTAAAATTTTAAAATTAATTGGAAACATATATCTGAAACTGGCACCCCATCGGCTTTCGGGCCTCGATTCTACTATAAATCCATACCGGTTTACATTAGAAAACACCCGGGTGTTTTTTACCGTGACATTACTACCTTGTGGAATAGAATGTTTAGCTACACTGTCTACAATATTACTCCCTATCCAATGTGTACTTAGTACAAACTGAAAATTTAGCTGGGCATTAGGAATACTATATTTTACAATTCCCGCTTCAGCACCGAACTTTACAAACTGATGCCTGTATAATTCGGTAGATTTCAGTTTTTCATTTTTATTATAAATATATTCCTGGTCCTTCTGGTCGATTTTCGAGATAACAAATTCAGGCGTGACATATCTGAGATACGCCAGATTATGGTTAATTACTTTTCTTGTGAATTGCCTGTGTCTTGTATTGAGCGTGATTTTCCTGAAAATGGAAGCTTGAATCAGCCCTTGTGGGTTTCCAACCTGTAAACCGGCCAGATCACTGAATATTTTAACATCCAGTATCTCAGACGTTTTTTCTTTTTCCATCTCAATTACCGTTTGTCCTACTGAAGGTATAAGTTTTATCACTGAATTTTCAGGAGCATAGTTTTCGGAATAAGGCCTCAATACCGGATAATACGCAATTAAGTTAGCCAGGTTAACAGTTAAAAACTGAGTATTTCCAGTCCGACAAAATAAATCAATATCCTGTAAGAAATCGGGATGAAATTTTCCGGTAATTCCTATAGGCTTTAGGTTTCTAAACCGCAAATAATTATTTAATTTCGTACTATTATCCTCTCCGTGTAGTATGGCTTCTATATTTTTAATGACACCATCTTCAAACTCCACACTAATCTCCTTTATCCTGTAAATTCCCTTTTCTCTTGCGTGCTGTGAAACCAGCACCCTATCGGTTATAAGCATTAATACCCCGGCTATGGGTTTTTCATCTTCAAAAGCAAGGCGGGTTTGCAGAGTGTAAAAAAGGCGTGTGGCCAGTTCTTCCAAACGGCTTTTATCCTTTACTTTCTGTACTTTCAGATCTTGCAAATATTTACCGTCTATGGTTTCTAACTGCTGTGCCAGAATCCCTTCAAAAATATCCCTCTCAAATTCATAAAAGGCCGTTTCCATACGCTCTTTTCCTTCCAAAATACCTAACATGGTCAGTACGTGCCGGCTCAGTTCCTCGTGCACTTCCCGGAGGCGGGTCAGAGATTGCTTATTTTTATTCATAAGGTCATCAACGGCCTGTTTTTTCTTTTCTATGTCCTGTTCTTTTAATTTAGCATCCAATTCTTCGCTGTTTGCGTCAGAGTAACGGCCTATATCCCCTTCTTTTAATGAGTTAATAGCCTTTAAAGCCTCATCTACTTCGGTAAATCCCAGTATCAGGGTAGCAGGAGTAAACGCCTGAATCTTTGAAATACGGGTGGCTGTAAACTTAGTTTTGTTTAAAATAATTTTTAAGTCTTTGCTTATCACCTGAAGGGAAGAATCTATCTCCGCATATTTTTCAATGACCCGAAGAAGTGTAAGCTCTTTTGGGTCCTTTGCTTCCTTGCTTTTTAATAAAGAATCCACTTTTCCTAAGGCTTTTTTATGTCCTTCTGCTGAGGTGTTCAGACTATTTAAGCTCTCTACAAGGCTATTTAACTCATCTTTTTTACCCGTTTCTTCCAGTTTCTTCATAGATTCTGAGACGCTTACTATCGGATGGGTTACAGGCATTACCTTAAGCGTGTAGCCAACCCCCGGGTTATGGATAAATTCATAGTTAAACACTTTCTGATTTTCTATAAAAGTGCCGTAGAACTTTCGGGCTTCCTTATTTTGCGCTATCAGGCAGGAAGGCAGGAGGAGAAACAGGATTATTTTTTTCATAGGGCAGTTTATTTATGGCAAAACTTTTTAAGGGTATACAGGGCATCCGGGCTTACAAAAGTTTCTGTAAAAGTGCACCCCGTCACCCCTAAGCTCCTATCCCCCAAACGGGGGATTTTTCAAATGATCATTGGTAATTATATTTACAGAAACCATAGCCCTGAAATGCGCTGGAGCACCTGTTTACGGGCTGTACAATCTTACGTTTGAGATAGGGGTGTGTGAGGATAATATCTAATAAACGTTATTAGATATTTCACTAAGTTGTATGACTGTATTCTTCAAAGTCAGGTTTATTTCAGGGGTTATACCTTACATGCAAATTTCGTATGATTACAGGCTGGAGTCCATACCCTACAGGCAGTATTTTAATACCGGGTAACCGGTATTTTAGCCTGAATGCTGAAAATCAAAAAGATGTAAATTATATTTAAGGGGAGAAGAGGCAGATTAGAATACGTACACCTTATAAACCTTAGCTATGCGCATTTTAAAAGTTCTTTTTGGAGTACTGATGGTTATTCCTGTGTATGGTAATATAGACAGGGTGTCAACGTACGTTCAACAGCAGCTGGAAACCGCCAAAACTGTCCCCACGCCTCAAAAACTGGAAATACTGAACTCTGCCCTGGCACGCAGTGAGAAAAATGTCAGCTACACCGATCAGCTCTCAATATTAAATGAACTTGCTGAATTTTATAGGGAACACCCTTCCCGGAGAATACAGTTTCTGCTAAAGGCACTGGCCATAGCAGAACATATTCATTCTGATTCGCTCCGGAAGGAATACTCGGAGAAATTATTTAGTGGTCAGTTGATTATAGGTAATTATGAAAAAGTATTGGAATACGCCATCTACAATTATACCCTTTACAAGGATGAATTGAGCGAGGCCTCTCTAATAAGCCTCAATGATATAGGTGTTGCGTATTTTGTCCTTAAAAATTACGATAAAGCCCTGGAAATATTCAGAGAGTGCAATGCAAAAAACAGGGATTTGAACAGTAAAAAAGTAACCAATGCCTATCTTATAAATTCATCAAAAGTTTTTACTGAAACCCGGAATTATGAAGAGGCGGTCAGGCTACTAAGCCAGGCTCTTAATATACAAGATGGTTATCTCGACAGGGAAATGTTTATTTATCGAGAGTTAGCATATAACTATTTAAGCATGAATGATCCTGAGTCTGCGTTGAAAGCAGCAGAAAAAGGTTTAATGGCGGCAAGAAACTTAGATGAAAGCCTTAAAATGGATTTGTATGTGGTTTTAAGCAATATCTACCAGAAGAAAAATGATTTAAAGAACTATGTTTTATACCAGGGGAAATATACCCGTTACCAGCAGAAAGAAGATTCATTACGGACACTGAGATTTACAGAACTCATGGATATTGATTACCAAAGCCATCAGAAATCACTGGAAATAAATGAACTGTCACAAGGGCTGGCCAGGCAGAGGTATCATAACAAGCTATTACTTCTGGGGCTATCGGGATTCTTGCTAATTTCTGTCCTGGTGGGATACTTCTACCTGCTGCTCAAACGAAAAAAAGACCAGATTGCTGAAAAAACCAGGGAGATAGAGGCTTTAAACACAGCCCTGGAAGAAAAGGTGCAGGAGAGAACCCGGGAACTGGTAACGGCGAATGAAGAACTCATCAAAAAGAATGATGAAATTACGGAAGCTTTGTTTAAGGGGAAATCAATAGAAAGAGAGCGGGTAGCGGCAGAGCTTCATGATAACCTGGGCGGCACGCTTACCGCCATAAGGTGGCGACTGGCCGCCCTGCAATCGGAAAACCTTAGCCCGGAAGAACAAAAGATCTATGCCGGTATTAAGAGTATGATGGATACAGCTTATGGAGAAGTCAGGAATATATCTCATAATCTTAGCCCCAAAGAGCTGGAGAACGGCATTGTAGTAGCCCTTACCCGCTTAATCCAGAGCTTACAGGAAAACTCCACTTTAGATATCCATATCCGAACTTCAAGTGATTTCCAAGGGTTGGATCGTAACATATGTCTTGAAATTTATAGTATTGTGTTAGAATTAATTACGAATATCATTAAGCATTCAGGTGCTACAAAGGCTGAAATTGAATTATCGGAAACCGGGAAATCTATTTTATTACAAGTAAAAGATAACGGTATCGGCCTGCTTAATCCGCAGGCTCGTGGTAAGGGGCTGAAAAATGTGGAAGAGCGGTTGAAGCGTATTAACGGCTTTATGCACCTTCACTCTTCTGAGCTTTTCAAAACCATATATCATATAGAAATTATCTGACGAAGAAAATGAGTTCCGATGTACACATAACCAAAATTATGATAGGATGCTATAAATTCATCATTAGGTAAATACGATACTACACCCCGATGCCGAAAATTTTGAATCAGGTTTTTCTGATACACCTCATATATGGGTTGTGTCTGCTCCTCTCCCAGAAATTGGATATGTATAGCCTGATTTACTTCTCCTCCACAATGTGTTTCCAGGGTGTTTAATCTATCCTCAAACTTCTCAATAGCAGACTTAGTTTGAAATGATCGTAAATAATACTTCACAAATTCAAGTACGTAGTGATCAGCTAAATTTTTCTTACGTAGTGCTTCGAGGTAATTCAACAGGAAATAAATAATCTCTTCTTTTTCATCATCGGAACATAGCTTATAGGTTGTCTTGTCATTTACAAGAGCTATCTCACCCGGCTTATTTTTACATTCCGGGATATGAAAAAGAAAATTTTCTCCATCCTGATATACAATAAAGTTTTTAAGAATCAGGTAGACTATTTTTTTGACCATGGATAACCTGATATATCCTTTTCCCGATGGTAAATTTACGATATAATCATGAAAATCAATTCTCTGGTCAAATACACTGAAATTATAGGGGAAATTGGTATAAGGATTAAGATAGAATTTTTCCGGATTAAATCCCCTTTCCTTTAATTCCTGATCAATGACAGCGATGTTTCCTCCGTTATTAATTAAAATTTCAGCCAGTACCTGGCACCTTTGTTGCCCAAAACTCTGGCCACTATCCGGATCTTCTGCAAAAGCCACACCGGGAAATTCCGGGAAAGTTTTTACAAAGGGAAAGCATTGCGGCTGCTGAAAAATTCCGTACTTGGAGTAGTAGTTTTTTACAATGAGAAATACGAGGAAATAGTGCGATTTATCGAAGTAAAGCACACAGTTTTCGTTTCTTTTAGTGAATTTTTTCTCATACTTTAGCCTAAACGGAATTTCTTTGTCATTCAGGACTTTTGCTAAATCCTGAATAAATTGGATGCTGTCTCTGCCTCCGCTTAAGCTGAAATAGAGCCTGGCCTGGTATGAGAAACTATGGTAGTGCTTTCCATGAAGCCAAATCCAATGAGCGGTTTCTATCTTTTTGGGAATAAGAATATTCACCAGGTTCTTTTGACCAATGCTCTCCTGCCAGGGGTCAATAGAAAACTCTTCATGACCAGCCACTACCGCGTCACTCCCCTTTTTCAGCAGATATTTCCCTATTGATTTAAAGTACTGATCTAATCGCTTGTCGTAAAACCAGCCCTGGTCTTTATAATACCCCCCTTTTATATTACTGTAGTCTGTTGAGAAAGGTAGGGCCTCACTGTTAGAGTAATGGAGATAAATAAGATCAGAAAGGGTCTCTAATGAAGTTCCTCCCTGAAGAAATAATTTCCGGAGTACGTCGTAATCAATCATTTTGGATATACAGATCTAATGCTACATCATCTAAATACCAATCCGTTGCCTTATAGCGAACTAATTTCAGGATTAAATCCAGGTGCTTCCTAAAATTCTTTACCTTCTTGAAAACTAATTTTTGTAAACGGTGCAAAATAAATAAGTAGTAATACTTTTCAAGAATAGTGGCTTCCTCCTCGCCTGTAATTTCCGAGATTTTTTTCACCGCCTCTTTCATGAAAAACCTTAGCTGTCCCCTCCTTTCTTCTGATTTCGAATTACTTCCGAATTTTAAACATAATTCTGCAACTATTGAACTTGTAAGAGTTACCAGGTCATAAACTCTGTCTCCTACGGCCAGGTTTTCAAAATCAATCAAATACAATTCCGGAACAGCAGGATAGCCTTTCTCTTTCATCAGAATATTTCGGACAAACAGATCTCCATGAATAATGTCTCTTTTAAAGACTACAGCTGTACATTTGTTTAACAGGAAATCAGTAACATCCGGATGGTTTAAAAAGTGCTTGACTGCATTCTTCTGATCACTCTCTGCCCCCCTCAATTCAAAAAGCAGTTCAATATCATCAAAAGTATAATAGTTCTTAAAGGCATTAAGTATCACCTCGTATTCAGCTATTCCGGCTACTCCTTTGAAATTATCAGTAGAAATGTAAAATGCAGTTATGCACTTTTCCAAGGCTG
Organism: Leadbetterella sp.; assembly: GCA_019638185.1. GTDB lineage: Bacteria > Bacteroidota > Bacteroidia > Cytophagales > Spirosomataceae > Leadbetterella. The sequence continues at coordinate 6,938 of JAHBUH010000026.1, forward strand.
ATAATAAGTAATTTGTGCCATTTTCAAAAGCGTTTTCATCCTTAGCAAAAAGCAGGTCACATAGCCAGGAATAGCCAAGTGGATAACCTCGGGGCATCAAAAAATATTTATGGGGGGAAGACAGGTATTTGAGACTTTTCGCATCTATATGTTTATAATAAGAAACCTCCCGGTTAAAACCAAAATATACGTTTCCTGAGTACACAATAGCCTGCTTAAGTATCCATCTGTCTTCCCCGCTTTTCAGCTCAAAGATTTCATTTCGTGTACCTTCATTTTGGAGCGTGGTCAACTCCAGATTCTGAATCTGAGAAGCACCTAGTAAGCCCTGAAATCCGTTACTTGAAATTACTTCAAAGTAGAAATTTTTAGATGTTAGAAACATTGTAAGAAATCAATAACCATGATTTGGAGTATAGGTCTTATTGGCTTCTTTCGCGTTCATTAATTCCGTTATTGACTTAAACTGTGTCTCCACTTTTTCATGCCAATTTTCAACCTCGTCATTTGTTTCAATTTCATTAAATGAAAGGTTTGTAAAATCACCATCTACTTGAATGGTACTCCCGGCCGGGAGAATGTCATCTGTCACAAATGTAGAAATGATGTCATCCTCACCCCGCTTAATAAAAAGTACATAATCAGCCTTAGCCTTATCTCTCCATTCGTCAGACAGTTTTTTAACACATCCATTAACTTTTACAGTCTTAGCCATAGTTTTAATTGTTTTGGGTTCTTATAAATACTTAATTTCGAAATACCATCATTTGATAGGGCCATTCATGTCTCACCCACCACCCCGTTCTTCAGCCCCCACCTCACCAATCCCACTGCCGAGCTTACTCCTATTTTCTTCATCAGGTTACGGCGGTGGGTATCCACTGTGGCCGGACTGATGTTCAGGCGGGCGGCTATTTCCGTGCTTTCCAGGTCTTCGGCTATTAGGCGGATGATCTCTATTTCGCGTTTGGTCAGCGACTGGATATCCTGCACGCGGGTTCTGCCGGTGGCCGAGCTATCATCGGGGACTTCGGCCAGCTTACGCACTACCTTTTCCCCGAAGAATTTTTTACCGGAGGATACCACCTGGATGGCCTTTATCAGTTCTGTTTTTTCAGCGCTCTTCATCACAAAACCGTCTACCCCGGCCTGGATGCTTTCTTTAATAAAGGTGGCCTCCTCGTTCATGGTGAGCATAATGGTCTTTACCCGGGGGTGTTTTTCACGGAGACGGGCCAGCAGCTCCACTCCGTTCATCACCGGCATGTGGTAATCTAACAGCACTACATCGGCTTCGTATTTCTCCAGGAAATCCAGGACCTGAACACCGTTTCGCACTATGCCCACTACCTCTATAGTGCTCACTGAGCCCATCAGCAGGGAAAGGCTGTCAGCTACGAGGGGGTGGTCATCGGCGATCAGGAGTCGGATCTTGCTCATATTCAATTATAAATGTACATTATTTATCAATACCTTCCCTACATTAACAATACAAATATGAGCGGAGAAAACGGGTGAAAAAATACCGCCTGGGCGGTATTTTTAGGGTTATGTAAAAATGAACATTCCATGGCTGTAGTGATGAGATACCTCCTTAATTGCAATCGGGTAGAACAAAATCTCCGGTTATGGTAATCATGTCCAGGGCGGCATTATAGGTGGGGGTAAGCTCTCTAAAGCGGTGATCCCCGCCAGCCTTGGTAATCCTGGTCTCTTTCCGTCCGAAATGAACATCGAAGTCATTCCATGTCCCCTGGTAACTGATCGTGGCTCTATATGTCCTTTCAAAAACATACGTACTTCCGTCCAGTTTCCCGTCTTCAAAATAAGTGAAGAAATCATCGTGGTAGTTTGTATACAAGTCCTGATTCAGACTAACCCAGCCGCTTGGCTTATAGAGAAGACCTTTTCGCTCGCATACAGCCGTAAGGTTTAAACCCAGGGCCACGGGTTTGGGTGGGTCAGGAATGGTGATAGTGATGGGAATAGTACTTTGATTGGTGCAGGAAAAATTTACTGTAATATCTGCTTCACCAACTACTTTTCCTGTACCGTTCTCCATTATTTTTAGTTTCAACTTATCCCCTTCATAAATACCGTTAAAATTCGTACAGTCAATATAACAAAGACTCCCATTTGCTGTTCTAATGTGCTCTCCGCCGGTATAATAATACTCAAGAGGAAGTTTATTTCCCTTTTCATCAAACAGGATTCCGTAATAGCTGCCAAGATTATAATTAATATTTGAAGTAACCTTTAAACCTGTAGAAGCAGCACAGGCATTCTTTAATTCCGAGAAATAACTTATGCTCCAGTAACTCAAATGGGAGACCTCAAATTTAGCCTCCAGTTCGCCGTTGCTGTTTTTGGATACGACAGCTACACCTTCTTCTTTCCATTTGGATGTCCCCTCATCAAAGCTCCAGGTAGGAATGATAGCGCCCTCTTTAATAGCTTCACGAGTCTGCGGATTTCTGATGTCATCGGGGATCAGCATGCTTACTTCCAGAGGCTTGGAGAATTTTTTTATTTCTTTCCCTCCTGCATTCATCCTGATTGTGGCCAACCCTACTACGGTAAACTGAATATTATGTCTTTCTCCGGATTTAAACAGAACATTTTCCTGGATGAGGTTAGTAGGAAAAAGAACGAATGAATTTCCTTTGTTATAGTGACACATATAAATCTCCGCATTGACATTATCCGTATTGATCACATTACCTGCGGCATCCATTACCTGGGTACCGGGCTGAAAGGCTACCGAGCCCACTCCTGAGTCGGCATGGGTATTACTGCCGGCGGCTTCCCTCAGGGAAGTGCCTGCTTTAGAGGCTGCAATTCTTGCGGATGGACTCGTGTTAAAAAGACTGAATTTTCCCCCTGATGTAGACACGTTCGCCTGTACGGAAGTTACTCCTTTGGGTGGGGCTTTTAAGTTTACCAGGGGCATTACTAATTGAACAGGCTCTGTGCCGGTCAGGGTAAATGTCCGGCGGGAAGTAAGGTAGCCGGGCGCTTCGGCTTCCACGGTAAACTTTACGGGTGCCGACGGAGACGCCACTATGCCCCGGGCCAGCTTCAGGGTAAGTATATTTCTTGTAGGGCTAAAGTTTCTCTTACCGGCATCATTTAATACATACGCGGCCTTGTCTCCGGTGATCTTCACGGTAATCTTGTCAGGTGCGGTTTCATTTTCGGGATTCGCATCCACAAACTGCAATAAAACCGGAGAATTAACCTTGCCATCACTCACCACCAGGCTCACCCCCTCAAAAGGATTCATCTCTTTGCACCGCCCGGTGATCAGCACAAGCACCAGGCATGCCATATAAATTGTAATGTTCTTCATTGATATAAAAAGTTTAGTCCAGCCGTACATTGATCTTAAGGTTCAGAATGGGCCAGTATTTCCAGTCTTTGGTATTGTTTTCTATGGTGGAAGCTTCTTCTGACATGCTCACCAGTTTCTCGGTGCCGGTAAGGGTGATTTTGGGGGAAGACAACAGGAAAGAGCCCAGTTCCACCCCTACACCTACCCGTTTCCGGGGGATGCTGCGCCCTATACCCAGGGCGGCGAACGGGGCCAGGGTGCTGGTATAATCCATGACGTAATTAATTTCTCCCACCTCATCCGGGGTATACGTTTCCCCGTTTACTTCATAGTTTTCAGCGGCACGAAAATGCAGGTCGGCCTTACCCCGGGTGATGTAAGCGGCCCCGCCCACTATTTTAAAAATACCGGAAGGGGAAGGCGTAAACACCAGTGAAAGCGCCGGTACAGACATTTTCACAGCGCCGTTCATATTCAGCTTCTGTTCAGATACAGTGAGCGGGAAGTCAGGCTTATACTGCAGGTAGCCGTAGCTCAGCCGGGCGGTTAAGCGGGGTTTAAACGCATAATTCAGTTCCAGGCCGGGGAAGGTGCCCAGGTTCAGGCTTAACCCGAACCTGCCCGGTGCGGCAGCCAGGCTGTCCTGTGCCCGGAGGGCAGGCAGGCATCCCAGCATTAAAAAGATAAATAGAATCCTGTTTTTCATATAAAATGGTTTTTGAGTACGTGTATAATTTTCGGAAATGGGGCGCTTTCCGCAGGCGCACGCAGAATCAGGTAAATCATGGTATTAAGGGTTTATTTCAGGGGTTTTGGGTTTATTTCAGGGTTTGAATGATACAGATATAAGGTTTACGTTTTCGCTGTTTTATCAGCCCGTTTTTACGGAGTTTTACCCGGCTTTTCCGGACGGTGTCACGCTCATTACCACCGATGGTTTCGGCATATTTCCGGAAGAGGCCCTTCCCGGTTCTCACCACGATGGCGCCATGGGAAGCATAACTGCTGTCTCTCCGGGCGTGCTCAAAATCAATGCGTACCCTGGTACGGTTAGCCTGGATAATATCGCCGGGGCGAGGTGCGTAGGCGTTCACTGGCCGGGCCCGGAATACGCCTTCTTCGCGGTCGGTATTGCGGATAGCTTCGTAAACAAACTGCGAATGCGCATCGGCAAACCGGAATTCAGCGGGTGTGGCCCCGGCCGTTTTCACACAGTAAGATACAAACACCGCTGACCAGGGATCAGTCACACATTCGGTTACGGTGGTCCCCACTACCTGCCAGTATTTCCTGATCTGCTCGCAGAAAACGGGGTCTGTCTCTTTTAGCCGGTGGTATGCCGCATGCTCTGCCAAAGCCGTACTTACCAGTCCCCGGGCATAGGGGCTAAGTGTATCGGGAGGCAGGGCAAATGCCACAAAAGCAAAGAGAAGGGTCATATCTGTTGGCTATTTAACGTCACAAAGATGCGGCCGCCCCCTGAAAGCCGGAATCCCCCGTTTGGGGGATTTTTCAGCCCAACTTTCTTTTCTACTTTTGATCTATAAATTTTGGCGGTTTTATGATAAAAGCTTTTTTACTGCTTATTATCCCCCTGGCCCAGGTCATTTTCAGGCCGGAGGCTTCCATGCAGACTTTTGAAAACCAATATGCGTATTACGTAGACAGCACGAACGCCCTGTCGGTAGAGGCGCTGCTGGCCGCGCCCCGGCACTTTACCGTGATCCCCACGCCGTCAGCCCATTTTGGCCGCAACCTGAACACCCATTGGCTCCGCTTACCCGTCAGAAACACCCAAAACAAAGCCATAAAACTCTATCTCCAAAACAGCCACCCGTACATTGATAACCTGGAATTCTACCAGGTCAGAAACGGACGGGTAGTGAAAGAAGCGGCCTTTGATTACGAAAAAAAACGGAAAGTAAACCTGGTCAGGGAAGTGGCCCGGCCTACTTTCCAGGTAGACCTGGAGGCCGGGGAAGAGGCCGTGGTGTATGCTAAATTCAGAAACGCGGCCGGTACCCTCATCTTTGACGTAAGGCTCTTCGGTGAAGAATCTTTCCTGCGTTCCACCCTGCACGAAGAACGGATCTACAATGTGCTGATGGGTACTCTGCTGGCGTTTTCGGTTTTGGCATTCTGCTATTTTATCATATCAAAATCAGCGATTTATTTATACTACGGCCTCTATACTTTATTCATCAATATTGCCATCCAGGGCCAGACCGGCCGGCTCTATAATATGCTGGATTTTAAAATTGACTTTTTTAACGGCGATTCCAGCTTCCGCTACTACGGAAGCCTGGCACTCATAGCTAACATCCTCTTCCTGAAAGAGCTGTTCGGCGAAAAGCCCTGGAAAGGCATCTATAAATACATGAGCCTTACTTTTCTGAGCCTGGGCATCTTCCTGAACGTGGTCACGTTTTTTGACTGGGGTTTTATTTATTACAAAGTAAACAGCCTGGTGAATGTGTACACCCTGTTCAGCGGCGTATTCCTTCTTAATCTCTTGTATTTTATCAATAAAAAGAAAAAAGCCTATGTGCTATACCTGGTCAGCTTCCTGCCCCTCATTATTTTACTGGCTTACCGTTTAGTGACGCTGGCCGGTGTGATGCATACTCCCGTTAACTTCTCGCACTTTACCCCGCCGGCCCTGGCGCTGGAGTCGCTTATTCTGCTGGTAGGGCTATCCAAGAGCTTTATCCGCCAGCTGTTGGAAAAAAATAGGCTCGAAAAACACTTGAAAGTGGCGCATATTGAAACCCAGGAAGCGGAAAGACAGAAGATTGCGGCTGACCTGCACGATGACCTGGGCTCTACCCTGGCCCTGCTGAAAGATAAGATTGCGAGCGGTTCCGATGCCTCGCTGGACATTGTCAATAAAGCCCTGAAAGACCTTCGTTCCATCTCTCACCAGCTCATGCCCCAGGAGTTTGAGCATCTGGGGTTCCGGAAATCGCTAGAGAAATATATCCTGGAGCACAATGAATCGGCAGAACTGCAGATAAGCCTGATTTTTTACGGGGAAAATACCGGTTTGCCGCCTGAAAAAGAGTTGAACATCTACCGCATCCTGACGGAGCTCATCCATAATACTAAAAAACACAGTACGGCAAAAGAGGTATGCATCCAGATGACACGGCGGGACGACTGCTTTTCCGTAAGCTACGAAGAATCCGGCGGCGGCGCACCTGACGCTCCTGATGCCGGAGGCCTGGGGCAGCGGTCAGTGGAATCCCGGCTAAGGTATATTGATGCCCGTATCCTGGAAAATAAATTCGGAAAAAACGGCTACCTGCTGGTTTTTGAAACTAAGCCCGGCGAATAAAAACGGGGGCGGGCTTGTGGTTTACCGGTTTTTTTGATAAATTTATTATGAGAATACCGGATACGTATTTTTATAAGACCACCCCTATGACCAAAATACTGATTGCTGACGACCACCAGCTGTATAGCGACGGCCTGAAATATACACTGGAAAAAGAGTTTAACGTGGTTTCCCAGATTTTTCACGGGAGAGATGTATTGTTTGAAATTCAGCGCCATTTTCCCCACCTGGCTATATTGGATATTAACCTGCCCGGCACTAACGGACTGGACCTGGGCCGGATCGTCCGAAGCGACTTCCCCGAAGTAAAGGTGGTCTTTCTGAGCATGTACCGCGAGGAGGCCTTTGTGAAAATAGCCCGGGAAATAGGGGCCTACGGGTATTTTTGTAAAGAATCCAGCGGATCTGATATCCTGCAGGGCATTAAAAGAGTGCTCCGGGGAGAAGCGGTCTTCGAAACGCATCCGCCGGAAATACGCTCTGTACACTCCGGTGATTATTTTGTAAAAACCTTTTCCCTCAGCCGGCGGGAACTGGAGGTCATTAAACAGATACGGCTCGGGCTAAGCTCAGAGCAGATCGCCGAGGCCATGTGTCTAAGCTATGAAACCATAAAATCACATCGCAAAAACATCTTCTTTAAGCTCAATATCAGCAAAGTATCCGAGCTCATAGCCTTTGCCATTAAAAACGGGATCTGACCTCCCGGCCCGGTACATTATGCCAATGTTAAATCAGCACCCCTATTCTTAACATAAACACAATATTCGGGAAGAGCTGCTTAAAACTCAGTTAACACACGGGGTCTAATTTTGCGGAGAATTTCAGAATATCAAATATGTATAAGACCGTTATAGGCTGTTTAATTTTTTTATTTACTGCGTTTTATGTGCAGGCACAGACCGGGTCGGTGACCGGTATTATCACGGATGCCCAGTCGCAGGAAACCCTCATCGGGGTGACCATACGGGCCGAAGGCTCCGCTAAAGGAACCGCCACAGATGTGGAAGGAAAATTCCGGCTGACAGAGCTGGCAGCAGGTACACATACTCTGACCGTTTCCTACGTAGGCTACAAAACCCTGAAAGTAGAAGATGTAAAAATAGAACGGGGAAAGACTACTGAGCTGAGCATAGCGCTTCAGGCCGACTTCGGCCTGCTGGAAGAAGTGGTAGTGACCGCGCGCGTGGATAAAGGCAGCAGCCTGGCCCTGATCAACGACCGCAAGCTCTCTTCCCTGGTTATTCAGAAAGTAGGAGCGGAGGAGCTGAGCCTGAAGGGCATCGGTAATGTGGGTGAAGGCCTGAAAAAGGTAGTAGGAGTGGCTATGGTAGGTGATAAGTCGCTTTTTGTGCGGGGCCTCGGTGACCGCTACAATAACGCCACCCTGAACGGGCTGCCCATTCCGTCTACCAACCCGGATGTAAAACTGATCCCGCTGGATATTTTTCCTACGTCCATTGTCAAGAACATTGAGGTGCTTAAATCCTATAATCCCGTGTACTACGGCGACTTTTCCGGCGGCACCATTGACATCGTCACCCGCGATTACCCGGAGAAAGGCTTCACCAAAATTTCGCTGTCGGCCGGGTATAACTCCATCTCCACCGGTAAGTCCTTCTTGGGAAAGAAAAAAGGATTCTCCGACCTGCTGGGCTTTTCCCGCAGCGGGCGCAGCATGCCTGAGCTGGTAGCCGGCAGCGGCGCGTATGATTCCTATTATAACGATAACACGGATCCGGGCTTTAAAACGCCCTTTGCCCCGTATACCTATACCGCCCCGGTAAATACGGGCCTTTCTTTCTCTTCCGGGAACCGCTACCTGCTGAATAATAACCGGACTTTCGGCTACCTGCTGACGGTGAGCAACAGCAACGAATACAGCTACCAGCCGGGGAAATCGGCCTGGTTCAATGCCCAGCAGGACGCCATCTATGATTTTACCACGGAAGATTATTTCTATAAAACCAATACTTCGGCGCTGCTGAGCCTTTACCTGAAATCCAGCCCCAAGACCAATATGTCAGTGACGGGGCTGTTTGTAAACGACTCACGTGACGGCGTACAGGATAACTACGGCGAAAACTGGGACCTGGGCCCCATCTATGGCCGCCGGAATACCCTCATCCAGAATACCCTGGCTACCGGCCAGGTAAGCGTAAACCATCGCCTGACGGATACCTGGACCCTTTCGGGATCAGCCGGTTACACTAAAACTGTGGGGAGCATCCCGGACCGCGCACAGATCATGGTGGAATCCCGGGGTGGAGAAGAGCCGCAGTACCAGTTCTCACCGAACGGCATTACCGATATTAACCGCTTCTTTGCTGACCTGCATGACCATGACATGGCTACCCACATCAACTCCCACATTAAGCCGGGCGGAGTATTTAACGAGATCAATTTCGGGTTTGATGCCCGGTATAAAAAACGGAAATTTGACGCCCGCCAGATTGATGCCGATGTGAAAAGCATCCGTAACCTGTTTACCCTGGATGAGCTGGACGAGGTGCTGTCGCCTTCCCGACTGGGTGTAGGCTCCGCCAATACCTGGCGATACAAGGAGGTACCCAACGAGCAAAACCGCTACCGCTCCGAAATGCAGATCTATGCCCCCTACGTCAGCGCCAACTTTATCTGGGCAGAAAAGTGGAACCTGACCGCCGGCCTGCGTTTTGAAGCATCGGTACAGAGCACAGACTACAAACTGGACCGCGATGTGGTGACCGCTCCTTACCGGAATAACACCATTACCGGCAATGACCTGCTGCCCAGTGTAACCCTGAAATACGCGGTTACGCCTAACTCCAGCCTGATCCTGGCAGGAAGCAAGACCATCTCGCGCCCGCTGTTTACCGAGGCCGCACCTTTCCGCTATAACGAGTCGGCCGGTACCGCGCAGCGCCAGGGCAATCAATACCTGAGAAACGGCTCAAACTATAACGCCGACGTACGCTATGACATCTTCCCGAACCCGGGCGAGATCATTTCCTTCTCGGTATTTGGTAAACGCCTGGTAGACCCCATAGAACTGGTAAGGCTGAACGGCTCTGAACCCATGTTCTCCTACGTAAACTCGGACCGGGCCGTGGTGGCGGGGATAGAAATAGAACTGAACAAAAACCTGGGAAGCCTGTTAGGTGCCCCGGCGTTCCGCGACTTTTCCGTAGGCCTGAACGGTTCTTACCTCTACTCGCAGGTGGAATTTGACAAAGATAAGCTGGATCAGAAAGGGGTGCCTTTTTATCCCACAAACTTCAAAAGACCGCTCTTTGGCGCTTCCCCTTACCTGGTTAATGCTGACCTCATGTACCGGGCTAACTGGTCGGAGAAAAGCGCTACCAGCTTTAGCCTGACCTACAATGTCTTCGGAAAGCGGCTGTTTATAGCCGGTGCCCAGGGCACGGGAGACATCTACGAAATGCCAGTGAATACCCTGAATTTCAATATTAACAATACGCTTTCGAAAAACGTGGATCTGAAGCTCGGATTCAATAACCTGCTGAACCCGAACATCGTGTATAACCAGGAGTTTGCTACCAATAACCTGGAATACATGAACATCCGCAAGGGCGTTTCGGTCAGCGCTACATTGAGCTATTCATTTTAACAAATAAGAGAGAATTAACTAAAATTAAATTTTATGAAAAGTAAGAATTGGAGAGGATTAGCTTTTTCAGCCTGGGCAATGATTTCACTTATGGCCTGTGAAAAAGATAACAATGGAGGAACTACCGTAGGCCGGGAAGGCGAGCTGCCTAACGGAACGGAGATTGTAGGCGATATCACTAAAAATACCATCCTTGCAAAAGGCAATACCTACACACTGCGCGGCGGGGTACACGTGTCTAAAGGCGCTACACTGACCATTGAAGAAGGCGTGACGGTAAAAGCCATTACAAACAGCAAAACTGACTTCGCAAACACCGCCTATTTACTGGTGGAGCCGGGTTCTAAAATTCAGGCTACCGGTACAGCTACAGCGCCTATCGTATTTACCTCTAACTCCGCTACTCCTGCACCTCAGGACTGGGGTGGGGTCATCATCTGCGGTAAAGCGCCTATTAACCCCCAGGGGGGGACAGCACCTTCAGAAATGGGTACGGGAGTGGTATACGGCGGAACCGTAGCTAACGATAACTCCGGAACCCTGAAATACGTACGGGTAGAATATACCGGTAAAAAACAAAGTGACTCCAAAGAGCACAACGGCTTTACTTTTGAAGGAGTAGGCAGCGGCACCACACTGGAATACCTGGCCGTGTATAAAGGCGCTGATGACGGCATCGAGTTCTTCGGCGGTACCGCCAATATCCGGTATGCGTTTGTGAACGGCGCACAGGATGACCTGTTCGACTGGACCTACGGCTGGTCAGGAAATGCCCAGTACCTGGTAGGTATCCAGGGAAATGACGTGGCTGACAGGGGTATGGAGGCAGATAATAACGGCGACAATAACTCGCTCTCCCCGCTGTCTTCCCCCACCATCTCTAACGTAACGCTGGTAGGTTCACGGGAAGCAAAAACAAATGATAACCCCGATGCTGCCACCGATGCCGACAAAGGCAAGACCCTCGGTCTGAAGCTCCGTGCCGGAACCGGCGGAAAGCTGTATAACTTCGTGGTTTACGGTTTCAATAACGGGGTGAACGTAGAGCACCAGGTGACCATAGACAATGCCCTTAATGGCAAGCTGATTTTTGCGAACTCGGATCTTTACGGCCCGAATCCGTTTAAATCTTCCCTGGCCGCACTCGTGCAAAGCGCCTTCTTCAAAACCGAAGTAACAGTAAGCGCTAACGACAAGCCTTCATACATGAACGGCTATGTAGGTACTTCCGCCACCGGCGCCATTAACCCGTCTACCCTGGGAGCCTTCTTCACCGGAGGAAACTTCAAAGGAGCCGTAGAAACCGGAAAAGACTGGGTCTCAGAAGGTACCTGGGCAAGAAAATAAAAATACAATTTGTGAGAAAACGGGGAGTAGGGATACTCCTCGTTTTTTTATGTTAAATCCTGCTAACCTCACTTCCCTATCTTCCACGCCTCCACCGTATTCCCAAAGAAAGTAGGAATATACAGGATGCCCTTTGCGGGATCCAGGCCGATATCCGCGGTTTTGAACTTATCTGTCTGATGGGTTTCCCGCAGGGTGGTGCGGTGGCCATGAGCATCTACATGATATACGTAGCCTGACCAGGCCGTCACAAAGAAACCGTCCTTATAGGGCTCTACACCGTCACCCCCGTTTTCCAGCTTGCAGATCTCGCGCTGGGTTTTGGTCTCAGGCGTGTACTCTATAAAGGCATTGTTCCCGGTTACGTACAGTTTGTTATTGTGCCATTTTACCCCGTTTACACCCTTCAAATCCCGGAGGTATACTTCGGCTTTGCCGTCTTTATAAGCCAGTACTTTCCCGGTGCGGGAGTCGGATACGTAAACGATGCCCCGGCCGTCAGCCGTAACATCATTCAGGCCTTCGGCGCCGTCCAGCTTATCTTTTTTCAGGACTTTCCCGGTTTTGGCGTCAATGACCACCAGTTCGCTGATATCGGCCACGTACAGCCGGTTACCTACCAGTGCCATGCCTTTGGGGGCGTTCAGTCCTGTGACCCACCGGGCATTCGTCACTTTTCCTTCTGTATTCACCAGGGCCACGCCGCCTTTGCCGTCTGCCTCCCAGGGGGCACCGTCTATGAGGCTGACGTAGAGTAATTTACCGGTAGAAAGTACACTTTCAGGTGTGGCCAGAGTACTGTCGGTTTGCCAGAGCCGGGTAAGGGTCTGTGCATGGCCGGAAGCAAAAATTAAGGTCAGGATAATTACCAGGAATGTTTTCATAGTACAGTATAATTCGGTTTGGGAGATGAAGATACTAAAAATGCCACGGGAAACCGTGGCATTTCAGATATTCGATGGTAAAAAAATCTTAAGAATACGAATTCAGCATCACCGGCATCACCAGCATCAGGATATCTTCATGATCCTGTTTGGAAGTAGGCACGATCAGCCCGGCCCGGTTAGGCTGAGAAAGCTCCATCATCACGGTAGAAGAAGACAGGTTACTCAGCATCTCCGAAAGGAATTTGGCGTTAAAGCCGATCTCCAGGGACTCCCCGTCAAATTCACAGGCGATCTTCTCCACGGCCTCGTTTGAATAATCCAGGTCTTCGGCAGAAATGGTGAGCTCGTTCGGCTCCATTTTCAGACGGATCTGGTGCGTGGTTTTATTGGAGAAGATAGAAATCCTTTTCAGGGTAGCCAGGAAAGTAGCCCGCTCCACGATCAGCTTATGCGGGTTAGCTTTCGGGATCACATTGTCATAATCCGGGTAGCGCTCATCTATCAGGCGACAGATCAGCTTGATGTTCCCGAAGCTGAAGAAGGCATTGGAGCTGCTGAACTCCGTGATCACCGGGACCGTCTCTGAAGGCAGGGAGCTTTTGATCAGGTTCAGGGCCTTCCGGGGAAGGATCAGCCGGTTTTCCGTAGACGACTGTATATCTGACCGCCGGTAGCGGATCAGCCGGTGGCCGTCTGTAGCCACAAACGTGGTGTTATCCGACTGGATATCGATAAACACGCCGGTCATGGCCGGGCGCAGGTCATCGGTACTGGTGGCAAAGATGGTATTGTTAATGGCGGCAGCCAGCACATCCGAGTTCAGTTCAATATTAAAATTCCGGTTCACCTGTGGCGGTCTCGGGAAATCCAGCGGATTTTCACCGGCTATTTTAAACCGGCCCGTAGAGGTCATGATCTCCAGGCCGAAAGTATCCGTATTAATATTTACCGTGATGGGCTGCTCAGGCAGGCTTTTCAGGGTATCCAGGAAAAGCCGGGCCGGGATAGCTATCGATGCCGTATCAGAAGACGTTACTTCCAGCTCCGCCACCATGACCGTCTGCATATCGGAGGCGGTCACCACCAGCTTATTTTTATCGAGTTCAAAAAGAAAATTCTCTAAAATAGGAACAATCGGGTTAGGCGCGATAACCCCGCTTATATAGGAAAGATTTTTTAAGAGTTCTGTACTTGAAACGATAAACTTCATTTTCGTAGTTGATAATGTGATCCTCAAAAGAATCAGCAAAAATAGTAAAATCCTTTCATTTTGTATGTCTCGGGATTCAGAATTATTGCGGGGTAATGATTTCGCGATCCGGTCCGGCAAAACCGGTCGTTCCGCCGCCTCGTCCGCTTAAAATCATCCCATCAGATTTTACGGTTTTCCCGCTGATAATCCGGGCGTATTGTTCTATCTTTAGGGACTAAACAAAAGAATACATGCGTCTCATTGCTATCCTTTCCTTACTGATGATCACCCAAATATCTGTGGCTCAAAATAAAGTGGACGCCCGCCAGGTAATAGCCCACCGCGGCGCCTGGAAAAATACCGGTGCCCCCCAGAATTCCCTGGAATCGCTGAAGCACGCCTTTGAACTGGGCTGCGGTGGAAGTGAGTTTGATATTAACATGACCCGTGACGGCGTGCTGGTGATCAATCACGACGCCGACTACTTCGGTTCCAAAATAGAAGAGCTGACCTATGCAGAGCTCAATAAAACCAAGCTCAAAAACGGGGAAGACCTGCCCCTCCTGGAAAATTTCTTTAAAATGGCCGGCAAAAACCCGAAAACTTTGCTGGTAGCCGAGATCAAACCCTCACCGTCAGGTGCCGAGCGGTCAGAAAAAATAGCGGCCGAAGCCTACAAAATGGCCAAAAAATACAAGCTGCTGAAGCATACCGTCTTCATCAGCTTTAGTTACGAAGCCGTATTAAAGCTGGTTTCGCTGGATAAGAAAATAAAAGTGCAATACCTCACCGGGGATAAGAGCCCTGACGTCTTAAAAGCCGCAAAAGTCCCCGGGCTGGACTACCATTTCTCGGTTTTCGAGAAAAATCCCGACTGGCTGAAGAAAGCGCAGGCCCTGGGCCTGAGCACAAACGCCTGGACCGTAAATAAACCGGAGCTCATGGAAGACCTGTTGAAGCAGGGAATCAGCTACATCACTACCGATGAGCCGGAGAAAGCATTGGAATTAGTCAGAAAGGGGCTGTAAGGCCGGCCCCTGCCATCCCGGGGAGAGTATCCCCGAGTCCCGGGAACCGGCTTATAAAGCTGGACGGATTTCCTATGGAATAAACCACGCGTGCGTTTTCGAACACTCCTTCCGGTGCAGCCCCTTCTTAGGGGTTATTTATGCATATTTTTGAATAATTTGCTGTTTGTATCTTCTGCTATTGCGTAAAAAATCAGACAAAAAATTGGTTGTAGCATAAATATGCCAAATAAAATATTTTCTTTCTTTTATTTTATTATTGAACGGAATATTTACATTTACAGCGAATAATACGAAGACCACTTTTTCTCCTTCTTTATTCAGTTAAACAACAACCTTAAATTAATGGAAAAAAACTACTCCCTGATGAGATTGGTAAGCAGCTTACCAGCACTCTTGTTGTGTCTGGTGTCCAGCTTTACGCATGCCCAGATGAAGGTGACCGGAAAGGTAACCGAGGTTGGAACCGGTGAGACGATTCCCGGTGTCAATGTTCTTCTTAAAGGTACCACACGTGGTACTACCACAGACGCAAACGGCTTCTATTCACTGGAGGTGAATGACAGCAAAAGTGTTTTGATCTATCAGTCCGTAGGTTATAACTCGTTCGAAGTCACGGTAGGATCCCGGTCCGTGATTGACGTGGAGCTGACCACAGACAGTCATTTACTGGGTGACGTAGTGGTGACAGGCTACGCCAGCCAGCGCAAAAAAGACATTACCGGAGCCGTAACGGTGGTCAATGCGGAAGAGCTGACGGCTACTCCCACCGCCAGCGTGACCCAGATGCTTCAGGGCCGGGCGTCCGGTGTAGTGGTAGGAAACGATAACTCGCCCGGAGGAGGTACCATGGTCCGGATCCGGGGTTTTGGTACAGTCAATAATAACAGCCCCCTCTTTGTGATTGACGGTGTGCCTACACAGGGAACCCTGAATAACATTAACCCTAATGACATTGAGTCTATGCAGGTGCTGAAAGACGCTTCTGCGGCCTCCATCTACGGTGCCCGGGCGGCTAACGGAGTAGTGATCATCACTACTAAAAAAGGAAAACCCGGTGAGCCAAACATTACCTTTGACTTTTATACGGGTGTTCAGAAACCCGGGAAAATGCTGAATCTGCTGAATGCGGAAGAGCTGGGAAGCTACCTCTACCAGGCGGAGATCGGAGCAGGAAGAAATCCTTCCGTTAACTCACCCTCCGTTCAGTACCGGTTTGGATCAAACGGTGAAATCACCATGGCCGACTACATCTACCCGAATTATTACGGTGCCCAGCTGCCATCTAACTATACGTATACCAATGATATCGCCGACCCGAACCTGGGAAAAACGGCCTTCAATATTACCAAAGCTAACAAAGAAGGCACCGACTGGCAGGATGTGATCTTTGATCCGGCTCCTATCACGAATTACCAGCTGGGGGCTACGGGAGGTTCCGGTTCCGGCCGTTATGCCATCTCCGGAAACTACTTTAAACAAGACGGTATCCTGAGATATACTACCTACAGTCGCTATTCCTTAAGAGCCAATACGGAGTTTAAGAAGAAGTTTGTGACCGTGGGGGAAAACTTCACTTTTTCCTATGATCAGCGCCAGGGAATCACCAATAACGATGAATCAAACCCCATTATGTTTGCCATCCGGATACACCCCATTATTCCGGTATATGACATTACCGGTGGGCCGGTGGCGCTGGGCGGCACAAACACCTCTCCCTATAACGGTTTTGCCGGAAGCCGGGGTTCTAACCTGGGCAATGCCCCTAACCCCCTGGCCCGCCTCTATCGCGAAAAAGATAACCTGACCAAAGGAACACACGTTTTCGGAAATGTATTCATCGAGTTTGATATCCTGGAAGGCCTCAAAGCCCGCAGTAGCTATGGGCTGGAATATAACCAGTTTAACCGCTCGGAATACTTTCACCGCGATATAGAAGCTGCCGAGGCCCGTGCTGCTAACAGCCTGAATGTGATTAATAACTATGATAAATCACAAACCTGGTTTAACACGCTGACCTATAACCGGGCTTTCGGTAATCATAACATGAATGTACTGGTGGGAACAGAGGCCGTAACTACTTATTCTATGCTGTTTTCAGGCAGCCGGAGTAACTTTGCGTTTGATGACCTCGACTACCGCTACCTGAATGCCGGTTCTGCTGCCGGTCTGGCTAACGCCCAGGACGGCGCCCTGATCAGCTCACTCTTTTCCCAGTTCGGAAAAATAAACTACGGCTTCAAAGATATCTACCTGGCTGACTTCACGCTTCGGCGCGATGGCTCCTCCCGTTTTTCAGAGGCCAATCGTTACGGGGTTTTCCCTGCATTCTCAGTGGGGGTAAGGGTGACCGAATATGATTTCCTGAGCAAGGTTAAATTCCTGGATGACCTGAAGCTGAGATACGGCTGGGGTAAAACCGGTAACCAGCTCATTCCGAACGTGTACAATGCCTATACCCTGTATGCCTCTGATCCGCTTAATAATGCCTATGACATTAACGGTACGGGCTCGTCTATCGTAGGCGGTTTTGACCTGGTGCAGTTTGGAAACGCAAACGGCAAGTGGGAAACCACCACCTCCTCTAACGTAGGTTTTGATGCTGTATTATTTGGCGGTAAAGTGGATTTTGTGTTTGACTGGTATAACCGGGTCACCAGTGATATGCTTACCCAGATAGCCATACCCCGTACCGCCGGAACAGGAACTATCCCTTACACAAACATCGGTAAAGTGCAAAACAAAGGGATAGACCTGGGGCTGAACTACCGGAACAAAGCCGGCGAATTCAGGTACCAGGCTGGCGTTAGCTTCGGCCATTATAAAAATAAGGTACTGAAGCTTAATAATGACCCGAATGCCACCATTTTCGGCTTTGCTACACGTCTGCCGGCTATTTCTGCCACCAAAGCAGGGGAGCCCATCGCCAGCTTCTACGGCTATATCGTAGACGGCGTGATCAAAGATGACGCGGAAGCAGCAGCAGCGCCTAAATTTGGCACCTACACCCGGGCCGGTACATTTAAATTCAGGGATATAAACGGCGATGGCATCATTACGGCAGCTGACCGGACCATTATCGGCAGCCCGCATCCTGATTTCACCTATGGGATTAACCTGAGCCTGGGCTATAAAAACTTTGATCTGACGGCATTTGCCCAGGGGGTTTACGGTAATCAGATCTTTAACTACCTGCGTTACTGGACCGACTTTAACACCTTCCAGGGTAACCGGTCTAAAGACATGCTGTATAACTCCTGGAAGAAAAACGGGGATGATGCGAAACTTCCGCGGCTGAATGCCTCTGACGCCACCAGCCAGCAGGTGTCTACCTACTTCCTTGAAGATGGTTCTTACCTGAGGCTCAAAAACGTTCAGCTGACCTATACTATTCCTACGAAACTCCTGAGCAGCATTAAATTAGATCATGCCCAGATTTACGTGCAGGGACAAAACCTCTTTACGCTGACTAAATATACGGGCCTTGATCCGGATATTAACCTGCGCCGTTCAGGCCTGGATAACCAGGATACCCATCTCGGAATGGACGAAGGAGCCTATCCCGTGGCGAAATCTCTCTTGTTTGGTGTACGCTTAGGTATTTAATTAATTTGAGAAATGAAAAAGACGATACTATTTATACTCAGCATCGGGCTGATCACATCATGCTCCGACAGCTACTTTGATCTGAAGCCCCAGGGCCGCGCCTCCATTCAGCAGCTATCCAATAAAAACGGGGTAAGTGCGCTTTTGATCGGAACCTATTCGCTTCTGGATGGGGTAGGAGCCGGTAATACGGGTCGCCAGTCTACCATATCTAACTACGTTTTTGGCGGAATCACCTCCGATGACGCTGTGAAAGGCACCGATGCCGGTGACCAGCCGGAGCAGTCGTTTATTGAACAGTACAACTGGCTGTCAGATAACACCTATTTCCTGGGGAAATGGTGGCACTCCTATGACGGGGTAGGCCGGGCCAATGAAGTGATCCAGATCGTAGCCAGCCCGGATGTCAAAGATATGACCGAAGCGGAAAAAGCACAGGTCATCGCCGAAGCAAGATTCCTGCGGGGGCATTACCATTTTGAAGCCAAGAAAATGTGGAACATGGTGCCCTATATTGATGAGAAAATCTATAACCGTGATGATCCGGGCTCTACAAAAATCCCGAATAATGAGGATATATGGCCCAAAATAGAAGCGGATTTCCAGTTTGCCGCCAATACCCTGCCGGCAGTACAGACCCAGAAAGGACGGGCCACCAAATGGGCCGCCATGACCTACCTGGCCAAAGCCAAAATATTTCAGAATAAATGGGCAGAGGCCAAAGCACTCCTGGAAGACGTTTATAAAAACTCGGGGAAAAAGCTCGCACCGAACTACCACGATAATTACCGGAACATTACCAATAATAATTCGGAATCCATTTTTGAAGTCCAGTTTTCGGTAAACGACGGTACCAACGGGAATAACGGAAACGCCGGTGATAACCTGAACTGGCCCTATTCGGCCACGGCGCCGGGCCGGGGCTGCTGCGGGTTTTACCAGCCGTCGCATAACCTGGTCAACGCCTTTAAAACCACGGATGGCCTGCCCCAGATCGGTAATGCGGCTGATGGCTCGCAGGATACCTATAATAACATAGACCTGCCTAATGATCAGGGTATTACAGCAGCCAACCCCTTCACTCTTGACAAGACCATACCGGTAGACCCCCGCCTCGACTGGACCGTGGGAAGAAGAGCGGTGAATTTCCTGGATTGGGGGCCGATGCCCGGTTCCACCTGGATTCGTGATCAGGGTTACGCAGGGCCGTTTACCGGTAAAAAATGGATGTACTACGTAGCGGATGAAAACAGCAGTACCCACTCTACCAGCCGCAGAAACGTCAATAATAACTATCGTCTCCTGAAGCTGTCGCACGTGATCCTGTGGCTGGCAGAATGCGAGGTGGAGCTGGGTAACCTTGACGCTGCGCAAACGTACGTTAACATGATTCGGAACCGGGCTAAAACCGGTTCGGTGCAGGATCCGTCCGTAACCTATAAGGTAGAACCCTACCCGGCAGGAACGTTTACGCAGAAAGGCGTTAATTTCGCCCGGAATGCTACCCGCATGGAAGAGCGCCTGGAATTTGCGATGGAAGGTCACCGCTTTTTTGACCTGGTACGCTGGGGAATCGCTGAAAAAGTGCTGAACAAATACGCCCTGGAAGAATCAAAAGACGGCAAAGAACCTTCTAACAGAACTTTCAAGAAGCGCGCCTACATGGCCGGCAAGGTCTTTACCGCCAAAAACAATTATTTCCCGATACCCCAGGATGAGATTCTGAACAGCCAGAAAGACGGGAAACCGGTGCTGGTGCAGAACCAGGGATATTAACCACGTTTATAACCCCGGAATGAGGCTCCTGGAAGGGGGCCTCATTTTAATTTTAGGAGGTGGTGGTTTACGGTTGTTTTAACCACATAGAGACATAGATTTATTGACTGGGCAGGGTACTGAAATATTCATTGACAAAGGTTTTTTGCCCTTCTTTAAATAGGTTGAAGCAGTTGAAATTGATAAGTATACCTTTTGGACATCGTAATAGTTTCATATAGCTGAGCAGTTGAGCTTCATGTGCCGGAACGATTTGCTGTACAGATTTCAGTTCCACAACTATACTGCGTTCTACCAATAAGTCGCACCTGAAATTCATGTCAAGCGTTTTCCCTTTATAAACTACAGGGATTTTCATTTCTGTGAGAAAGTCTATTTTCCGGTATAAAAGCTCCTCTTTTAGACAGTGATGATATATACTCTCCAGCAATCCTCTTCCCTTAACTTTATGAACTTCAATAGCACCACCGATGATTTCATAGGTAAGACTGTCCAGGTATTTTTTAGTCACCATGATCTATGTATCTATGTGGTTAAATCACCCCGCCCAGTTCTCCCTATCCAGACTCCTGTACTGAATAGCCTCGGCCAGGTGCTCTATCCTGATTTCTTCCGTACCGGCCAGGTCAGCAATAGTGCGTGACACCTTCAGGATACGGTCATAGGCCCGCGCCGACAGACCCACTTTCTCCATGGCCCGCTTCAGCAGCAGCCGGCCGGCGTCACCTATCTCGCAAATATTCTTCACCATCTCAGGGGGCATCATGGCGTTACAGTGAATACCGGGATGGTCTTTGTAGCGTTCGGTCTGGATTTGCCGCGCCTTTACCACCCGTTCCCGGATGGCAGCGGAAGTTTCACTTTTCCGGGTGCTGGAGATTTGCGTAAAACTCACCGGGGTTACCTCCACGTGCAGGTCTATCCTGTCCAGCAGGGGGCCTGACACCCTGTTCAGGTATTTTTCTACGGCTCCGGGCGGGCAGGAGCACTCCTTTTCAGGATGGTTATAGTAACCGCAGGGACAGGGATTCATACTGGCCACCAGCATGAAACTGGCCGGGAACTCCACGGCCAGGCGGGTTCGTGAAATGACCACTTTCCTTTCTTCGAGGGGCTGGCGCATGACCTCCAGAACCGACCGCTTGAATTCGGGCAGTTCGTCCAGGAACAGCACGCCGTTATGCGCCAGGGAGATCTCCCCCGGCTGAGGGGTACCTCCGCCACCTACCAGGGCGGCATCAGAAATGGTATGGTGAGGATTCCGGAAGGGGCGGGTGGAGATCAGGGAGGAGGACTTATTC
The DNA here is from genome assembly GCA_019638185.1 of Leadbetterella sp. Classification (GTDB taxonomy): domain Bacteria; phylum Bacteroidota; class Bacteroidia; order Cytophagales; family Spirosomataceae; genus Leadbetterella. The sequence goes on from JAHBUH010000026.1 coordinate 28,350, forward strand.
AGCTTTCCGGCTACCGAATGGATCTTCGTGGTTTCCAGGGCTTCGGAAAGGGTAAGCGGAGGCAGGATGCCCGGCAGTCGCTTAGCCAGCATGGTTTTACCGGCCCCCGGGGGACCGATCATGATGGCATTATGGCCGCCCGCAGCGGCTATTTCCAGGGCTCTTTTGATATTCTCCTGGCCCTGAACATGCGAGAAGTCGGCCTCGTACTCGTTTATGGAATGATAGAATAAGTCGCGGGTGTCAGTGACTTGCGGCAGAATGTCATTTTTGCCGCTCAGGAAATCTATGGCGTCCTGCAGGGTTTCCACACCGATCACGTCTAGGTTATTGACAATAGACGCCTCCAGGGCATTTTCTTTGGGCAGGATAAAGCCCTTCAGTTTTTTAGCCCGGGCTTCAATGGCTATGGGCAAAACCCCTCTAATGGGCCTCAGTTTACCGTCCAGCGCCAGCTCCCCCAGGATAACATAATCTTTCAGGTCTTTGGCATACGTCACGCTGCCGCCCGAAGCCAGCAGGCACACCGCTATGGGAAGGTCATAAGCCGAGCCCTCCTTACGGATATCAGCTGGAGCAAGATTAATGATGGTTTTGTAACGTGAAGGATGATAACCCCCGTTTTTCAGGGCGGCATCAATGCGCTGAAGGCTCTCCCGGACGGTATTGTCAGGCAGGCCCACTACACTCAGGCCAAAACCTCCCTTCAATGCGCTGATTTCTACAGTGATAAGCGTGGCACTTACGCCGAATACGGCTGCACCGTTTGTAGTGGATAACATAGGTTTATAGGTATAATAGTGCTGAAAACCCCGTCTCTCTTTAATCTGTAGCCGGAATTCTGTATTCTAAACAAAAATAAGCCTTTTTAAGTTCAGCCGCATTTCGAGCTCCCGCAATCCTTACACGTCAGGCAGCCTTCCTGGTACATCAGGTTCGTGGAGCTGCAGTTCAGGCACTTCTGGCCTTTGACTTCGGTTTCGTCGGGAACAAACTTCTTCAGGGCGCGGACTACCCCGTTTTTCCAGGTGTTGATCGACTCGCTGTCCAGTTGGAGCGAGTTAATGAGTTCCACCACCTTTTCTGTGGGCATTCCATGGCGCATCACGCCGGAGATGAGCTTGGCGTAGTTCCAGAACACGGGGTCAAACTTATGGGAAAGGCCCTCAATGGTGGTTTTGTAGCCGCGCTGGTTCGTGAAGCGGAAGTCGTACCGGGAGTTTCCGTCTTCGTCGCGGTTTTTGATGATCAGGCCTTCATTTACCCAGCGGGGCAGCAGGATGCCGTCTTCATCATCCGCCAGCCCGGTGAAGATCTCATAGGGGCGGTCATCTATTTTACCGATAAACGCTATCCACTTTTCCTTCTTATTCTGAAAGCGCACCACGTCAGCATCCAGTACCTGCGGGCGTTTCAGGGGGAAAGGGAGGGTCGTTTTTACTTCTTCTTTTTTGGGTTCGCCGGCACTGATCAGCACGCCGGACCGGGAGCCGTCGCGGTACACCGTCACACCTTTGCAGCCCACCTCCCAGGCGGTGATATACAGCTCATTCACCAGCTCTTCGCTGGCTTCGTTCGGGATATTAATGGTCACGGAAATGGAGTGATCTACCCATTTCTGAATCTGACCCTGCATTTTCACTTTGTTCACCCAGTCCACATCATTGGAGGTGGCTTTGTAATAAGGTGATTTTTCAATCAGCTCATTGATCTCCTGGTCTGTGAGCTGGCGGGTGGTATCCAGGCCGTTTGCTTCCATCCAGGTTTTGAATTTGTGGTGAAATACCACGTATTCTTCCCAGGAGTCGCCCACTTCATCCACAAAATCCACGCGCACGTTCCGGTCGTTAGGATTTACTTTGCGCCGTCTTTTGTACACCGGCATAAATACCGGTTCAATGCCCGAGGTGGTTTGCGTCATGATAGACGTGCTGCCGGTGGGGGCAATGGTCAGCAGGGCAATATTCCGGCGGCCGTACTCCTGGAGATCATGATACAAGGCCGGATCAGCCTCTTTTATCCGCAGCAGGAAGGGGTTATTCTTTTCCCTTTCGGCCTGAAAGATGGGAAAAGCGCCGCGCTCCCGGGCCATTTCCACGGACGCGCGGTAAGCGGCCAGGGCCAGGGCCTGCTGTACGCGGGTAGCAAAAGCTATGCCCTCTTCACTGCCGTAGCGGATCCCCAGCGCTGCCAGCATATCGCCTTCGGCGGTGATTCCCACGCCGGTCCGCCGGCCTTCCAGGGCCTTTTTCCGGATCTCCAGCCAGAGGTTTCTTTCCGTTCTTTTGATCTCTTCGTCTTCGGGGTCTTCGTCTATCTTGGTCAGGATGGCGTCTACTTTTTCCAGCTCCAGGTCAATGATATCGTCCATGATCCGCTGGGCTGCGTTTACATGCCGGCTGAAAAGCTCAAAATCAAACCGCGCACCGGGCGTAAACGGGTTCTCCACATAAGAATAGAGGTTAATGGCCAGCAGGCGGCAGGAGTCGTAGGGGCACAGCGGGATCTCACCGCAGGGATTCGTGGAAACCGTTTTATAACCCAGGTCGGCATAGCAGTCGGGGAGCGACTCCCGGATGATGGTATCCCAGAAAAGAATACCCGGTTCCGCCGATTTCCAGGCGTTATGAATGATCTTTTTCCAAAGGCGCCCGGCCTCAATCTCCTTCTGACTGCGCGGGTTAGCGCTGAAAACCGGGAATTTCTGGATATACGTACCGTTATTTTTGACGGCATGCATGAAGGCGTCATCGATCCTTACCGAAACATTCGCTCCTGTGATCTTGCCGGGTTCCAGTTTGGCATCAATAAAATCTTCTGCGTCCGGGTGATTGATGGATACCGATAACATGAGGGCGCCCCGACGACCGTCCTGGGCCACCTCCCGGGTGGAATTGGAATACCGCTCCATAAACGGCACCAGGCCGGTGGAGGTCAGCGCTGAGTTTTTCACGGGCGAGCCCTTGGGCCGGATGTGGGAGAGGTCATGGCCTACACCACCGCGCCGCTTCATCAGCTGCACCTGCTCCTGGTCTATTTTCATGATGCCGCCGTAAGAATCACCACCATCACCACGATTACCGATCACGAAGCAGTTAGACAGTGAAGCGACCTGGAAAGGATTGCCGATGCCCGTCATAGGGCTTCCCTGGGGTACGATATAACGAAAATCCCGGATGAGCTCATAAATCTCGTCGTAGCTCATGGGGTTCGGGTAGAGGGCCTCAATGCGCGCCAGTTCGGAGGCGATCCTGCTGTGCATATCTTCCGGCGACCTTTCGTAAATGTTCCCTTCCGAATCTTTCAGCGCGTACTTCGTTAGCCATACCCGTGCGGCCAGGTCATCGCCTTTAAAATAGTTTAGTGATTCAGCAAATGCCTCGTCGCTGCTGTATTTGCGGGTATACGTTTCCTGCATTTGTGTATCCATCGGGTAAAAAGTTTTGGGCAGGTGAAGTTATGAAAAAAAACGACATAAACGTCTTTTAATTTCAATTACTCTTCCCATCTCCAGTCTTTCCCCAGGATCAGCTCATTTTTTAGATTATGCCGGATCAGGAAATCGCGCGTTTCTTTGCTGTTCAGCTTTTTAACCGGCAGCGACTCGTCGTTAGCCAGCGCATAAAGCATCATGGCCGTATAGCGTACGTTATTATTGATCTGGTTTTTATCGATGAGGTCAAAACGGTCGCAGTTGGCATGATAGCACCCGTAAGCTTTCAGCGGGAAAGAGCCTGACGGCGAACAGATGGGCACCCCGCTCAGCATGAAAGGCTGGTGGTCACTGTGCAGCCCGGCGCCGTTACTCACGGCATTGGCGTAGGTGCTGTCTACCTGTCGGATCACCTGCCCGATTTCCTCCATCCGTTTTTTGAGGCGATCATTCCCGCCTGCGTTAAAGCCCCGCACGTTATTCACCATATCCAGGTTCATCATCAGCGCAATCTTCTGGATGCCTTTATTTTTTTCCAGTTCCTTTACCATGTAGCGTGAACCCAGCAGGCCCTGTTCCTCGCCCATGAAGAGTACAAACTCTACGGGCCGTTTGGTTTGCAGGTTCAGGCTTTTAAACACGCGGGCTATGTCCATCACCGAGAAAGAGCCCACCCCGTTATCCATAGCGCCTGTGGCCAGATCCCAGGAATCCAGGTGACCGCCGATCACTATTTTTTCGTTTTTATACTTTTTAGACGTACCGGGCAGGCTGACGATCACGTTCCGGGCCCGGATAGGCCGGCTGTAGTTCATCATATCAATCACCGCCAGGATATTCTTTTCCTCTTTTATCCATTTACGCATGCTTTTACCCGATTCCACCGATACGCACACCGCGGGAATGGGGATCAGTTCACCGGTCACTGAGGCCGTACCCGTCAGCAGCACCCCGCCCTGCACGGCATTGGCAATGATCACGCCTTTGGCGCCGTAACGGATGGCCAGCTCGGTTTTTTCAGAGCGGTGCAGGTTCTTCTTCCCTTTATTCTTTTCATCCTGGATATTGATATTGAACAGGGCTACCTTATCTTTTACCTTATCTTTTACCGCCTCGAAATCGCTTTCCAGGCCATCGCCCACATCCACTATCCTGGCCGTAACATGGGAGGAAACCGGTGAGTGGGCCAGTGCCACCACTTCGTAATCCACAAAATTGTCACTGTTTTCCGGTACCAGCGAGAGGCTGACCGTATCCCTGGACCAGGCTTCCACGTTAAACTCCTGGAAGCGGGCATTGGTATAACCATAACTTTTCAGCAGGTTCAGGGCATATTCTTCGGCTTTTTTACCGTTAGGGCTTCCTGTAAGCCGGTGTCCGATGCTTTCCGTAGCCTTTCCGAGCGACTCATACGCACGGCCTTTCTGCAAAACATCTTCATTGATACGTTCAAAAACAAGGCGGAGTTCGTCATCTTTTACTGTAAATGCGCAGACCGTTCCAAGCAGGAGGATGACAGGCAGTAAACGTCTCTTCATGTTATACTGATGATTTGGAATTCTTAAAAAATGTGCCTAAAGATAGGTATTTTGTTTTTTCTAAACATATTCTTCCTTATATCTTTGGCGGAAAAACTAAAACAGGCATATATGGCAGAAATCCATTCTGATAAACCGGCACCCCGGGCTGCACAGCGGCCACACGAGATCATTACCCACGGCCACACGCGGGTAGATAAGTACTATTGGCTGAATGAGCGGGAAAACCCGGAGGTGATCGCTTACCTGGAGGCAGAAAACGAATATCTTGAGCAAGCGATGGCCCCCGTAACAGGCCTCCGGGAAGAACTATTCCACGAAATGAAAGGCCGGATCCGGGAAGATGACGAGTCGGTTCCCTACAAAGACGGCAGCTACCTCTATTATACCCGTTTTGTAACCGGCGGGGAATACCCGGTTTATTGCCGGAAAAAGGTGGGAACTGAAACCGAAGAAATCCTGCTGGATGGCAATGAAATGGCGGCGGGCTCCGCGTATTTCCAGGTGGGTGGGCTGGAAGTTTCTGACCATGAACGCCTGCTGATCTTTGCGGTGGATACCGTAGGCCGGCGGAACTATACCCTGAAGGTGAAAAACCTGGAGACGGGCCAGATCCTCCCGGATGAGATCCCGGACACCGAAGGCGGGAACTATGCCTGGGCAGCCGATAACCAGACCCTCTACTACGTTTTGAAAGACCAGCAAACCCTGCTGGGCAATAAGGTATACCGCCACGTGCTGGGCACGGATCCTGCAGAAGACGTGCTGGTATATGAAGAAAAGGATAACCAGTATTATATGGGTATCTTCCGGATGAAATCGCGGAAGTACGTGGCTATCGCCTCCGAGCATATCGGGGTGGCCAGCGAGTTCCAGCTGATAGACGCCGCTGACAGCCAGGCGCGGCCCGTCACTTTCCTGGAAAGAGGAAACCGGCACGAATATGCGGTGGAACACTTTGAAGACCGCTTTTATATCCGTACTAACCGTGATGGGGCAGAGAATTTCCAACTGATGGAAGTGCCGGAAACTGACGCCCACGATCCCTCAAAGTGGAAAGTGACTATCCCGCACCGCCCGGATGTTTTCCTGGAAGGGCTGGAGGTCTTTAAAGATTTCCTGGTGGTGCAGGAGCGGAAAGAGGGGTTGATCCAGCTGCGTATCATGGACCAGCGGAGCGGGGAAGAGCATTACCTTGATTTCGGAGAGCCGGCCTACACGGCCTTCATCAGCATTAACCCGGAATTTGACACGCACCTGCTGCGTTTCGGATACACTTCCCTCACCACGCCGCGCTCTACCTATGATTATGATATGCAGACCCGCCAAAAGACCCTGCTGAAAGAACAGGAGGTGCTGGGCGGTTTTGATAAGACCCATTACCGGTCGGAACGGATCTTTGTGACGGCCCGTGACGGCGCCCGCGTTCCGGTTTCGCTGGTGTACCATAAAAATACCCCGATAGACGGCACCTCCCCCCTGCTGCAGTATGCCTACGGATCCTATGGCGCCACCATGGACGCAGCCTTCAGCCCTTCCCGCTTAAGCCTGCTGGATCGGGGCTTTGTGTATGCCATTGCGCATATCCGGGGCGGCCTGGAAATGGGCCGGCACTGGTACGAGGAGGGGAGGATGTTCCGCAAGAAAAATACTTTCCACGATTTCACGGACGTGTCGGAAGCGCTCATCCGGCTGCAGTATGCCGCTCCCGGTAAGCTTTTCGCCATGGGCGGAAGTGCCGGCGGCCTGCTGATGGGAGCCATAATGAATGATGCTCCGCAGCTTTACCGGGGTGTGGTGGCAGCTGTGCCTTTTGTGGATGTGGTCACTACCATGCTGGACGAGTCCATCCCGCTGACCACCGGCGAATTTGAGGAATGGGGAAATCCCCGGGATAAAGCGGCCTACGAATACATGCTGTCTTATTCTCCCTATGACAATGTAGCAGAAAAAGAGTATCCGAACACCCTGGTAACCACCGGGCTACACGACAGCCAGGTGCAGTATTGGGAGCCGGCCAAATGGGTGGCGCGGCTGAGGGAACTGAAGAAAGATAGCCATCTTTTACTGCTGCATACCGATATGACCTCGGGTCATGGCGGGGCTTCGGGAAGGTTTGCCTCTTTAAAGACATTGGCCCTGGAATACGCCTTTTTACTGGATTTAGCGAAAGAATAAATTATAAATTTGAACAATAATTGCATAAATAATTTTAATAAAAACTATTTTTGTTCTACTTTTGTGCAGAGCTTAGGAGAGGTTAAAGCATATAAGTTGATATTTTAAATTAATTTTAATTCACAATATTTATATTACTTACTAACAAAATGAATAAGTTAAGAGGTTTAATTCTAGCTTTCTTTGCTTTCGGTACATTTGCCGTAAATGCACAGGACTCTTGTCAGGTATGTAAGCCATATCCTTGGGAAATCGGTCTTACTGCGGGCATCAACCAGTACTTCGGTGATATGCACTGTAGTAAACCTTATGCTTCTCAGAACAGTTTTATGGGCGGAATTTTCGTCCGGAGGCATTTGAATGATTTCTTCTCTTTAAGACCACAGATCCTGGTGGGTCGTCTGGCGGGTCGGGATTTGGACAGCCCTTCAGCCCAGTGGGACTACCGGAGATTACGTTTTAATTCATCTCCTTTTGTTGAGGCAGCTATCCTTGCAGAATACTATCCTTTCCGTGAACGGCGCTTTACCTGTGACGGATTCCTGAAAAATGGCCTATCTCCCTATTTATTTGCCGGTGTGGGTGTAGCTTACTCCAAACCTACCCTTACACAGGAGGCCGGAGCCCGCTTCCCGGTAAACGAAGCGCTGAAAAAACAGGATGTGGATCATCTTGATAAATTCGGTAACCGCCTGGGAGTGATCTTCCCGGTAGGTGTCGGAGTTAAATACAATGTATCTAACCGCTGGACCCTGGGTCTGGAAGGAGGATACCGCTTCTCTACTTCCGATTACCTGGATGGCCTTTCACTGGCCGGTAACCCGGATCGTAAAGACGGTTACTTCCTGGGTAACGTACTGGCTTCTTACCGCTTCGGCGACAAAGATTCGGACGGTGATGGCGTAGTAGATAAATGTGATATGTGTCCTGATGAGATCGGTCTTCCCAAATTCCAGGGATGTCCTGACCGTGACGGTGACGGTATCATTGACAAACTTGACCTTTGTCCTGACGTAGCCGGTTCACACGGGCTGCAGGGATGTCCTGATACAGACGGTGACGGCGTAGCCGATAAAGATGACCTTTGTCCGGATGTAGCCGGTCTGGCTTCCCTGCAGGGATGTGCGGACAGAGACGGTGACGGCGTAGCTGATAAAGATGATGCCTGTCCGGATCAGGCGGGAACAGCAAACGGCTGTCCTGACTCAGACGGAGACGGTATTGCGGATAAAGACGATGCCTGTCCTTACTCGGCCGGAACAGCTGCACTGAACGGCTGTCCTGATGCTGACGGTGACGGCGTGGTAGATAATACAGATAAATGTTTGAACGTGGTAGGATCTGCGGCAGCTGCCGGCTGTCCTGATGCAGACGGTGACGGTGTACCGGATGTAAAAGATAAATGTCCGAACCTGGCCGGTCTGGCCACTAACGACGGCTGTCCTGAAGATTACAGAGACGGAGTGCCTTTACTGAAAGGATTCAAATCTGCCAGCGGATGTTCTATCACCAAAGACGAACTGGATATCCTGAGCTATGCTGCGCAAAGTATCGAATTCCACCCTGGCACCAGCCGCATCAAAGCTGCCTCTAACGCACAGCTTCAGAAGATCTGTGACGTGATCAAGAGATGTAAAGATGCGAAACTGACCATCCGTACCTATAACGATGGTGCCGCAGATGCCAAAAACCTGAAGCTGGCCACTTCCAGATCAGCCGCAGTTTATAACTACTTCCTGAGCAAGAAATGTATTGATAAATCAAGACTTTCTTACGAAGGTGCAGCCGACGAAGATCCGAATAGCAGCTACGTAAACTCTGCCGGTATCAAGTCAGGTTCAAGAACTGAGTTTATTCTGAAATAATTCTCATAAGATATTAGGAAAAGGGAGCAGCGAAAGTTGCTCCCTTTTTTGTGTCATAACAGAAGCAGCAAGAAAGCTAAAATAGGAGTATAGCAGGTATCCGGTCATTAAGTAGTAATAACCTGACAAAGATGGACCTATAGAGCGTACCGAAAAGGAAATGAATAATCCGAACCAAAAGAACAGGATAACTGATAAGGGGAAGATGTTTCTGAAGATGCTGAGGCCTGATCTGTGGCTCTAGGCTTGCTGCTCCCGCAGCCGCTGCTTAGCCGCGCGGATATAGAAGAAAACTCCCAAGCTCACTATCAGGTAGGGGATGACCAGGAGGTACAGTATACCGAAATTAAGGCCGGTGCCGATGGTGTTACGGCCTTCGCTTAAATTGGAGCCTACGGTGGCCCGGCACATGGCGCATTGGGCGAAGATGTCACTGAAGGTAAATAAGGCGAACAGCGCCGTTAAAATGAGCTTCTTTTTCATGCTTCCTTAAAAGTTATAGTACGGCTGAATCATCAGGTAAGCTATTACCCCGGTGATGGATACATACAGCCAGATGGGGTAGGCATACTTCACGACCTTCCGGTGGCTGGTGTCCATCCGCTTCCATCCGTAGTAATAGGCGCGCAGCACTAAAGGTAAAACAACAAACGAGGCCAGAACGTGCGTAATCAGGATGAAGAAATAGAAATACCGCACGGCGCCTTCGCCACCGAAGGGCGTAGCCTCATTGCTGATGTGGTACAATACATAAAAGACCAGGAACAGGCCACCCAGCAGGAAGCCGGCCGACATGCACAGTTTATGCGCTGCGATATTTCGCTGCCGGATAAAGTACAGCCCCAGCAGGAGGAAAAAAGCAGTGAGCGAGTTAATGATGGCATTCACAAAGGTGAGCTGTTTGGTCCACTCCCCGATGTACGGCTTCTGGCGCATGCCCAGCATGATCATCACCACCAGCACGATCACCACAGACAGGATGTTAATGGTACGTATCCCGATTTTATCTTTGATTGTATTCATATTTTTAAACTTTGGCGGTTAGCTCACTGCTCATGGCTTAACAGCACCTTAATCTCCACCTTCAGGCGGTCCATCTCGCTCTTCTGGGTGCCGCTGTAGATTCCCCTGAAATGACCATCCTGGTCTATGAGCATCACTTTATCCGAGTGGATAAACATCTCATCCACCTGGGTGACCTTGGGGTCATATTCGGAGGCGTCTGCTACCGGCAGCCGGAAAGCCCCGATGGAGAGGTCATAAATATATTTTTTATCCCCGGTGAGCAGGTCATAATGCAGCCGGTCCATACCCAGGGCCCGGGCGTAAGATTTCAGTACGGCGGGGGTGTCATATTTAGGATCTACCGTAATGCCGTAAAAATGCACCTCCGGGTTATTTTTAAACTTTTCGGCTATCCGTACCAGGTTCGTGTTAGCGATAGGGCAGATGGTGCCGCAGCGGGAGAAAAAGAAGTTAACCACGGTAATGGCATCGGGGCGTACCACGGTGCTGTCGCCCAGGGCATTCACCAGGGTAAACGGCGGCATGCGGGAAAAGACCGTATCACCGGCCATCACCTTCACCTCACCGTTATCGCCGATCTCCGGGAAAAAGTAGGGGAGGTCAAAGTTATTTTTCCCAAACAGCTTAAGGAATATAAAAGTTAAGACCGGAATACCCAGTATAGCAAAGAGTATTCCGGCCTTCAGTGTTTTATTCATTTAGAAAAACTTTTCTACCCCAAAGTAGTCCCCTTCTACCAGGAGGGCCACAATGAGCCAGAGTACGAAAATGATGGGTAGCACAATGGTCCATATAAAAGCCTTGGTTTCACTGCCCAGGTGCATGAATATGCCCACAATATAATACGCTTTAATGATGGTCATGATCACAAATATCCCGATCTTGGTCCATTTGTAATGATCAGCATCAATGCCAAATGCCACGGCAAACTCCAGTCCCGTCAGGATCAGCAGGATCCAGAACACTTTCCAGAGGTGCTTGGTGTTGGGTTGTTGTCTTTCTATAGATGAATGCTCTGCCATTTCAATAGTATTTTAATGTTTTAAACCAGATAGAAGAAAGTAAATACAAATACCCATACCAGGTCTACAAAGTGCCAGTAGAGGCCTACTTTTTCTATCATTTCGTAATGCCCTCTCTTTTGGTATACGCCGTTAGTAGTATTATAAAACACCATGATGTTCAGCAATACCCCGATGAAAACGTGGAATCCGTGGAATCCCGTAATAAAGAAGAAGAGATTGGCAAAGTTCGGCGGACCGTACTCATTAGCTCCCAGCTTAGCCCCATAAATGGTGGTGCCGTCAGCCAGGGTAAGGCCGTGCTCGGTTCCGTGAATAAAGTGGGTCCATTCCCATGCCTGCGAAGAAAGGAAGATGAAACCACCCAGGATGGTCCACAGCATCCATTTTTCCACATCGGCTTTATCTCTTCTGTGGCCCGCTTCCACGGCAAGTACCATGGTCACTGAGCTGAAGATCAGGATAAAGGTCATGATTCCCACAAAAACCAGGGGAAGCTCTACTCCGTGAAGGAGGGGCACCGCCTTAAATACCTTCTCCGGGATGGGCCAGTACAGTTGGGAAAACTCAAAGGTCTTGTGGGTCATTCCGGCCACTACCTCGCTGAAATTAGGATAACCGAAACGGATCATACCATAAGTCACCAGGAAGCCCGAAAATGTGAATACATCGGAAAGGAGGAATATCCACATCATGAGTTTACCGTAACCTGCCTTCAGAGGCTGGGTACCGCCCTGCCATAGGAGGTGAGGAGGGTTTATAGATGTTTTCTCAACTGCCATAAGTGTACGTTAAAAATTCAAACAAATTTATAAATCTATTCTTTAATTCAAAAACTACTATCTGAAATATATCAGGAACAGGAACAGGTAAACCCAAAGAATATCCAGGAAATGCCAGTAAGTGGCACAAACTTCGATCTGGGTGGTGTTTCCGGCACGAATCTTTCCCCGGAAAGTGCTGTAAAAAGCATACAGCAAAACCCCCAGGCCGGTAATAATATGAAACAGGTGAGTGCCGGTGAGTATGTAGTAAAACGACTCCGCCGGGTTACCTTTCACATAAATCCCCGCTTTCTGAAGCTCCTGCCAGCCCAGCACCTGGAGCACCAGGAAGGCTATGCCGCCCACCATGGTCACCGTGATGAGCGTCCGGAGCCGGGCAATATCATCTTTTTTAGCCGCTTTTACGGAAAGATGCATGGTCAGGCTGCTGATCAGCAGCACGGCTGTGCTGAAGTAAAAGATCACCGGAATCTCAAACTCGGTCCAGTTCCCCTCGGCTCTCCGCACCAGGTAGGCGCTGGTAAAAGCCGCAAACAGCATGATGATGGAGATGATAAACAGCCATATGATAAACTTCCAGGGGTTTACCGTATAGATGGGTTTGATATGTTGCTCTTGGGTCATCACTTAAATTTTGTCCAACAGGTACGCGATTTGTACTACAGGTAAATACAGGAAAGAGCCGAACATCAGCTTCAGGGCCGCTTTATTGGTTCTTTCTTTCATCAGGTGAAGGGTCTGGGTCAGGAACAGTACGCCTGACAGCAGCGCAATCACCGCCGAATTGATCCCGGTCATGCCCAGGTAGTAAGGTACCCAGCAGAGGGGCAGCAAAAACAGCGTATACGACATGATCTGGAAAGCGGAAGACAGGTCACGGCCTCCTTCGGAAGGCAGCAGCTTGAACCCGGCTTTTTTGTAATCGTCATCCAGCACCCAGGCAATGGCCCAGAAATGCGGAAACTGCCAGAAAAACTGGATGGCAAAGAGAATACCGGGCTCCAGCCCGAAATGCCCTGTGCTGGCCACCCAGCCGATCATGGGAGGGAAGGCCCCCGGCAATGCCCCTACCGCTACGGCCACAGGCCCCACCCGTTTGAGCGGCGTGTACACAAAACCATACAGCAGCAGCGAAAGCAGCGCCAGCAGGCAGGCGTAAAGATTATAGCCGGCCAGCAGGATACCCAGGCCCGTTACCCCGCAAAGCAGGCTGAAGCCGGCCGCTTCCCGTACGGAAAGGCGCCCGGAGGGCAGAGGCCGGTTCTGCGTTCTGGACATCATCTTGTCCAGCTCTTTTTCCTTGATCTGGTTAATCACATTGGCCGATGCCGTTACCAGGAACGAAGCCAGTGCGAAAAGAAGAAGATGAAATACATTCAGGGAAGGGGCAGCCAGCGCATAGCCGAAGCAGCTGCTGAAAACCACCGTTATGGAAAGCCTGAACTTGGTCAGTTCAAAATAGGCTTTCATTTTTTCAATCGCCGATATAGATAATGTACTGTTCATTTATTGTTATTGTCCGGGTTCAGGATGAAATACAGGATAAACTGTATAGAAATGATCACCACTGAAAATGTAAGATGCAAAGGCTGAAGCATGGCAGGAAAGCCCGCCAGGCTGAGTACTGTTCCCGAAACGATCTCCGTAACCACCAGGATCAGCGCCCACAGTGCGAAGTTCCGGAGAACCGGCCCTTCGAACCTGCCTTTTATCTTTTTAAATATTAAACCGTGCAGCACCAGAATAACCATCGAAAGCACCGCGTGAAAAACTACTTTTCCTTTTACTTCGTCTATCCAGAGGGCCCGGTTATGATCGCCGAGGAGCCGCTGGGCATGGTCTATGCCTTCACGGATCTGGGTGCCGAAGACAATCTGGCCCAGGGTGACAAAAAGCGCCATGATCAGCAGGAACTGAAGGTCAGCTTTCTTTTCATTCCCTTTTACCAGGGGGTGGTCAGCGTAGGATTTTAACACCGCCCAGATCAGGAGGCCCAGGATCAGCACCGCCACCACCATGTGAAGGGTGATAAGGGTAGGAGAAAGCTCCGATGAAACCACTTTGGCCCCCAGCCAGCCCTCAAAAGACACCAGCACAAAAGCCAGCAGGCAGATGTAAAAGATCTTTTTCTCTGTCCGGAAATACGTGCGGTAAGCCAGGATCACCGTAATGAAAATAAAAATCCCTACTGAAACCCCCACCAGGCGGTTAACGTATTCGGTCCAGGTTTTCATGGCGTTAAACTCCACTTCACCTTTGAGCTTCGCACCGAAGATCTCCTGGTAGTTAACAGGAAGCTGATCAATGGAAGTAGGGGGTACCCATCTTCCGAAGCAACGGGGCCAGTCAGGACATCCCATGCCTGAGCCCGTTGCCCTTACAAATCCACCGACAAATATCAGAAAGATGACGGCAATGATTGTAATGATAGCAAATTTCCTGAATGATCTTCCCACTAGCCTAACGAGACTTTATCAGTCCGGAATCGAATAATCGAACTTAATATTTTCTATTTCTTTCTCTTTCGCAATCAGGTCATTCTCTTCCGGCGTATTGGACTCAGGCGTAGCTGAGAACGGCACGTTCTGCGGAATGAAATCATCCGGAGCACCGGGCTTAGAGTAGTCATAAGGCCACCGGTATACCGTAGGAATCTCTCCCGGCCAGTTTCCGTGTCCCAGATCCACCGGAGTGGTCCACTCCAGGGTGTTGGATTTCCACGGGTTAGCCGAGGCCTTCTTCCCTTTGAACATAGAGTAGAAGAAGTTATAGATGAAAATGAACTGGGCAAAAACCGTTATAACCGCGGCCACAGTGATCACAATGTTCAGATCCGCAAAGGTATCAAACACCTTGAATCCTGACCACTGGTAGTATCTTCTCGGGAAACCGGCGATACCCACGTAGTGCATGGGAATGAACACCATGTATACCCCGATGAAGGAGATCCAGAAGTGGATATAGCCCAGGGTGCTGTTCATCATGCGGCCGTACATTTTAGGGAACCAGTGGTATACCCCTGCAATCATGGCAAAGAAAGCCGCAGAACCCATCACCAGGTGGAAGTGCGCTACCACGAAGTAGGTATCGTGCAACTGGATATCCAGGGCGGCATTTCCCAGGATGATACCGGTCAGACCCCCTGAAACAAAGAACGACACCATACCAATAGCAAACAGCATAGCCGGCGTGAAGATCAGGTTACCTCTCCACAGCGTGGTGATGTAGTTAAACCCTTTCACCGCAGAAGGTACCGCAATGATCAGCGTTAACAGCATGAAGATAGAGCCCAGGAAGGGGTTCATACCTGTCACAAACATGTGGTGCGCCCATACAATGAAGGCCAGGAACATGATACCCAGCATAGACAGGATCATGGCTTTGTATCCGAAGATCGGTTTCCGGGAGTTCGTAGAGATTACCTCAGAAGAAATACCGAAGGCCGGAAGAATCACAATATATACCTCAGGGTGCCCCAGGAACCAGAAAAGGTGCTGGAACAGGATAGGACTACCGCCCTGGTTAGGCAGCGCCTGGCCCTGGATGTAAATGTCAGAAAGATAGAAGCTGGTACCGAAGCTCCGGTCAAAGATCAGCAGCAGGGCTGCCGAGAAGAGTACCGGGAAGGAAAGGATACCCAGGATAGCCGTGAACAGGAAAGACCAGATGGTCAGTGGCAGCTTATCCATAGACATCCCCCGTGTACGCAGGTTCAGGATGGTGGTAACATAGTTAATGCTACCCAGCAGGCTGGATGCAATAAATATGGCCATAGAAACAAGCCACAGGGTCATCCCCGCGCCTGAACCCGGGTTAGCTTCTTCCAGCGCACTTAACGGCGGGTAAATCACCCATCCGCCACCGGCAGGGCCGTGCGGCAGGAACAGGGACGTAAACATGATAACACCCGCTAAGAAGAACAGCCAGTAGGAGATCATGTTCATGAAACCGGAGGCCATATCCCGGGCACCCACCTGCAGGGGAATCAGCAGGTTAGAGAAAGTACCGCTCAGGCCGGCCGTCAGTACAAAGAATACCATGATGGTACCGTGCATGGTTACCAGCGCCAGGTAAAAGTTATTATCCAGCTTGCCGGATTCGTTGATCCAATGCCCCAGAACAGGCTTCAGGAAAGACATATCCATGTCCGGGAAAGCCAGCTGCAAACGGAAAATTACAGACATCAATCCGCCCAATACCGCCCAGAGAATCCCTGAAATCAGGTACTGCTTGGCAATGGTCTTATGGTCAAGTGAGAAAATATATTTACTGAAGAAGCCTTGTTCGTGGTGCTCCTCATGGCCGTGTTCTGCGTGACCGTGTCCTTCTGCTATTGAATGAGCTGCCATATCTATATTCGTATTTTTTGTATTCTTATTTAGTTTCTACTGCTGCCGCTACCGCAGTGGCGGTAGAATCTTTGGGAGCCGCTGCTGCAGGGGCTTCCACTTCAATGTATTTCAGAGCCCGGGCTTTCAGCTTCTCGGGAACCTTCACCAGGAGGTCAGGATTCAGGGTCAGTACCGGCTTCTGCGCTCTTTTCCACTTTTCGTATTCTTCAGGCTCATCTACTTTCAGTACCATCCGCATACCGAAGTGTGATTTACCGCAGACTTCCGTACAGGCGATCTCGTAGTCAAACTCGGTGTCGTTCAGGGCCGCTTTCATTTCATCGGTAGACTTATCGGCCACGAACCAGAACTTGGTTGGCATACCCGGAACCGCATCCATTTTCACCCTCATGTGCGGAATGAACACGCTGTGAAGCACGTCACGCGCCTTGATTCTCAGCAGTACCGGCTTTCCTTTCGGGATATGCAGCTCGGTAGAGTTAGAGAAGTCGTCAAAGGAGTTAGGATCGGCAAAATCCAGACCCAGCGGGTTACCGGAGCCATCGTCCATGAGCTTGTAATTTGCATCACCGAATTTCCCGTCTTCGCCAGAATAGCGAACCATCCAGGCAAATTGCCGGCCGGTGATCTCAATCACCTCGGCATCTTCAGGAGCATCACCGGTAATATCACTCCATACAATCAGCCCTGAGAGTACCAGACCGGTCATGACTACGGCCGGAACGGTGGTCCAGATAATCTCCAGCGTATTATTATGGGTATAGAACGCCGATCTCCGCTTATTGGAATGCCGGTAAATGTACGAGAACAGGAACAGGAAAGTGTTTACCAGGAAGAAGGCTATGGTAATGATGGCCATGGAAAACCAGAACCAGAAGTCGGTTTCCCTGCCGTGTACGGAAGACGCTTCCGGCAGGAAGTACTGGGAGTAGTGAAGGTATGACCACGTAGTACCTACCACGGCCAGTATCCAGAACACCAGTAATCCCGCGGCATTGATGTTATTCGCCGAGTCAGCCGCTCCCTGGTAGGGCAGTTCGCCGCCTCCTGCTTTGTTTTTATTAATAATCTTTCTGGTTTGCGATATAACTTTAAAGGTTAGAACTACAAACAGAATGGCCAGTATTGCAATTATGTATATCATCTTGTAATTAATAACGCTGTTTTAAAATTATATATCGTGGTGCGTACTCTCTTCCAGGAACGGATGGTTCTTGGCATACAGGTTAGCCTTAGTCAACTGATTAGCCACGAAAATAATGAATATGGACGCAAATGTCAGGGTAGTGCCCAGCTCAATTAGCCCGATACCGCCCTGATCTTTGGCTACACCCGGCATGATCATCTGGTAGAAGTCAAACCAGTGGCCGATCAGGATAGAAGCACAGGCCAGTTTCAGTAAAGTAAAATTACGCTTGGAGTTCCTGGCCATCAGGATCAGGAACGGAAACACGAAGTTCAGCACCAGGTTTATCAGGAAGGGTGCCAGGTAACGGCCGCCGTATCCGCTGGTTCTCTCTTCAAAATAAATGGTTTCTTCCGGCAGGTTAGCGTAGAAGATCAGCAGGTACTGGCTGAACCAGGTATAGGTCCAGAAGATAGAGAAACCGAAGATCAGCTTACCCAAATCCTGGATAGTGCTCATGTTCACTGCTTTCAGGTAACCGTTTTCTTTCAGCAGGATGATGGTCAGCATCATGGCTGAGAGCCCTGCCACGTGCCATGACGACAGGTGGTACCATCCAAACATGGTAGAGAACCAGTGCGTATCAATAGACATGGTCAGATCCCAGGCTGCAGTAGAAGAAGTCACCGCAAAGAACAGCAGGAATACTTTAGAGTAGTTTCTGCTTTTGTAATAATAATCCAGGCCGCCGTACTGGTCTTCCAGGATGGAGAACTTCCGTACCTGCATCCACATGAAGTACCATACCACGAAATATACCACCATCCGGATCATGAAGAACGGAACGTTCAGGAACCAGGTCTTACCGGCAATGATGGCATCGTAATTAGGAGAGGCGGGATCCGTGATCCCGTCATGGGTCCAGTGGAAGATCATGTGCCGGGTAGACGGAACGATGAAAAGGATAAGCATTATAACGGCCGGTACCACTACAAACGCCGGGAAAGCCTCCGCCACCCGCTTCATAGACGCCTGCCATCCGGCTTTAGCCACATAGTTATAGGCAATGAAGAACATACCGGTGAGGGCGATGCCTATAAAATATATGCTGTTCATCCACAGGTTAGCCACTAAACGGCTGGCCAGGGTGGCACCATGATGGCCGCCGCCGTGATCATCCGCGTGATGGTCACCTTCGTGGTGAGCGGCGTCAGCGTGGGCCTCCACGTGTGCTGCTTCGTGATGATCCCCATGTCCGAGAGGCCACCACCCTTTGTGAATGAGAAGAGCACCCAGGGCTACCAGGACCACCCCCAGCAAAGCTGTCAGAATCAGCTTCTTTCTGAGGGCCGGACTGAATTCAAATGATTCGTCAAGTGAGGGTATATCGTGCTTGTGAGCCATTATAATGTTAACTTATATTCAAATAATAAATTTCTTTTCCAGTGTATATCAGCTTCCTTTTTGTAGTTTTTGTACAAAGTGGACGATCTTCCATCTTTCTTCCGGGTTTACCTGTGCGGCATGTGGCCACATCCTTCCTTTTCCGTAGGTGATGGCGAAGAAGATCCGGCCGGCCGGCAGGTTCTTAACGGCATCAGAGGTATAGGAAGGTACCCCGTTATAGATATCGGCTACTTTCCCGTCAGCACCACCGGTGGCACCGTGACAGTGCGAGCAGTTTCTCTTGTAGAGCACTTCGCCTTCTGCCAGGGTCTGCTCGGTCAGGGGCACCGGGTTTACCAGTGTTTCCGAGGCTTCCACGTCATTGCGGGTGAGGTTATACATCATCAGATCATGCACTTCGGTGCTGTCACCCGTTTTAAAGGTGGTATGGTAATTTCTTCGCGCTACGGTACCTTCCACCGGCAGACGCATGTTCATACCGTGCGGGTTAATGGCGTTAGGATCAATCTGGGTTTGCGCTTCGTAACCTACCGAGTTATACATGTTCGGTGCAAATTCCCATCCTGTACTCTGGGTGCGATCACACGAAGTAAGACCGGCAGCGAATGCGGTAAACAGTAGTAATCCTGCTAATCTATTGTTCATCTTCATAATTTTATACCTCTTTAACATTCACTTCTTCAGCCCCTGCCTCTTTCAGGATCTGCGTGATCTCTTCATCGGAGATCTTGTTTTTGCTCAGGTCTATGGCCATCGCGAATTTATCATCTGTGGAACGCTCATCAAAAATCACCGGCTTGGCGGTAGGTCCCAGGCCTTCAGTCAGGAAAAACGTAAATGACATCCCGAAGGCGGCCAGCAGTACCGTTAATTCAAATACGATGGGGATGTTAGTAGGGAAAGGAATAAAGTTCTTTCCACCCACGTTCATCGGCCAGTCCCAGCCCATGGTCCAGAAGGTAAGAAGAAAGGCCAGGGAGGTTCCGGTTAATCCGAAAAAGAAAGCGGGAACACCCATACGCGGCCGGTCATAGCCCAGCGCGTGGTCAAGACCATGCACGGGATAAGGGCAGTACACTTCCTGTATTTTTACATCCTTCTTCCTTACTGATTCAGCGGCTCCCAGTACTATATCTTCATCTCCGAAGATTCCTACTAAATATCTCTTTCCAGCCATTTTTATATTCTGATAAGTTCTTTATGTTCTAAAAATTAATGCTTGTCACCCGGTTTTCTTTCCGAAGAAGATTTCAGAACCGCCTTCACTTCCGCCATGTTAATCACCGGCAGGAATTTAGAGAAGAGTAAGAAGAGGGTTCCGAACAGTCCGAAAGAGAATACGTAGTCACCGATATCTCCCATACGGGGCGTAAAGTAGGTCCAGCTGGAAGGCAGATAGTCTCTGTGCAGTGAGGTCACGATGATCACAAAACGCTCAAACCACATACCGATGTTTACGATAACCGCAATCACGAATGACAGTACAATGTTTTTCCTCAGCTTAGCGCTCCAGAATACCTGGGGCGACAGTACGTTACAGGTCATCATGGCGGCGTATGACCACCATAGTGGGCCGGTAGCCCGGTTCAGGAAGGCATATTTTTCATATTCCACGCCGGAATAGGCTGCAATGAAGAACTCGGTGATATAAGCAATACCCACAATAGATCCGGTGAGGGTAATGATTTTATTCATGAGGGAGATGTGCTCCAGGGTAATGTAGTCTTCCAGTTTATAAACCACCCGGGTGATGAGCATCAGGTTCTGCACCATGGCAAAACCGGAGAAGATGGCACCCGCCACGAAGTAGGGAGGGAAGATGGTGGTGTGCCAGCCGGGAATTACCGAGGTAGCAAAGTCAAAGGATACAATGGTGTGTACCGAAAGTACCAGGGGAGTGGAAAGACCGGAAAGAATCAGGGAAACGTCTTCATAACGGGCCCAGGTTTTGGCACCGCCTGTCCATCCCAGGGAAAGAATGCCGTAAATGGTTTTCCGGATGCCGGTAGCGCGGTCACGGATGGTAGCCAGGTCAGGCACCATACCGATGTACCAGAATAAACAGGAAACCGAGAAGTAAGTAGAGATGGCGAAAACGTCCCATACCAGGGGTGAGTTAAAGTTTACCCACAGGGAACCGAAAGTGTTCGGGAACGGAAGTGCCCAGTATGCCAGCCAGGGGCGTCCCATGTGCATCACAATGAATGAGGCCGCACAGATTACGGCAAAGATGGTCATGGCTTCTGCCGCCCGGTTAACGGAGGTTCTCCATTTCTGACGGAAGAGCAGAAGGATGGCTGAGATCAGGGTTCCGGCGTGACCGATACCCACCCACCATACGAAGTTAGTGATATCCCAGGCCCAGCCCACGGTTTTATTAAGACCCCACACGCCCAGACCTTCCCACCAGGTTCTCAGCACCCAGAATGTACCGTAAACCAGGATGATCAGGCAGATGGTGAATGCTATTTTCCATTCTTTGGTAGGTTTGGCCTCTACGTGTCTGCAAATGTCCTCGGTAACATCGTGATGCGTCTTACCATTGGTTACCAAATGCTCTCTTATGGGTGAAACTACTGATGACATAATTGTTCCCTAAATAAGTTAGGCTTTCTTTATTGATTAAAAACTAATTATACTACTTTGGAATCTTCCTTGTCTTTGTTACGAACTTTCACCAGGTAGCTCAGCTGAGGCTGTACATTGATCTCTTCCAGCATGTGGAAGGCACGGCCTTCTTTCTCATGAGCCAGCAGTTTCGAGATCTCTGATTCCGGATCGTTCATATCGCCGAAAGTGATACACCCGGTAGGGCAGGAAGAACTACAGGCCAGTTTGATGTCACCATCTTTCAGTGGCCGTTTTTCTTTCTTGGCTACCAGCTTACCCGCCTGGATCCGCTGAACGCACATGGAACATTTCTCAATTACCCCTCTGGAACGTACGGTTACTTCCGGGTTAATGACCATGCGGCCCAGTTCGTTATTAAAGGCGTAATCGAAATCGTCGTTTTCAAAGTATTTAAACCAGTTGAAACGTCTTACTTTATACGGACAGTTATTCGCACAGTAACGGGTTCCCACGCAGCGGTTATAGGTCATCTGGTTAAGCCCTTCCGAAGAGTGGGTGGTAGCCAGTACCGGGCATACGGTCTCGCACGGTGCATTGGAGCAGTGCTGACACATCATGGGCTGGAAGATCACTTCCGGGTTATCGGACGCCACTTCCATGGCCTTGTAGCCGTTCGGGTTATAACCGGTTTCGCGCGGGGCATCACTGCTGTAGTAACGGTCAATACGCACCCAGTGCATTTCACGGGCGCGGGCCACTTCGGCTTTACCTACCACCGGGATGTTATTTTCAGCCTGGCAGCTCACCACACAGGCGGCACACCCTGTACAGGTGTTCAGGTCAATGACCATTCCCCAGCTGTGGTTTTTCTTTTCGTGCCCGTTCCACATGGTGATGGTATTGGGGCGCTTAGGTCCTTCTGAAGTAGCTATTTTAGGCTCAAACCTTCCGGCTTTTACGTTTTTCACGTATTCGCTCAGGATGGTCTCCTGTACCACGGCCTTCCGGCCCATGTAGGTTTCATGGGTCTGGGTCTGGGCCAGGGTATAGCCTGATTTGGTTTTTTCCACCTGGATGCCGTCCGCCCAGAAGTTTCCGGCGCCTTTGGCTCCTCTCAGCAGCGGTAATACATCCACACCCACGTTTCCGGCTTTTCCGGCTTTGGTGCGGCCGTATCCCCGGGCTATCGCCACGGTGCCGTCAGGCTGTCCGGGCTGGATCAGTACGGGCAGCTCCACAGAGGTGCTGCCGGCGCTTACTTTCACCCAGTCGCCCTGGGCTATGCCCAGCTCGGTAGCGGTCTTCAGGGAGAAGGCCGCGGTGTTTTCCCAGGTCACTTTGGAGATGGGATCCGGTGTTTCCTGTAACCAGGGGTTATTGGCATTTTTACCGGTACCGATGGTCGTATTTTCAAAAACATGCAGTTCCAGGCCGTTTCCTTTCTTGGCGGTAGCCTGAGCGGCCGCTTCCTGGATATTTCCTATGAAAGAAGCGCCGGCCACCGGGGCTGCGCCTAATTCATGCACACCGTCATGCAGGGCCTGGGTCCAGGATTTTCCACCCAGGATGTTAGACTGCCAGTTGGATTTCAGGTAGTAATGGTAAGCGGTATCTGAGCCTGACCATTTCAGGATGCTGGCTTCCGGCTGACGTGATTTGAAGATATTGGAGATGGTAGGCTGGATAAGCGAGTAGTACCCGGTTTTGGGGTTAGCATCTCCCCAGTTTTCCAGGAAGTGCGTATTCAGCGCGATGTACGTACAGTTAGATGCGGTTTCATCGGCTCTGTCGCTTATAGCTACACTCAGTTTTGCTTTTTTAAGTCCTTTTTCGATTTCCGGGCCGGCCAGGTGATCGTATACGGGGTTAGCGTCTACGAAGATCACGGCGTCTACGGTTCCGCTGTTCAGGTCAGCCACGAACTGCGCCATTTCGGCGTCATTTCCCTGGCGGTAGTTCACGGTATTTCCGAAGTCGATGGTAGTGCCTACGGTTCCCAGCAGGGCGTTCAGGGCATTCACAAGAACCAGGGTGGAAACGTCACTGGAGCCGATCACGATCAGGCTTCTGGCACCTGATTTCACGAGATCGGCCGCACATTTATCCAGGAACTCGAAGTCGGCTTTCTGAACGGCCAGAGGAGAGCCCTGTCCCAGCTTTTCAGAAACTTTGTTATAGAGGTTAGCCACCAGCAGGCCTTCCTGAGAGGGCTTGTACCGGCCGCGGTAGTCGGCGTTAGCACCGGTAAGGGTCATGGTAGGCTCGTAATGGTAATGGCGTGACATCGCCTTTTTACCCTCTTTAGCACTGCTGACCTTCCGGTTAGTCACCCATCCGGCGTTATATTCCAGCGGGCTGATCCAGGCGCCGAGAAAGTCGGCGTTAATGCCTACGATCACATCGGCGTTTTCAAATTTATAGTCCGGGATAGCGGCCTTGCCAAAGCTCTTCTCGTTAGCCTGCACCAGCGGGTAAGCGGAGCTGGCGTCGTATTGAACCAGTTTGGCAGAAGGATATTTGGTAGCAAAATCACCGATCACCTTTTTGAAAGTAGGTGAAAGGATGGTATTGGATACGATACGGATGTTAGAAGCGCTGCTCAGTCCGGCCATTACTTCTTTATCCAGGCTGGACCAGCTGATCTCTTTTCCTTTTTTCTGGGGAGTTCTGAGGCGGTCGTTATCGTACAGGGACAGCAGTGAGCCGTGCACCTGTGCACTCAGGCATCCTTTGGAGATGGTGGAGAGGGAGTTCCCTTCTATCTTGATGGGGCGTCCTTCCACGGTCTTCACCAGGATACTGGCGTAGTCACCGCCCTGTACATAGGATGAAGCGTAGTAGTTAGGGATGCCCGGCTCCACATCCACCGGCTTATTCAGGTAAGGAATGGTATGTCTTACGGGGGCATCGCAGGCTGCCAGGGAAACGGCTGCCATACCGAAGCCGAGAACTTTAAGGAAATCCCTGCGGTAGGTTCCCCCTTCTATTTCGTCAAAGTTAAATTCTTTATCGGCGTTTTTTACGACGTTGATATCATTTTTTAACTCTTCAATACCTTTCCAATACCTTTTGTTAGTATCCTCCATGAGTATAATGTAAGTAAAATTCCAGTTTTAAATAAAGGTAATTAATAGTGACATTTGGCACATTCCAGCCCGCCGATATCTTCCACCTTCATGGGCTTGGAAGACACCTGCTCATGCGCTGAAAGCAGCTTGTCGTAATACGCATTACCTTTTGAGTTAACATCGGTCTGACGGTGACAGTCGATACACCAGCCCATGGTCAGTGAGTGTCTCTGCTGAACCACTTCCATGTTTTTAATATCGCCGTGACAGTTTTCACAATCCAGGCCGCCCACAGCGGTGTGCTGCGAGTGGTTAAAGTAGGCCAGATCCGGCAGGTTATGAACCCGTACCCACTGAACGGGGGTGTTTGTCTCAATAGCCCGGTAGATCTTCTGGATCTCAGGAGATTCACGCTTGATGGTATTGTGACAGTTCATACAGATGCTGGATGACGGGATACCGGCCTGCTTGCCTTTGTAAACGCCGGTATGACAGTAGCCGCAATCGATCTCCATATCGCCGGCGTGCAGCTTATGCGAGAAGTTAATGGGCTGGGCAGGGGCATATCCCTGGTGTACACCTATGCTGAACAGGCCGTCCAGGGTAGCTTTGGTGCCCAGGATGATGAAGAGCCAGATGATGGCTGACCGTACCGTGGCGTTGCTGAAAAGAGTTTTCAGGTTCTCACCAAAGCTGGGTTTAGGCTCAGCCAGCTCCTGGGTGAGGCTTTCGTCGGTTTTGGAAAGGGTGCTCAGCAGGCGGATCACCGCCAGCAGCGCCACCAGTACCAGCACCATGATGGCCAGCAGGGAAACCAGGATGATGTTAAAGAATTTTCCGCCACCGGTGTCCTGCCCGGCTGCGGCACCGCCGGCTGCTGCTCCTGCAGCGGCTACCGGGGCCTCATTGGCTTTCTTGATGTAAGCCAGGATATCGTGTATTTCTTTGTCGCCATAGGCAGGGAAGGCGGTCATAGACAGCTTATTGAACTTATTAAAAAGGTCAACAGCGTATTTATCGCCACCTTTAATCACCTTATCGGGATTCTGTACCCAGGATTTGATCCAGGCAAAATCCCTTCTTTCTTCGATTCCCTTTAAGCCGGGGCCTACTACTATTTTGTCTTGGGGGGAGTGACACTGCTTACAGTTATTTTTGAAAAGGGTCTCTCCTGCGGCCGCATCACCGGCACCTGCAGCGGCTTCCTGTGCGAAAACACCCTGGCCTGACAAAAATACAATGGTGATCAGAAGTAAGAATTTCCTCGTAATGGTATGTAACATATTTAACAGAATATTGCTATTTCATCCAGACTGCAAAACTAATGGAGGAATAGTTGGGAACAAAATATCCCTTGGGGATTTTCGGAAGTTGAAAAAATTTAGAACAATTTTAAATAGAACTTAATCTATTGATAGTCAATTTCTTATTTATTCTAACTTTCCTGAGTTCCATTTTGGGAAAGGGTGTAAATGAAAAATCCCGGCGCACCGGGATTTTTCATTTTTAAACGCTTATTTGAGCATCCACAGGGCCTGATTGTTATCATCGTTGCCCCCAAACTGGCTGCGGATGGCGGATGATACGTTTTCAGTGTTGTAATTGAGCTCATTGGTGGGGTACATCCAGCGTACCGGCAGGCGGTCAGACGGCACATTGGCGTTAGAGGCCGGGTTAATCCTGAAGAGGGGATAGCCCGTTCTGCGGTTTTCGAAGAAAGCATCAAACGGCGCCTGCAGGAAGGTACTGATAAAGCGCTGGGTAATGATCTGCTTGATTTTGTTTTCAGCAGTACCTGTAAGCTTCACTTTATCGGATACGGCGTAGGTATTGATGTAATCATCGGTCATGCGCATACCGTGGTGAAACTGGGCGTTATCCGGCGTGTAAGAGGCCGTAAACTGCATGGCGGCTTTCACGCCGTCTGTGTAGTGCCCTTCGGCGGTGCTTTCCGGGATCCAGCCCCGGACAGCGGCTTCGGCCAGGATGAATTTCACCATGGGGTAGCTTAACAGGAATACAGGCTCGGCGTTAGCCAGCTCGGAATACCGGCTGTTGATCGGGGAGTAGTCGCCGGTAGCAAAGATCCGGGTGATATCCGAGTAGATCATGGCCGGATCAAGGCCGATGTAGGTATCCGCGCTGCTTTGCGACTTGCCGGCAGCCACCTGTACCGGTGACGGATTGGCGTAGTAAAACAGGCGGCGGTCGTTTAAGGCTTTCAGCTCATCGGTCAGTACGGAAGAGCTTACCGGGTAAATGATAAACGAGTTCCCCAGCTTGTACCAGGGGTAACGCTGTCCGGCCACATCCGAGTAAACCAGTTGGAAGTTATCCGCATTGGCCTGGAAAATGGGCTTTGAGCTTACGATCTCGTTAAAACGCTCCTTTATCCGGAGATCGGATTCGTTTACTTTTTTGGAGAGCGACATCAGTACCTGCAGCTCGAAGGAGTTCACCATCTTACGCCATTTGGTAACGTCTCCGCCGTAAATAGGGTCACCGTCAAATTTAGCTCCCTGGGCAAACAGCTTATCGGCTTCTTCCAGCTCGCTCAGCACCCCCTGAAGCACCGTTTTCTGGGCGTCATACTTAGGCGCGATGTTATTTTTCTGTCCCTGCAGGGCTTCGGTATACGGGATATCCCCTAAACGGATGGTGGTATTGTAGAACTTGTAGGCCCGCATAAATTTCCCCAGTGCCATATAGGAGTTTTTGATGGCACCTTCGGGTGAGGCCTCGATCATCTTCTCCACGTTAGTAAGGATCACCAGGCCGTCCAGTGAGCCTCTTCCCAGGAGATTGTACTGGTAGTTTTCGTCAAATTCGGTATAGACGATGGTCTTGCCCAGGAGGAACGGCTGCAGGAAGCCCTTGGTACTGCTGATATCTGATTCTGTAATGTTCAGGATCAGCCGGGTAGCCAGCATCTGCGCGGTCACTTTGGTGGCCGCATTCGGATTCGAGTTGATCTCTTCAAAGTCTGCACAGCTGTTTAGCATTACCATGCCGAGTACCGCCAGAACGAATATTTTTATTCTCAATTTCATGAAACAGATTGGTTTAGAATGTCAGTTGTAAGTTAAGTCCCACATAGCGCATGGACGGCGAGGTCAGGTCGGTGTCATTGGCCTTATCCGGATCAGCAAAGCGGAACTCTTTGGTCCATAACCATACGTTTTGGCCGGTCAGGGATACGGAGGCTGATTTCGCACCCACGTATTTGGCAGCCTGCGCAGGCAGACGGTAGCCTAAAGCGATCTCCCGGAGCTTGATAAAAGTGGCATTGGCCAGGCCGCGGGTGCCGTCACCGTAGTTCCGGGCATAGGACTGGTAAGATACCTTGGTGTCATTCGGTGCATATTCCCGGGTATCGGAAGTGATGTTACCGTAGTTATCATAAGTAACGGTTCCGCCCACGATCTTCACACCCTGTCCCACATAAGAGCGGTTCTTATTGACCACTTCGTCATACCGGAACTGATTATCGGTATCCGGGTGCGAGCCTGTGTCAAACATCTTATAGGAGGTGTAGTTATACAATATACCTCCTACACGGCCATCAAAGCTGAGCGCTGCCGTGAAGTTTTTATATTTGAAGTTATTGGAAATACCCCATACAAAGGTAGGATTGGTATATCCCTGCACGTAGCTGTAGGTACTGGCCACCGGTAGCCCGTTCGTGTTATGGATCAGGTTACCTTTACTGTCCCGGAGCCATACGCGGTCAGTATAAACGTCAGTCCGCTTACCGGGTTTTGTCCAGGCGTTATCAGCTGAATACACGGGATCCAGGTCTTTATAGTAGGTCTGGTAGTTAGACCAGTTCGCTATAATATCCCAGTTAAACTTCTCTTTCCGTATGGCGGCCGCTTCCAGGGTAAGCTCCAAACCTTTTCTTACCGTGGTTTGTTCAGTATTGATCAGTGTGCTGGTAAACCCGGATGCCGCTGAAATGGTAGCGCTGGTCTGGGTGTTATAGAAGAATTTATTGAAGTAGGCAGCATCAAACTTAAACCGTTTTTTCAGGAAATAAGCCGAGAGACCGGTTTCCCATGTACGGTTAGTCTGTGCATTTACCACGCCGTCACGGATGGTGGTAGGGTAGGCGGCGGAGTTATAGGGCAGCCAGTCGGCCAGGGTGGTGCTGTAGGTCTGGTTAGTGGCATATACGCCCAAATCCGACTTAGACACGGTCCATGAACCTCTCAGCTTTAAGAAGTCTACCGCTTTAGGCATATCAATAAATTCACTCAGTACCAAACTACCACCCACAGACGGGTAGAAGTAAGACCGGGAATAACGGGGCATAGTGGAAGACCAGTCGTTACGTCCGGTAACATCCAGGAAAACTGCATTTACATAAGAGAATGAAGCTTTTCCCAGTACGCTGTTTACCTGCTTACGGCTGAGGCTGGTACTTACGTTAGCCCTTTCCACGGAGTTATTCAGTGAGTACCATCCCGGAATGGTGATTCCACCGCGGGTAGAGCTGCTCAGGTTGTCGTCTACCCATGTATATATGGTACCACCACCCAGCAGGTCAAGACCAAAATCGCCGAAGTTCTTATTATACATCATGAGGGCATCGCCGTTAAAGCTCCAGCCGGTGGCTTTGCCAAAGGAGTACATACCAGCGGCGTCCCAGCCCCGGTTAGATAAGATATTCGGCGGGTTTCTTCTTTCGTCGGTATTGGAATACAGGTCAAATCCCGGACGGATCAATAGTTTTGCCCCTTCGAACAGCTTGTAGTTAATAGAGAAGTTGGCGTTCATTTTGTTTTGCTCTATTCCCTTCAGCTTTTCATACGCCATAATATAGGGGTTGTCGTACCAGGCGGTGTAGTGCCAGTTTTGCTTTTCATTTGGTACCACCCAGTAGTTATCTTTGTACAGGCTCAGGTCATATTCGGGTCCCATCCATACCAGGATATTATAAATGTATCCCTGGTCGCCGTATCCTGCTCCGAAGGTCTGAGGTGCCTTTTTCCGGTTGAGGCCCATGGTGCTGGAGATGTTCAGCTTGTCAGACAGCTTTATTTCTCCGCTCACAGAGAAGTTAATGGCGTTCAGTTTCAGGTTAGGATATTGCCCTTTGTCCAGGATATGGTTTAACGAGATCCGGAAGCTGCCGTTTTCGCCGGTTTGGGCCAGGCTGATGTTATTGTTAGATACCAGGCCGGTTTGAAGGAAATCAGTGAAGTTATTCTTTCCGGCGGAGGTCAGTTCCCGTACTTCCATTTGTTTGGTAACGGGATTCCACTGATTCGCCATTACGCCGGCGTCCAGCTTGGCTCCCCACACGTAGTCGGTAGGACTGTATACGCCGCCAAGGCCCGCGCTGTAGCTGGTCTGTACTTCCGGCAGCATCAGGAAGCCGGCATTCATCATATTATTGGAGTTGAAAGTCACCTGGAGGCCTTTGCCTTTGGCTCCTTTTTTAGTGGTGACAATAACCGCACCGCCGCTACCACGGGAACCGTAGAGAGCGGCAGCAGTAGGGCCTTTCAGTACGTCAATGCTTTCGATATCATCCTGGGGGATATTTCCGAGGTTCATATTACCGTAAGGCACGCCGTCAATCACCAGTAGCGGAGTTTCTCCCCGGAGTAGCAGGGATGGTGCTTCGTTAAACTCGGTACTGTTCCGTACCCAGAGGCCGGAAACTTTACCGGTCATGGAAGTGGCCACGTTAGCCCCTTTTACGGTGTTCAGGGTTTCGCCGCCCAGTTTCTGGGTGGCATAACCCAGGGATCTTTCCTCCCGTTTCACCCCGAGGGCGGTAACTACCACTTCTTCCAGCAGCTTGTTGTCGCTGGCCAGCCGGACGTCAATCACAGAACGTACGCCTACCGCTTCTTCCAGGGTTTCGTACCCTAAGGAAGAGAATACCAGGATGGCGTCATTGGAGGAAACAGACAGGGAGTACTTCCCGTCGGCATTGGTGTAGGTGGCCGTATTGGTGTTTTTCACCTTAACGGTCACCCCCGGAACGGCGTCGCCGCTGGCCGGATCGGTCACGGTTCCTGTCACTGTTCTGCTTTGTGCAAACAGTGCGTTTCCAAGAAGGCAGAAGACCATCAGCAAAAACAGCCCCGCCTTTTTCATTGGAGAAATAAGGATAGATTTTAGCATAAGGAAAATAAAGGTTAATTTAGTTAAAGGAAGCCCTCAAATCAGAAATAAAGGTAATACAAAATTATGATACCAATGTATAGGAGATTGCGTTAACAATAGGGCAAACGGGTGTGTCCCGGCGATAAAATGGCTTATGGGCGCCTGAATCCGGGGAATTGGTATAATGCAAACGTATGCGCAAATTGGGGAGTAGGGGTGACCTCTCAAATTTTACATCGTAAAAAATATCAGCCGGCCCTTTCAGATCATCCTGCTGACTTCCAAGGAAATAGGTTTTTTCTCAAAAATTTTTCGAAAAAAAGTGTGAAAATTTTTGAAGG
>JAHBUH010000027.1 GCA_019638185.1 Leadbetterella sp.
CGTGCTGGAAGTGGCCTGCGTGGGCGTGGAAGACGATAAATCTACCGAAGCCGTTAAGGTTTTTGTAGTCAAAAAAGACCCTGCACTGACCGCAGAAGACGTTATGGCCTTTGCCAAAGAGAACCTGACCGGCTACAAGCGGCCTAAGTACGTGGAGTTCCGCGATGACCTGCCGAAAACCAATGTGGGCAAGATTCTGCGGCGGGAGCTTAAAAACGGGTGAGGTTCAACTTCTTTTTAACACATAGGCACATAGAAGCTAAAAACGGCGGAGAGAACGGAATCTGAACCGGGAGTGTTATAAGAAGGAGATGAAATTTCTGAACAAAACACTGGGCACCCTCTTCATTTTCCTGGTACGGTTTTACCAGGGAGCCATTTCTCCTTTCCTGCCTAACGCCTGCCGGTATGACCCCACCTGTTCCCATTACATGATCGGGAGTATACAGGAGTGGGGGGTGATAAAAGGCACCTGGCTGGGCCTGAAGCGCATTGCAAGGTGCCATCCCTGGGGCGGGTTCGGGTATGACCCGGTGAAGAAGAAAACGGAAGGCCCGGAAAAGTGACCACGGGGCAGGAGCCCGATTCTGAAAATAACGCAACCGTTTGTTTACTTTTCAGCCTCCTTTTTTTAATATCTCCACCAGTTCCTCCTGCAGCTCCACTCCCTTATCGGCATTGTACCATTTTTGGATTTCGGTTTTAACGGTCTCAAAGTCGGCTTTTTCTGCCGTGAGCCGGGCATACACTTCCTGGCAACCGGCCGGGCGCGGTCCCCAGACGGCCAGGTCTTCCCCTGATGCATTTCTGAAAATAATTTTAGGGATAGACTTAGAGCCCTGGGTCAGGTAATCATTTATCCGGAAAGGGGCACTGTCTCTCAGCTCATAATCCACATGGATCAGGGGATTCAGCTCCGCCAGCAGGTGAAAAAACGGCACAGTGTGCGCGGCATCGCCACACCAGGGTTCGGTGATGACGATCCACGTTTGGGGCTCCCGGATGCCCCTGATGAGGGCGGTCAGTTCTTCAGACAGCTTACCCGTTTTTAGCCAGCGGCTCATGCGCGACCAGTTCATGCGGGTATAGTCTATGTAGTCGGGGTTATCGTATGGAGCGGTCTGCTCTTCGTTACTTTTGTCAATAATAGACCGGAAATATTGGAGATAATCCTGAAATGTCATTAGTTAAATTTATATGCATTGATAACACAAAAAGGCAGCAATAGGTGCGATGACCTCGTATGACGGATATCACATTTATTTATGCCGCTATTTGGCCGGTTGAGCCTGAATGTGATGGGTATCATTTTTTATGTGGGTCTTTAGAGGGTAATTTGTGTTCATTTTATGCTGTTTATATGCCTCATACATTTCATATCCCGGTTTTAGGTCTCGCCTATTCGGTAGACACCCCAGTTAAAGTAGCTCACCTCGGAATTTCTTCCGTGACGTCTATTGTAGATGATTTTTTACTGGAACGCATGCGAAAATTCCATACTGAAAAGCAGGGCTGGGCCTACAACCTCATTTCCACAAAGGAAGAAGATTACCGTTCTAAAAGGATCACCGCCTACCTGGACACCCTGCTCCGGATCATTCAGCAGAAAACAGAGGCCATGAAAAAAGAGAGCCTGGCGCAGAAAGGTGATCTGACCCGGTATTTTGAGCTGCTACCGGATACTTCTGCTTTAAAACGCCTATACCTTCAGTACACGGCTATGCCAGATGGCGCAGAGAAAGAGCGGCTGGAAGAGGAGCTGAAAGACCGGGTGGTGGCCGGCTCTGCAGACGTGAATATCATGGCCAAGGTAGACAAAATGAATTATACGGTGACCGGGGAAGAGAGCGGCAGCGATGCCCTGGAGGCCCTGAAGGGCTTTGCCGATAGCCGGCTGGAATCCTCCGTGGTGCTGTCTGCCGGTATGAACCCGCGGCTGTACAGCTACCTGGAGAATTTCCCTGATTTTTTCCCCGATACGCAGCAGCGGCTTCGTAAACGACTGATCCTGAAGGTAAGTGATTTCCGCTCTGCACTGATCCAGGCAAAATTCCTGGCTAAAAAAGGGCTGTGGGTTTCCGAGTTCCGGATCGAGTCAGGGCTGAACTGCGGCGGGCACGCCTTTGCTACGGAAGGCTACCTCCTGGGCCCTATCCTGGAGGAATTTAAGAATAAGCGGCAGGAGATGATCCGGGAGCTGTTTCAGCTTTACACCCAGGCACTGGAAGCCAAGGGCATCCGCTGCCCCGAACCCCCGAAAATGAAGATATCGGTACAGGGAGGTATAGGCACGGCCGAAGAAAACGCCTTCCTGATGAATTACTACGAAATGGACGCCACCGGCTGGGGAAGCCCTTTCCTGCTGGTGCCTGAAGCTACCACGGTAGATGCTGAAACCCTCCGAGCACTGACCCATGCCGTACCGGAAGATTTTTATATCAGCAATGCCTCGCCCCTGGGCATCCCTTTCAATAATTTCCGGCCCAGTACTTCCGAAAAGCAGCGCCTGGAGCGGATTGCCAAAAACCGGCCGGGCAGCCCCTGCACTAAGAAATTCCTGGTGTCTAACACGGAATTTACCGAAGAACCCATCTGCACCGCTTCCCGGGAATACCAGGCACTAAAAATAAAGCAGCTAAAGCAGGAAGAAGAAAACCCGGCCGAACTACAGAAGAAAGTGGATGCCGTCACTGAAAAGGTCTGCCTGTGCGAAGGGCTGGCCACTTCAGCCTACCTGGCCCACAATATCCTGAAACCCCGGGAAAACAGCGCCGTGGCCATCTGCCCCGGCCCTAACCTGGCGTATTTCTCGGGCAGCTTTTCACTGGAAGAAATGGTGAAGCACATCTACGGTAAGCTGAACCTCCTGTCTGATACGCCCCGCTCCCACGTTTTTATCAATGAGCTGAAACTGTATGTGGATTACCTCCGCAAAGACGTGGAAACCAGCATCCGCGATCTCAAAAAGGCAAAGTATCTCCAAAAGTTCAGCGACCAGCTGCAAAACGGTATCAATTATTACAAGGAGCTGATCCCGGCTATTTACAACCAGACCGAGGCCTTCCGCAGGAAAATGATGGAGGAGCTGCTGGAACTGGAGAAACAGGTGGTGGCGTTTCAGTTGCAGCCGTCCTTATCCGCCGGGTCTTAAAAGTTATATTTTAAGATCAGCCGGGCATTAAAGGGCGTACCGGGTGTAAAATGGATCTCTTCCACGCTGGCCGGCTCATTATACAGCCGGCTTTCGGTCAGGAACTGGGTTTCTTTCCATTGGGTATCCAGGAGGTTTTCCACGTTTATGCCCACCCCGATCCTCCTCCACTGATAGCGGGCGGAAAGGTCGGTTACAAAATATCCACTGGCTATCAAGGAGTTATCCTCGTTAGCGGGGCGGTCACCCAGGTAGCGGCTGCGCAGGCTCCCTGAAAATCCTTTGCCCGTATTCAGGCTCAGGCCAGCGGTCAGCGTAAATACCGGCGCCAGGGGGATATAGTCTTGTCCTTTTTCTTCATCTATGGCCCGGGCATGGGTGTAGGTGGCATCGGTGTTCCAGAATAAGCCTTTGGTCAACTGGTACCGGAGACCCAGGTCTATGCCCCTCCTGGCCGTTTTGCCGCTGGGTTCTACCACGGCGGCATCGCCTACGTACACAAACTCCTGCTCCAGGAAAAGGTGCCAGAGGGCGGCATTGATCACCATGCGGGGCCAGGGTTTCCAGAGTACGCCCAGGTCTGCGCCGTAAGCGGCAGGCAGCACTTCTTTCCCGCTCCGGGCCGTGACTACGCGGGTGTCGTTACTGTGAAAGCCTTTGCCCAGCTTCAGAAATACGTTCAGGTCTTTATTTACCGAATACAGGAAATTCAGTTTAGGGCTGAGGATGGACTGGTATTCGCTTTTATGGGTATACACCGGTATCCGTTTATCCACATAGCTGAATTTCAGGTGATCCAGCCGTAAGCCCAGGTTCACCAGCAGCCGGCTAAACGTATAATCAGCACTGCCGTAGGCAAAGAGGTTATGCTGGCTGATATCACCCAGGCTCAGGTAGCTGAGCACAGCAGAGCGGTTCAGGGTATGGGATAATTCAGAGCCGGTAGTGAAGTCACTCCTCAGCCCCGCCCCTATCCGGTAATGAAAGGCCGCTCCCGGGGCATCGTTATACTCGGTCTGAAGCCCGAATATATTTCTTTTCTCCTTCTGCCGGATCTGGTCGCCGTTTACGGAGTCTTCCAGGAAAAAGGTAAAGTTAGAAAACAGCTCAAAATCATACCGGCTGAAATAAGCGGTATTCCGGATATAGGCCTTCCCACCTACCTGCTTCTCGTGCTGCAGGTTAATGTTAGTGCGGGCCGTAAAGCCCCCCTCTGTGCTGTCTATGGCCCCGAAATGGGAGATGAGGCCTGAGGAAACCGCCCTTTCGGGGATCTGGCCGCTGGCATCCCAACGGCTTTCAAAGTGAGAAACGGAGAGGGAGATCCGGTCTGCCGGCGACAGCCCTGCGGTATATTTCCCGAAAACGTTTACCCGGTTAAAGTTTTGCGGAGCCTTAAAATAGTTATCGGTCATGAGGTATTCCCCGGCAAAGTAGGCCGACTGGTTTTCCGAGCTCAGCAGGTTAAACATGCCCAGCCCCCGGAAGGTTCTGAACTGCCCGGTCTGCAGGGAAACCGTACTGTGATCCAGCCGGTCTTTGGTTTTAAAACCCACATAACCGGCTGTGGTGAAATCACCCTTGTCGGCAAAATAGGGACCTTTGTCAAAGTCTATGCTTTCAATGGTCTCCGGGATCAGGAAATGGAGGTCTGCGTAGCCCTGTCCGTGCGCGTGCGACACCATATTGACCGGCATGCCGTCTACCGAAATATTAATATCCGTACCGTGGTCAATATCAAAACCCCGGAGGAAGATCTGCTCGGCCTTGCCGCCACCGGCATGCTGGCCAATGAACAGCCCGGGCACCTTCCGCAGCAGCTCCTGGGAGGTATTCACGGGCTGGGTTTCCACATCTATGGCCGACAGCGTATTCAGGTACTTCAGGCCGGCTGAGATGGTCACCTCGTTCAGCATAAAGGGCTTCCGGATAAGGTGGATTTTCACTTCGTCAAAGTTTCTGACCACAAAAGCGAAGTCTTCAAAACCCGGAAAGGAAACCCGTACGCTGTCATTCAGCATAACCTTCTCTAAGGAAAAATACCCGGAGTGATCACTGTGCGCATGGGTCCCCTTTGTGAGGTTCTGCACAAGTGCGTTTTCTAAAGGAGTGCCGGCCTGCTCCCGCACTTTACCGGTCAGCATCTGCGCATTCGCTTCCAGGCAGGCCAGACCCATAATGGAGAAAAAGAAATATCGGATCATACGTTCATCTGGTTCGGTTTCCTGCCGGAAAACCGGGCCGCAATATACATAAAGATGGCCAGAATGGCGGTAAAAAAACAGGGCCCTGAAACCAGAGCCCCGTTTAATTTTTTACCCCAAAATAAGATATATTACCCTTTTTTTCGCTTATATACTCCGTAAAACACCTGGGGCAGGACCGTCAGTGACAATATCATGCAAATGAGCAGTCCGCCTACGATCATAATGGCCAGCGGCTTTTGGATTTCGGATCCCATGCCGGTGGACAAGGCGGCCGGCAG
Organism: Leadbetterella sp.; assembly: GCA_019638185.1. Taxonomy (GTDB): domain Bacteria; phylum Bacteroidota; class Bacteroidia; order Cytophagales; family Spirosomataceae; genus Leadbetterella. Next base: position 5,637 of record JAHBUH010000027.1, read on the forward strand.
CAGACCCAGGGAGCCCATCAGGGCAATCATCACAATGGGCCGGATGCGCGAGTGAACGCCCCGGTCAATGGCCTCTTTCAGGCTCATTTTTCGCAGGTTATCTTTCATTACCGCTATCAGGATGATGCTGTTAATGGTGTTTACCCCAAACAGGATAATGAAACCGATACCGGCCGATATACCGAAGACCGTGCCCGTGAGCCAGAGCGACAGGAACCCGCCGATAAAGGCGTAAGGGATGGTACTGGCCGCAATGAGCGTATCTTTTATGGTGCCAAAGTTAAAGTACAGCAGGAAGAGGATGAGCAGGAGCACCGCCGGTACGATCACCGCCAGCTGAGCCGAAGCCCGCTCCTTGCTTTCAAATTCCCCGGCCCATACCATCTTGTGCTTTCCGGGGAGGTGAACTTTCTCTGCCACCCGGGCTTTGGCGTCCTGGATGGTGCTGCCCAGGTCACGCCCTTCAATGCTGAAGCCCACGGCGATGTAGCGGCTACTGCCCTCGCGGTAGATAAACGTAGGGCCGGTGAGGTACCGGATGGTGGCTATTTCCCGCAGCGGTATCTTCCTGCCGCTTTTAGACGGAATGAGGATCTCACCGATCTTCTGGTCGTCATCGCGGTAGGCTTTATCAAACCGCAGCCTGACATCAAACATCCGCTCATTTTCAAAGAATTTAGTGGCGGCGCGCCCGCCGATCGCCATTTCGATCACTGCCTGGGCGTCATGGATGTCTACGCCGTAGCGCGACATCTTGCTGTCGTGCAGCTGTATCCTCAACTCCGGCAGGCCGATGTTTTTGTAAACGTTCAGGTCCTGGATGCCGGGCACATCTTTAATGGCCTCCGCCACCTGGCCGGCGTATTTTTCCAGCTCGAAGAGGTCCTCCCCAAAGATCTTCACCACCAGTGAGCTCTTCACCCCCGCCACATACTCTTCCACGTTATCCTGGATGGGCTGGCTGAAACCGAACACGATGCCCGGGTAGCTGCGTAGCTTCGACCGCATTTCTTCGATTAGCTCATTCTTGGAGATCTTGCGCGCCCATTCATTTTCAGGGTGCAACTGGATGTGAAATTCAATGTTAAAGAAGCCGGTGGGATCGGTACCGTCATTAGGGCGACCCACCTGGTTCAGCACAAATTTCACCTCCTTAAATTCCCGGATCTGCTCTTTCATTTCCTTCGCCAGGCGCACCGACTCCTGGAGGTTCACGCTGTTAGGCAGGGTGGCCCGCACGTAAAGCGCCCCTTCATTCAGCTTCGGAATAAATTCAGTACCCATAAACATAAAGCCGGTGAGGCAGCTGGCCAGGAAAACCAGGAATGCCCCGATGGTGGCCCTCCGGTGCCGGGTGCTCCATTGGAAGAGGCGTGACAGCGTGTTTTTGAAAAACCGGGAAATGACGTTCTCTTTCTCTTCCATATTCCGGGTCAGCATGAGCTTACACATAGCCGGCACATAGGTAATGCTCAGGATCAGGGAGCCCAGGAGCGCATACCCCAGGGTAAAAGCCAGGGGAGAAAACATTTTCCCTTCCACTTTCCGGAAGGAGAAAATGGGGATCAGCGCCACGATCAGGATGATCTGCGCAAACACGATGTACTTGGCCACACTGCCGGCGCTCTGGCGGATCAGCCCGGATTTACTCATGGCATTGAACCGCTTCATACCTACCTCGTGGGCCTTTTTCTCCATGGCCACAAACACCGTTTCCACAATCACCAGCGTACCTTCCAGCAGGAGACCGAAATCAATGGCCCCCAGCGATATGAGGTTAGCCGGCAGGCCCTGGATCCGGAGCATGGTGATAGCAAAAAGGAAAGACAGCGGAATGACCGTGGCCACGATCACCGTGGTACGCCAGTTGAAAAGGAAAATAAAAACCACCACTGAAACAAAAACGATACCCTCCACCAGGTTTTTGGTGACGGTATGTACGGTGGCATTGACCAGTTCCGTCCGGTCTATAAAGGGCTCGATCCTGACGTCAGCGGGGAGGATATTGCTATTCAGCTCGGCAATCTTTTCTTTCAGCCGGGGAATAACGTCACCGGGGTTTTCGCCGCGCAGCATCATCACCACCCCCTGCACCAGGTCATCTTCATCCTGCAAGCCCACCTGGCCCAGGCGAGGCTTGGCGGCCACTTCCACCTGCGCCACGTGCTTCACCAGCACGGGGTTATTGCCCTTCACTTCGATCAGGATATTTTCAATGTCATCAATGCTCTCCAGCAGGCCTACTCCCCGTACCACGTAAGCCTGGCTTCCCAGCTCAATGACATCGCCGCCCACGTTAATGTTACTCTTGGAAACGGCTTCGTAAACATCCAGGGGCGAGAGGTCGTAGTTAGCCAGCTCGGTGGGGTTGATCTTGATCTCATAGGTCTTTTCTTCGCCGCCAAAGCTGACCACATCGGCCACGCCGGGAACCGACACCAGCTCACGCTCTACCACCCAGTCCTGGATGGCGGTCAGCTCTTTCACAGGCCTTTTACTCCGGATCACATAGCGGAAGATCTCACCTGTGGCGCCATAGGGCGGTTCAATGGCCGCTTCCGCCCCATCCGGTAATTCGATTCCCTTGAGCCGGTTAGAAGCATATTGCTGCGCATAAAAATCTTCCACGTCATCGTCAAAGATAACTGTGACCACTGATAGCCCGAAAAGGGAGATAGACCGCACATCGGTTTTCTTAGGGATGGTGTTCATCTCCTTCATCAGGGGCAGCGTCACAAACTTCTCCACCTCTTCGGCGCTTCTTCCCGGCCACTGGGTAATGATCCGGGCACGGGTATTGGTCACATCCGGGAAGGCCTCCACAGGGGTATGCACATAGGAAATGACGCCGGCCACCACCAGCAGGGCCGTCATGAAAAAGACGATGATGGAGTTTTTCAGGGAAAACCCGACAATATTTTTAACCAGCTTCTGCATAATCGTATTTTTCTATAATCCCAGTGATTCAAAAACCAGCAGTTGATTTTTAGCGATGATCTGCTCGCCGGCCTGCAAGCCTTCGGAAATAAAGGTGGTATCCTCGTTTTTAACCTCTACCGTGATTTTCCGGGCTTCTATCCGGCACTCGTCTTTATACACCAGCACATAATACTGGTTATCAGAAAACACGATGGCCGAAGTGGGCACGCCCACCGCCTGCCGGTCAGTTTTCTTCCAGGCGGTTACGTCCACCAGCATGCCCGGCTTCAGCTTGAAGTCCCTGTTAGGCAGGATCACCCGGCCTTTCAGCGCCCTGGCGTTTTCGTCAAACACGGGAGAGATCTGCGAAACATTTCCTTTAAAGACATCGTCAGGGTAAGACAGCGTGGTGATGCTTATGTCCATGCCCTGGCGGATCTTATTCACGTTAGAAGCGTAGATATTGATCATTACCCAGAGGTTATTAAGATCTGATACGGTAAAAAGCGAAGGCCCGCCGGCGGAGATCTGCTCACCGGGGTTAATACCTTTTTCCGTGATGATCCCGGTGGCCGGGGCCTTAATCTGGAATACGCCTTTCCCGGAATTGCCGCTGTACAGGCTCATGTCTTTCTCGGTCCTGATTTTTTCCGCTTTCAGCACTTCCAGCTCTGATACGGCATCGGCCAGCTCTTTCCGTGAGGCGAGGCCGTCGTCAAACATCGACTGCACGGAGGCGCGCTTCGATTCGGCTGCACGGATCCGGCTGTCCAGGGAGGAAAGGGAGGCTGACATCCCGCTCAGCTCGGTGCTCCGCATTTCGGCCAGCACCTGGCCTTTCGTGACGCGGTCGCCGAGGGAGAAAAAAGTGGAGGTCACCACGCCACTCACCAGGGGCACATAGCTGACCACCTTATCCGGGTTTGCCTCTACGCTGCCCGTCAGGTGGATGCCTTCGGTGACGGTCTGCAGCTCCGCCGTGTAAAGCGAAATACGGGCCTTAAAAGAGTCGTCGAGGCAGAATTTCTTTTCTTCGGGTTCTTTTTCTTTCTTTCCGCATGCGCCGGCCAGTAGGGCCAGGGCGGACAGTAAAATGATGTTTTTCATTGGGTATACGATTTAAGCTTTGAGCCGTGGGCTATTAAAATTACAAGTCTTTTCCTACGGCATAGTTCAGCTGTTCCAGTTGCTCCCGCAGGTCTTTCCGGGCTTCAATAAGGATCTGCTTACTGTTCCGGTAGGTATCGGAAAAATCCAGGTATTCCAACAGGCTGATGTTCCGGTTCATGAAGTTTTGGGTATAGACATTCAGCAGGTCATCCAGGGAGTTGTTGTAACTTTTGTCAATGCCATCGTAGAACTCCAGTGCATTTCTCAGGCCCTGCCAGGCCTGAATGATCCCGGTGCTGACGTTTAAGGCCTGCTGTTGAACCAGCGTGCCGGCCCTCAGGGCGTTAATGCGGGCGTACTGAATATTTCCCTGGTTCCGGTTAAAGAGCGGGAGGTCTATGCTGGCGCCGATACCAAAAAAGTTCAGCATGGCGTTTCCGTTCCGGTCATATTGAGCCTTAAGGGTCACATCCGGCTTGCTCCTGGCCCGCTCCAGGTCGGTCAGCTTATGGTAGTAGGTTTCTTCCAGCTGGGCCAGCTTTAAGTCGGGCCGCTCCGCTTCCTCCAGGAGCCGGACGGCTGACAGCCCCCGGTACCCGCTTAACTCGGGCTCCAGCGCATCGGTGATCACCAGCACGGGAGCGGGATCTGTCTTTAAGAGTTGCTTCAGCCCGGCCTGCAGCTCAAAAGAGGCCCCTGCTATTTCACGAAGCTCCCGGCTGATCTCCAGCTCCAGGGCCTTCAGACGGGCCACTTCATTGCGCGGCACATTGCCCTGCTGCGCCTGGTTCTGGTAGGCCTGGCTCAGGCTTCTGACCGATAGCAGGCGGGCTTCTTCGTTCACTTTCCTTTGTTCCAGGGCCTGCAGGCCGGTCATCCGGTGACGAAGCTCCAGCTTCAGTCCGCGCAGCAGCTCCTGGAAACCGGCCAGGGCTTTGTCTACTCCTACCTGCTCCACGGCGATTTCTTTTCTACGCTTCCCGGCCGTTTCAATGAGCTGCTCCAGCTCCGCACCGAACTGCCGGTTCCGGCCAAAGGCTCCCCAGAGCGGCGGAACCACTTCCTTGCCGCCGGTTTGTTTTGCGGTAGCCCAGAGGTTCACCTGGTCTACGGTGAGGTTAGGATTAGGCCAGAGTCTGGCCTGCTGAACCAAGGCCTCCGCCTCCGAAACCTTCATTTTTTCTGCCACCAGCAGCAGGTTTTCTTTGAGGAAAAGCGCCTCCGCCTCCGTGCGGGAAAGGCGCAGGGTATCCTGGGCAAAACTCCCGAAAAAGATAAAAATGTTTGTTATTATTAAAATACTCCGACGCATTCACTGCCTGTTTGGGCTGCAAAAGTCGGGTGAAAGACCTTAAAAAGGGCTTAAGAGAAATAAAAATGAGTTAAAAGATATCCACCACAAACCGGTTCACTTCCTCTGCCGGCGTTTCGTAATGAATAGTGGCCGAATGAAGTTTAAAAATCCGGTGGGTAAGCACCAGCCCCAGGCCGAAACCCGATTTATCGCGGCTGTTAGCGCCACGGAAGAAATGGCTGAACAGCAGGCGGGTCTCCTCCGCAGAAAGGGTCATTCCGCGGTTAGTGAAGCTGATCCTGATCTGCTGCGGGGCCGGGAATTCGATGAGCACCTCCACTTTGCCGTCATCGGAGTAGGTTACGCCATTCAGCAATAAATTCTGAAAGGCCTGTTTGATGAGCAGGCGGTTAGCTGAAATGTAGAGCTGATTTTCATCGAAGCTGACGGTGGGGTAATTTACCTCAAAAATATAGCCGGGATGGATGCGGTTCAGCTCCCCGATGATATCAAACAGCAGCTCATCTACCCGCATCGGCTTTTTAGCCACCTGCTGGCCGGAATCAATTTTGGAAATTTCCAGGAGCACGTTAATGATGTTGCCCAATGATTTCGCGCTGTCTGTCTGCCGGGTGATCTGACGCTTGATCCGGTCCATATCCTCCTCTTTCTGCAGCTTTTCCAACTCCGACACCAGGATGGCGATGGGCGTTTTCAGCTCATGCGAAATGTGGTGGATGGTGTGTTTCTGGAACACAAAGGACTCCCGGGTGCGGTCCAGCAGTGCATTGAATTTTTCCGTCAGGTTTTTGAGCTCGGAGGTGGTGGTGCTGATCTCTATCTTTGACGAGTCTTCCACCACCAGCTTACTCAGCTTCTCCGACAGGGCCACAATGGGCCGGGAAATGATGTTCGATAAGTGGCGGCTGATCAGCCAGACCACCAGGGTAAAGGCCACAAACATACCCGTCAACAGCTTCCCCAAAAAATCCCGTTTGGAGTACCCTTCCGAGTCAAAGGCCTTGCTGATGGCATAATAGGCTTTCCCTTCAAACTCCAGGTAAGCGCCCACGATATCATAGTCGCCGCCTTTGGTTTCTATCCAGTGTACATTGGGCGACAGCTCCTGCAGGATCAGATCCGCCCTCCGGATCTTCAGGTTATCGATACTGGAGAAGATCAGGTGTTTATCCTGGTCATAGATAAGGAGCTTTTCGTCATAAAAATCATGGATATCCTGTTCATCCAGCAGCAGGGAAAGCTGCTCGCTCTTCTTTTTGTACTGGTTCACCAGCCTTACGGTGGAAGTGATCTTTTCCAGCTGCTGCTGCTGAAATTCTTCCTCCCGGTATTCTGAAAACAGGTAATAAATGACCACAAACGACACCAGCGTCAGGCCGATGACCGTCAATGAAAAGTAGAGCAATATTTTATTCCTGATTTTCATGCGGGATCAAAATAGTAGCCGTAGCCTACCCGGGTTTTGATATTGCTTTTATCGAAGGGTTTGTCCAGCTTATTTCTCAGGAAATTGATATACACTTCAATGGTATTGGTATTGACATCCAGGGCTGTACCCCAGATCTCGCGGATAAGGTCGTTTTTGGAAACCAGCTCGCCGGGTGTTTCACAGAGCTTGACCAGGATCTGGTATTCCCGCGGGGTCAGTGCTATCTCGCGGCCCTGCCTTTCCACTTTTTTCTTCCGGGTATCGATCCGGATATCGTCTACGAAAAGAATGGTTTTCCTACCGGCTCCGGACGGGTCACCGGCCGCCGGATCGCCGCCAGCCGGGTTTCTTTTCAGGAGCGACTGCACCCGCAGCAGGAGCTCGCGCATGTAAAACGGCTTGGTGAGATAGTCATCGGCCCCGGTGTCAAAACCCCGCACCTTGTCTTCGAGGTCGCCAAAGGCCGTAAGCATCAGCACCGGCGTATGCTCATTCTGCTCCCGGAAAGCCTGCAGCAGGTCAAAGCCGCTCTTCCCGGGCAGGTTCACGTCCATCACAATGCAGCCGTAGGTATTCTTCTGCAGCATCCGCTCTGCCAGGAGCCCGTCATAAACGTTTTCCGCCAGGTAACCTTCCGCCTCAAAAGCCTCGCGGATGTTCCGGCTCAGCGTAGGGTCATCTTCTACGATCAGGATTTTCATGCGGGTAAAGATAGGCGGATCCTGTGATTAATTTATTGCTGTTAAATAAGTTTTTGTGGCTTCCCGCTTTTAAATCCATAAGCACAATGCCGGCATCCGTTGCCGCAGCAGTGCCCGCGAAGGATATGGTAAAATTCAGAGAACACGAAGAAGCCGTTTTCTTTATAATAGTGCAGGCCCTCTACCAGCAGCTCGGGGCTGGCGGGGAATTTATAAGTCCCTTTGGCCTTTACGGCCAGGTTAAGCTCTTCCAGGCACTTTTTACAAAGACATCCGTAACGGGTGCCGGCCAGGTATGTACAGGTTTCAGCTGATATTTTCACCCCGCTGCACTGGCAGCGGGCTACATCGCCCACCTTACATTCAAAGTGGCTTCCGCATCTCGGACATTGGACTTCTTCGTGTTTCATAAGATTTGCCTTCCCCCTCCCGGGAGGAGGAAGGCTTATATTTAACTCACCCGTAACTTCTTCGCCGCCGAAACCATCTTCTCCAGGGCCAGGCGCGTCTCCTCCCAGTGCCGGGTTTTCAGTCCGCAGTCCGGGTTCACCCAAAGCTGGGCATCGGGGATCACCTTGCGGGCTTTCTCCATCAGGGCCACCATTTCCGCTTCGGAAGGCACCCGGGGCGAATGGATATCGTAAACGCCGGGCCCGATCTCGTTCGGGTAGGCAAACTTATGAAAAGCATCCAGTAATTCCATCTGCGACCGTGAACATTCTATGGTGATCACGTCAGCGTCCATGTCGGAAATGCTCCGGATGATATCATTAAACTCCGAATAGCACATGTGGGTATGGATCTGGGTGGCATCTTCCACGCCACTGGCCGAAACCCGGAACGCCCGCACGGCCCAGTCGAGGTAGGTCCGCCGGTTTTCTTTCCGTAAGGGAAGCCCCTCGCGGATGGCCGGTTCATCGATCTGGATGATACGGATGCCGGCTTTTTCCAGGTCTGTCACCTCATCGCGGATGGCCAGGGCGATCTGCATGCAGGTGTCGCGGCGCGGCTGATCATTCCGTACAAAAGACCACTGGAGGATGGTTACCGGACCGGTAAGCATACCTTTTACCCATTTTTGGGTCAGCGACTGCGCGTATTCCGTCCAGCGGAGCGTCATGGGTTCGGGGCGGCTGACATCGCCGAAAATCACCGGTGGCTTCACACAGCGGCTGCCGTAACTCTGTACCCATCCGTTTTGAGTGAATACAAAACCTTCCAGCTTTTCGCCGAAATACTCCACCATGTCGTTCCGCTCAAACTCCCCGTGAACCAGTACGTCCATATCGATCTCCTCCTGCCAGCGGATGGCATCTGCCGTTTCCCGCTCAATGAGGCGGTCATACTCTTCCTGCGTCAGTTCTCCTTTTTTCAAACGTGCCCGCCAGCTTCTCACTTCGGGTGTTTGCGGAAAAGAACCGATGGTGGTGGTAGGAAAGAGCGGCAGCCCCAGCACCTCCTGCTGTTTTTCCCGCCGGGTTTTAAACGTGCTCTTCCGGGCAGCATCGCGCTCGGTAATGGCCTCTACCCTTTCTTTTACGGCCGGGTTATGGATCAGGGAAGACGTTTTTTTGCCGGCTATAGCCCGACGATTAGCCTCCCATACCGCTTTCAGCTCTTCCGACTCTTCGCCGGATGCCCATTTCTTCAGGAACACCACCTCTTCTGTTTTTTGCCTGGCAAAAGCCATCCAGTTTTTGATCTCCGGGTTCAGCTTTTTCTCAAAATCCAGGTCGCACGGCGAATGCAGCAGGGAGCACGACGGCGCTATAAGGAGCCGCTCCGCACCCACCGCCGCCCTGGCCTGCTCTATCAGCTGCAAAGAGGCTTCAAAGTCATTTTTCCAGATATTTCTGCCGTCTACCACCCCCAGCGAGAGCCGGGTTTTCTTCTGCGGGAACCCGGTTATCAGGATATCTTCCAGCTGTAACGGGCAGCGCACCAGGTCAAGGTGCAGGGTGTCTACCGGCAGCGCGATGGCGGTCTGCAGGTTTTCGCCATAACATTCAAAGTAGTTAGTCAGGATGATCTTTAGTGAAGGCACCGTTTCAGCAAAAAACGTGTAAGTACGCGAAATGGCCGCTCTTTCAGTATCCGTCAGATCCAGCGCCAGCGCCGGCTCATCGATCTGCACATACTCCACGCCCTCTTCTGCCAGTAATTTCAGGAGCTGCGCATACAGGGGCAGCAACTGATCCAGCAGCTCTACCCGGTGAAAACCGGTTTCTTTTTCTTTTCCCAGGAGCAGGTAAGTCACCGGTCCGATGATCACGGGTTTGGCATGAATGCCGGCTTCGCGGGCTTCTTTAAGCTCATTCAGAAGCTTAGTGGGGTTCAGTTCAAACCTTTGTGCGGCCCTGAATTCCGGTACAATATAGTGGTAGTTCGTATCAAACCATTTGGTCATCTCCATGGCGGTGAGGTCAAAACCGTCTTTCTGGTAGCCGCGGGCCATCGCAAAATACAGGTCGGTACCGGTATGCGTTTGAGCAAATTCCGTGTAGCGCTCCGGGATGGCACCCAGCAGTACGCTCATGTCCAGCACCTGGTCATAAAAAGAGAAATCGTTACAGGGAATGAGGTCAATGCCACTTTCCTGCTGGATCTTCCAGTTTTGCAGGCGGATCTCCCGTCCTGTTTTTTCCAATTCAGCGGCCGGTATTTTACCCGCCCAATAGGCTTCTGAAGCCTTCTTCAGTTCACGCCGGCTACCAATCCGCGGGTAGCCCAGATTCTGTGTCTGCATAGTTTTTGATTATAAAATTTTGAGAAAAACAGTCTGAAACTCTGGGGTTTTCAACGGGAAGATCGCATAGAAGTGCATGCACAGGCAGGCTCCGGAAGGGGAGTATCCCGGTACATCAAAACCAACGAACAGCTTCAAACCGCGAAAGCCACTGTCAATACAGAAAAGGCAGGTCTCCTGGCTCGTGCCGCTTTTTGCCGCCCTTCCCGCCGGAGCAGTGGGCCTGTTCAGGGATTGAACCCCTCAGGCAAAAGCTTTGAAGGCACTTACAGTTGCGCGACAGCCCGTGATTCACACACGGTTCCCTTTTCGTCCCGGCTGGCGGGAACCTCTTCTGCTTTTGATGAAGATCAGAACTTTATCAGGGGTGAATATAGATGATTTATCTACAATAATAAAATTTTGTAGATTATTTATTTATAATATAAACTAAAAATAGATAAAATAAATGTATTCTTATTGAATAGCAGTGAAATTATCTATTGGCAATAACAAAAGCCCCGGACTCACAAAACAGCCCGGGTCTGGTATCACTTACAACCGAAAGGAAAGCCCTAAGCGAATCCGTCCTTTTTCATTCGCATCATTTAAAACAGATTTTGGGGAAAATCTCCAGTTATAGGCAGCGTCAATCGAAAGTTTTTTGCCGACCGGGAATCGAATCCCGCCTTCCACAGAACCGATCACATGGGAATCTTTCACTTTTTGCATCTGTCCTTCGGTATTTTCAGTCTCTCCCCATTGAAAATTATAGCCTGCCGCTACCTGTACGAAAGGCTTTATTTTAATTCCAGGCGCATAATAGCGTACAAAAACTTCCGGTGCAACAGATTTATGGTTGTACTCCCAGATATTGCCCGTACTCCCGCTTTTAAGTTCCATAGCGTCCTTTCCAAAAGACATACGCAAACCGGTGGCCAGGTTGTTTCCTACAAAGTAGCCTGCCCAGGGAGATAATGCCCATTTGGGATGTTTATAAACCGGGCTGTTATTGAAGCCGCCTGAGCCATAAAGCCCAATGATGTATTGACCTTTCCCAAGGCCTCTCCTTCCGGAGGATTCGGTTTCTTGCGCCTTAACCACTATAGAGAAGAACAGAAAAGCTAGTAAGAAGGGATGCTTCATTATGATTAAAATTTAACAGTATAATTAATAAACGGTAAAACAGGAAACATGGAATATTGTTTGATCACCAGCGTGGGGTTCTGTCCCGTTTGTGGTTCACTTGTCTTTCTGAAATCCAGGTATAAAGGATTAGCGCGGTTGTAAACATTGTACAGTCCGAAGCTTAGTTTTGTTTCATACCTTTTCCAGAGTTTTCCGCTCCGGGTGACACCCAGATCCAGTTTGTGGAAATCCGGCATACGGCCGTTATTCCGTCCGTGGTAAATATATCTTGTATTACCGTTGTACTGAACCGCCCCTACCGGCAAAGTCACCGCATGCCCTGTCTGGTAAATAAAGGTCCCGTTCAGGCTCCATTTCTTATTAAAGGTATAGGAGGCAGAGGCATTCAGGTTATGGAGGCGGTCGTATTTCATGGGGTACCACTGCCCGGCATTGATCTCCTCAAACTTCAGTTCACTCCTGGACAGGGTGTAGGAAACCCGGCCTCTTAGCTTCCCGGAATTTCGGGTGGCCATCATTTCCAGTCCGGAGCTGCGTCCCCGCCCCCCGCTTTTTACGATATCCTCCCAGGAGTCGGCCAGCATCCCCGTGAAATTGGTGCCGTCCGGGTAGTCGATCATATTCGTTATGTTTTTCCGGTAGTACTCCAACGACAGATCGATACCCGGCTTAACCAACTTACGCGACAGGCCCGCGGACCATTGCCGCGCTCTGGACGGCGGTATACGTTCAGTGGCCGGCAGCCAGGCATCATAACCAAAACCATAGCCGTTATTGACCAGCAAATGCAGGTATTGATTCATGACGGTGGCACTACCCGTTAATTTCCAATGGTCAGCAAATGACCAGGTGGCTGCCAGGCGGGGCTCCGGGTTACGAAAAGCCGCACCTCCCACGCTGTACTCCGTAAACCTTCCTCCCACATTCAGGCCCAGCCGTGAAGTCAGTTTTATATCTGTATCCAGGAATATGCTGGTTTGGGCCGCATTCAGGCGGGTCGGGTGGCCGGTAGTCATCGGGGTATAATTACTGTTCATGCTGAAAGGAGAAAACCGGTGACGGGTATGATCTATGCCTATCCGCATTTCAAGCCACCGTACCGGGTAATAGTCCAGTTGTATTTTTCCGCCCACATCCGTGATCCGCGTATCGCTATAACGGTAAAAATCCTGTTCACCGTCTTTAGACCGGTTAGTAAACTGGCTGGTATAGTCCGAATAGATCAGGATGGCCCGCGAAAACAATTTGGGCGAGAGCATTTTACTGTAGCGGATGGTGCCCGTATTATTTCCCCAGTTATTACCTACCGCCGTAGAGACTTCCTTTTGATTGGTCTTACTCCATTCGTCATATTTAAACCGGTCAAAGCCGTTATAAAAACTCAGGTAGATGTGGTCGGTTTTGCTGATCTGGTAATTTACCTTGGCGTTAAGATCATGGAATCTGTAGGTATAATCTTCACCAAAAGTATTGGCTCGTCTTTTAGGCGTTAATAAAGAACTTAAGCCCAGGGTAGACACCCGGCCGGATACAATAAACGAAGCTTTATTCTTAACTATCGGCCCCTCCAGCGTCAGGCTTTGGTTCATCAGTCCTAATCCCAGTTCTCCCCCGAACTCCCGGTTATTCCCTTCTTTCATGGTCAGGTCCATCACCGAAGAAAGCCGCCCACCGTAACGGGCCGGGAAAGCCCCCTTATACAAATCGGCACTTTTCAGGGAGGCCGGGTTAAATACCGAGAAAAAACCGCCCAGGTGCATGGCATTGTAGACAGGTACGTCATCCAGCAGGATCAGGTTCTGGTCCGGGGTGCCGCCTCTTACATATAACCCGGCGCTGCCTTCGTTACCAGTAGAAACCCCGGGTGTAAAGCTGAATGCTTTCAGCACATCGGCTTCGCCCAGTAGTACCGGCATGTTCCGAATCTCGCTTATGGGCAAAGAAACCGGGTTACCGGGAAGTGTTTTGGGTGCCGTGATCACTACTTCCTCCAAAGCGGTGGCCCGCTTCAAGCGGATGTCCATCGGCTCATTACCCGGCTGAATGTACTGCGGCTGATAGCCCACATAGCTGAACCGGATGGCCTGGGGCCGGGTGGCTAAAGTCAGGCTGAAAAAACCATACGTATTGGTGAAGGTACCGGCCCCCGACAGGCTGTCCCACACGCTAACACCGCCCAGCAGCTCCCCGCTCTCCAGGTCATAAACCCGGCCACTCACGGTAACCTGCTGCGCAGACACCTGAGCCGAACACCCTAAAAGAAGAATCCACAAAAATACTCTCATCTACATTATTGTGGTTAGAATGGCATTGTAGCCATAAATAATTCCATAGCCGTTTTTCACATTGGTATAAGCCTCCTGAGGTGGGAGCACCAGGTGGTCAAGTCCTTCCGGCTGTTTTTCTTCTATCTGGTTATACCGGAACCATTCTTTGGTGACGGCGGCCATCTGTAAAGTGAGCGTATGAGCCCTGATATATTCTCTGCCGAAACCGGGACGGGAATCAAGTTTTGAGCTGCTTACAAAAAAACCGAGCGGTGCATCTGCGGGAATGCATGCCCCATTCATCATAAACTGATAGGCAAACTCCCTGTCAAAGGATATTCCCGAAGTATGACACTCCTCTTCATTGGCCACCAGATTAGTGGCAGCCGGGTACGAGTACGCCGACAGTGCATTATCACTAAAGGAAGCCCGGAAAGCAATAGTCAGGTATGTATCCGGCAGGCGCTCATTGGCTTTAAAATAAAAGGCGATATAGTCCTGCGGGCCGCTACCTGAATTTCTCTCCGGATCCGCATCTCTTTTCCGGGTGTACCGGAACTCAGGAACAGACACCGGAACCGTCACTTCTTCCGACTCCGCCGTGGGGTAACCTTCGGCTTCCACGCGGACCGTGTAGGTTTGTCCGGCTTCTATGCTCCGGTCTGAGCCATAAAAACCGTCTTTACCGGTAGAGGCCAACTGAGTATAAAAATCTCCATTTTGAAACAGGGTAACCGTAGCCGTATTTATGGTGGTCTCTTCCGGAAGAGGGCCCACAGCAGGAAAAGTCCGCATCACCTGTATACGTACAGGTTTTCCGGCTTCCAGCCTGCCCCATAGCACCAGTTTTTCTCCTTCGAAAACCAGGGGAATGACTACCTCACGCCCCCGGCAGGAGGTTAGCAAAAAAATAATAACACAGACCCAAACCGTCTTCTGAAAAAAATCCATATAGTTTGTATATAAAAGAATAGAACATTCTTATTATTCCCTAACTCCCCTGTATGGGCAATATTGCCTGATTCCGGTTCTTTCCTCTTATTTTGCTTTTTTAAAAGCAACAAATTTTGCGCCGGTAAAAGAAACCCGGCGATACCCCCATAAAAAAAGGCCACCAAGATGGTGACCAATTTCTGATTCAATTAAACAACTAGATTTTTGTAACTATATTCTCTAAACCAATATCATTTTTTCTCCTTTCTCGGGATCTTCTGATCGCGTTGGGCCGTATGATACACGAATGACGCTACGATGGTGGCGGCCTGCTTCAGGTCATCCGGGTACAGGTGATCGTAGGTGTCCATGTTAGTATGGTGCGTACGGGTACTGTATTCCATGGGATCCTGGATAAACTGGAAGCCGGGGATACCTACCCGGTCAAAGGAAAGGTGGTCGGTACCGCCCGTATTGCTGATGGTCACGGTTTTGGCGTCCAGGTCGTGGAAAGGCTCCAGCCACTTGGTGAATATGGTACGGGCGGCTTCATTTTCCTGCAGGTAAATCCCGCGGATCTTACCGGTACCGTTATCCAGGTTGTAATAGGCGGAGATCTTGTCGCCGGTGGCGTTACTCCACTGTTTGGCGGTATCGCTGAGGTGATTCTTCACGTAGTTTCTTGAACCGTGAAGTCCCTGCTCTTCCGCGCTCCACAGCGCTATACGGATGGTTCTTTTCGGCTTCAGGCCACTGGCTTTCAGTATCCTTACCGCTTCCAGCATAACGGAAGATCCGGCGGCGTTATCGGTGGCGCCGGTGCCGGTATGCCAGGAGTCCAGGTGAGCGCCCAGCATCACCACTTCGTCTTTCAGCTTGGGATCGGTGCCCTTGATCTCGGCCAGCACGTTATAGCCTTTCAGGTCAGCGGTATGAAATTTACTTTTCACTTCCAGCTCCATTTTCACCGGGATGCCCGCTTTGGCCAGCCGTACTATGGTCAGGTAGTCTTCGGTAGACATCACCATGTCCAGCATGTTTTCAGGATCTGAGGCCTTGAAAGAACCTCCGCCCTGTACAAACAGCGTACCGTCTTTACCGCGGGCATTGATGCTGATAAAGGTAATGGCTCCTTCGGCGCGGGCCATTTCTTTGGTCTTATTGGAAACATAGCTGGCACGACGCATGTTAGCGATCATATCGCGGAATTCGGCATTGTCACGGCCACCCTGTCCGCCCCTGGCCTGGAGTTCGGCCTGGGCCATTTTACTCAGTTCCTCGTCGGTATATCTCCGTACATCGGGGTTAAACCCGGATGGCAGCTTGGCGTCACTGTACAGCAGCACCACTTTGTCTTTGAATTTACCTTTGTACTGCATCAGCCCGGTGGTGTCCTGCTCGTCTACCAGGAGCACTTCCGCCTGGCGGAGGCCGTTACTGCCGGCGGTCCATACCTTAGGCAGGGCCAGGATGGGCTTATAATACGGTGCGGTCATGGCTACATAGCATTTCTGCAGTTCCCAGCCTTTTCCGAACTCGCCCCAGGGCTCCAGTTGCACATTTTCCAGCCCCCATTCTTTCAGCTTATCCTGGGAGTATTTGGCGGCCCGCATAAAACCGGGAGAACCCTGCAGCCTGGGACCGCTCACGTCAGTCAGATGAAAGGCGATATCCATCACTTTGGAGTTTTCCAGGCCTTCCTTCCGGATCTTTTTAACAGCTTCTTCATCTACTTTGTCCTGGGCCATCACTGCCCCGCCAAAGCTCATGAGTAATACGAATGATAAAATTTTCTTCATGTATCTGATGGTATTTGTTTAGAAGTAAATATCCACCTAAAGATAGTAAGGGATTTCTGCTCAGGGAGTCACTTTGCGATTATCCCCTTGATTAAGAAGATTAACCCCTGTTTTCAGCCGACTAAAAAAATCAGTGTGAGGCTCAAAAAGCAAACCAGATCGACAAAAAGTGCATAATGGCCGCTGCGAGCACAAAAAGGTGCCAGATGAAATGATTATACTGCCAGCTGCGGATCTGGTAAAACAGTACACCGAAGAGATAAAGCAGCCCGCCGGCCACCAGGAGATACAGCGAAGGAGCCGGGAGCCCCGACCAGAATTTTTGCCCCATGGCCAGCACCATCACCCCCAGGCCGATATACACCAGGCTGGACAGCAGCCGGAACCGGCCGGTAAACAGGGCTTTATTAATCACACCGGCCACAATCACGATCCACTGCACGATCAGCAGCCACCGCGCCCGGACGGGGTCAGCGTGCAGCAGCACCAGGGGCAGGTAAGTACCGCCTATCAGCAGGAAGATACTGATGTGGTCAAAGATCCGGAGGATGGATTTGGCCACCGGGTTTTCCGTGGCATGGTAGAGGGTGGAAAAAGTAAATACCATCAGCAGGCCGAAAACATAAAAGCTCACCGCAGCGGTCAGGAAAGGGACCCCGCTGGCAAAAGCCTTCAGGAAGAGCAAAGGAGAAAACGCCAGGATAAGAATGATGCCTATCCCGTGCGACAGCGCATTGGCCATCTCCGTCTTTAGTTGCCTTTCGTTTTCCAAACTATTACAGTTCTATCGTAGTTCCGGCAGCGCCTTCCACGGCTTCTGCTATATCATTCGCCTCACAGATGATCACTTTTCTTACCCCGGCCTGAACGGCAGCAAAGGCATTGTCCAGCTTGGGGATCATGCCGTCATAAATGATGCCCCCGCTCTTGTATTTTTCGTAGGTTTCCGGGATCAGCCGGGGGATCAGCGTGGTATTATCATTGGCATCTTTTAACACCCCTTTCTTTTCAAAACAGTACACCAGGTTTACTGCGCCGGTGCCGCTTAGCGCCCGGGCGATCTCCGAGGCCTGGGTGTCGGCGTTAGTGTTCAGGATATCGCCCTGCACATCCATAGTCAGCGGTGCAAAAACCGGCGTAAGCCCGTTTTCCAGCAGCAGCGCGATAAACGGCGCATTGACTTTTTCCACATCGCCCACAAAGCCGTAGTCGATGGCCTTTACGGGCCGCTTATGCGAAAGCACACTGGCGCCGTCAGCCCCCGTCAGCCCGATGGCATTGCAGCCCAGGCTCTGCAGGCGCGCCACGATGCGCTTATTGACCAGCCCGCCGTACACCATGGTCACCACGTCACGCATGGGGGCATCGGTGATCCGCCGCCCCTCCACCATCTTACTTTCTATTCCCAGCTCTTTGGCCATTTGAGTAGCGATCTTCCCGCCCCCGTGCACCAGGATGTTTTTCCCCGGAAGCTGCGAAAACCGACCGAGGAAACCGGCCAGCTTCTCCGCGTCATCAATGACGTTTCCGCCTATCTTAATTACATTTAACTGCATACTCCTCTATTATGACTCAAAATTAGCCAAAGCCACGCGATAATGAAAATAAGATGAAAATAAGTTCCTTGCAACATTGTTGCAGTTAATTTATTTCCTACTTTTGCAATGCTATTACCTGATTGCATACGATGAATTTGTGGGTTTGAAACATTTTTTCTGGATTATCGTACTATTTACTTTCTCCGCTGCTTCCGGGCAAACCTATTCGGTTAAGGGGAAGGTCATCCACTTCAAAAGCGGGGTGCAGCATGCCGTAGTAGTGCTGGATGACTCCCTGCACCGTACCACGGATAAGCAGGGGGATTTTATGTTCTCCGGCCTGCCCCGGGGCGCTCATAAGCTCCTGGTCACCCATACCCAGTATAAGCCGGTGCTGTTAAAAGTGGAGATCGGATCAGACACCACCCTGCCGGTCATTGATCTCCAGGAGAGCATCTATGAACTGAAAGAGCTGGTGGTTTCGGAAAACCGCCGCGAAAAAGCCCGGAAAGACAATGCCCTGAACCTGGAAGTGGTTAACGCTGATTTTATCCGTAAAAACCTCAGCGGCAGCCTCATGCAAACCCTGGAAAAAATACCCGGAGTGAACGCCATGACCATCGGCTCAGGACAGTCCAAACCCCAGATCCGCGGGCTGGGCTTTAACCAGGTGGTAGTGGTAGACGGCGGCATCAAGCACGAGGGACAGCAGTGGGGGGCCGATCACGGCCTGGAGATCGACCAGTTTGCGGCCGGTTCATTGGAGATCCTGAAAGGCGCCGCCTCCTACCTCTACGGATCGGACGCCATCGGCGGGATCATCCGCGTAAACCCGCCCCTTCCGCCGGCCCTGCACAGCCTGAATGTAGCGCTGAACAGCTCATATATGAGTAACAGTCGTGCGGTGGGAAACTCCCTGAATTTTAGCGCACGCCAGCACTCGTGGTACGTGGACGCCCGCGCCACCGTGCGTGACTACGGCGACTACCGCGTGCCCACCGAGCTCATCTACGTGTACGATTACGACGTGCACCTGCCGGGTGGCTATGTGCGTAACTCCGCCGGGCGCGAAAGAAATTTTCACCTGGCCCTGGGCCGGATCACTGAAAACTACCAGACACGGCTGTCGGTCAGCAATGTTTTCGCTAAAAGCGGTTTTTTCGCCAATGCCCACGGACTGGAGCCACGCCGGGTGAATACGGCCCTGCATGACGCCTCCCACCGTGATATCCAGCTGCCCCAACAGCAGGTGAACCACTTTAAAGTCATCAGCAATACCGTGCGTACCGCCGGTAAGCATGAGCTGAGCCTGGATGCCGCCTACCAGCAAAATCTGCGCAAGGAAATGAGCCCCTACGTGAGCCACGGATTCATGCCGCCGGTGTTCCCTGATCCTTTCCCCTATCCTTCCGAGCTGGAACGGCAGTACGATAAGCAGGTGGTTTCAGGCAGCCTGCGCGATAAGCTGAGCCTGAAAAACCACCAGCTCACCCTCGGCGGGAATTACGAGTACCAGGAAAACGAGATCGGCGGCTGGGGCTTCCTGATCCCGGCTTTTACCCAGCACCAGGCGGGGCTGTTTGCCTATGATAAATGGGAAGTAAGTAATAAGACCATCATTCACGGGGCCCTGCGCTATGACGGGGGGCATATCCGGATCCGGGAATACACCGACTGGTTTCCTTCCGGCCAGGACGGTACTTCGGAATACCTCATCCGGGTGCAGGCCACTGACCGCTCTTTTCATAACCTGAACTGGTCTTTGGGAGCGAATTACGCCCTCGGTAAAACCCAACTTAAGCTTAACCTGGGCACCAGCTTCCGGATGCCGCTGGCCAAAGAACTGGCCGCTAACGGCGTAAACTACCATTACTTCCGGTATGAGCGGGGGAACAGCGGGCTATCGCCGGAGAAATCCTACCAGTTGGACCTGGGCGTTTTCCACAAAACGGAGAAGCTGGAACTGGAGTTTACCCCATTTTATAATTATTTCCCCAATTACATCTACCTGAACCCCACCGCCGGGCGGGATTACCTGTACGGTGCCGGGAACCAGGTATTTGAATACCAGCAGAGCCGGGTGATGCGCTACGGCGCGGAGGCGCTGGTGCGCTACCATTTTACAAAGCGCTGGACGGCCCAGCTCTCCGGCGACTACCTGTATAACCGTCAGCTCTCCGGCAGCAAAACCGGGTTTAACCTCCCCTTTTCGCCGCCACCTTCCGCATCAGGCAGCATTTCCTGGCTCCCGGGAGCCCGGCACCCGAAGATATGGAAAGACAGCCATATTTCGTTGGATATAAAGCATGCGTTAAAGCAGGACCGGATCGTGCCGCCGGAGCGGGTCACCCCGGCGTATACCGTGCTGGGCCTTTCGGCGGGTACGGAGCTTCAGGCAGGCCGTCAGAAATGGAGCCTGGACCTGCAGGTCAATAACCTGCTGAATACGCGCTATCTGAATCATACCAGTTTTTACCGGCTCATTGACCTGCCGGAAACCGGGAGAAACATTACCGTAAATTTAAGAATACCGCTCAGTTTTGCTATCTAGGCTGACACACATATCGAAACTCCTGGCGCTGACCGCCGCGGCTCTGCTGATCGTGATATCGGTACACGGACTCTTTTTGCATCACGATTCCCATGCCAAGCCCGGTGACAGCCACCCCTGTACCTTATGTGAGGCCGCTATATTTCAATATACCTTCCCGGAAATCCCGCGTTTTGTGGCAGAGCTTACGGCTCCCGTCATTTCCCACACCTACCGGGAACCCCGCATTTTCGTCAAAACCGTTCATCGTTTAGGCCTGAGAGGCCCCCCGTCTGTCGGCGTCTGATTTTACCCGGGGACACCCCGGGCTACCTATTTTTAGGATTTAGTGCAGGTACCGGGGAGTTTTCTTTTCCGGAAACCCGCGCTGTCCGTGAATTATATATCTTTTTAAACGATGAAAAAATACTTATTTCTTTGGGTGGTGCTCCTGTCGGGATGCAGCTCCAATGAGCCGGAAATTGACAAAACCTATCCTGAGATCAGTACTCAGGGGATGTTTCCGCAGCCCTGTGCGGTGCTGGAACGGGGTAAAACACATACGTTCACCGTCACGTTTTCCGATAACCGTGAGCTGGGATCGTTTAACTTCGATATCCATAATAATTTTAATCATCATAACCACAGCACCTCGGAGGGGACATGCGCGGAAGACCCGGTGAAAGCCCCGGTAAACCCGTTCCTACTGATCAAATCCGGGGATATCCCGGCCGGTAATACGCAGTATACCGCTAATGTGCCGGTGACCGTTCCGGCCGACGTAGACGAGGGGGATTACCATTTTGCGGTGGGCGTGACAGATAAGACCGGCTGGCAGACCATCAAAACGATGAGTATAAAAATCAAATAATTTTAAATCAAAATGAAAAACATATTTTTAGTAGTATTTGCCCTGGTTCTTTTTATTTCATGCAAAGACAAGGATGTGACCGCTCCGCCGGTGATCTCCGATGTGGAAGTAGGTACGGGAGAAACCAATAACGGAAAAGTGGTGCGCGGCACCGAGCTTCACGTGGAAGCGCAGATTCTGGCCGAAGGCACCATCAGTAAGGCCGAAGTGCATATCAGCGGTGCAGGATGGGTATACGAGATGGACTTCCCTAACCTGGCAGGTAAGAAAAACGGCGAGATCCATACGCACATTGACGTGCCCGCTACCGCAGCGGTGGGGCATTACCATGTGCATATTTCAGTGACCGACCAGAAGGGACAGACCACCGAAGAAGAAGCCGAACTGGATATTACCGCGTGATCCGGTACTGCCCGAAAAGACGTAATCTTTTGAAAATAACGAAGGTGCCTTTCCCAGGCACCTTCCACTTTAAAAACTCTTCTGCATTCTGTTTCTTCACTCACCGGTAACCTTTATATTTACGGGTTGATTGCTGATATCTGTTGAGAATGAAAAAGCTATTAGAATGTTGGTTTTGTATTTTACCCTTAATCCCCGCCACTGCTCAAAGTTCCAAAGAAAAAATCTATGACGGAAGGGAATATGTACTCAGCAGTGTTCGTATTTCCGGAACTTCCTTTTTCCGGGATGGCGAAAACCCGCAGAATAACACCCTCCTGTTTGACAAGGTACTCTACCGGGATGTGCGGCTGCTCTACGACATCCGCACGGACGAGCTCATCACCCAGCGGCCCGGAGTGGCCAAAGACATCATTGTGGTGAAGGAACTGGTAGATTTCTTTACGCTGGGTAGAGATACCCTGGTCCACCTGAAAGAAGCGGGCACGGGGCTACCCGACGGCTTTTACCTGCAGATTTTTAACTCGCCCGCCTATAAAAGCGTGGCGCGTTATAAAAAGGAGCTCAAAGAGCCCCGGGCGGTTAAAGAAAAAAGCTATTATTCAGAAACGGTGAAATACTTTATGAAGACCCCGGGTTCAGATCATTTTATACCGGTAAGAAATATACAGAACTTACTTTCTATCGATAAACAGTACAAAAAGAAATTGAGACGTTTATTACGTACTGAGGGAGACAGCGATAACTTCCCGGCATCCATTGCCCTGGTTTTGGACTATCTTAACAAAGCCTCCAGACATGAATAAAACCTGTTTTTTCTGGCTGATTATTTTTGTATCCCTCAAAGGAATGGCCCAAAATGACCGGGTAAGCCTGAACCTGGCTTCTGCCCGCTTCAGCGATATGGTCCGGAGCCTGGAAAGCCAGACGCCCTATAAATTCTATTACCTGCCTGCAGATACCGACAGCCTCCTGATCAGCTATTCAGGTACCAATAAAGCCCTGTCTGAAGTACTATCCGAAATACTGCATCCCCTGAATTTCCGGTTTGCCACAGATCCCCGTAAAAAGATCTATATCACCCGGGATGCATTTATTCTTACGGAATTCCGGGACATCCACGGTTCAAAACCCACCGCTATACCTGATGTAGTGATCCGCGACTTCCTGGAAGCTCAGCCCGAAGACATCTCCATTGAAAATAAGGTGTTTGAGATCGGGAATAAAGACCGGCCCGTGAAAGGGGAGAAGACGCTTTCCGGCTATATCCGGAGTAAAAATACAGGCGCCCCCGTAAGCTCCGCCACCGTAAGCCTGGTGGGCCGGTCTGCGGCCGTACAGACCGACCAGCACGGGTACTACAGCCTTATCGTTCCTGAAGAGCGCAGCGTTTTAGTGGTCAGCAGTGTAGGCCTGCGTGAAACCCGGCGGCAGCTGGTAATGTACGGAAGCGGCCGGCTGGATATTGAAATGACAGACCAGGTTTTCTCCCTGAACGAGGTAGTAGTGGCCGGCGAAAGGGGTAACCAGGTAAAGAGAATCCAGATGGGCCTGGAAAAACTAAATATCAAAACCATCAAACAGACGCCCGCCGTTTTCGGAGAAGCCGATGTGATCAGTGTGATCCTGACGCTACCGGGCGTACAGACCGTGGGCGAAGCGGCTAACGGCTTTAATGTACGGGGCGGTGCCACGGATCAGAACCTGGTCCTCTTTAATGACGCCACCATCTTTAACCCCTCGCATTTCTTCGGCCTGTTTTCTTCTTTTAACCCCGATGCCGTTAACCAGGTGGAGCTCTATAAAAGCAGTATCCCTGCCCGCTTCGGAGGGCGGCTGTCGTCCGTGCTGGACGTGGCCGGGAAAGAGGGGAACCGGAACAAACTCTCCGGGGCCGGTGGTATAGGCCTGCTCACCGGGAGGGTATCGCTGGATGGCCCCATCGGGAAAAAAACGCAGTTCCTGGCCGGCGCCCGGAGCACGTATTCCGACTGGCTGCTGAAAGTGATCCCGGATGATGCCTACCGTAACAGCAGCGCTTCTTTTTACGACATTAACGGGCAGATCAGCCATTATCTGAACGAGAAAGACGCGTTTTACCTGACCGGATATGCCAGCCGCGACCGCTTCAGCTTTGAAAACGGCATCACCTACGGTTACCGGAACGCCAACGTAAACGGCAAATGGAAGCGGATATTTAATGGCAATGTCCATAGTATTCTCACCCTGGGTCATGATGAATACGGCTTCAATGTAGCCGACCGGAATAACGCGGCCAATGCATTTGATATGCAGTATTTCATAGGCCAATCTTTCTTAAAGGCCGATGTTTACCACCAGCTCCACGAGCGGCATAAGCTGAACTACGGGCTGCAAACCACGCTTTACGCCATTCAGCCGGGCAAAAGGCTTCCGGCAGGGGAAGAGTCAATCGTGACTCCCCAATCCCTCCAGAATGAACAGGCCCTGGAATCTGCGCTCTATGTTTCAGACACCTATACCCTGAGTGACCGGTTCAGTGTGGACGCCGGCATCCGGTATGTGATGTACCAATACCTGGGGCCCCGCAGTGTCAACCGTTACAGCGACGGCCTGCCCAAAAGCCCGGAAACCCTGGAGGAAACCCTTCACTACGGATCCGGAAAAAACATCAAAACCTATACGGGTCCGGAATTCAGGCTCGGCCTCCGCTATGCGTTTTCGAACCAGAGTTCCGTAAAGCTGGGCTATAACTCCCTGCATCAATTCATTCATATGCTGTCCAATACCACGGCAGCCACGCCTACCGACTCCTGGAAGCTGAGTGACCCGCACATTAAACCGCAGTTCGGCGACCAGCTGAGCCTGGGCTATTACCGGAATATGGCCTCCTCCAAAGTGGAAACATCGGTGGAAGTTTACTATAAACGCATTCATCATTACCTGGACTACAAAAGTGGTGCGGTGCTGCTCATGAATGAAACCATAGAAACGGATGTGCTGGGAACCGAAGCCCGCGCCTACGGGGTGGAACTGATGGCCAAAAAAACTACCGGTAAACTGAACGGGTGGATCAGCTATACCCTGTCTAAAGCACAGCAAAGGACCACCGGGGCGGAAACCATTAATAACGGCCGTTATTATAACAGTAATTTCGACAAGCCGCATAACCTGACCATGGTAGGAAATTACCGGTTTTCGCATCGCTACAGTTTTTCCATGAATACCACCTACAGTACGGGAAGGCCCATCACCCTGCCCATCGCCAAATATGAATTTGCAGGATCGGAACGCGTATTTTACTCGGAAAGGAATAAATACAGGGTGCCTGATTTTTTCAGGATGGACCTTTCCCTTAACATAGAAGGGAATCACAAGATCAAAAAACTGGCCCACAGTTCCTGGACCGTGGGGGTGTATAACGTGACCGGCAGAAAGAACCCGTTCTCCATCTACTACGTATCGGAAGCGGGTAAAATTAAAGGGTACAAGCTTTCTGTTTTCGGCCACCAGATTCCTTTCCTGACTTATAACTTCAGATTTTGACGAGCATGAAAGCGGTTACTAAAATATTTCAGCTGATCATGGGGGCTATGCTTCTTTTTTCCTGTGAAGAACTTTATACCCCCGTTTACGAGCAGGAAGATGCCAGCCCTATCCTGATCATTGAGGGTTATATCGATATGAGCGGTAACTCCCGCTTCAAACTCAGCCAGACGGTGCCGCTGAACGCCGAAGAGAGTAGGGTGCCCGTGGCAAACGCCACTTTAGCGGTGGAATCAGAAACAGGCCAGGCTTATGCTTCTTTCACTTCCACGGCGGGAGGGCAATACACCCTCTCCCACCCGGCACTGCCTATGACCACCCGCTACCGCGTGCGCATTAAAACACGGGGAAATGAATACCTTTCCGATTGGGTCACGCCCTACGCCACTTCTGAAATATCCGGGATAGATCACCAGAGAACCGATACCGGGGTAGATATCCTGGTAAGTACCGTGAACCGTAACGATAACTCCCGGTATTACCGCTGGGAATTTGAGGAAACCTGGAAATTCTCCGCCCGCTTTTTTAGCGCGATGGTTTTTGAAAGGGGTGAGGTCAGGTTCCGGAAGCAACCCGAAGAGAACATTTCCGTATGTTTCCGGCAGGAAAAATCTTCAGACATCGTCATCGGCACTACGGATAATCTCTCAGACAATACCATCTCCAGGCAAAAGATACAGTTTATTCCCAATTTATCCGACAAACTGATGAACCGCTACTCTATCCTGGTAAAGCAGTTCAGCATCAGTAAGGAGGCCTGGCTTTTCTGGAGTATCCTGAAAAAAAATTCAGAGTCGGTAGGCGATATTTTCGGCTCCATGCCCTCTGAGCTAAAAGGAAACGTACACAATACCACCAACCCCCGGGAGCCGGTAATTGCCATGATAGAAGCCTCATGGCCGGCTCAGAAAAGAGTTTATATCAGTAATAATGACATGGGGTCCTGGGCCGTTTCCATCCCCTTTTACAGCGGCTGTGAATATATGGAAGTACCTGTGGGAGAAGCCGCATCCCTCTTTAGTAACCCGGCTGTTATCCCACTCAGTGACATTTACAAGGTGCCGGACGCACCGCCCACTCATTATTCCTATACCACCAGCAGATGTACCGACTGTACACTGAGAGGCGGCTATCTGAATGTACCTGATTTCTGGACAGATTTATAATACTATGCGGTTCATAATTCCTATTATACTGGTGATAAGTTATTCGCTGTCTTTTGGTCAGAAGGCAGGAACGGAAAGCATTTATGTTCATACCGACAAGGAAATTTATTTCCCGGGCGAGATTCTCTGGTATAAAGTATATGCCGTACATACGGATGACCTCACGCCGGTAAACCAGCGTTCTGTGGCGTATATTGACCTCACAGACAGCCAGGGCACCCCGGTACTTCAGAATAAGGCAGAGCTGGGGCCGGCTACCCGGAACGGAGGGTCTGTTTTTATTCCCCAGCGGCTGGCCTCCGGTACCTACACGCTGACCGGTGCCACGCTGGCGTCAGAAGCGGGCGGGCGGTCATTCTCCAAAAAAATCACCATTCTGAACCCCTTTACCCTCCTGGATACCCTCTCCGCGCCTCCCGGAACTACCTATACGCTCCGGTTATTCCCCGAGGGCGGAACGCTGGTGAGCGGCATACCCACCCGCATAGGGTATAAAGTATCGGACAGCCGGGGAAAGGGAGTAAAGGCCTCACTTATTTTTCCTGACGGCACCCGCGGTTTTTCCAATGCCTTCGGAATCGGAAGCTTCCGGGTAGTTCCGGGCGGCGTTACGTCGGGCGGCGTTACGTCGGCGGCCGGCGTTCCGGGCGGCGTTCCGGGCGGCGTTACGTCGGGCGGCGATCCGTCGGATGGCCTCCAGCCCAAAGTAAAAGTCCTCCTTCCTGACGGGCAGGAGTTCGAACAGCCGCTGCCCGCCGCCCTGAAAACAGGATACGTGTTAAATGCCGAAGATAAAGGAGATCACTACCTGGTCCATATCGCCTCGGCAGGCCATGACGGCGAAACCCTCACCCTGTTTTCGGAATCTTCCGCCAGGAAAACCGTAAAATACGGGATAAACCTGAGCGCTTCGGGTGCAGCCACCCAGCGGATTCCCCGGGCACAGCTACCGGAAGGAACCTCACGGCTCACCCTGCTTCGTCATGACGGCAGCCCTTTGGCCGAAAGAATACTCTTCCGTGCCCCGGAGAAAATCCTCCGGTTAAACCCGGCTTTGAACAAAACCACCTTTTCCGGCCGGGAAGAGGTTACCCTGTCCCTGAACCAGCTCACCCCGGATCCGGCCCTCACGGCCGATATTTCGGTTTCTGTCAAAAAAACAGATGACGTGCAGCAGCCTTCCCCGGAAACTATCCGCTCCTATCTCTATCTCCGCAAAGACCTGTCAGGCGAGATTGAAAACCCGGATTACTATTTCTCCGATGCTGAGACCGGGAAGGCAGACCTGGATAACCTGCTACTGACCCATGGCTGGAGAAAATTCAAAAACCAACCCACCGGTGAGGAAGGCCGTTATCACAGCATACGCATACGGTTTACCGGGAAACCCGACGGGGAGCCTTTAAGCGGCCGGGAAGCCACCCTGAGTGTGCCGTCACGAAACCCCATGATTTATACGGCGGTTACGGATACCAACGGCGTGGCGGTTTTCCAGGTAAAAAATATATACGGAACCTATAACCTGGTCACCCGCCTGACCTCCGGTGAGCTTTCCCATGCCGAAATCCTGAAATTCCGTCCCGAAGCGGAATCCTTTTCGCCCACCGACCTCAGCGGTATATCGCAAAGCACTTATAATGAATATGCCATTAATGCCCAGGTAGAGAGTATTTTTTCCGGGAAGAACCGGACTACTTATTCCCTTCCTGCCGCGCTGGATTCCATTCCTTTTTTCGGTAAAGCCGATGCCCGGTATCGCCTGAACGACTACACCCGCTTTGTGATCATGGAAGAGGTATTGCGGGAATATGTGAAGGAAGTGATGGTTAGAAAAAACAAAGACGATTTCCGCCTCCGGGCTCTGGATGCAGCCCGGAGAGCCTATTTTAACGATAACCCCCTGATCCTGCTGGACGGTGTTCCCGTAGCTCACCCTAATTCTATCCTGGCTTATGATCCTTTGAAAGTGGAGACCATTGATGTAGTTACCTCCCGTTTCTATTTTGGAGAAAATACCTATGACGGCATCGTCAGCTTTAACACTTATAAAGGGGTATTGGAAGACTACTCCCTGGATCCCTCCTGCAGTGTATTTACCTATGAGGGGCTGCAGCCCGAAAGGGAGTTTTACTCCCCGCGGGCGCCGGGAGTGGCCTCCGTACCGGATAACCGCACCGTACTTTACTGGAATCCCACGGTTATCCTTTCGGGGGAAGAAAGCCGGTCATTAAAATTTTCCACTTCGGATCTGCCCGGAGAATATGTGATCGATATCCAGGGAATAGACCGTGCCGGCAGGCCCGGAAGCGCTACCCTGAGGTTTTCCGTGAAGTAGGAATATATTTGCACTACTTTTCGTACTTTTATGCTTCTTTACAAACTAACTCTAAATTTTAATCATGTTCAAAAAAACGCTATTACTTTTTATGGCACTCACCACCGCACTGACCTACAGTGCGGATGCCCAAAAGAAAAAGAAAAAAGAAGAAGAAGCTAAACCAGTAGCCCAGGAGGTTAAGAAACCCGAATCTCCGAAAAGACCCGAAGCTCCCAAGAAAGGGCCTAAACCTTACAAAGAGATCATTGACAGCACCGCCAAAACCAAAGTCGGCCTTCATACCGTGCACAAGGTAGGCGACAAGTTCTATTTTGAGATCCCGGATTCCCTGATCGGAAGAGACATCATTGCCGTTACCCGTTACTCCAAAGTACCGGCCGGCGGCGGTATTTTCGGGGGTGAAGAAGTGAACCGCCAGGTGGTAAGATGGGAAAAAGGCCCGAATAATAACCTGCTTCTCCGTACCATAAGTTACATCATGATGTCTCCTGACAGCACGAAGCCCATAGCCCGGTCAGTAGCGAACTCCAGCGTGGACCCTATCGTGGGGAATTTTGAGATCCTTGCCATTAACGGCAATACCGGCGGTAGCGGTAAAAACTATGTGGTCGATGTGACCAGCACGTTTGACGGCGACTTCCAGCCTTTCTCGGTAAGTCCTATCATGAAACAACTGCTGAACCTGACGGCCTTCCAGAAAGACAAGTCGTTCATCCAGTCTGTTAACACCTACCCTATTAATACGGAGGTCCGTACGGTGAAGACCTACTCCGTAACTCCGCCCCGCATTTCCATGACCCCCATGCCGCAGATCGGGGTGAATTTCCCGGCGGGTTACGATGCCGGCGTGGTGACCATGGAGTTTAACACCTCGCTGCTGCTGCTTCCGAAAGAGCCTATGCGTAAGCGTAAATACGATGCGCGTGTGGGTTACTTTGCTAACCAGTACAGCGTGTTCGGCGAGGAATCCCAGAAATCAGACCGCGATATCTTTGCCGTAAGATGGAAACTGGAGCCTAAAAATGCCGAAGACCTGGCTAAACTGAAAAGAGGCGAGCTGATAGAGCCTAAGAACCCTATTGTTTATTACATTGACCCGGCTACGCCTGAAAAGTGGAAAAAATACCTCAAAGCGGGGATTGACGACTGGCAACCGGCCTTTGAAGCAGCCGGCTGGAAGAATGCTATCCGCGGTGAATACTGGCCGGAAAATGATTCTACCATGAGCCTGGAAGACGCGCGGTATTCGGTGATCCGGTATTTTGCGGCCGACATCCAGAATGCCTATGGCCCTAACGTTCATGACCCCAGAAGCGGGCAGATCCTGGAAAGCCACATCGGCTGGTACCATAATGTTATGAGCCTGCTCAGAGACTGGTACATGATCCAGACCGCGGCGGTAGACCCTGCAGCCCGGCACAAGAAATTCAGCGATGAGCTGATGGGGGAACTGGTTCGCTTCGTGTCTTCACACGAGGTAGGGCATACCCTGGGACTTCGTCATAACATGGGCGCCAGTAACGCCACGCCGGTAGAAAAGCTGCGTGACCCTGAATTCCAGGCTAAAAACGGCCATACTTCCTCCATCATGGACTACGCCCGTTTTAATTACGTGGCTCAGCCGGAAGATGGCGTGAAGCACTTCTTCCCTAAGATCGGGGATTACGACAAGTGGGCCATTAAATGGGGTTATACCTACTTCCCGGATGCCAAATCAGCCGACGAAGAAAAAGCGCTGCTCCATAAAATGACTTCCGAAGCCGTTAAAAATCCAAGACTCCGCTTCGGTACCGAAACCAGCCCCATTGACCCGCGCTACCAGACCGAAGACCTGGGCGATAACGCCGCCAAAGCGTCTGAATACGGGATCAAAAACCTGAAAAGAATACTTCCCGAACTGGAAAAATGGTCACGGGAAGACGGCGAAAACTACAGCGAGCTGAACACCCTGTACAACAGCCTCACCGGCCAGTTCAGGAGATACATGGGCCATGTGACTAAATACATTGGCGGTATTTACGATACCCCGGTAACCTATGATTCGGAAAGTAACCGGTTCGAGATCGTTCCGAAAGACCTGCAGGTGGAAGCCCTGAATTTCCTGAATGCCCAGCTCTTCACTACTCCGAAATGGATCATTGACCCCAATATCATGAACAAGGTCCGGCCTGAAAACGGCGTGGAAGCCATTAAGGCCATGCAGGTATCTACCCTGGCCAGCCTGCTTTCTACCGACAGAGCTGCCCGGCTGATGGAGGCTTCTTCCCAGGGAAATAAGTATTTCTCCCTGGATGACCTGTACACCGGCTTGAAAAACGGTATCTTCAGCGAGCTGAAGTCCGGCTCATCCATTGATATCTACCGGAGAAACCTGCAGAAGGCGTTTGTTTCCAGCCTCACGAAACAGCTGAACGCTGCTCCGCTTCCGGGAAGGCCTGATTTTACGC
The DNA here is from genome assembly GCA_019638185.1 of Leadbetterella sp. Taxonomy (GTDB): domain Bacteria; phylum Bacteroidota; class Bacteroidia; order Cytophagales; family Spirosomataceae; genus Leadbetterella. Next base: position 36,801 of record JAHBUH010000027.1, read on the forward strand.
AGACCGACCTGAGCTCCATTACCCGGGGTACACTGGTGTCCCTGAAAAATGAGCTGAACGCGGCTGCACCGAGAATAACCGATAAGGTGAGCAAATACCATGTTCAGGATCTGGTGGCCCGTATTAACGAGGCCCTGGAGAAGAAATAAGTATAGATTTCTATAGAAGAGGGTGCTGCCTGTTATCCGGGCGGCACCCTTTTTTAATACCCGTAAAAAAACTCAGGTAAGATCATTGGCGCGACTGCCCAGGGTTTTGATCCCGCTCCGCTCCTCGTACTCTTCCGGCGTGGCAATAAAGCCGTCAAACTCCGAGAAACGCGTATATTTCCCGATAAATCTCAGCTCCACGCTGTCTACCGAACCACTCCGGTTTTTAGCAATGATCACTTCCGCCAGGCCCTTGGTACTTTTCCCCTGCTCCGTCTCCTCAAACTGGTAATACTCCGGGCGGTAGAGGAACATCACCACGTCAGCATCCTGTTCAATGGAGCCCGATTCCCTCAGGTCAGAAAGCATGGGCCGCTTATCCGGGCGCGATTCCACCGAACGGCTCAGCTGGGACAGCGCGATCACCGGGATGTTCAGTTCCTTGGCAATGGTCTTCAGGGAGCGCGAAATAGTGGCAATCTCCTGCTCCCGGTTCATACCGGTCTTTCCGTTACCGGCCGTCATCAGCTGCAGGTAATCCACTATCAGCAGCTTGATATTATGAAAAGCCTTTAAGCGCCGGGCCTTGGTACGGAGCTCCAGCACGGACAGCGCCGGAGTGTCATCAATATAAATGGGCGCGTTATCCAGGTTATTCAGGCGCGAGTGGATGGCCTTCCAGTCGTCCGTCTCCAGGTCACCCTTTCTCAGCTTCTGGGAGTCTACTTCCGCCTCAGCGGAGATCAGCCGGTACATCACCTGCTGTGACGACATCTCCAGGGAAAACAGCGCTACCGGCATTTTATAGTCAATGGCCGCATTTCTCAGCGCAGAAACCACAAAGGCCGTTTTCCCCATTCCGGGGCGGGCCGCTATGATGATAAGCTCGGTATTGTGCCAGCCGCCCGTGAGGCGGTCCAGGGTGGGAAACCCGGAGGGCACGCTGCTCACGCCGGCGTCCTGTTCCTCCTTATTGCGCAGCTCCTGTATGGTCTTCTGCACCACCAGCTGCAGGTCCGGAATATTTTTATTCAGGTTACCTTCCTGGATATCGCGCAGGCCCTGCTCAGTGGCATCCAGCAGGTTAAAAACGTCAGTGGTGTCTTCCTGGGCTTTGATCAGCACATCGTCCATGATGCGCATGATGCTGCGCTGAATGGCGTACTGCAGGATGATGCGGGCATCCCGCTCTATGTGCGTAGACACTTTCCGGGCCGTGATCCGGGCCAGGTAGGCCGGGCCGCCTATAAATTCCAGTTCGCCGGTCTGGCGCAACTGGTTAGTGAGGGTGAGCAGGTCTACCGGCTCCGACTTCCCGAAAAGCAGCAGGATGGCCTGGTAAATGGCCTCGTGCTTCTCGGAAATGAAGCTGTCGGGCTTCAGCACGTCAATGACCATGGTGAGCGCATCCTTTTCCCGGATCACCCCGCCCAATACCGAAGCTTCCAGCTCCACAATGTGCGAAGACTGCTGAAACTCCAGCGTCTGATCCGGGTTTCTTTTTCTTGCTTCCGGTAATCTCCTTCTTTGCTTCATAAATATGTCAATCCACCATTAACCATTAATAATTAACCATTAATCATCCTTCCCCCCTCCCGAACCTACTCCCAAAGGTATGCTTCCGTTATTCTTTTTTCTAAAGAATGAATTGAAATTTCTGGAAATAATGAGACTTCCGCCGGAAACCACCACGTTTCCCTGGGAATAGAACACGTAATAATTAGTAGGCACGCTCCTGGAGTACAGCTTAAACCGGTAGGCACCGTCATCGGAAATGAGGTATTCCAGCTCACCGCCCACTGACAGCTGGCCGTAGGTATTGGTATTCAGGCTGATACTATTCTCCAGGCTGTTTACAAAAGCCCCCTTACCGCTCAGTTTCACCCGGTTATTGAGGAACTTATAGCTGAAGTCCAGCTGCATATTATTCAGCAGGTTTTCCCGGAAATCGCCGAAACGCACCCCGAATTCCAGGTTAGGATTCAGCTTATTGGCCAGGTTCCCGATCTGGTTAGAGAGCAGGCTGCTGATGTTATCGATCAGGAACTGCTGGGTCAGGGCATCCGCCAGGTTATTATCGGGGAAGACCTCGTTAAACACCAGGATGCTGGACACGTTCCGGCTAAGCAGCTGCTCGTCATTACTCAGGCGCTGCTCAAAAGCCAGGATATCCGTCTGCCCGCTGATGGGGATCTGCTTCAGGTCAAAGGCGATGTCATAGCGGATGGTAGGCGTCAGCAGCCGGTCTGCCAGGAATACGTTCACGTACACCGGGAAGCGGGCGGAGGAATTGGTCATCTGGGGCGAAACCTTGTTCAGCGAGATGTTAGCCGTGTAGGTGGCTTTGATGTCCAGGATGGCCTGCAGGGGATCGCCGTTAAACGTGATCTTACTGTTATCCGTAATATCAAACCGCCGCAGGGAGGCCAGGTTCTGGAAGCTGAAAAAGTACTTACCGCCGCGCACGTTATAGGGCCCGTTAATGGTAAACTCGCCCCGGCTGTCGTACAATACGCTCAGGCGGCCGTCGCCGTACAGGCTGAGCACGTCATTATTAGCCCGGTCAAAGATGATCTCTCCCTGGGCCTCGGGGGTCAGGGTCAGGTTAAACGCCAGCCGTACCCCGCCGGTTTTCACGGCGGGCAGGCGCCGCTTATTGGGCCTCAGGGCGCTGCTGTCTACCCGTACCGGCTTTTTCAGGAAGGGAATGCCCTCCTGCTGGGTATCTATTTTGGTATCGCTGTCGGTGGGGATCGTGATGGCCGTGCCGTCACGGCTGCTCAGGTTCCCTGAAACCACCAGGTTATCAAAATCCCCGCTCAGGTTTACATCCCCGTTCACATAAGCCGTGCCGAAAATATAGTCATTACTGAAAGCCGGGATATCCATGATCTTAAAGCCCGAGCGGCTGTTGATATCCGCCTTCAGGTCAATGGTGAAGCCCGGTGTGCTGCGGTAATAGACGCCGCCGGTCAGGCGCGCCGTATTTCCGCCGGGGGCGTCTCTCACCTCCACGCCGGCCGCAGGCAGCACAAAACCCCGGCTGTTCAGCAGGATCTTGTCTTCAAAATACAGGGAAGTGCCGGATACGGCCACTTTGAGGGAACCGCCCGTAATTTCCACCTCCCCGTCAAAAACCGGGCGCCGGGGCGTACCACTGACTTTAAACGCGCCGTTTGCCTTGCCTTTCAGCTCGGAAAACACGTCACCGGTCATGCCCAGGAACATATCCATATCGGCATTGCGCAGGGCGCCTTCCAGCTCCAGCCCCTTGTTTCCCTTACCGGGGGTGAAGAAGCCCTCCAGCTTCAGGATCTCCTCCATATTCCGGAAAACGCTGCCTTCCAGCCGGAGGCGGTCCCGGCTCTCATCCCACAGCGCTGAAGTGGTCACCGTACCCACCAGGCTCTTTTTGTAATAGAAATCCGTTACGTGCAGGTTACTCACATACAGCGGGTTAGTGGTATAGAAATTCTGCAGGCGCAGGTTTCCGGTGGCCGTGCCGCGCAGGTCCACATTCACAAAAGGCAGCAGGTTTTCAATATCAAACTCGTTCACCTCCAGGGTCAGGGCATCCGCCGGGTTACTGGACATCACCCCGTTCAGGCCGATGTACTGGGAGGTGCCGCCCCGGATGTTGAAATTATTAAACGTAATGTGCCGTTTCCGGAAATCGATCCGGTTATCCGGTGCAAAGGCCCAGTCCATGTCAATCAGCCGCACCACCGTCTGATCCGGGAGCAGCCTCAGGCTAAAGCCTTCCCGGAAGAAATCCAGCTTGCCGCGCAGGTCGATCAGGCTGCCTGAATTATTCTGGGTGATAAACGTACGGAAATCAATGGTATTCGTCCCTTCCCAGTTGGCATTCACCACCAGCTCTTCGGTCAGCACGTTATTTCCCGTCTTCTGCTTATCGGATTTGATCCGGATCTTATTCACCACCGTGGGCGACAGGATCTCCTTTTGCGCATAATAATCGAAAAACGTAGCATAAAACTCATTGCCTTTCACCGAAAGCGTGTCGGTATTCCCCGCGATCTGCAGGGTGCTGGTCAGGCCGGCTTCATAACTGCCGTTAATCTCCGCATTTTTAGAAACATATACGGCCGGCGCAAAGAAGTCGAAAAACGGGGCGGGCCGGTTAAAGCGCACATTAAACGCGGAGCGGTAGCTCTCCGTGCTGTAATCCCGGGTATCCTTTTTCCGAGTATAATAGGCGCTCCGCTCGTCTTCCGTGGTTTCAAAATACATGCGATGCTCCGACACAAAATCACTCACATCCATCAGCAGGCGGCTGGGTACAAAATTGCCCCGTATACCGGCATTAAAAAATTCCGATTCGATCTTAAAGCTCCGCTCCTTCCCGATCAGGTCCGAGAAAAAGTACATGGAATCTACCTTCAGGATCTTGTCCTGCTCCCGCAGCTCAAAATCAGAAAAACTGGCCTCGCCCAGCCAGTCGTCCAGCCGGTTCCCCTTAAAGTCAAAGTTAAGGCGCGACCGCAGCATGAAATCACGGGTGGTAAAGCCCAGGGTCTTCAGGTTAGCGTAACCCACATAACCCTCAATATTAAAGGCATTTACCTCCTGGTTAAAGTCGATCTTCCCCTCTATGTCCGCCAGGATGTTCGGGTCATCTATGTTCAGCTTGCCGTCAAACAGCGACTGCCCCAGGTTACCGTCCACCGCGATATTCCGGTAGCGGTACCCTTTAAAATCAATGGCGCTCACGTGCCCGTCCAGGTGCACGCGGGCTTCTTCCAGCTCCCGCCCGAGGCCGTTGATCTTGCCGTGAAACGTAATCTCATCCAACTGGTTATTCTCCAGGAAATCGCCTATCTTAAACTGGTTGACCACCAGGTTTCCCGAATATTCCAGCTGGCCTTTGGCCTTCACATTCACCTCCCCCACGATCTCGCCAAGGCGGGGGGAAACCAGGCGCGGGCGCGACTGGAAGTCGTTATACACCCCGTTAAACGTACCGGAAAAGTCCAGCCGCTCTACTTTGGCAATATACTTCTGAAAATTCTCATGGGCCGAATACTGGGCCACATCCCTAGCCAGCAGCACCGAAGGCTCCAGGTCCAGCACGCTGTGCGTGGTTTTCAGGTCAGGCAGCCCGGTAAGCTTCCCATTGCCGCGGATGTGCGAGCCCTTCCCGAAATCCAGGGTCATATCTTTCAGCTGCAAAGACGCCACTGTGCCGTTAAGGCGGGTAGTGACCCGGTACTCCTCCTTATAGTTTTTCATGACGGGAATAAAAAGCCCGATGTCTTTGGCCTGCAGTACGGAATTCCGCATATCCGCATCAATGTGCACCTTATGGAAGAAATCCCCGAAATCCGAAGGCCGGCTGTAGCTGAAATACAGCCTGTCCTGCAGCTGGGAATCATTCAGCTGAGCGTGCAGGTTATCCAGGCGTATGCCCTTGCGGCAGTGGAAAAACCGCCCGGTGGCATTCCGGATCTCCAGCTCGCTGAAGCCGTCTTTGGCTGAAAGATTTTTAGATACCAGCAGGATGGTATCGCGTTTGAACGACAGCTTCTCCAGGCGGGCATTCAGGTCACGAAACTCGAAATTGGCAAAATCAAAGGTGCCGTCCGTATGCCGCCGCGAATGCTCCGTCACAATACTTATAATCCCGTCTTTAATGTCCACGTTATCCAGGGTGAACGGCTTTACCGGCTTTTTCCCGTCTTTCTTCTTTTTGGTGAGTTTATCGATCTCCAGCAGCCAGTAGTCGAAATTCAGCATCCCCTTCCGGTCCCGGATAAAACGGGCTTCGGGGTTATTCAGGGTCACAAAATCCAGGTTATTATCAAAGCGGATGATCTTGCCCGGCTGAAACTTCAGCGAGCGCCACCCCACCTTCTTGTCGTATTCGAAAGCACTTCTCAGGCTCAGGTTGAGGTTTGTGCGGGCATCCACGTACACTTCCCGCACAAAGATCATATTCCGGTCCTGGTTATCCTTAATGTTCAGGTCTTCCAGCACGATCTTATCAAACCAGGAGATCCTGACCTTGCTCACCGATATGTTTCCCCCCAGCCTTTCGCTCAGCCAGTCCATGGCGTTATGGCTGAGCTGGGTCTGCACCTCCGGGAGCTGCAAAGCGTAAAAAGCGATAAACAGGATAAAAAATGCCCCCATAAAGGCATAAGAAAGAATCCTGATCACTATGCTGGCTATACGCTTCAATACTATTTTGTTACTTTTGCAGATACAATCTGCAAAAATCTTACATTTTACCGATATTAAAAAACGAATGAACGACGATATTACCCTACTGGCCATCGAGTCGTCCTGCGATGAAACCTCTGCTGCAGTGATTAAGAACGGAAAAATCCTGAATAACATTGTGGCATCACAGATCATCCATGAGCAATACGGCGGTGTGGTGCCGGAGCTGGCTTCCCGGGCGCACCAGCAGGACATCGTACGGGTGGTGCAGGAAGCGCTGACCGATGCCGGCGTGGAGAAAACGGATCTTTCCGCCGTGGCTTTCACCCGCGGGCCGGGCCTGCTGGGCTCCCTCCTGGTGGGTACTTCCTTTGCCAAGGCCCTGGCCCTGGGGCTGAACATCCCGCTCATCGAAGTGAACCACATGCAGGCGCACGTACTGGCCCACTTTATTGATGATCCCCATCCCGTTTTCCCTTTCCTCTGCCTGACCGTCAGCGGCGGGCATACTCAGCTGGTGCTGGTCAGGAGCCCCCTGGAGATGGAGGTGGTAGGCGAAACCGCCGATGACGCCGTAGGCGAAGCCTTCGATAAGGCCGCCAAGATGCTGGGGCTGGGCTATCCCGGCGGCCCGCGCATAGACCACCTGGCCGCGGAAGGAAACCCCGAGGCCTTCCCCTTCCCCCTTTCCGAAATGCCCGATCTGAAGTTTTCTTTCAGCGGCATCAAGACCTCCCTCCTGTATTTTATCCGGGAAAAAGGCGGGGAATTTGTACAGGAAAACATGCGCGATATCTGTGCGTCTTACCAGCACGCCCTGATCCGGATGCTGATGGGCAAGCTACGCAAGGCGGCAAAAAAATACCGGGTGCGGGAGATCGCCATAGCGGGCGGGGTTTCGGCTAACCGCGGGCTGCGCCAGGCACTGGCACAGGAAGCGGAGAAGCAAAAATGGAATATTTACATTCCTGATTTCCAATATTGTACGGATAATGCCGGTATGATCGCCATCGCCGCCCATTACCAGTACCTTAGCGGTAATTTTGCGGGCCAGGACGTCAGCCCCCTGCCCCGTTTGAAAATATAAGACACTAATATTTTCCATTTTTAAACAATAAGTTAATACGGAAACCATTTTAACTATTAACTTTACTTTTCTAAACTAACCGGCATCACCCTGTAAGATGAGATTCTTTGAACGTTTCAGCACAGGTAAATACAAAAGTCTGATCAAGCTTTCCTATAAATTAGTCTTCTACGGCCTCGCCGCGGCAGCCATTTTCCTTATTGCCCTGAACCTGAACCTGTTCTGGCTTTTCGGTAAGATGCCGTCGGTAGATGACCTGGATAACCCCAAGAGCGAGATCGCTTCGGAGATCATTTCTTCCGACAATAAGATCATAGGTAAATTTTTCTTTGAGAACCGGAGCACCATGACCTATGCGGAAATCCCGGAAAATTTCAAAGACGCCCTGCTGGCCACGGAAGACGTGCGTTTTGCCATGCATTCCGGTATTGACGCCCGGAGTATGCTGCGGGTGGTAGGCGGTGTGCTGACCTTTGACCGCAAAGGGGGCGGAAGTACCATCACCCAGCAGCTGGCCAAAAACCTGTTTAAGCTGCGCCGGGATGACTCCTACGAGGGCCTCCTCTACAAAGTACCCGGGGTAAAAGTGCTGCTGATCAAGCTGAAAGAGTGGATCACCGCCATTAAGCTGGAAAAAAGATATACCAAGCCCGAGATCATGACCATGTACCTGAACACCATTGAGTTCAGCAGTGGCGCCTACGGTCTGAAATCGGCCGCCAAAACCTACTTCAAGAAAAACCCGGAAAACCTGAAGCCGGAAGAATCCGCCCTGCTGGTGGGCATGATCCAGAACCCCTCGCGGTTTAACCCCAAATTTTTCCCGAAAAATGCCCGGGAAAGGCGGGATGTGGTGATTTCCCAGATGGTGAAATTCAATAAGATCACCCCGGAAGAAGGAAAAGAGCTGGCCGCCATTCCTATTGTACTGGATTATTCGCCCGAGAGCCATAACTATGGCCTGGCCCGCTATTTCAGGGAGTATCTGAAAGATGTGATGAAAGAGGAGCTGAAAAAACTGGGCTACTCGGAAACCGACCTCTATACCAAAGGCTTTAAGATCTACACCACCATTGACTCCCGCATGCAGCGCTACGCCGAAGAGGCCATGATGGAGCACATGAAAAATTACCAGAGCATCTTTGATAACCACTTCAAAGGCCGGAATCCCTGGCTCAAGCTGAGGCCGGGGTCTAATTCCCAGTACGAAGAATACCCGAATTTTATTGAAGAGGCAGCCCGGCGCACGGGCTATTACCAGACCCTGAAGCGCCAGTACGGCAATGACGTGAATAAGATCAATGCCAAAATGAATGAAAGAATGCCCATGCGGGTATTCACCTGGCAGGGAGAGCGCGATACGGTGATGTCACACATGGACTCCCTCAGGCATTACAAAAGATTCCTGAACATCGGTATGCTGGCCATGGATCCGCGTAACGGGAGCATCAAGGCCTGGGTGGGAGGTATTAACTACAAATACTTCAAATTTGATAACGTATTCCAGAGCACAAGGCAGCCCGGATCTACCTTTAAGCCTTTTGTATACGTAACGGCCATTGATAACGGCTTTTCTACCTGCGACCGCGTCCGTGACGAACCCATTACCTTCCATATCCCCGGAAGCGCCTCCTGGACCCCGCGGAATGCTGACGGCCGCTATACCTATAATGACCTGACCCTGAGGCAGGCCCTGGGGGCTTCGGTAAACACCGTGAGCGCTAAGCTGATCAAGGAGTTCGGGGCAGATAAGGTGATCGACTATGCCCGTCAACTGGGCATCAAGACCCCGCTGGCTAATTCGCCCTCGCTCTGCCTGGGGGTTTCTGATGTGAAGCTGTATGAGCTTTTAAGCGGGTATGCGGTCTTTGCTAACCGCGGTATCTATTCCGAGCCCATGGTACTGCTGAGAATTGAAGATAAAAACGGGGAGGTCATTAAGGAATACTTCCCCATTCAGAAAGAAGTGCTGAGCAAGGAAACCGCCTACAAGATGATCCACCTGATGCGGGGTGCCACCGCTCCCGGCGGGACCGCCGTGGGCCTCGCCCGCTACGGCCTGATAGACGGTAACGAGATCGCCGCCAAAACCGGAACTACCTCTAACTTCTCCGATGCCTGGTTCATGGGCATGACCCAGGACCTGATCGGTGGCGTGTGGGTAGGCGGTGAAGACCGGGCCGTTCACTTTGAAAGCATCCAGTACGGTCAGGGGGCCCGCATGGCCATGCCGGCCTGGGGACTCTTCATGAAAAAAGTCTACGAAGACCCCAATGTGGAGTACAAGAAGACCCGCTTTGAGATTCCGCCTACCATCCGTATAGCGGGCGACTGCGCCGTAACGGCGAATGAAGGGTTTGGTACCGGCCTCATGAACACCACGCCAAACGGCGGTGAGCTGAAGCCACCGGATGATGATGAACAGCTCTGATCAAAACTTCATTTTTCCCAGGTTATACTTCTCCAGGAATTCCAGGATGAGGCGGTCGTAGGCATCTGCGCCCTCCGACCGCTGCGGGGAAAGGATCACCGGCACCTGCAGGGCCGTGGAATCAATAAAAGCCGGATCACGGGGAATGTAGGTGTCAAACACCAGTTCACCGAAATTAGCCCGCATCAGGTTCAGGATATTCGTGGAAAGCTGGTTTTCCGTATCGTGCAGGGTCAGCAGGATTCCCTCTACATACAGCGAGGGCTTCAGCCGCTTCTGGATGATCCGCAGGGTACCCAGGATCAGCTCCAGTCCTTCTATCCCGAAAAACTCGCATTGCAGCGGGATAATAATGGAATCAGCCGCCAGCAGGCTGTTCACGGGCACAATACCCAGTGAAGGCGGACAGTCAATAATAATGAAATCATACAGCGGCTTAATGGGCTCCAGTTTCTCGGTGAGCTTATACTCCCGGTCTATGAAATTCACCATTTCTATCTCCGCCCCTACCAGGTGGTGGGTAGACGGGATCAGGTCCAGGTTCCGGTAGCCCGTAGGGATGATGCAATCCTGGATAGGACTCAGCCCCACCAGCGCGGCATAAATGCTGCGGTTATCAAACTCCGATTTCAGGCCGAAAGCCACCGTGCAGCTGGCCTGGTGGTCGGTATCGATCAAAAGCACCTTGTAACCCCGGGCCGAGAGACCCGCGGAAAAATTGACGGCCGTGGTGGTTTTGCCCACCCCGCCTTTTTGATTGGAAATTGCTATTACCTTAGGAAGCATCACGAAAGTCTTACGAACCACGAAGTTACTAAAAAAGTATCATTCCAGCCGGTGCCAGTCAGAAATACTTTCCGTAAGGGTAGAATACACCCGGATCAGGTCATCATCGTCCCGGAGGAAGTCAAGGTGCATATTCAGCGTGCGCGTATCCTGCCGCATGGCCGGGCCCGTCTGCCCGTCGGCCGGATGAGCCGCCTGCATCATTTTCCGGACGGTTTCCGTGATCAGCGGTTTTAGCAACTCAAAATCCAGGTGTTCCGACTCCAGTATCTCTTTCGACAACGCCCAGAGGTGGTTCGTAAAATTGCAGGAAAACACCGCCGATACGTGATAAACCAGGCGCTCGCGGGAGTTGACCGGCAGCACCTTGCCCGACAGGCGTTTTGCCAGGCCGGTCAGCACCGCCAGCGCATTTTTATCCTCCGATTCCACCAGGATGGGAATGCGGCTGAAATCCACCGGCACACCCCGGGTGAAGGTCTGCAAAGGATAAAACACGCCGCAATCCACCCGTTTCCCGTGGTACAGCGAGGTGGCCCCATCCAGCACCGCCAGCGGCCGGGCGCCGGAAGTATGGGCCAGTACGGCGCCGTCAGGCAGGAGTACCTGCGAGGCCACCGACTCCAGCGCATCGTCAGAAACGCAGAGAAAAAATACGCCCGATTTACTCCGGGTAAAATCCAGGCTGTTCACGGCCACGGCGGCATACAGGTCATCGGCCAGCTCGGCCGCCTTCCGGATATCACGCGCGTAAATCTCGTTCACGGCCACCTCAGCCCGCTCCAGCGCCCGCGCCAGGTGGCCCGCCAGGTTCCCTGCTCCTATGATGGTTACTTTCATGGTATAAAAATTAGTTCATCCACCCGTACACTCTTCTTCCCCCAGCCAGTCGTAATCCTGGTCTATCGGCTGCCCGTCAGGCGCCACAAAGAAGCTTTCCGGCTGAAACTCTTTCGGATTTTCTTCAAACCGGCGGATCAGGCCCTGCACCATCCGGTTAAGCCCGGTACCGGCCTGCGTAAGCCCTTTGATCTCATAAACAGCATCCAGGGCGGCCATTTTCGCTTCCACGGAAACAGACGGCGCCTGGCTCAGCCGCATCAGTTCAGCCAGGTACATCACGGCCGTTACCCGTCGGATCTGGCCTTTGTAATCCGCCGCTGCCAGGCCCGGGGCCTTCCAGAGGGTGCGGGTGGTTTTAGCCAGGATATCCGCCAGCGAAGGCAGGTCAGGCTGGAGCAGTTTCTGACTGGCCAGTCGCGAGGCCCGCTCCGGGTTCAGCAAAAGACTTAGCGTCAACTGGGCCGAGGCCTCGGCCGGCCCCAGCGGATCAAAGGTCATGCCCGTATGCCGCCGGAAGGTTTCGCGCTGATTAGCCCCGAACCGGTAGGCCCGCGGCGGGATCAGCCGGATCAGCTCCGGTGAAAGTGCCAGGAAATCCGGGTCCAGCGTAGAAAGCAGGGCATCCAGAGCCTCAGTCTGCTCTTTGGCCGGCGCCGGGGTGTAAACGGGCAGCTTATCGCCTTTCAGCCCGAAAGAATAATAGGCGCCGCCGATGGCCTTGGCCGCCGCCTGGGTCTGAAACCGGTGCAGCATAAACACCGGCACCAGCACCTCTTCCAGGTTAGCGTAAGGCGTGCCGGCCGGGATCCGGGCCGTACCGAAACCCCGCAGGGCCAGTGTCCGCACCTGCAGGATATGCTTCAGGTCTTCGGTGGCATTGGCACCGTTATCCCATAAATGCGTCTGGGGATGCACTGAGCCGTCTGACCGGGCATCCTGGTCGCTGAGGAAGAGGTACCCATTCCCGATCACCTCTTCCGTTATCTTATTCAGCTCCGCCTTCTCATCGGCACCGGCAGGGATCTCCTGGTAGCCCCAGCGGATAGCCATCTTATCAAACTCGCCGATCCCCATGGCATAAGCGTCAGAGAGGTCTATCTTCCCTTCCGTGATCTTCAGGGTAGGATGCGGGTAATCCATCACCGAAGCCCGCGAAGCCACACTGGCAATGTAATTATGCGGCAGTCCCAGCGTATGTCCGATCTCGTGGGCCGACAGCTGTTTCAGGCGGTCCAGCGCCATTTTCATCAGGTGGGGCTGCTCTTTCCCCGAATCAAAGTCGGCCGTCAGGCCCTGGGCTATCAGGTAATCCTGCCTTACCCGCAGCGAGCCCAGCGTGACCTTCCCTTTCAGGATCTCGCCCGTGCGGGGATCCGTGATGCTGCTGCCGTAAGACCAGCCCCGCGTGCTACGGTGCACCCATTGCACCACATTGTACCGGATATCCATGGGATCCGCATCCGGCGGAAGCATCTTCACCTGGAAGGCATTCTTAAAGCCGGCGGCCTCGAAAGCCTGGTTCCACCAGGTAGCACCTTCAAACAGGGCGGAGCGGATGGGCTCCGGCACTCCCGAGTCCAGGTAATACACAATAGGCTTCACGGGCTCACTCACCGCCTGATCCGGGTATTTCTTTTCCAGCCGGTGACGGGCAATCAGCCTTTTCTCAATAGGCTGGTCAATAGCCGAAGAATAATCATAATACGATACCCCGAAATAACCGATCCGCGGATCCAGCTCCCGGGTTTTGAAACCGGGCTCAGGCAGCTTCACAAAAGAATGGTGCTGGTGCATGGTCACATTTTCCGGGCTGGGCACCACTGACCTCAGGTAAGGGCCGCCGTTAGTGCCACTCAGCGTAATAATGGCCTCAAACTCCGTATTTTCAGGAAAAGATTTACACATCTCCATAAACAGCCCTGACCGCGAAGCATCAAACGAATAACTGCCCTGCCGGGTGGCCGTGATGGCCTGGAGGGCTCCTACACCGTCTCTCAGCAGAAACGGAGTGAAGTCTATTAAAGAGACCCCGTTTTTAGTGGCCAGCACTTCAAAACCGAAAAGTACGGAAGTGGCAAACGACTCCCTGACCGCATTCTGCTCCAGGCTGTCGGCAGAAGAAGCCCGGTAAGAATAATTGGGCTCTGTCAGCAGCAGTTTATTCCCTGCCCGGATAAATTTCACCACCTTGCCCTGGCCGATCCTCCCCCGGTCCAGCCCGATGTCGTTCGACCCTATCCCCCGGGAAAGACTGGAATAATAGAGGAACTCCCGGCCGGTATTTCCCACTTCCAGGTAGATCTTGCCTTTGGCATCCTGCACATGATAGGTGAAAAAGCCTTCGGCTTTCCGGGTGTCTTTCAGGTAAGAATCAAAATCCTGGGCCCGCAGCGGCAATAGGGGCGCCAGCAGGAGAAGAAGGAGAAGTCTGCTTTTCATTCCGTAAAGGTTTTATTCAGCAAAAATACCCTTTTTTGGCACTTAGGCAAGTACCCGGGGGCTTCGGCCCGCGGTGTGGCGCTTTAAGCGGGCGGATCCGGTATTAAAAAACCGCATCTCACGACCCATACGCACTTATACTTAGGGCATTGCATGCGCAGGTATCAGTTATTCAAAAAATGCAGGATCTTGTCCGTGGCTCCGGCATTCCGGTTTACATAGATGGCGGCCTTTCGCCGGATTTCCTCCGTATCCAGGCCTTCAAAAACTTCCTCCAGGCTGCTAGGTACCGTAAAAGCCACTCCCAGTTCCAGCAGATCCACTGCCTCCTGGAATTTCCTGTATTTTTGGTCTCCGAAAAAAACGGGCACCCCAAAAACCGCCGGCTCCAGGATGTTATGCAGCCCGGTTTTGAACCCGCCCCCCACAAACGCATAGTCTGCATACTTATACAGGCGGGCCAGCAGGCCGATGCTGTCGATAAAGAGCACATTCTGCTTATCGTATTGCGCTATTTCCGAATACCGCAGCCCGGAAGTCTCCTGCACCCACCGGCTGATCTGTTCGGGTTTAATATCATGCGGGGCAAGAATGAATTTCATTTCAGGATGAGCCGCCATAAAGGGTTTCAGCACCTCCATGTCTTCGGGCCAGACCGAGCCGGCTACCAGGACTTGGGTTCCGGGTACTTTAAGGGAGAGTTCCGGGCCCGTGGCATCCTCTTTGCCAGGGCCATTATCCCCCTGAACAAGGCCGGATGAGTTAATAAACCCCCGGATGCCCGGCACCTCAGATGAATCCCTGGCCGTAGCCATCACCCGGTCAAACCGCGTATCCCCCGCCACTTCATAACGGGTGTAACCCATAGACTCCAGCAGGTCTGCCGAGTTTTGATTCTGCACAAAAAGGAAATCGAAATGCTGTAATATTTTGCGGAAAAATCCGCCCCAGGGTTTAAAAAAGGCCTGCCCCGGCCGCAGGATCACCGAAATGCCGATAAGCCGGGCGCCGGAGCGCTTGATCTCCCGGATGATATTAGGCCAGAACTCATATTTCACAAATACCACGATATCCGGCCGGGCAGCCTCCACAAACTCCCGTGCGCCCCGCGCCGTATCCAGCGGCAGATAGCAGATAAAATCGGCCAGCGGGTAGTTTTTCCGCACTTCATAGCCCGACGGCGAAAAAAAAGTAAGCAGTACTCCATACGCCGGGTGCTGCTCCCGGAAAGCCTCCAGCACGGGCCGCCCCTGCTCAAACTCGCCCAGGGAAGCACAATGAAACCAGATGATTTTTTCCCTGGACTTCCTCCAGGCGGCCAGCTCATGCAGGTTCAGTCTCTCCTGCCCTTCAATCAGCAGGCGGGCTTTATTCCCCAGTAATTTTCCGGCAGGAAGCAGAGCCGAAGCCAGGCGCATGCCTATATTGTATAATGTACTAAAAATCATTTATTCGGAACAATTCTCCATCAAATTTCTAAGAAAATACCGAAAATCCTATTTCCCAGTCTTATTATTGCAAACTCGTCTAACGCTAAAACAGATCCGGGGTAGATTTACCTTTCGTTATAAACCAGGTTTAGGTTTTGCTTTTCGTAATCCTTAAATTTACTGTCCGAAGAAATTAGAGTATATCTATCTGTTATCGCATGCGAAATTATAGAATGATCAAAAGGATCTTTATGACCTGCTACTATTTCCAGGTTTGAGAGTGTTTTAGTATGTTCCTTTCCAAAGTGAACAATATTTATCCCTAAAACATCATGAATATAATCAGGCAATTCATTAAGCTTCGTCCCTTTCTTTAATTTTATTTTCCCAATTCTACATAATTGTACCAGTTCCATCATAGCAATAGAACTGGTTTCGACCTGGTTATAGTAGTCATCCAAAATAAAATTAACTTCGTGGGAGAGTTCGTCATCCTCTTCTGTGATAAGGAAAACCAAAATATTGGTATCCAGCAAGTACCGAGCCATTATTTTAAAACAGCTCTTTTGTCTACGATATCTGCAATTTTGATCCCCATTAACCTGGCAGCTCCTAACTTAGAAAGTTTTTCGGGTCTTTTTTGCTCCTTTTCGCTTGGTTTCTCAGGTATTTTTTTCATGATTCTGAAGTTTAAAATTGAGTGATGAGCCCGCATTATACATATACCATGCTATTAAATCTACAAACAAAGATACTCCGGAGGAAGTTCTTTTATAATATGTAATTCTTTGTACTACAGCCCTGTTTACTTGATAAATCTTACCTTTTAGTTAATCTCCACCATAATCTCTTTCAAAAATTCGTAACTTTGCAGCCAATTTTTTTGACGAAATGAAATACCCGGAATACAAGTCGGTCAACTACGCTGAAATAGCAGAAGAGATATTAGCTTTTTGGAAAGAGAATAACATTTTCGAAAAATCCATCCAGGTGAGAGAAGGCTCCCCGGCCTTCACTTTCTATGAAGGGCCGCCATCCGCTAACGGCACTCCGGGCATTCACCACGTGATGGCCCGTACCATCAAAGACATCTTCTGCCGCTACAAAACCCTGCGCGGCTTCCAGGTAAACCGGAAAGCCGGCTGGGATACCCACGGCCTGCCCGTGGAGCTGCAGGTGGAAAAAGAACTGGGCATCACGAAGGAAGATATCGGCAAAAAAATCAGCGTGGAGGAATATAACCGCAAATGCCGGGAAGCCGTGATGCGCTTTACCGACATCTGGCGCGATATGACCGACCGCATGGGCTACTGGGTGGATATGGATAACCCGTATATCACCTATGAGAGCCCTTATATTGAGTCGGTGTGGAGCCTGCTGAAAAAGCTGCACGACAAAGGCCTGCTCTACAAAGGGTACACCATCCAGCCGTATTCTCCGGCTGCGGGTACCGGTCTGAGCTCGCACGAACTGAACCAGCCGGGCACCTACAAGGATGTGAAAGACACCTCCCTCACCGCCCAGTTTAAAGCCATAAAAAATGAGCGCTCGCAGTTTCTTTTTGATGCAGCCGGCAGCGATAACGTATATTTCCTGGCCTGGACCACCACCCCCTGGACCCTGCCTTCCAATGCCGCCCTCACCGTAGGTAAAGGCATTGAATATGCACTGGTAAAAACGTTTAATCCGTATACTTTTCTCCCGGTTTACGTGATTCTGGCTAAAGATCTCATCGGGAAATATTTTAACGAAAAAGGCAAAGACGGCGATTTTGAAGGCTTCGAAACTTCCGATAAAAAGATCCTTCCATGGACGGTTCTGGGCAGCTGGAAAGGCGCTCAACTGGAAGGAACAACGTACGAACAACTCATGCCTTACGTGCAGCCCAAATCAGCGGCTTTCCGCGTGATTATCGGTGATTTTGTCACCACCGAAGACGGTACCGGTATAGTGCACACCGCCCCTACTTTCGGTGCGGATGACTACCGCGTAGCCGCTCAGAACGGCATCCCGGCCATCCTGGTAGAAGACGAAAACGGCAAAGACGCCCCGCTGGTGGACCGGAAAGGCCGTTTCGTGAAAGAAGTGGCTGATTTTGCCCTGGAATATGTAAAAGAGGCCTATTATACCGCAGAAGAGCTTGAAGCAGAAAAGCAAAAGCAGGGCCGCGATAGATACCTGTCGGTAGATGAACGTATCGCCATTAAGTTGAAAACCGAAAATAAGGCCTTCAACGTGCAGCGCTACGAACACTCCTACCCCCACTGCTGGCGTACCGATAAGCCCGTGCTTTATTACCCGCTGGATTCCTGGTTTATCCGGACCACCGCGGCGAAAGATAAACTGGCCCAGCTGAACAAAACCATCAACTGGCAGCCGGAAAGCACCGGATCGGGCCGCTTCGGCAACTGGCTGGAGAACCTGGTGGACTGGAACCTCAGTCGCAGCCGGTACTGGGGAACGCCCCTGCCCATCTGGAAAAACGAGGACGACGAGGTGTGCATCGGCAGCATCGACGAGCTGGTGAGAAGCGTTAAAAATGCACTGGATACCCATGCCCTTTCCGACGAGCAACGCGCCAAAAACGAGGCCTTCCTGGCCGCAGCAGCCGACAAGGCCTCGCTGGACCTGCATCGCCCATACGTGGATGAGATCTACCTGGTTTCGGCTTCGGGAGAGGTGATGTACCGGGAGGCTGACCTGATCGATGTATGGTTTGACTCCGGCGCCATGCCCTACGCCCAGTGGCACTACCCCTTTGAAAACCAGGAGATCTTTGACAAGGCCTTCCCGGCTGATTTTATCTCCGAAGGCGTAGACCAGACCCGGGGCTGGTTCTTCACCCTGCATGCCATTGCCGGTATGCTGTTTGACTCCGTAGCCTTTAAAAACGTGGTTTCTACCGGCCTGGTGCTGGATAAAAACGGTAATAAGATGTCGAAACGGCTGGGCAACGCCATCGATCCGTTTAAAACCCTGGCCCAATATGGCGCTGATCCTACCCGCTGGTACATGATCACAAACGCCGAGCCCTGGGATAACCTCCGCTTTAACCTGGACGGCGTGCAGGAAGTGCAGCGCAAGCTGTTTGGCACCCTGACCAATACCTATAATTTCTTCGCGCTCTACGCTAACCTTGATAACTACACCATCGAGCAGTTTAACCGCGTACCCCGTGAAAAACTGACCCAGCTGGACCGCTGGATCGTGTCGCGGATCTACACCCTGGTGAAAGAAGTGACCGAAGAATTTGACAATTATAACCCGACCAAAGCCGGACGCCTGATCCAGGATTTTGTAAACGATGACCTGTCAAACTGGTACGTGCGCCTGAACCGGAGACGTTTCTGGCAGGGCGAAATAACCGATGATAAGCGGGCCGCCTACCAGACCCTCCAGCACGCGCTTTGCGCGGTGGGGCAGCTGATGTCGCCCATTGCGCCGTTCTACGCCGAGTGGCTGTACCGGAACCTGACGGAGGGCGTGAGAGCGGAATCTATTGAGAAAAATACACCATTCCAATACGAGTCGGTTCATTTTACCGAATGGCACACCTACGAACCGGAATGGGTAGACGCCGAACTGGAAGAGGCCATGGCCCTGGCTCAGAAGATCTGTTCCATGGTGCACGCCTTGCGGAAGAAAAGCGGGCTGAAGGTGCGTCAGCCGCTGCAGAAGATCCTGATCCCGGCCTTAAACGGTACGGTGAAGGAGGAGATCGAAAGCGTGGCGCACATCATCATGAGCGAGGTGAATATCAAGGAGATCGAATTTATCACCGACGACTCCGGCATCCTGAAGAAAAAGGTAAAACCCAACTTCAAGACCTTGGGACCGAAGTTCGGAAAAGACATGAAGGCCGTGGCAGAAGCCATCACCGGCATGCCGGCTGAGGCGCTGAAAACGCTGGAATCGGCTGGGACGGTCACCCTTTCCGGCTTTGAGATAGCCCTGGCTGATGTGGAGATCCTGACCGAGGATATCCCCGGCTGGCTGCTGGCCGTGGAAGGCGGCCTGACCGTAGCCCTGGACATCAACGTCACCGCAGAACTGAAGCAGGAAGGCATTGCCCGTGATTTTGTAAACCGTATCCAGAATCTGCGGAAAGACAGCGGTTTTGAAGTAACCGACAAGATCCGGATTTATCTTCAGAACACGGATGCCGAAATTTCCGGCGCCGTAGCCCGGCATACCGCCTACATCAGCACCGAGGTGCAGGCCCTGAGCCTGGAAATCCGGGATACGGTAGACGGCGCCCAGGCCATAGACTTTGACGAGCAGGAGATTTTCGTAAAAATTGAAGTAGCCTAACGGTTTGTCGGATAAGCGCTTACAAAAATCATCGAAAAAACTCCAAGAAATTTCTTCGCCTGATTTTGTAAAATAAAATCGGGCTGCTATCTTTGCACCACCAAAACGGAAACGAGGTCTGATAAAGACAGCGAAGAAGTAAAAAGGTCCGGTAGTTCAGCTGGTTAGAATACCTGCCTGTCACGCAGGGGGTCGCGGGTTCGAGTCCCGTCCATACCGCAAAAGAGCAATTCAGTAATGAGTTGCTCTTTTTTTTATCTAATATTTATGTGTTAATTTGGGATCAAGGGGATCAATCGGAAAAGTTGTGTTTGATTTGAATATTGCTATAACATTCAACAATTACTAAGATAAAATAATTTGAATTAGGGATTATTAAACTATGTGCCAAATTGTATTTCTGACCGACACTCTCACTAATCTGTTCTATTAATTCAATCCGATGAGCCAGTATTAAAACTCTATGAACAGTATGGGTTCTCACACTGTATTTATGAATATCTTTTGCTATAGAAGTAAAAAGACGTGTCTTACCTGTGCCCGTAGGCATTTGGAGCATAACACTAAGACTTGTATCAGAAGGTAATGATGCAAGCAAGTTGAAATCTAACATCTTCTATATTTTTATAAATTTTCATTTCGAAGGCACAATCCAACAACTTTTCGCACCTATTCCGGTAATAAAAATTGATTGAATTGCCCTTGAAAAAACTACATAATACAATGACCTTTCCTGTTGATCGTACTGCTGACGTTCTCTATCGGTGAGATATTCATACTGGCTGTGTTTATAAGGAACACTATCCTCCGACATTCCTCTGACAAAGACAATTTTAAATTCATGGCCTTTCATGTTGTGAAAGGTCGAAACATTTACCGCATTAGCGGCATGTTTGAGACTACTTATATCTGAATATTTGATTCCGGTAGTGTTCAGTAGTTTTTTTGTTTCGTCTAATCCACAGTTGGTGCGGGCACAAATACAAATTTCGTTAGGATTGATTAAATCATTAATTATAAACTGGTTCAATTTGTCGATGATGAACTGATCTTCTTCTTCCGGCGTATTAAAAGTAATGTAGCCCGGTTCGTCACCGTGCATCAGCGATAAATAGCCCTTCATATTTTCCGGATTTCCATCAAAATCTTCCACAGAAACTTCAGCTAACACCTCCATGGCTAAATGTTTAATTTCCTCTGTAGTGCGATAATTGATTTTTAGTCTTTTACTTCTTCGTCCTTTTACACTGATGCCTGATTTGGAGAAATTCTGCGCTTTTTTATAGATGTTCTGGAACGGGTCGCCTACCAGGAACAAATCGTTTTCTTTTTCTTCCACCAGCGAACGCAACAGCTTTAATTCGGGGTTGCTGAAATCCTGTATCTCATCGCATACAACAAACGAGAACGGTTTTATCTTTTGTTTTTCAAAGAAATTTGACAACAGCATACAAAGTTCTATTTTTGAATAGTTACCCGCCTTTTGGTGTTGAAATTCATTAACCACCTGCCAGATTTCT
>JAHBUH010000028.1 GCA_019638185.1 Leadbetterella sp.
TGTGTATGAAATTAGTGGAAGAAGGGGTGTTGGACCTGGATAAACCGCTACACCAATATCTGAAAAAGCCCATTACCGAATATGAAAATTTCTCAGTACTCAAAAATGATGACCGGTGGGAAAAAATCACCGCCAGGATGTGCCTTAGCCATACGACCGGTTTACCGCGGTTCCATGGTTACCACCATTGAGGATTACACCAAATTCATTGAATACGTAGTTCAGGGAAAGGGAATACATACAGAAACATTCAATGAAATGATACGGCCCCAGATAAGGATATATTCCAAAACCCAATTTCCACCCATAACAGAAACCACTACCCGTGAAAATGACGATATCCGGCTGGCTTACGGGCTAGGCTGGGGCCTGATGAAAACCCCATACGGAAGAGCATTTTTTAAAGAAAGTGGAGACGACGCCTGGAAGAATTACAATATAAATTTTATTGACAGGGGAATCTCTATCATTATAATGACCAATAGTGTTAACGGGAGTATGATTTTCAAAGATCTTTTGGAGCAGGTAATCGGTGATACATTTACACCGTGTAAGTGGGAGGGATATTATCCTGTAAAATATAAAACAGATAAGTAATATTTTGTTAATTTTTGACCATAAAAAACTTACTATTAATAACTTACACCCAAAAAATAACAGACCATTCCGAGGATATCCTCGGAATGGTCCCGGGCCTCACAAACCGGCCATTTCAAGGGTATCTCCGGAAGAATAAACCTATTCAAAAATGACCATTCAAGCCTCACTTATAGAATAATTCAACTCTTTTTGATATAGCTCCAAAATTATTCCCTACATTTACCCGGCATTTTCACCAAACTTTTCACTTAAATATATGGATTATGACACACAATACCGTATTCGAGCAAATCCGTAAGACGGATAAAAAGGGCAACGAATTCTGGAGTGCCCGTGATTTAGCCAAAGCACTTGAATATTCCGAATACCGGCATTTCTTACCGGTAATTGACAGAGCCAAAGAAGCGTGTACAAACAGTGGTCAACGAATAACAGACCATTTCGAGGATATCCTCGAAATGGTTATCATCGGTTCAGGTGCCCGAAGGAAAACAGAAAGCGTAAAGCTTTCACGTTATGCATGTTATCTCATTGTACAAAACGCTGACCCCTCCAAAGAAGTAGTAGCTCTTGGGCAAACTTACTTTGCTGTACAAACCCGGTTACAGGAGATCCGCCAGATGGACGAGTATAACCGGCTAAGCACAGAAGATGAAAAACGACTTTTTCTACGTGATGAACTATCCAAGCATAATATTCAATTGGCCGCTGCTGCCAAAGATGCAGGCGTGACAGAGCCCCTTGACTATGCCATTTTTCAGAATCATGGTTACATGGGCTTATATGGAGGCCTTGACGCTAAAGGAATTCACGAACGGAAAGGATTAAAAAAGAGCCAGCAAATACTGGATCACATGGGAAGTACCGAATTGGCTGCCAACCTTTTCCGTGCTACCCAAACAGAAGAAAAACTCCGCAGGGAAAATATAAAAGGAAAACAAAAAGCCAATGACACCCATCTTGAAGTAGGTAAAAAAGTCCGTAAAACCATAGCAGAACTGGAAGGTACCATGCCGGAAGATTTACCGGTGGCTGATAGTATTAAGAAAATTAGTATGAGTAAGCAAGCCTGGGTGTCAGAAAAGAAAAAATAGCGAGACTCATGTATTTATTAAGTTTTTGATGCCTTAAAAGCAGATTTGAAGCACCTGACCATTCCGAGGATATCCTCGAAATGGTCACCCACTTTAATCACACTAATAACCGGACCAGAGGCCAATAACTTCCTGGAATATCAGACAATACAAATGAATTTGTGTATTTTTATACCTTTGAAGTGCAGCTAAGCCATAGCCACGCTATTCAAATCTATAAAGCTATACAGAAATGGAAAATTTTGACTCCCTCATATCGGAAATTGTCAGGTTCAGAGATGCAAGAGATTGGGAACAGTTTCATAACTCCAAAGATTTAGCCATCGCGTTATCACTGGAGGCTTCCGAGCTGTTAGAGTTATTCCTCTGGAAACAGAATGAAGAATTTAATACTGATAAGTTGAAAGAAGAACTGGCAGATGTATTGATGTATGCTTTGTTATTGGCCAATAAACACCAGCTTGATGTCAGTCAGATTATCCGGGATAAGATTAAAAGGAATTCTGAAAAATACCCGGTAAATAAAGCTAAAGGCACAGCAAAGAAATACGATGAATTATAAGAAATCAGCCATGAATTTTAATATTCATCAATATCCTGTTGACCGTGCATTAGAGCCTACTCTGATCGAGCACCATCGTGAATATTTAAATTGGCCACTTATTTATTTTTTAGAGGGTGAAGGAAAAGAGAATAGAGAAGCGTATGTGGGTGAAACAACAGATGTCTTAACCCGGTTAAAAACACATTCAAAATCAGAAAAGAAGCAAAATCTAAGTTTTGTCAGCCTTATACTAAGTGATTTATTGAATAAGTCAGCCGCATTGGATATTGAGTCCAACCTGATCCGGTATATTGCAGCAGACGGTCAGTATGTGTTACAAAATGGTAATTTAGGTATAGCAGACCACCAGTACTATCAGCAAAAGGAGGTTTATCAGACCTTATTCAGAGATATTTGGGGAGAATTACGAAGCATGGGAATTGCCAGGTATTCGCTCGAGCATATTAATAATTCGAATGTATTCAAATATTCACCATATAAATCTTTGTCTAAAGAACAGGTTAAGGGTTTAAAGATTATTCTAAACTGTTTGTTGGATGAAAATGCAAAAGTAAGCCTTATTGAAGGAGGGGCGGGAACCGGAAAGTCCATCTTAGCTATTTTCCTCTTTAAGCTTTTAAAAACAGATCTCCATGATTTTAACCATTTGGATTTTGATGAGGATGACCAGGAGCTGTTTTCTCTTTTAGAGAAGGTAAAGAAGAAATATGGTGATTTGAATATGGCATTGGTTATTCCTATGGCTTCATTCCGGAAAACTATTTCAAGTGTATTCAAAAATATTAAAGGCTTATCCCATAAAATGGTGATTGGCCCTTCCGAAATGGTAAAGCAGGAATATGATTTACTGATTATAGATGAAGGGCACCGACTACGAAGAAGAGTAAACTTAGGCTCATATTTTGGTACGTTTGACCAAAATACCGAAATTTTAGGCCTGGATAAAAAGACATCGTCTGAATTGGATTGGGTTCAGATTCAAAGTAAAAAGTCAATCATTTTCTACGATGAGCTTCAATCCATTAAACCCTCTGATGTTTCCGGTGAGAGCTTTTATGAGTTGAAAAAACGGCTTACTACAAGGAAAGAAAAGCTCACGGTACAATTACGCATAAAAGGTGGGAATGAATATGTAAAACTGGTACATCAACTATTTGACGACAGTAAACAGCATAAATCCCAAATTAAAGATACCAGCCTCTATGATTTCAAATTATTTGATAACCTGGACGATATGGTCGAACAAATCCGTATCAAAGACCAACAAAAGGGTTTATCAAGAATAGTAGCCGGTTTTGCCTGGGAGTGGATTTCCAAAAAGAACAAATTATTGTTCGATATTCAAATCGGGGATACCCTGTTAAAATGGAATAGCACAGAGAAAGATTGGATCAACTCTAAAAATGCCATAAAAGAAGTAGGCTGTATACATACCACTCAGGGCTATGATTTAAACTATACCGGCGTAATTATTGGCCCCGAATTAGATTATGATTTTACTACTAATCAATTTGTAGTTTATAGAGAGAGGTATAAAGATAAAAACGGCAAAAACTCAATTAAAAACCTCCGGGTACTTTTAGATTATATCCTTAATATTTACAGAACTTTATTTCTACGAGGCATGGAAGGAACATACGTTTATGTATGTAATCCTAACCTGAGAAAGTATCTCGCTCAGTTCATTCCCGCAAATGCCCCTAACGAAGAGCATAAATCCACTTACACCATCGTCCATAAGCCTAATGAATTTACAGTGCCTTATTATGATCTGGAAATAGCAGCAGGAAGTTTTTCAGATCAACAATCCGTAGAAAATATAACATATATTGAACTTCCTGACTTAAGGCAGAATGAAGACCATTTTGTGTGCAGAGTAGTAGGAGAGTCGATGAACAAAATAATCCCGAACGGTAGCTTATGTTTGTTCAAAAAATATACCGGCGGAAGCCGGAATGGACTTATAACTTTAGTAGAAGGAAGCGAAATACACGATACCGACTCCGGCGCAAATTATACCATAAAGGAATATTCAAGCAAAAAGATCACCGACGAGGAAGGCTGGCATCACGAAGAAATAATTCTGAAGCCCTTATCTACAGATCCCTATAATTCTATTGTTTTGAAAGGTGGAGAAATTATGAATTTTCAGGTGATTGGGATTTTTGTTAGGGTGTTGGGAGAATAGTAGTTAAGGTAGTGTAATGTGAACTTTGTCATCTGGATTTTTTTTAGGCACCGTCCAGTAAACAATTTTTCATTAATTATCTTTTTAAACTAATTGATTTCTCCAACCTCAAAATCATCTCATCCATCTCTTTAAGCCTCTGTCCATAAAGAGTATTTTTCTCATCATAAAGCTGAGCTATATTATCAATAGGATTGAAGGTAATCGTTCCAAAATTAAGACTATTTAAAGAGCTATAATCTCCAAACGTACTCACAACAATATTTACTATCTGCTCCATATCAAAATTCTGAAACACTTCCACCGGAATTTTCAGGTTTTTATGGGTAGATGTCACCGTTTTAATAGTGTTTTTGCTTGTTGGGTTTCTGTGATAAATTATGTAAAACCCGTAATCTTACATAACCCCACCCCCAAATTCTAACCCACTCCCACACAATCCTCATTCCCCATTGCATCACCCAAGTATTTAACGGAAGTTTGTAACGGGTTTTACATATACCGGAAATGATCAGAAGGAAGTTTTTATACTTAATAGTAATAGTCTGGGGGATCATGAGCCCGGCTGTTGCCCAGGAAATGCGTTTTGGGAATAACATCCTGTTTGATATGATGATGACGGAGAAAGACCGGATGATTACCGAACCGGTGTATGTGCCTGTGAGCGATACCGCCGTTTACCGCATCTTTGACCGGATGAAAAAGGACGGGAGGAAAAGCTTCACTCCTAAAAGCCCCGTCATGCTTGGGATAAAGCTTAACCCGTCTCTGGTGTACTATTACGGCGGGCTCGTGCCTTCTGTCTCCAAATATTACCAGACTTTTACCATCTCTGACAGCTCTGCGGCAGAGGTGATGGCGCTGGGGGTAAACCCGGAGAATGTGGATGACTTCCACTACCGGGTAGTGGAAAACGATAGCCTGGAAGTGGTGCCGTGGTCACCCATTCCCCGGCTGGAGCAGCGTTATGGCGCCAAACACCCTTTTGGCTTTCTGGGCAGCTTTAAAGCTCCTGGCCGGCGGGTGATGGTAGAAGTGGCCTCCAAAGAGAATTACGGCGTCCGGGAAGGCGTGATTTTCGACTGGCGGAAAAGCTTTAAGCCGGTGCTTTCACAGATCATTATCAGCACGCCTCATGATTATTTTGACCTTCGTTCCAGCCTCTTTAATAAGAACTATGCCGGCCGGTTTGATCATGACGGGATGCCGCTGGATTTCAGGTTTCCGGCAGACAGCGTACTGAGTATCACGCTTCAGTTTAAAAAGCCGGAGACCCTGGTGCATACGGTGTACCTTATTAGCCAGCAGAATAGTAAGGCGGATACTTCTCACCTGGGCTTTGTAGATCAGTATGGTTTTTTCCGCTTAAACCGTTCCTATTTTTCCCAGCCGGGCCGGTATGAGCTGATTATCAAAAAACAGGAGAAAGTACCGGATTGGAACAGCCCGCACATGCTGCGCCTGGCTTTTGATGTGCTCCCATCAGGTGAAACGGCCATTTGGAGAAAGGTGCTGCCTTATTCCGGGGTGCTGATCCTGCTTTTTGCGGTCTACCTGGGGTATTCGCGGCGGAGACTGCGGACCGAACAGCGGCAGAAAAGAACGGCACAGTTACGGCTGAAGTCGCTGCGAGCGCAGCTTAACCCGCATTTTATGTTTAATGCGCTGAGTTCTGTGCAGAACCTGATGAATAAAAACGAGCTCCTGGAGGCCAACCGCTACCTTTCCAAGTTTGCGGGCCTCACCCGAGCCGTCTTAAACACTACCGAACGGGAGATGATCAGCCTGCAGGAAGAGCTGGCCATCACCGAAGATTACCTGCAAATGGAGCAGCTTCGCTTTGGGTTTCGCTACGTGCAGGACGTAACAGATGCCCTTAGCCCCGGCAATACCGATGTTCCGGCTATGCTGCTTCAGCCCTTTATTGAGAATGCAGTGAAGCACGGAGTAGGCGGGATGCGGGACCGGGGACTGATCCGGGTGAATGTCCGTACTGAAAAGAATAATCTCCTGCTTTCGGTCACCGATAACGGTCCCGGTTTTGATACGGCCACTACCCGAAAAGAAGGCTCTTTCGGCTTAAAGCTGAGCGAGGAGCGGATCACAGCCCTTAACGAGGTGTATAAGAATATCGCACTGAACATCAGTTCTGTACCCGGGCATACAGAGGTGAAGATCACTTTTTATCACTGGATAAGTTATGAGTAATGAGCTTAGAGCTATGCGTTTAAGGCGCATCCGGCTAATGGATAAAGCGACGCATCGCCTGCCGGTGCGACGCACAACGATTCGCCTCAAGGTTCACAACTCATGGTTCACAGCTAAAATTTAAAAACATGGAAATAAAAGCAGTTATCATTGATGACGAGGTCCCTAACGTGGAAAACCTGCAAAACATGCTGGAAAAATGGTGTTCCGGTATTCAGGTGGCCGGAAGCGCTACCGGGGCGGCAGAAGGAATAGACGTGATTAGGCGCGTAAAGCCGGATCTCCTGTTCCTGGATATCCAGATGCCTGACGGTTCGGGTTTTGATGTATTGCGGGCGTTTTCGGGGATTGATTTTGAGGTGATTTTTGTCACGGCCTATGATCAGTACGGCATCCAGGCCATTAAGTTTTCGGCGCTCGACTACCTGCTGAAGCCCGTGGATGTTTTCCAGCTACAGGAAGCCACGGCCAAAGCCCGCGGAAAGCTGGCGGCAAAAGACCGGAACCGGAATATCAGCAATCTCCTGGAGTATATCCGGAAGACGCAGGCGGATTTTCCCAAGATCGCCCTGCCTACTTCGCAGGAAACGCATTTTGTGGCCGTTAACCGGATCCTGCGCTGTGAGGCATCGAATAACTATACTACTTTCTACATGCGGGATCAGGCGCCTGTGCTGGTATCGAAAACCCTGAAGGAGTTTGAAGAGCTGCTGGCACCGTACGGGTTTCAGCGGGTGCATCAGTCGCACCTGGTGAATTTTATGTTTGTACGGAGCCTTTTGAAGGAAGACGGGGGAGTGCTGGTGATGGAGGATGGGGTGAAGGTGCCGGTGTCACGGCAGAACCTGGAGAAAGTGAAGAATGTGCTTACGGGAGTAGGGTAGGGTTCTTGAAAACCTGGTTGACTAGCCCGTCCCGCGTGTATTCGTGCTTTCTTTTCAAGCTGTCGCCGGGCAGGCCCGAACTGATAGCACCCTGCATCACTTGTCAATTCGGGCCTGCGTGGCCAACTTTGGCAGGAACCAAGCCACTGCATTCCCCCCTTAATAATTAAACAAACAAAACATCTTATATGAAAAAATTAGCATTCATCGTAATGACTGGCATCGCCATGCCTTTAGTGTACGGCGCTGAAAGAGAGGAAGTGGTCATCTCCGGCAAAGTGATCAACATCACGGAAACCACCCCAAAAGTAATCAAATTCAATTTTTGTAATCCCTTGATAAAAGGCGCTCAAAGCGCCCAATTAGACCAGAATGGCCGCTTCACCGTCCGGCAGGAAATGATATATACCCAGAATATGACCGTTCACTTCCTCCGGTATTTCATCAACCTGTACGTTCAGCCGGGTGATTCCGTGCATCTCACCATTGACGCAGCCCAACTGGATCAGCCCGATTTTGCCTGGCTGACCCTAAAAGGAGATCACGCCGATATCAGCACCCAATTAAACCTTTGCGTCAACCATCTCTACCAGCTCCCCATGCATAGCAATAACCTCAGCCTGTCACCGCCGGATATGCTGGCTGCCGCAAAGCAGGACTACCAATATTACCTGCAACACCTGGAAAAATACGCCAAAGAAAAGCACCTGCTGCCCGCCGTAACAGAATGGGCCAAACGTGACCTCCGGCTCCTGGTCTCGAACAGCATTGCCGACTACGGTATGCAAAAGTCAGGCTCATGGGCCGAACGCCGGGCCCGGGCAAAACTCTTCGCCGACCCGTTTTTCGATATGTATAACCCGGAAAATTTCCAATCCATGTTGTTTGAGTCGCACGTAGGAAACTACGTTTTTGCCCTGACCCGGTCAGACAGTACCCTGACCGGCACCGGAAAGCCGGCCGAAGCCTTGCAGAAAACCATCGCCTTACTGTCCGGAGAACCGGCGGGTGAAGTGCGCGACTATATGCTGTATCAGACCTGTTTGCCCTATATCAAAAAATATCCCGGCCTGCTGGATTCCATCCTGGATCTCAGCCCCTTATTTACCAAAGCCATTTTCTATTTCGCCCTTAAAAAAGTAAGCGAAAATGTGGCACCGCCCGTTTTCCCCGAAACCGTGATCCGTGGCATTACTTATCTCACTACAGACGGAAAAGCGCTGCCCGTTCCGGAAACCGACGTACTCCGCTACCTGAAAGACCGCTACCCCGGTAAAGTGATTTATATCGACGTCTACGCTACCTGGTGCGGCCCCTGCCTGGAAGAAATGCGCTACGCTCCGGCACTTCATAAAGAAGTGAAAGACGTGGTTTTTGTGAATTTATGCCTTCAGTCGGCCGTATCCAACTGGATGGAGCTGGTCAGGAAACGGTCCCTGGCAGGGGAGAACTACTTCTTTACCGATGACGCCACCAAATTATTCATGGGCACTTATAAGCTGTCAGGTTACCCTTCTTACCTGCTGATGGACCGGCAGGGAAGGCTGGTCACCACCTCCGCTCCCCGTCCTTCAGAAGCAAAAGCCGTAAAAGAAACCCTCCTGAAACTGTTGAATGAGTAATCCCGCCGCAATGAAAGAATTTTCTGCTTCCACTAACTTCAACACGCCCAATGACTTATAAATTTTCTCAAAAATTTTTATAAAATCATAGTGGAAATATGAACAGCGTGCGTAATTTTGCACCCGTCTTCAGGCCCAGGTGGTGAAATTGGTAGACACGCTGTCTTCAGGTGGCAGTGCCGCATGGTGTGCTGGTTCGAGTCCAGTCCTGGGTACAAAGCTCCTCCGGAATCTCTGGGGGAGTTTTTGTTTTTAGGGTCATTTTGTCCCACTTTGACACCCCTGCTCTCCCTATCTGGAAAATGCGGCAGAAAGAATCAGGTCTGCCTGTCAATTTGTCATAAAAAAGTGCCAAAAAAACGCGTGGCATCCGAATTGTTCATAATGAGACAAGACTTGAATTAAAAATCTTAAAATATAATTATGGGAAAAATAATAGGAATTGACTTAGGAACCACCAACTCGTGTGTTGCCGTAATGGAAGGTAATGAGCCGGTGGTAATTGCCAACAGCGAAGGGGCCAGAACTACTCCCTCCATTGTGGCTTTCTTAGACAATGGGGAGAAAAAAGTAGGTGCTCCTGCTAAAAGACAGGCCATTACCAACCCCAAAAACACGATCTCTTCCATTAAACGCTTCATGGGTAAAAAATATTCGGAAGTAGGAAGTGAAATGAAAACGGTGGCTTACGACGTGGAAAAAGGCCCGAACGATACTCCGAGAGTAAAAATCGGCGACCGTCTCTACACGCCACAGGAAATCTCTGCCTTCATACTTCAGAAAATGAAGTCCACCGCAGAAGATTACCTCGGACAAACCGTGACCGAAGCCGTAATTACCGTTCCGGCCTACTTTAATGACGCCGAACGTCAGGCTACCAAAGAAGCCGGGATCATTGCCGGCCTGGATGTAAAACGGATCATCAACGAGCCTACTGCGGCGGCCCTGGCCTACGGCCTGGACAAGCAGGGAAAAGACAGTACCATTGCCGTATTTGACCTGGGGGGCGGTACGTTTGACGTATCTATCCTGGATCTGGGTGATGGCGTGTTTGAAGTAAAATCTACCGACGGTGATACCCACTTAGGGGGTGACGACTTTGACCAGGTGATCATCGAGTGGCTGGCGGAAGAATTTAAAAAAGATGAAGGCGTAGATCTGCGCCACGACGCCATGGCGCTGCAACGTCTGAAAGAAGCAGCAGAAAGAGCCAAGATCGAGCTTTCCAGCTCTACCCAGGCTGAAATTAACCTGCCTTATATCTTCCCGGTAGACGGCGTGCCGAAACACCTGGTGAGAACTCTGACCCGGGCGAAGTTCGAGCAACTGGCCGATTCCCTTCTGAAAAGAATGATGGAGCCTTGTAAGAGAGCCCTGAAAAACGCCGGTATCTCAGCCAGCCAGATTCATGAAGTGATCCTGGTGGGTGGTTCTACCCGTATTCCTAAAGTACAGGAAGAAGTAGAGGCGTTCTTCGGTAAGAAACCTTCCAAAGGCGTTAACCCGGATGAAGCCGTGGCCATTGGCGCTGCTATCCAGGGAGGTGTACTGACCGGTGAGGTAAAAGATATCCTGCTGCTTGACGTGATCCCGCTTTCACTGGGTATCGAAACCATGGGCGGTGTGTTCACCAAGATGATCGAAGCGAACACTACCATACCTACTAACAAGGTAGAGGTGTTCTCTACGGCTTCAGATAACCAGCCGTCTGTAGAGCTGCACGTACTGCAGGGTGAACGCCCTATGGCCGCTCAGAACCGTACATTAGGCCGTTTCCACCTGGACGGTATCCCACCAGCCCCGAGAGGAGTTCCGCAGGTCGAAGTAACCTTTGACGTGGATGCTAACGGTATCCTGAACGTAACCGCTAAAGATAAAGGCACCGGTAAGGAGCAAAAGATCCGTATCGAAGCTTCCAGCGGCCTCTCAGATGCAGAAATTCAAAGAATGAAAGATGAGGCCAAAGCCAATGAGGAAGCGGATAAGCGCGAGCGCGAAACCGTGGAAAAAGTGAACGGCGCTGACTCCCTGATCTTCCAGACCGAGAAGCAGCTGAAAGAATTTGGGGATAAGCTGTCGGCCGGAAACAAATCGGCTATCGAAAGCGCCCTCACCGAGCTGAAAGCCGCCCACGGTACCCGAGATATTGCAGCCATAGATTCGGCTTCCGAAAAACTGAATGCCGCATGGCAGGCGGCCAGCCAGGAGATTTATAACGCCCAGCAGTCGGCTGATGCCGGAGCTGCCCAGCCTAACGCAGGCGGAGCGGCTCCCGGGTCAGATGACGAAGGAGTAACTGACGTTAACTACGAAGAAGTGAAATAATCAGCATATTGCTTATAACAAAAAAGCCCCGAATCGGGGCTTTTTTGTTATATCGTCTTCTCAAACTGCCGGATGTAATCCAGTAGCCGTTCATTTTCCTCCCGGGTTCCCACCGTGATCCGGAGGCAATCCTTACACAGGATCACGTTCGTCCTGTCGCGCACGATGACCTTGTTTTCCAGCAAAAAGGCGAACAACTCCTTTGCTTTTTCGAACCGCACCAGCAGCATATTGGACTGGCTGGGGAAGATCTTCTGCGTCATTTCCAGGCTTTCCAGTTCTTCTCTCAGGCTTTCGCGCAGTGCCAGGATCTCCCGCACGTATTCATTTTTACGTTCCTCATGGCCCAGCGATTCCAGCAGTTTGGCCTGGGTCAGTTGGTTAATGTTATACGGGTACTTCACCTTATTTAGGATCCGGATGATCTCCGGGTGCGCATACGCCGTACCGATTCTCAGCCCGGCCATGCCCCAGGCCTTGGAAAACGTCTGGATCACCACCAGGTTAGGGTATTTCTCCAGGTCCCGGAGGAAAGAGGGCGCTTCGGAAAAATCAATATAGGCCTCATCTACCACCACCATCTTGTGCGGGAAAGCCTTTACAATCTGCAAAATGGCTTCGCGGTCAGCCAGGTTACCGCTGGGATTATTAGGCGAACATATCCAGATGATCTTTGTGGCTGAATTTACCGAGTCAAAAACCGTATCCAGGTCAATTTCAAAATCATCGGTCAGCGGGGCTTCCTGCACAAACACCTCCTGGATATCGGCGCATACCTTATACATCCCGTAAGTAGGCGGTAAGATCAGGATATTGTCTATTTTAGGCGCACAGGTGATTTTGATCAGGAGATCTATGGCCTCATCCGAGCCGTTACCCAGGAAAATATTCTCCGGTGAAACGCCTTTAATAGCCGCCAGCTTTTCCTTGCAGGCCCATTGGTAAGGGTCAGGATAGCGGTTAAAATGCTCATCGGTCACCGACAGAAAAGGGTTTTCATTGGCATCCAGGAACGTCCCTTCCTTGCCGGAATACTCATCGCGGGCGGAGGAATAGGGGGTAAGCTTTATAAAATTAGGACGAATAAGATCAGATACTTCCATGGGTTAATGATAAATGGGACTGCAAAGTTATAACTATCGGCTTTATATCCGGCTATTATCTTTGAATCATCTTTAAGCGAAATTTCTCACTGAATGCGCCATTGAGAAAAAAAATAAAAGTAAAGAGCAGGTAAGCCACGTATAATTCGTTTAATTAGCACCTGAGATGTTACAAATAAACCAATACTATGAAAGAAATTGTACGTGACTATCTGAAAGAACTTCAGGATACCATTTGCCGGGAGTTGGAAGTGGCTGATGACAAAGGGAAATTCAAAGAAGACCTCTGGCAGCATGAAACGGGCGGTGGCGGCCGTACACGGGTAATATCCAAGGGAAGGATCATAGAGAAAGGGGGCGTGAATTTTTCAGAAGTAACGGGCAAGGTGACCGATTCCCTGAAAAGCCTGCTTAAGCTGAAAGGAGAACCGGATTATTTTGCCACCGGTGTGTCTATCGTACTACACCCGGATAATCCCTACGTGCCTATCATTCACATGAATGTACGGTATTTTGAACTTTCAGACGGCCAGTGCTGGTTTGGCGGCGGAATAGACCTCACGCCGCATTATGTAGACCCCAAACAGGCCCGGCTCTTCCATGAGCGTATGAAAACGGCATGCGACCAGACCCATCCGGCGTTTTATCCTGCCTTTAAAAAATGGGCCGATGAATACTTTTACATCCGGCACCGGCACGAGTCGCGCGGGATAGGCGGTATCTTTTACGACTACCTGAAACCCGATGAGCTGATCCCCCAAACCGGCACACGCCACAGCCGCCAGGAACTTTTCCAGTTTATGCAGCAGGTAGGCAATGCCTTTGCACCGGTTTACCTGGAAATGATCCAGCATAACCATTCCAAAGCCTATACTTCCGAGGAGAAAAAATGGCAGCTGCTCAGAAGGGGCCGCTATGCCGAATTTAACCTGGTATGGGACCGGGGCACGCGTTTCGGACTGGAGTCGAACGGCCGGATAGAATCTATCCTGATGAGCTTACCGCCCCAGGCTAACTGGGAGTATAGCCATGAGCCCAAAGAAGGTACCCGTGAATACGAGACCCTACAGTACCTTCGTACCATAACCGACTGGATCAGTTGAAATAAGACAGATCCCAGGAGCGCTCCGGATCATAAAAGATACTTCCCCGGTGAATTTCCAGGGGAGACGCGAAATTATTGGTGTACAGCTTTCCCGTACCCAGCCCCTGCGGTAGCGGGTTATCAAACTCAGCCGTAAACTGGCAGATAGCATTCAGCCCGATATTGGACTCCAGCGCCGAGGTGATCCACCAGCCGGTACCCGATTTTTCAGCCGCCCGGATCCATTCCCGGCTTCCTGCCATTCCTCCCGTCAGGCTGGGTTTCAAAATGATATATTGAGGCCTTACGGCCTCCAGGAGAGCTTCTTTCCGGTGAAAATTAGGGATGAGCTCTTCGTCTAAAGCGATAGGGACGGGCGTTTTCTCGCACAAAGCCGCCAGGGTCTCTTCCTGATTCACCGCTATGGGCTGCTCAATGGAATGCAGGTCATATTCCGACAAACGCTTCAGCTTCTCTTCCGCATCTGAAGGAGAAAAGGCGCCGTTAGCATCTACCCGTAAAACCAGTTTTTCACCGGCAAATTCCGTTCGGATAAACTTCAGTAAGCCCAGTTCTTCTTCAAAATCAATGGCCCCGATCTTCAACTTAATGGTAGTGAAACCTGCCGCTATCTTCTCTACGATCTGTTTCCGCATAAAATCTTTCGGACCCATCCAGATCAGGCCGTTGATGGAGATAGGGGAGTGCCTGACATAAAAATCATTGTCAAAAACCTTACGGATCCCGCCGTGCTGCAGGTCGGTAAAGGCCGTTTCCAGCGCAAACTGCACACTGGGGAAGGCGCTGAGGTCTTCAGGAGTCCACCCGCCACCATTAATAGAACCACAAATCCCCTTCAGCTTCTCTTCCGCCACCGCCCCGAAATCCGGGCTTAAACCCGAAAGCGGCCCGGCCTCACCTAAGCCAAAAACCTCCGGAATGCCGGAATCCCATACTTTCAGGTAGTACGAGTCCTTTTTTCTCAAAACTCCGCGCGACGTTCCTGCGTCAAAACTAAAATTTAATGTATGTTTGTAGAAATGTGCCTGTATCGCCATGATGATGATTACTTATCCCCTGCATCTGCTCTACAAAGGTATTACTTCCTTCAGAAATTATCTTTTTGACAAAGAAATTCTTAAGGAATATGTACCGGAGGTCTTCACCCTGGGGGTGGGTAACCTCACCGTAGGCGGTACCGGAAAAACCCCCATGGTAAATTACCTGATCCGCCTGCTGAATGACCGGCACATTGGCGTCATCAGCCGGGGCTACGGCCGCAAGACCCGGGGCTTTCTCCCGCTGACCGAAGACAGCACACCCGAAACGGTAGGTGATGAACCTCTTATGATGGCGCGCAGTAATCCCGGTACCCGGTTTTTTGTTTCCGAAGATCGCGTAAAAGGCTATGAACTGGCTCTGAAGGATGATCCGGGCATTGACACCTTTATCTTTGACGATGTCTTCCAGCACCGGTATCTGAAGCCTCATCTCCGCATCCTGTTATCAGATTATCAGCGCCCTTTCTACCAGGATCACGTCATGCCTTACGGCCGGCTGCGGGAGAACCGGAGAGGTGCCGCGCGGGCTGATGTGATTATAGTTACTAAATGCCCGGAAAACCTGGAAGAGCAGGAAAAACAGGCCATTACCCGCCGCATTCAGGCTTATTCCCGGCCGGAAACGCCCGTATTCTTTGCCGTCTATTTCCCCGAACAGCCGGTAAATGAACGGCAGCAGGCCCTTCCTTACGGAGAAGAGGTGGTCCTGGTCTCGGCCCTGGCCAATAACCGGCAGTTTTATGACCAGCAGTCTAAAAACTATACCATAAAAGAGCATTTTGCCTTCCGTGACCACTTCCGGATTCCACCGGAAAAAATCAGGGAGATCCTGGCCCTCCGCCGGCCGGTGATCACCACCGGGAAAGACATGATCAAGATCCGGGAGCTGCTGAGCCCCGGAGACCTGCCGCACTTTTACGTTCCCGAGATCACGGTAAAAATGGAAGATTACTTCTCAAATTACATCAGAAGGCGGATGGGTTTCGTTTAAATAGCGTATTTTTGTGCAGAATTAATAAGGGATGTCGAAGTACCGGATACTTTTACTGTGTGTTTTTGTGGGCTTTAAGGCCTCGTCTCAGGTGTTGGACGATTCCACCCGCCAGATTTACAGCAATAAAACCGTGGAGTTTTTTTATGAAAACGATATCCTCCGGAACATTAACCGCGCCTACCATCCTGACTCTTCCCTGAAAAATTACCATATTTCCAGCCCCTTACGACTGTCAGGCTGGCTTTACCAGGATCTCGGCAATGTGGGTACGGCCTCGCGCTCCCTTTTGTTCGAAAAAAACACAGAAGCCGGCCAGCAGATGGGAATGGAATCCTTCCGGCTGTATGCACCCCGCCTGGCGGATTTCAAATATTACAACACGCGCTCGCCTTACACCTACCTGGGTTTCCAGCAGGGTGGGGGCCACACCCAGTTCCAGGTCACCCACAGCCAGAACATTAATCCCCGGCTGAACCTGACCCTGAACATTTTTAAATTCAATTCCGAGAAACAATACGGTTATCTCCGGAGCGAAGATGTACTGGTAAACCACTGGCGCTATGATATTTCGGGTAATTATATCTCCAAAAATAAAAAATACCGCCTGCTGGCCACCTTCTACCATTTTAACCATAAGCACTTTGAGCAGGGGGGAATCAGCGGCGGCGATACCCTCACCTTAAAAAAACTGGAGCGGAAATACTCCCGCAACTACGACGCTGCCCTGGGCGACGGCATCTTCAACCAGGAAAGGTGGAATAATTTTCACCTTTATCAGCAGTTTCTCATGAAAAATTCGCTGCAGACCTTTCATACCCTGGACTACGAAAGGAAATTCTATTCCTTTGAAGATCCTGCTTTTACGGACAGTACCAGCGCGCTGGTTTACCGCATTCCCGCCCCCAAGGCCGTGGATACCCTGAACTATCATTACCGCTTCCAGACCATCTCCAATAAATTCGGTTTCAAGGGGCTTTACAAAGGATTTAACTACCAGGTGTATGCCAAAGCCCGTTTCTATAAGCTTACCAATACCTTCTATCCTTCCTTTGCGGAAAAATGGCAGCCGGAGTTCTTTGCGGGTGGGCTGCTGGGCTATGTTTTCCCGGATTCCACCAATACCCTGGATGTAAAAGCGGAGATCGGGAGCTATAAAAATTACCTGCTGGACGCCACGCTTTTTTACAAAGGTTTTGAGATCGGGTTTTACAATTCCGCCACGCCGGCCGGGCTTTTCTACCAGAAATTCAGTAACGGCGTTATTAATTACAAATCCAAACTGGACCCGGTAAACTCCAAGCATCTCTCTGTACGCTTCCCACTCCCCTACAGGGCTTTTTCCCTGGTTCCGGAAGCCCGCTGGGCCAGCATTAAAAACTATACTTTCCTGAAGGATGTGGATGAAGTGGGCCAGTCGGACCGTGACATTAACCTGTTCACCCTGGCCCTGAATGCCGGTTTCCACAGTAAAAACTTCGACGCTCGTTATAAGCTCTTTTTCAATACCACCAGTGACGCTACCGTATATCCCATACCGAAGCAGATCCATACGGCAAACCTGGAATTCAATTTCCTGTATGCCCATGTGCTGAGGATCTATACCGGCGTGGATATGTACCTGAATTCCAGGTATCACGCTAACTACTATTCGCCCCTGGTGAATCATTTCATAGCCGTTCAGCGCCAGGAAACGGGCGGAGTGGCGCTCGTAGACCTCTATATAAAATTCCCCATCAGCAAAGGCCGTATAGCCCTGAACTGGCAGTTTATGAACAAAGGATGGACCTGGAAAGGCGTATTTACCACACCGGGCTACGTGGGGCAGCCGGGGGCACTGATGATTAAAATCGACTGGCCTTTATTTGATTAAAAAAGGGACTCACCTGATAAGCAGAGGGCCCGGAAACGGAGCCTCTCAGAAGATTTTTTCCAGGTGCGACTCAAAGTATAAAACCGGTTCTGACACCCCCGCCTGGATCTCACCGATCATGTCTTCCAGCACCTGCACATTAAAGGCTTCCAGGCTGGAAGGCGTAGTAAAGCCCAACTGAACCGCAAAATTAAAGCTCTCAGGGTCCAGTTGCTCCACTATTTTATAAGCCCGGATATCTTCTACCCATTGGCTCACGGCATCAGTAGCCTTAAACACCTGGCTAAGAAAATCGGCTTCGTACTGTATGGGTACTACAAAAGTGAGGTTCTTTATGATCATATTGCACGGCTTTCGCTCGTAAACCAGGAGGCTTGGGTAATCAGGAAGTAGGCTCCGAAAAGGATACCGCTGAACATCAGGTCACCTACCAGCATATTCTTGAAAAAGGGAAGGCCGGCCTGGTAAGAAGCGATAATCCCGCTGAAATTATGCGGGTAATGCCCCAAAGACGGGTCAGCTATGGGTGCTTCCGGATAGAAAAAAGCAAAATTAGTGATCAGGTAAAATAGGATGGAGGCGGTTAAGCTGGCCATCACGATCCGCAAAACATTGATTTTCTTCAACAAGAAATATCCCACCGTAAAAATAAAGCCAAACGTAGCATACACCATAAAGGTAGAACTGTGAAAACCGTAGCCGTTCTTCAGCTCGATCAGCAGGTCACTCAGTACCAGGGCCAGCACCGGAACGCCGATCTTCCACCTCCAATCTTTAAAAACAGCGGCCGAAAAGAGCATCACGGCCACCATAGGGGTAGCATTGAAAGGATGTTCCACCACTCTTAATGCCACCACCAGGAAGATCAGCAGAGTAGCCAAAAGGCTTTTACGGGTATCAAGTTTCATTACTTTCCTTATTTTTTTACAAAAATAAGGAAGTTTTCTTAATCTTTCAGTACCCAGGTGTCTTTACTTCCGCCTCCCTGGGAAGAATTCACCACCAGCGACCCCTTCTTCAGGGCTACTCGGGTGAGTCCGCCCGGCGTGACGTGAATATCCTCACCAAAAAGAATATACGGCCGGAGGTCCACGTGCCGCGGCTCAATATCTTCCCCGATAAGGCAGGGCGAAGTAGACAGCGATATGGTAGGCTGGGCAATGTAATTCCGGGGATTGCTCTTGATCTTCTCCCGGAAAAGATCATGCTCCTCCCGGGTAGACTTCGGCCCGATCAGCATGCCATAGCCACCGGCCTCATTAGCTTCCTTCACCACCAGTTGCTCAATATTCTCCAGCACGTACTTCCTGCTGGACGGATCTTCACAAAGATAAGTCTCCACATTCCGGATGATAGGATCTTCACCCAGGTAGTAATTAATGATCTTGGGCACATAGGCATACACCACCTTGTCATCAGCCACTCCGGTACCTAAAGCATTGGCCAGACCCAGGTTTCCTTTCCGGTACGCATTGAACAGGTTAGGCACCCCGATCAGTGAGTTGGGATTAAACGCCGTAGGGTCGATAAACACATCGTCCAGCCGGCGATAAAGTACATCTACCGTCTTGAAGCCCTTGGTGGTGCGGAGTTTCAGCAGGTCGTTTTCCACCACCAGGTCACGGTAATCCACCAGCTCCACACCCATCTGCATGGCCAGGTAAGAGTGCTCATAATACGCTGAATTATAAATGCCGGGGGTCAGAACAGCAATGGTGGGCTCTGACTTACCCGAAATGTAGCGCAAAACTTCAAAGAGCTTATCGGTATACTCACTGATAGAGCAGACCTTCGCTTTGGAAATCAGCTTGGCCAGCCCCTGCTTGGAAAGCTCGCGCCCCTGCAGCATGTATGATACCCCCGAAGGGCAGCGCAGGTTATCCTCCAGCACCACAAACTCCCCCTGCGCATTCCGGATGAGATCGGTCCCTGTAATATGGATATAAATGTCCTTCAGCGGCCGAACATTCATACACTCGCGGATAAACCCTTTACTGCTAAATACCGTATCCGATGGAATGATCTTATCTCTCAGTATTTTCTGGTCGGAATAAATATCAATCAAAAACTCATTAAGAGCCCTGATTCGCTGCTTCAGCCCGCGTTCCAGCATGGCCCATTCCTTGGCCCTGATGATTCTCGGGATGATATCAATAGGAATAATCCGCTCCATCCCGCCTTCTTCGGAATATACGTTAAAGGTGATCCCCATGTTCATCATGGCGGCCTCCAGGTTCTTCTGCCGGCTCTTAAGCTCCTCCAGGCTGAGGTTATTAAAATAATTATAAACCACCTCTACACCCTCCCTGGGCATAGCATCCAGTTCATTCATCTCATCAAAAATGCCGTTCGTCTTGTAATTCGCGAAATTCATAATAACTGCAACCAGGATTAAAAAATTAAATATAGGCATTTATATGATATCCCATATAAAATTCTACAAGAATGCTAAAATATTTCGATTTTTCCCTGAAATTATTCAATTCTAAAGAATACCGTGATATAAACCAAAACTAGCGCTGGGAGAATTAAAAAAATGTTGTAATTTTGCACCCGTTCGGCGAGATGGTGGAACTGGTAGACACGCTACTTTGAGGGGGTAGTGGGCGTAAGCCTGTGAGAGTTCGAATCTCTTTCTCGTCACGAGGCCCGGGTAGAAATATCCGGGCTTTTTTATGGCTATGCCTGCCCAGCGGGCACAATCTATTCCGTAATTTCGTTTCTCCCGTTCCTTCAACAAGTTCAAACACTACAAAAACCAAAAACTGAACTTCGTCTACAACAAACGATAACAGAGACGATGGGATACCCCTTATTTCCCCCCAATCTGCTCCGCCACAAAAGCTATTCCTTCCTGGAAAGACTTCGGGTTATAGCCTAATACTTTTACCGGCTTATCCAGGATAAAACCGGTGCGTGCCGGGCGTTTGGCGGTCTGCTGGAACCGGGAGCCGTCGGTTTCGTTAATGAGCGACTTATCCAGTCCGAAATAATCGGCTGTCATTACCGCCATCTGGTAGGGATTCAGCAGGTCTTTGCCGCTGATGTTAAAAATGCCTTCAGCACGCTGGCGGGCTATGAGGATACAGCCGTCGGCCAGGTCTTCCGCCAGGGTAGGGGTCCGCCATTGGTCGTTTATCACATGAATGGCTTTTCCGCCTTCTAGGGAGTTTTTTACCCAAAGAATGATATTGGAACGGCTCATGTCATGGGCTATCCCATACACCAGGATGGTCCGGGCTATGGCCCACCGTACCTTGCTATGAATCACCAGCTTTTCAGCGGCGTACTTGCTCCAGCCGTAAAAACTGACCGGGTTAGCCTCGGCCTCTTCGGTGTAGGGGCCGGCGGCACCGTCAAAAATGAAGTCGGTAGACAGGTGAAGAAAGAACGATCCGTGCTTTTCTGCCGCTTCCAGCAGGTAAGCGGTGGCGGTGACATTCAGCTTCCAGCATTCTTCCTTCTCGGTTTCGCACTGGTCCACGTTCGTCATGGCGGCGGTATGGATCACCACGTCAGGCTGGTACTGCGCCAATACCGCTTCCACATTCTCCTTATCCGTAATATCCAGGGAAGCGTAGGTGTATCCTTCTTTCACGGGCAGGCGGTTCTCTCCGCGTGCGGTGGCTATTACTTCCGCCTCCTTATCGCCGGCCAGTTTCTGAATCAGTTTTTGTCCGAGAAGGCCGTTAGAGCCTGTTACCAAGATTTTCATAAGTACTTGTATCCGTATTTTTTAGTGATTTTCTTCCTCTTCATTTTCTTCATGGAGATTTTCATCTTCTGATCTTCCTCAGGGCGGTCAAAGGAGTCGGTCTTAACCCCGGCTATGGTATCAATGAGGTCCGTAGTGCCTACCACTTCGCCGAATACCGTGTAATTCTTATCCAAACGGGGTGTTCCGCCCAGGGTCTTATAGGTGGTACGCTGAGCTTCGGTGTATTTCAGGTCATTCCGCTTTTCAAGGGCATCTAACTCGGAATCGGTGATTTTCTTGCCTTGGACAATATAAAACTGGCAGGCGCTCGACTTCTTTTCCGGGTTATTGTCACGGGCCGCCGCTATCACTCCCTTTTTATGGAAAC
This sequence comes from Leadbetterella sp., assembly GCA_019638185.1. Lineage (GTDB taxonomy): Bacteria > Bacteroidota > Bacteroidia > Cytophagales > Spirosomataceae > Leadbetterella. The sequence goes on from JAHBUH010000028.1 coordinate 21,684, forward strand.
GCACCGGATTATACTCAAACGGTATCCGTTCCATATTACCGCCGCCGCCACCCAGCCGGGTGCCTTTCTCCGCATTCCGGGATTCCGGGTCACCGCCCTGGATCATGAAATCTTTAATTACCCGGTGAAAAAGAAGGCCGTCAAAAAAGCCGGAGCTCACCAGCTTCTCAAAATTAGCCTTGTGCAGCGGTGTTTCGTCGTATAAAACGAAATGCAACTGCCCCTTATCGGTTTCCAGGGTATACAGGTAGTCTTTCTTTTGGGAAAAGACAGACGCGCTTAGCGTCAGGAGGGAGGCGAGTATCAGTAATTTCTTCATTATGTACAAATGTTTTCAGCCTTAAGCAATCAGTTCTTAGTCGAGACGAGACCGGGTCAGAGAGGACGTGCTACTACGCATGTTCATAACACAGATGACCGCCCCAACACACCCCGCTTTTATTCCTTAACGGCAGCAGGCGTACCTTTTTGTGAGCCGACTGCTCATGGTTATTTCATGTATAAAAATTCTCCAACTTCATCCGGGTGACGCTTCACCGAGCGATGTCTCGCCGGGCGACGTCTCGCCGGGTGACGCTTCACCGGGCGAAGCGTCGCCCGGCACCGTTTCACTGGGCCACGCTTCGCTTATTATTCATTAACCGCAAACCGCCGCTCTCTTTGCTCCTCTCTCTCAGCTCACAGTTACTCTCCCCGTCCGCTCTTTATCTCCTCCATGATCTCCCTACCACCATTCTCCAGCACCTGAAAAGCCGCCTGCCGGCCCAGCCCGGCCGGTTCTGTGCCGGTCTGCTCTACCAGGATCCTGTTCTGGCCGTCCAGTGACGTGATTCCGCCCTGGAACACAATCCCCTCTTCCGTATACCTGGCGTAGCCAAATACCGGTATGGAGCATCCACCGTTCATCTCTTTCAGAAAAGCCCGTTCGGCCAACAAGCATTTCTCCGTTATTTCATTATTACAAGCACTTTTTACGAAATTTTTAGTATCCTCATCCAGGGAAACCGAAATCTCCACTGCTATGGTACCCTGACCCACCGGCGGGATAAACTCCTGCAGCGGGAAGCGGTGAACGATCAGCCCGTTATAATTCATCCGGTTTACCCCCGCATACGCCAGGGCCAGGGCGTCACACTGGCCTTCCCGCATTTTCCGCAGGCGGGTTTGGAGGTTTCCCCGCATATTGACCAACTGAATATGAGGATAATACCTTTTGAAAAAGGCTACTCGCCGCACGGAGGAGGTGCCTATCACCAGCGGCTGCGACAGATCCACAGGCCGGTCAGAGATCAGCACGTCATCCGGTGCTTCACGTTCCGTAAAAGCAATGATCTCAAACGCAGGCCCCAGGTCCGACTGCAGGTCTTTAGCCGAATGTACCGCTATATGTATCTCCTCATTCAGGAGTTTTTCCTCCAGTTCTTCCGTAAAAACGCCTTTACTTCCTATTTTGGATAAGGCTACATCCAGCACCTTATCACCGCGGGTTTCCATGGCTACGATCTCCGTTTCCGCCCCCGCAGCCTCCAGTTGGCTCTGGATATAATGCGCCTGCCATAATGCAAGCTGACTGGCCCTTGTTCCTATTTTTATCTTCAATGCTCTACAATTTCATAAAATAAAACACACCCACAAAACCGGTGATAAAACCCCACACGCCGCCGATCACCACTTGCCGGAGGTTATGCGCCCCCAAAATTAACCGGGAAGATGAAATTATCCCAACTAAAAGCAGAATTGTCAGGATAGCCGGTACCAGGTGCGGGTCTGCATACCGGAAAAACAGGGCTGTAAAAACGCCCAGCACACCGGAAATCCCCGAAACATGGGCACTGATCTTATCAAAAAAATTCAGCAGGAACAGGCCCAGGATATTCACCGCCATCGCCGTGAAAATAACGGCAGTCGGCATAAAAACACTTCCTTTGGCGTTTAAAAAATAAGCCACCGCCAGGAAAAAGCCCGAGGTGAAGAGATATACACGAGGCCTTTCGTTCCGGTGATTCAACGTAAAATCTTTGATAAAGTTCATCCTGTACTGGAGGTAGACAAAGAGCAGCGGCACGATGGCCGTATATGTAAACGTCAGCAGGAACAAAGCCACAAACAGCTTCTGACCCATAAACACATAAAAAACCGGCAAAGGGGCGATCCACTTCAGGGCCAGAACCAGGTAAGAAGGTATAAATACCGGATGCAGTAGGTAGGAAATTCCTTTCGCGATTTTTTGAAGCACAATTCAAACGGGTTAAATCTCTTTTCTCAGACGGGCCACCGGAATCCCCAGTTGTTCCCGGTATTTGGCCACGGTACGCCGGGCTATATTGTACCCCTTGGCCTTCAGCAGCTTTTCCAGCTTGTCATCGGAGTAGGGCGATGTCTTCCCTTCCTCATCAATAAGCGCCTTAAGGATATTCTTAACCTCCCGGCTGGAAGCGTCCTCTCCGGACTCCGTGGCAATGCCCTCCGAAAAGAAGTATTTCAGCGGGTAGATCCCGAAATCCGTCTGCACCGACTTGCTGTTCGCCACCCGCGAAACCGTGGAAATATCCATATCAATCTTATCCGCTATATCCTTCAGGATCATGGGCCTCAGCTTACTTTCATCACCTTCCACAAAAAAGCTGTACTGAAAGTCCACAATAGCCTCCATGGTCTTCAGCAGGGTTTGCTGGCGCTGCTTGATGGCATCAATGAACCATTTAGCCGCGTCCAGTTTTTGCTTCACAAAAGTAACGGTCTCCTTGATCTGCTTATTCTGCTTGTCGCCCCGCGAATAGGTATCCAGCATATCGGAAAACGACTTGCTGATCCGCAGGTCCGGGGCATTCTTTGAGTTCAGGATGATCTCCATCTTTCCGTTCACAAAGCTCACAATGAAGTCGGCCATCAGGTAAGCCACATTATGCGAGGTGGAAATCATGTTCCCCGGCTTGGGATTCAGCCGCGTGATCAGTTGGAAAACACTTTTCAGCGTCTCGTCATCCACACCCAGCTTTTTCTGGATCTTATCAAAATGCTTCTTACTGAATTCGTCGAAATAATCTTCCAGCACCGTCAGCGCCAGGTTATTTTCCACCGAATTGGCCTTTTTTTCAATCTGGAGGATAAGGCATTCCTGGAGGTCACGGGCGCCTATTCCCGCCGGCTCAAACTTCTGGATCTTCCGTAAAACGCCTTCTACTTCCTCTTCATTGGTATAGATATTCTGACTGAAAGCCAGGTCGTTACAGATCGAGCGCAGCGGTCTTCTTAAGTAGCCGTCATCTTCTATGGAGCCTATCAGCTGCTTCCCGATCACCGTTTGCCGGTCATTCAGTTGTAAAAAGCCCAGCTGCTGCATCAGGGATTCCTGCAGGGAGTCTACAGACACCACCGGCATCACGTCACGGGCTTCATCCTGGTAGCTGTCAGACATCTTGTAACCGCCGTAATCGTCATTGTCACCCCGGTAGTCCTTCAGGTTAAAATCATCCAGGCTATAGGTATCAATGCTCTGGTGGTTATCACTGTCTTCGGAATATGAATCTTCTCCGCCGGAGGAATACTTTTCCTGTTCCATGTTTTTTCCCTCTTCCAGCGCCGGATTGATCTCCAGCTCCTCCTCAATTCTCTGAGCCAGCTCAACAGTAGGGATCTGCAGGAGTTTAATGAACTGGATCTGCTGCGGCGAAAGCCTCTGCTGAAGGGATTGATTAAGGATAAGTTTTTGCATAGAAGGGGTACTTTAGCACTAATTGCCGGAATTCATATCCAAAATTACTAAAAATCCTTAAAATTATCAAACGCCCGGCTCACTGTCCCCATCTTCATTTCCGTTTCCACCCACTCCTTATCCGGCTGGGAATCTTCTGTAATACCGCCGCCGGCATACACGTAGGCCACCCCGTCTTCCACTTTCAGCGTTCTGAGGTTCACAAACAGGTGGCTTTCCGACTCCACGTTTACCGGCCCCAGGTAGCCGCTGTAAAATTCCCGGTCATACCCCTCAATCTCCCCGATCACCCGCTCCGCACTCTCCCGCGGCATTCCGCAAATGGCCGGGGTAGGGTGGAGCAGGTTCAGCATCACCGAGCTGAGGTTCGGGAAATTCACTTCCCGGTTATCAATGCTGTAGAATGTGCGCAGGTGAAGCAGGTTTCCGGCTTTTACCGTTTTGGGCCCCTCCTCTTCAAACTCCCGCACCCGGATCTTCTTCAGGCAGTTAATGATGTAGCGTCCCACTATGGCCTGCTCTTCGATCTCCTTATGTGTCCATAGCGCATCTACCGGACGGATCTCCTTTCCTTCCCGGTCAAAAGCCGACTGCGTGCCCGCCAGTGACATGGTGGTAAATACCCCGCGACTGTCCTGGGACACCAGCACTTCCGGAGAAGCACCTAACCAAATCTGCTTACAGTGAGGTAAATAAACCATACTTACCATAGCATCACTATGAGAAGTATTCAGGGTTTTGAAAGCGCCAAAATAATTACTCTCTGTGATTCTTCCCAAAGCCTTACGGCGGGAAAGCACCACTTTCCGGGCCTCACCACTGCGGATCCGGTTCAGAACCTGCCTTACCTTATCCTGGTATTCCGCGGCATCAAGGGTATCCGAAGCCAGGGGTTCAAAAGCAAAACCTTCCTGCTTCTCCGGCAGCTCCAGGTGACACTTCAGGTCAGAAATATCCAGCTGGGCACTATCAAAATCAGCTTCCCGTTCAAAATCAGTTTTCAAAAACAAAACAGGAGAAAGCGCTGTATTAAAAGGGGCGAAGGCAAAACCCGAAGGCAGCTCTTCAAAATCTACTTTTTCAAGGGGCTGAAAGGAGCTGTACGACACCAGCAGCCGGAACCGGTTCCGGCGGGGAAGCCGGTAAACCACAAAAGGGATGCCTGAAGTCACCAGGCCATGGATCAGAGCGGATGTGTCTATACTATTTTCCGTAGCTAACATATCCGTCTTCATCGGTTTTTAACTCCCCGTTATTGTATTTGGAAGGGCACTTCAGCAGGATCTTATCGGCTTCAAAATAATCGCCTTCCAGGTTCATGCGGCCTATAACCACTATGCTCTCTGACCGCTCCATGTCCTGGGGTTTGGGCTCATTCAGGATCACCCGGTATTGTGCCTGAAGGGAATCCGTCATCAGGAATTCAAACCGGTTCGGGTTAACGGAAGGTTCATAACGTAAGCCCACGGGATCGCCTTTTGCGTTCCGGGGCAGCACGCCGGTCACGTGCACGGTTTTGGTATTCCCCTTTTCAGCCAGTTCTTTGGCTTCCTTAAAGCTAAGATAGGTACTGGCGTCCGCCAGGGTGGAAATGATCATGGCAACAGCTATAGCAATCACCCCTAAAGCGATAATATGACTTTTTTTCATAACTACTTCAGGTTATTTACTTCCTTTTCCAGCTTAGTGACCTTCCTGTCCAGTAAAAACAGGTAAGCCAGGAACCCGGTCACGATAATGACCAATCCGGCCACCACCACATAAATTTTGCCTTCCGAACGCATCGTATCGGCCATTTCCACGCTTTGAAGAAAACTCAGAAGCTTCATTCGTTTATAGTTTCGTTAATTAATTTCAATCTGATCCGCAGGCTGGCTATCCAGGTTCCGATGATGATCCAGCCCAGTACGGCGGGGTAAAATATCATCCGCATTTTGATATCCATATCGCTGCCAAACGCCGGGTTACCGCCGTTTCCGGGGTGCAGGGAGTCGGTCAGCCGGGGTAATATCCACACCAGCGGCATAAAAGAGGCAAAGGCAAAAATATTGTAAATGGCGGAAAGACGGCCGCGCCGCTGCTCGTCGTCAAATGAACCCCTCAAAATAAAATAAGCCGAATAGATCAGCAGGCCCACTTCCACCGCTATCAGCTTAGGGTCTTTAGGCAGCCAGTCGCCCCAGGTGAAATTCCCCCACAGCATACCGGTCAGGAAGCCCAGGATACCAAAAATGATACTGACCGCAGCAAACTGCGAGGCATAAATATCATCCCGGATATTTCCTTTCTGCAGGTAGCGCACGGAGTACACCAGTGAACTGATCATCAGGGCCATCATGGAAAACCACATGGGCACATGAAAATAGACCATCCGGATGGTTTCATTCAGGATCTCCCGACGCGGTGTTTCTCCTAAAAATCCAAAAATAACACTAAACAGGAGCAGCCCAGCCCCCAGGAATTTCCACCAGTATTTTCTCATGTTTTAACTCTTCCACAAATAGGGAAATAACAAATAACTTAACGCGATAACTATTAAATCAATTCCAAAGATAGTCATTATTTCGTCATAACTGACTGAAAAATCCAGGCCATCCATTGCATTTTTGGAAAGCTTGATGAGCATATTGATCAGCGGCAGTAAAACCGGCATACTCAGCACCGCCAGTACCCCGGATGAATTATCGGTTTTAGAGGCAATACCTGCCAAAAGGGTCAGTGAAGAGCTGAAACCCAGGGAGCCCAGCACCAGGGCCAGGAGGTATAAGCGGTAGTCGCTGACGTAGTTTCCCAGTAGGGCCAGGTACAATCCGAAGCCCAGCAATGACAGCGCCAGCAGCAGTAAAAAATTAAAAATGATCTTGGCCATGATGATGGCACCCGGGCCAGCCAGCTGGTAATAATACAGGTGCCGGCCGGAAGTTTCCTTCCGGAAGCTGTTACCGGCAGAATTTACGGCCGAGAATAGAAGAATAATCCAAAAAAGGGTATTCCAGGTCAGCTTATCCAGGTTATCCGTTCTCAGCATAAAACTGATATAGCACAGAAAAAGGGTAGACACCATAAACAGCACCATGGTGTTTATGGTATTCTGCTGGCGCAGTTCCAGTTTGATATCCTTCCAGATCAGGCTTTTAATTTCTTTCATTGACGATAAGCTGTTTTATGAATTCCACCGGGGTGTCTTTCCGTTGGAGAAAATCCTCAAAACTCTGTTCCACGTAAAAGTCAGGCTGTACAAAAAAATCACTGTGTTTCAGCCCTTCCGTACTGTGAACCAGCTTCATCAGGGGAAGTCTCACCCGAATGTCCGAGTTCGGGAGCTTGGCCGAATAAAATTGCCCGGCAAAAGACCCCCAATTGGCCCCGCCCGGCGGAGTCCCCACAAAGATACCCCTGTCCAGGTTCCGGAGCAAGGAAATGGTAAACGTAGTGGCGGAATATGAGCCGCCATCCATCAGCACAAAAAGCCGGTTCCCGTACCCGTGGCGGCGTACCGGTTTCGATTTTTTCTTTTCAGTAACATAGCTTCTGTAATAACCGTTTTCCGTTTTCCGGTTCAGGTACAGCCGGCCCGCCAGCGCTGTAACCCCCAGGTAAGGCCGGAAGATCTTCCGGAATCCCGCCCGGGTGATATAGACACTGTCATAGATCCGGAAAGGGGTGGGTGAGAGGTAGGAAATCAGCCGCTCCACATTCACTACCGCACCGCCGCCGTTGCCCCGGAGGTCCAGGATGAGGTTCCGGATGCTATCGGCTTCTATCTCCCTGAAACTTCGCTTTAACTGTTTTCTGAATTTATTTTCGGTAAAAGGAAACAGGCTTTTCCTGCCCTTAAACGTCGTGATGTCAAGCTTGGCCGTGCGGCTTAGGGAGTCAGTAATTTCCAGGTCAAAGTTTTTGCGCCGCACATTTTTATACCTTTTGGTCAGCCGGGCCATGGCCGTTTTGGGCGGGAGGAACTTCAGGCTGTCCCGGTGTTCGGAGCTGTCTCCGGGCAGCCTATACCGGATCTCCACGGAATCGCGCTTCCCGTACCAGCGGGTGTAGAGCCCGGAGAAATTGCGTTCAGCATAATAATTCTTACTGTAGAGATTCCCGAAATCCGCACCGTAGAGGGTTCTGAACCGGTAAAAATCAGAGATGGGCGGTACCCCATCCAGGGAGCGGATAAGCGTGCCCCGGACCAGGGTGCTGTCATCCGACTGGTTATAATGTACATAAAAATCATTGCCGAATTTCCGGAGGATCAGGGGGAGTACCCGGATGTCCTTACCGAAATAGCGCGGCGGGAGCCCCACAGACAGGTGCAGGTCCTGTATCTCGCTGGTCAGCAGGGAAAAACGCCGGTAGGCCTCCAGCACGGACAGGGAATCGGTTTCCCGCAGCGAATCCATCCGGGCTGAAAACCGGTCTGCGCTCTCATAATAATACAGACCCGGATAATACTTCAGCAGCAGGCCGTGCAGCCGCTCCAGGTCAGTATTAAATTCACCGGGAGATAGTATTTTCTGAGCACTGGCTGAAGAAAACAGAAAGAGTAGCAAGATCCCTGCCCTGAGAATAATTTGCATCTGCAATTGAAAAATCGCTTAAAATTACGCATCTTTTCTATTATCTTTGCACCCGTTTTAAAGTTCTTTGAATATATGTTGAATCGTAGACTGGCGAGAGTAAGGGCAATGCAGGGCTTGTACGCCCTGGAGATATCGAAAGGGGCCAACTATTTACTTGCGCAGGAACTGATATCCGAGGCTTTTGCTCCTGATCTGAATTCCATGGAGAAGCAGGACCGGAATAAACTCGCCGGGATGACCCGGCTGGCGCAATCGGTGTTTGAAGACGAGATCAAAAAGAGGATAACCACCACAGACGACGCCCTGCCCCGCGAGATCAAAGTCGCCGTAGCCAAGGCCCGTGAATATTACCGGTTGAAGAACAAAAAGGACTTCGACTTTCATGCTGCCCAAACGCTGATAGACGCCGAGAAAACCTACGATATCTACCTGTATATTCTTAACCTCCTGGTTCTTCTGGCTGCCAAATCGGATTCCGTGTTAGGAAAAAATAAGGCTATTGCCGCCCTTAAATCAGCGAAAGAGCTGGAATTTTACTCCCTGAAACGTTCGGTAAGCCTGGATAATGAGTCTTCCCTGATCAATAAGCTGTATAACGAAGCCGTAAAAGGTAATACCCACATCGCTGAATACCAGGCTATTGTTAACAAAACCCGGGAAGATGAGCTGGCTATTGTCAAATATATCGTCAAAAACATCATCCTGAAGCACGAGGTCAGTGTGGATTTCTTTGAAAAGCTGCACATTTTCTGGTCGGAAGACCGGGAGATCCTCCGTACCATGGTCTTTCATACCTTTGATAACTACGTGGAAGACCAGGCCATCCTGGTGGAAAAGCTGGATGAGCAGTGGGAAGAAACCAAAGACTTTCTCCGGAGCCTGTTCCGGGAAACGGCCTCGCGTGACGAAGAATTCCTGGATTATATTCTGCCCCACCTTAAAAACTGGGACCTGGAGCGGATCATTGAAACGGATCTTATCCTGCTGAAGATGGCCATTGCCGAACTGACCCTGTTTCCCAGCATACCGGTCAAAGTAACGATCAACGAGATCATCGAGATCGCCAAAAACTATAGCTCAGATAAAAGCAAGGTCTTCATAAACGGCATCCTGGACGCCGTTTGCAAGGATCTGCAGGCCAAAGGACTCATCCGGAAAACAGGCCGCGGAATGCTGGATAACCGGTAGATTGAAATTTTTCTTGGTGATCTTACGTTTTGATTTTATATTTATCAAACCAAAAACAACAAAATCTATATGAACACTCAAGCAAAATCTTTAATAGCTTTTCTGGCCGGCATAGCTGCCGGTTCCGCAATAGGTATATTATTCGCTCCTGAAAAAGGGGAAGTAACCCGCGAGAAATTATCTTCCGGCCTGGGCGATTACAGAGATCAGCTTAAAAACTTCATTAAAGACCTCCGGGAAAGAGGAGAAGAAGTAGCTTTGGAATACGCCGGCGGAGATAACAGCGCCAAAGCCGAAGGTAAAAAAGTAGTGAATGAAGCCCGTCAGAAAGCAGAAAAGCTGCTGGAAGACGTAGAGGATCTGATGGGTCAGATCAAATCAAAAGCGTAATTAACTTTATAAATTTTTATGATATTATTACAAGCCGGAGGGGGCGGTGGAAACATGAGCTTCCTGATCATGATGGTGGGTATGTTTGCCGTAATGTACTTTTTTATGATCCGTCCTCAGCAGAAAAAACAAAAGGATCAACAAAAAATGGTGGAAGAGCTAAAGCCGGGCGATGACGTGGTAACCGCCGGAGGACTTCACGGTAAAGTGCTGTCTAAAGACGATGCCACCGTAACCATTTCAGCCGGAGGCGGCGCCAAGCTCACTTTTGAAAAATTCGCTATTTCTAAAAAAGTATAAATGTCTGTTACCGCCCGCAAAACCAAAGCCCAGAGCATAGGGGAGGCCTTTGAGTCCTTCCTGAACGCTTACAAGCTCCGGTCCCGCTATAACGAGACCTACCTGGTCACGTATTGGGAAAAGCTGATGGGGGTTTCTATTGCGCAGCGTACAGAAAAGATTTATATCAGCAAAGGAGTCCTTTTTCTACGGATATCCTCTGCGCCTTTAAGACAGGAACTGGTTCTGGCGAAGTCCGGAATCATTTCCCTCTTAAACAAAGAAATGGGCGGCGAGATCGTCAAAGATGTGGTTTTTATATAATGCGTACCCCTCCTTATTTAGTACCGGGCGATAAGGTCGCTATCACCGCCCCCGCCAGCCGGGTTCAGCCGGAAGATGTGGCCCCGGGAATAAAAATGCTTCAGGATTGGGGCCTTCGGGTAGAAACGGGGGCCACAGTAGGGCGCTCCTTTCATAATTTCTCCGATACATTTGAGAATCGCCTGCAGGAGTTTCAGCGTTTTCTGGATGACCCCGAAGTAAAATGCATCCTGGCCGCCCGCGGTGGATACGGCGTTTCCGACCTCATAGACCACCTGGATTTTACGGCTTTCCAAAAGCACCCCAAATGGCTCAGCGGTTTTTCCGACCTTACCGCAGTGGTGCTTCACCTGAATGCCCTGGGCTATGAAGCCATACACGGCCCGATGGCCAAAACCCTGAGCTTTGACACTCATTCTTCCGAACAGCTCCGTGCCGTGCTGTCTGGCGAAACCCCGGCTTTCCGGATGGCGGCATGCGCCGCTAACCGCGAGGGCAGCGGAAGCGGCCGGGCGGTAGGCGGGAACCTGGTGCTGCTGGCCCACTGCATAGGCTCGGCATCTGACATTTCCTATGACGGAAAGATCCTTTTCCTGGAGGATATCGGCGAGAAGTTGTATAACATTGACCGGCTGATGGTCCAGCTGAAGCGGGCCGGGAAATTAAAGCACCTGGCCGGGCTGGTTTCCGGTTCCTTTACCGATATGTGCGAGCCCTCCTTTGGCTTTACAGTGGAAGAGATCATTCGCCATCATACCGCCGCTTATGATTATCCGGTGGCTTTCGGTTTTCAATTTGGCCATGAAAGTGTAAATTTGCCGGTGGTGATGGGGCGCACCTATGCGCTGAACGTTACCGCCGCCGGAGTCACCCTTACTATGCAGAAAAATGAGCTCGTTTGATTTTAAAAAATACCACGTCAGGGCGATGAACGCTTCTTCTGAGGCCGAAAAAGCACAGATCAACCGGGAGCTGAAGGAGCTTTACGAAGAGCTGGACGACAAATCAAAAAAACTATTTAACGAAGAACTGCAGGCATTCCTACTCAAAGAATACGCTGCCATTAATTCAATGTATACCGGAATAAACAATTAATCTATGAGTGCCACTTTACAGGACATTATCAGTCACGCGAAAGAATACGGGTTCGTATTTCCTTCTTCCGAGATTTACGACGGCCTCCAGGCCGTATACGATTACGGCCAGAACGGGGTGGAGCTGAAAAATAACATCAAGCAGGTATGGTGGAAAGCCATGACCCAGCTTCAGGATAACATCGTGGGCGTAGACGCCGCCATTTTCATGCATCCGCTTACCTGGAAAGCTTCAGGCCATGTGGACGGCTTTAATGACCCCATGATCGATAACAAAGACTCTAAAAAGCGCTACCGGGCCGATCAGCTCCTGGAAGGCAAAGCGGAAGAATACGCCGCTGCCGGCGATGAGCCCCGGGCCCAGGCCCTCCTTCAGAAAATGGGTGCCCTGCTGGGCGCTGAAAAGCTGGATGAAGTAAGAGAACTGATCATTGAAGAGGGGATTGTATGCCCCATTTCCAAAACCTCCAACTGGACCGAAGTACGCCAGTTTAACCTGATGTTCTCTACCCAGGTAGGTTCCGTGGCTGAAGACGCCAGCCTGATTTATTTAAGGCCTGAAACCGCCCAGGGGATTTTTGTAAACTTCCTGAACGTGCAGAAAAGCGGCCGCATGAAGGTGCCCTTCGGGATAGCCCAGATCGGTAAGGCCTTCCGGAACGAGATCGTGGCCCGCCAGTTCACCTTCCGGATGCGGGAGTTTGAACAGATGGAAATGCAGTTTTTTGTACGTCCCGGCTCCGAAATGGAATGGTACGAAAAATGGAAAGCCACGCGTCTGCGTTTTCATAAGGCCCTGGGCCTGCCGGCCGCAAAGCTGAAATACCACGACCACGAAAAGCTGGCGCACTACGCCAATGCCGCCGTGGACATCGAATACGAATTTCCTTTCGGATTCCGGGAAATAGAAGGTATTCACTCGCGTACCGACTTCGACCTGAGAAATCACCAGGAGCTTTCGAAGAAGAAACTGCAGTACTTTGATCCGGACCTGGGCGAAGACGGCAAAGCCATCGGGAACTACATCCCTTACGTGGTGGAAACTTCCGTAGGTGCCGACCGCCTCTTCCTGGCCACTTTCTGTAATGCCTTTACTGTGGAAACCGGCGAAAAAGAGCGTACCTACCTGAAACTTCACCCGGCATTGGCACCCGTAAAAGTGGCCATCCTGCCCCTGGTGAAGAAAGACGGCCTGGCAGAAAAAGCCCAGCAGATCGCCGACTCCCTCCGGCTGTCGTTCCGAACCGTTTATGATGACGGCGGCGCCATAGGCAAGCGCTACACCCGCCAGGACCTGATCGGAACGCCCTTCTGTATAGCCGTAGATTACGAAACCATGGAAAACGACACCGTCACCATCCGCCACCGCGACAGCATGGAGCAGGAACGCGTGAAGATCGCCGACCTGAAAGAGAAGATCGGGCAGGCGGTAGATCCGCAGCGGATTCTCGAAGCAATATAAAATGAAAAGGGCCGTCAACTATGGATTATTACGGCCCGGGAAGATGTTCAAAAAAGTGCGCAAAATGCAAGGCGTTGAGGATGAGTCCGTAGGAGCATACTAAAGGATGTGACTGAGGGCGGATTCCGAAAATAACGCAGCAATTTGTGCACTTTTTAACATCTTCAATTCTCCAGTAGCCACAGGTCATTCTTATTCACATACGCCACCCCGCGGTTCCAGTACGCCTTCTGCCAGATATCATCACTACCAAAGATATTAATCTTGTTCCCGGGTTCAATTTCGCCAATGACCGTGGCGGCTGAGCTGGGGTAGTCTCGCAGGTAGGTTTTCTCTCTTACAATAGCCGATTTATAGCTGGACGGGAGGTTAATGAGGAGTGCCAGGAGCACCAGGTAAGTAATCACCAGCGCCCAGTTATTGCGGTAGACGGGCTTTCCCTGCTTTCTTTTGTTCAGAAGCACCCACAGCAGGAAAACGCCCAGGAAAATCACCGCATACAGGATAAAAATGTAATACTGCTGGTAGAGGGCAAACACAAAATTGATATTGTTCCGCTCATAGCCCGTGAATTTATGGGTCAGCGCTATTTTATTCATCTTATCAAAAACCTCATCGGTGGGCCGGAGGTTATAATAGCTGTTCAGGTAAAAAAGTGTCTTGGGTGCATTGCCCTCGTTTTCGAAAATATAAGCCAGCTTCAGGCTCACATTTTCATTGTTCACCTTGGGGTCGCCAAAGATCGCCTCGTACATTTTGGCTGCTTCCGCATAATTCCTGGCCAGGAACAACGAATCGGCCTTTTGTGCAATATCGTTTTGTGCTTTAGTATCAAAAGGTTGGCTCAAAAGGGCGAAAAAAAGTAAAAATATTTTAATAAAGGGCTTTTGAACTGTAGCAATAAATGCATAGTTTTGCATCCTCATTTGAGAGAGACACTTTCTGAATTGAGTCTTGATTCCGTAGCTCAGCTGGTAGAGCAATACACTTTTAATGTATGGGTCCTGGGTTCGAATCCCAGCGGGATCACTAAGCGATGAAAAACTCATCGCTTTTTTTTTATCCGTTCTTTTAATTTTCTCATTCATCTTTGCAAAGATAAAGCACCTTGCATGAAGAAAAAATACGAAATTGAAAACATACAGATCCTCGACTTCGCTGCAGAGGGAAAATGCATCGCCAAAAATGACGGTGAGGTGATTTTTGTGGATGGTAGTAAGGTAGTTCCGGGCGACGAGGTAAGGCTGCTGGTATCCAAATCCAAAAAACGTTTTTCCGAAGGAAGAGTGCTGGCCATAAATAAATTCAGTGAAGACCGGATTGAACCTTTCTGCGCGCATTTTGGCGACTGCGGCGGATGTAAGTGGCAACACGTACCGTACGAGACCCAATTGGCCCAGAAAGAACGCCAGGTATACGATCAGCTGTCCCGGATAGGTAAAGTGGCATTAAAGAATACATCGCCCATCCTGGGCTCTGCCAGGACCCGTTTTTACCGGAATAAGCTGGAATATACTTTTTCCAATTCGCGGTGGTTCACGGAAAAGGAGGTGAATTCAGAAGATGAGCTGGACAGGAACGCCCTGGGTTTTCATGTGCCCCGGCGGTTTGACAAAGTGCTCCCCATTCATCACTGCTATCTCCAGGGGGATCCGTCTAATGACGTCCGGAATTTCTTCCGGGAAGCGGCGCTGGCCTCCGGAAAGCCCTTTTATGACCACCTGGTGCATAAAGGCTTCTTCCGCACCCTGATGATCCGTACCACTTCTACCGGTGAGCTCATGGTGCTGGTGCAGTTTGCAGAAAACGACCAGCAGGCCATAAAAGCCGTACTGGATCAGTTTATAGCAAAATTCCCTCAGGTTACCTCTTTAAGCTACGTCATTAATACCAAAGGAAACGATACGTTTTTTGACCTGGAGCCCGTTTACTACCACGGCTTGCCCTATATCACGGAAGAAATGGAAGGGCTGAAATTCCGGATCGGTGTAAAATCCTTTTACCAGACCAACTCCGAACAGGCTTACGAACTGTATAAGCTGGTGCGGGAATTCGCCCGAATCGGGCCTGATGACCTGGTTTATGACCTCTACACCGGCACCGGCACCATCGCTAATTTCCTGGCCCGGCAGGCCCGGGAAGTGGTAGGAGTGGAGTACATAGAACCGGCCGTACAGGATGCTAAGGTAAACTCGGAGATTAACGGTATTCCCAATACCCGTTTCTTTGCGGGAGATATGGCTAAAATCCTGAATGAAGACTTTGTGGCCGCTAACGGAAGACCCGATATCGTCATCACTGACCCGCCGAGAGCCGGCATGGACAAAGCCGTATGCGAAGTACTGCTGAAGGTAGCACCGCGGCGTATCGTTTACGTCAGCTGTAACCCGGCCACCCAGGCCCGGGACCTCGAAATATTAAGCGAAAAATACGAAGTAGAGGCCGTAGCCCCCGTAGATATGTTCCCCCACACCTTTCATGTGGAGAATGTGGTCAGCCTGGTTCTGAAGAATTAATACTTTTCCTTCTTCAGGTTATCAATATCTATCTTCTGGTGTTTAATGGAGTTTTTATCTAACTCCGCATACTCCTGCCGCTGGCGGCTGATATCCACTGCGGCGTAGATAGCGTGTAGCATGGAACCCGGATCGGCCAGGTTTTGCCCGGCTATATCAAAGCCGGTACCGTGATCCGGTGAAGTCCGTACCCCCGGGATACCCGCCGTAAAATTAACACCGCTGTCAAAGGCCAGCATTTTAAAGGGGGTCAGGGCCTGGTCGTGGTACATGCCCAGGATAGCATCAAATTTCCGGAAATGGTCCGAGGCAAAGAAGCCGTCGGTAGGGAAGGGGCCGGATACCAGGTGGCCTTTGTTCTTGTATTGCTCTATCACCGGGCTGATTACCTGCTTCTCCTCGTCGCCCAGGAGGCCGTTTTCACCGGCATGGGGATTCAGACCCAACACCGCTATTTTAGGCTTGGCAATGCCGAAATCCACTTTAAGGGAATGAAGCATGAGGTTTAGCTTGGAAGCGATGGCCTCGCGGGTAAGCACTTTTTTCACTTTGTCTAAAGGAATGTGCCCCGTTACCACACCTATCCGGAGCATATCGCTGATCATAAACATCAGCACATCTTTCTTATCAAACGCCTGGGCCAGGTACTCGGTGTGCCCGGGAAACTTAAACGACTCGCTCTGGATATTTTCCTTGCTGATAGGGGCAGTCACCAGGGCATCGATCCTGCCGGCTTTCAGGTCTTCGGTGGCCCGGGCCAGGCTGTCAAAAGCCAGCTGGCCGGCTTTCGGATCCAGTTTACCCGGTGTCAGCTCAAAATACTCCCCCTTCAGGCAATTCACCAGGTTAAAATTCTTTTGCTGGGCCTGGGTGGCATCCTGAACGTGGGTGTACTGCCAGTTCTGCATCCCTACCAGGTTTTTGTATTTACTCAGATGCTTTCCGGAACCGTAGATCACAGGAATACAAATTTTATTCACACGGTGGGTGTTTAAGGCTTTTAGCAGTACTTCGGGGCCAATTCCGTTAATATCACCTGTTGTAATTCCTATACGGGGTATAAATTCCATTCACATCTTTATTTTGGGGCAAATTTAGGGATTTTCCCCTCACTACGTATAAAATTTGATGCGTATCAGATTTTATACGTAGGGAAAAAATAACTACTGCATTTACTTTGGGTGCATCTGCGCCCGCTTATTTCGGCCGTTGCGCCTTTTCCATGGCTTCTGCCGGCTGGGGGCCCATGGTAAATTCCAGCTCACCGCCTTTCATAATATCGGCATAGGAAAGAGACAGCTTCTCATAGTTTTTACCGTTCAGGCGTACGCTCTGAACATATTTATTGGTGTGGCTGTTATTTTTTACCACGATACGGAAAGTCTTGTCGCCCCCTACTTTTATAGTAGCCTTATCTACCAGGGGAGACCCGAACACAAACTCCCCGCTCAGCGGGTTAGCCGGGTAAAAACCCAGAGAAGACAGGATATACCAGGCACTCATCTGACCCACGTCCTCGTTTCCGCTTAGCCCGTCCGGATGGGTGGTATAGAATTTATCAGCCACTTCTCTCAGTTTTTCTGCCGTTTTGCCGGGTTTTCCGGCAAAGGTATACAGGTAGATCACATGATGGCTGGGTTCATTGCCGTGTGCATACTGGCCTATTAATCCGCTGATATCATTGGAAGCCGTAGCTTCCAGCTCGCTGGGCAGGGCAAAGAACTCATCCAGCCTTTTTACAAACGCCTGGTCGCCTCCCAGCAGTTTAATCAGCTCATAGGGCTGATGAGGTACCATCCACAGGTACTGCCAGGCGTTGCCTTCCACGTAGTCGTTTGTACGGTGATCCGCACTGAAGGGGTTAAAATTCTTACGGAAGGATCCGTCTGCAAAACGCCCGTTAAAAAACTTCCTTTCCGGGTCAAAATAAAGCTTGTAGAGCCCGGCTCGCTCCTGGTAATACTTAGCGGCATCCGCTTTGCCCAATGCCTGGGCCATGGCTGAAAATGCGCCGTCGGCTACCGAATATTCCATGGCCCAGGCCACGGTTTCATGGATGTTATCTGCCGGGATCCATTTCAGATCCTTCACCCATTTCTGCCCTACAGGTAATTTCTCTTCGGTAGGGTGATTAGACACCTTATAAAATGCATCAAAAGCCCGCAGGGCCGTTTCCTTCTTCACCAGACCTTTCCGGAACGCGTCAGAAACCACCGTCATGGCCGGGTTTCCCATCATACAGAAGGTTTCACTGCCGTAAAGCGGCCAAAGGGCCATGGCTTTCTGCTGCTCGGTGATGTTCACGAGCGACTGCGCAAAATCTTCCGAACGGTCCGGATCCGTTAGCGTCAGCAGGGGGTGCTGCGCCCGGTAGGTATCCCACAGGGAAAAAGTAGTATAATTCTGAAAACCGGCATTCCGGTACACCTCTTTGTCCGAACCCCGATAGTCACCGTTAACGTCATTGAAGAGGGAAGGGGCAAACCGCGTATGGTACATGGCCGTATAAAATACCGTTTTCACCGAATCTGCGGCCTCGATCTCTATCCGCGACAAATTATTATTCCACTTTTCCCGGGCTTGCTCCCTCAGCCGGTCGAAGTCGTTATGCAGCACCTCCGTATCCATATTCAGCAGGGCGTTTTCAGCGCTTACCGGTGATAGCGCCACTTTTACCACTATCTCTTTCCGGCTGTCTGTCAGCGCCGGAAATAACAGGGCTTTGATAGCTTTACCGGCCGCCCGGTTTCCCTGAACAGCCACCGTATCTTCATATAGCTCCACCCTTTTAACCGGTACTGAGGTTTTCAGGGCAAAAAACACCCGCTGATCTTTGGACCAGCCGCGAGAAAAACGTTCACCCATAAAAAGGGTGTCATTTACCTGCTCAAAGCGGGTAGCCACCGGAGCATCCCACCCCATACCGAACTTCAGGTCTACCAGCAGGTGGGCATTGTCCGACTTCTCAAAACGGTACCGGTGCATGCCTACCCGCTCAGAAGCCGTGAGCTCAGCCCTTACACCGTATTTATCCAGGTAAACCCGGTAATAGCCGGGCTCTGTTTTTTCATTTTCTTTTTTAAACAGCGAACCGTAGCCTGTTTCAGGCTTTTCAAACGCCATGGGTTTCAGCCGGGGTTTCCCGGTAGCCGGCAGCACCAGGATGTCATTCAGGTCACCAATCCCCGTTCCGCTCAGGTGGGTGTGCGTAAAACCCAGGATCTCTTCGCTGATATAATTATAACCGGAGCACCAGTCCCACCCGTTAAACTCATCCCAGCTCCTTATGATCTGCGAGGGGCCTAACTGTACGGCTCCAAACGGCACATTGGCCCCCACAAACACGTGACCATGCCCTTTAGACCCGATATACGGATTCACATAAGCAGAAAGGTCTTTTTGGGTAGCCTCCCGGGCGCATCCCAATAACACCACAAGCCCGATTCCAAGCAGCACAGTTTTCATATTTCCGATATATTTATAACAAAAATAAGAAAATATTTCACATACCAAAAAGGCCGGATTTCATTGCTGAAACCCGGCCCTTACTTTATTTATCCCGTTAGCTTATATAGCCTGACGGTTCATTACTTCTGTCTGCTTCCGGATAGACTCCATGTGAATCAGCTTAAACAGCTCTTCCACCACCTCGGGGTAAAGATTCAGGCTTTTAGCCCATTCTGCCCGGCTTTCGTGCACATGCTTCCAGCGATCCAGCTGCAGTACAGCTACGTTATTATCACGCTTATATTCGCCCAGTTGCTCCACTACCGCCATCCGGCTGGCCAGCACTTCCATCAGCTCCCTGTCCAGGTTATCCAGGCGGGCGCGCAGTCTGTCCAGCTCCGACTGGAAATCGGTACCGTAAGTAGCTTTCCGGAATTCGGTGCTGCTCAGCATTTCGCCCAGGGCATCCGGTGTCAGCTGCTGCGACGCATCTGACCATGCTTCATCCGGGTTACGGTGTGACTCAATGATCAGACCGTCATAATTCAGGTCCATGGCCCGCTGGGTAAGCTCAGCCAGGTACGCCCTTTTTCCGGCCATGTGGCTGGGGTCACCGATCATCGGGATGGACGGGAAATGCGTCTTAAATTCCACTGCGATCTGCCACATAGGTGAGTTCCGGTATTTGGTTTCCTGGGCATTGGAGAACCCGCGGTGAATGGCACCCATTTTAGTGATGCCTGCGCCGGCTATCCGCTCAAAAGCACCCACCCATAGCGCCAGGTCCGGGTTTACGGGGTTTTTTATCAGTACAGGCACATCTACACCTTTTAATGCGTCAGCAAGATCCTGAACGTTAAACGGGTTAACTGTAGTTCTGGCACCGATCCACAATACATCCACGCCATACTTCAGCGCCAGTTCAATGTGCTGCGGAGTAGCCACTTCTACTGCTGTCTTCAGCCCGGTCTGCTCTTTTACCTTCTGCAGCCATGGCAGCGCCTCTTCGCCTTTCCCCTCAAAACTGCCCGGCCGTGTTCTTGGCTTCCATACACCGGCCCGGTAAATATGCGCATAACCGTTACGGGCTATGCCTTCGGCAGTCTCCAATACCTGCTCTTCTGTTTCAGCACTGCAGGGGCCTGCAATGATCAGGGGTTTGCCATCTGTTTTTACCCAGGACTCCAGTGGCGATACGTTCAAATTTGCTTTCATTAAGTGAAACTATTTAATCCTATTCCTATTTTATCTTAAAAACCGTTTATCTTTGTGGCTCAAATTTCATTGAGTAATTCTATGGCACCAAAACGTCGTATTGATTTTTCAGATACGGAAACAGCGTTCAAAAACCAATCCAAGAGCCAGCTTAACCTCAATTACTACATATTCATGTCCATGAACCAAAATGGGCTGGTAAATATAGGTACTTTTTTTATTAAGTGGTTTCTGAAGCTGGGATTACCCATAAAATTTATAATTAAAAAGACAATTTTCCAATTATTCTGCGGCGGGGAAGATATCCAGGATTGTGAAAAGACCATTGATAAGCTGAACCGGTATAAAGTAGGCACTATCCTGGATTACAGCGTGGAGGGAGAAGACGATGAGAAAAGCTTTGACGAAACCAAGGCAGAGCTGATGAAAACCATCGAAATGGCGCACCAGAACCCGGATAAAATCCCTTTTTCTGTTTTCAAAGTAACGGGTATCGGCTCCCGCGATCTCCTGGCGGAAGTGCAGGAAGACGGGGTGGACTGCCTGTCGCCCGAAAAGCGGAGTTCCTACCAGCGCCTCGTTAAAAGATTCCAGACGCTTTGCAAAAGCGCATCCGATAAAGGGGTCCGCTTATTTATAGATGCGGAAGAAACCTGGATCCAGGACGTGATTGACGAGCTGGCCCTGGAAGAAATGAAGAAATACAATACTTCCGCCAAAACCATCATTTACAATACCTACCAGATGTACCGGACGGCCTCCTACGGCATCCTGGAATCACATATCCTGGCCGCTAAAACTGAAGGGTTTACGGTGGGGGCTAAGTTAGTACGTGGTGCCTATATGGAAAAAGAGCGGAAACGGGCAGAAGAAAAAGGGTACGCTGACCCTATCAACCCCGATAAAAACGCTACCGATACGGAATATAACAAGGCGGTGAAACTGAGTATTGAAAATGTGGAATACATCAGCATCTGCCTGGGAACGCATAACGAAGACAGTTGTAACCTGGCCGTAGGCCTGCTGGCGGAAAATGGAATTGATTCACACGACAGCCGGGTGTATTTTGCCCAGCTCCTGGGAATGAGTGACAATATTTCCTTTAACCTGGCCAATGCAGGCTACAATGTGGCTAAATACGTGCCTTACGGACCTATTGAAGCGGTGATGCCTTACCTGATCCGGAGAGCCGCAGAAAACTCGTCTATCGCCGGTCAGAGCAGCCGCGAATATTTATTGATCAAAAAAGAAAGGGAAAGAAGAAAGTCAGCATGAGGTTAGCCGGAAAATATTTTTTATTTACTTTATTGCTTATACTCATAGACCAGGCCATCAAACTGTGGATGTTCTATGTGGTAGTTCCCCAACATAACGGGACCATTGACCTCATACCCGGGGTCTTTAAGCTGCATTATGTCACAAACCCCGGAATGGCCTTCGGTATGGAGCTGGGCGGGAATTACGGTAAGATAGCTCTTACGCTGTTTCGCGTACTGGCCATGGTGCTGATCGGTTATTACCTGTTTAAACAGTCCAATAAGCATCCCCGTAACGGTATCCTTTGGGCGCTGGCCGCCATCCTGGCAGGCGCATTGGGGAACCTGATCGATAGCATTTTCTACGGCGTTTACCTGCCGGGAAATGCCCCGGAGTGGGTTAAAACGCCCTGGTTCCACGGCGAGGTGATCGATATGTTCTACTTTAACTGGCTCGATGGCTTCTGGCCATCGTGGGTACCCCGATACGGCGGAAGCTACTTCCTTACGCCAATTTTTAATTTCGCCGATGCTTGCATTTTCTGCGGAGTAGTGGCAATTTTGATCTTTCAAAAGAAATTTTTAGAACTGGGAAATAAATGAAACCTGCTAACTTAAAACTTGCTGTAGTCCTATTGGTCTTTTTTGCCCTTTACGGCTCCTATAATGTTCCGATGGTCAAAGCCCAGAAAGCCATACAGGTGGTGAGCACCCTCCTGAGCATCGGATGCCTGGTACTGCTGATCCGGAACCCCGCCGAACAGCACAAAAGATGGTGGAATATCTCCCTGACCGTTTTACTGCTGGTGACCCTGGTGGGCTTTATGATCGGGAAGTAAGCGGGTTACCGCTTATTGTGAAGAAACTTCAATCCCTGGCCAGTATAATACTTAAACTTTTCGTCTGAAGAAACTAAAGTATGACGATCGGCTATTGCATGTGAAACAATGGCAAAATCATCCGGGTCATTGTGACCGGACTCTGCATCTAGTTTTAGAAGTGTGTTTATATGCCTTTCTGTAAAGAGAAGTATACGAATATTCAGGTTACCGGTTATTAACTCTAATACGTTTTCATTTTTCCAGCCCTTCTTTGGCTTTATCTTAGCTTTCCTAAGAAGTTGAGATACTTCTATCATAGATACAGAACTCACTTCACAAATATTATAATCGTCAGAAATGACAGCCATTATATCCCTGTGTATCTTGTATTCTTCTCCACACATAATATACACGAGTATATTTGTGTCTAACAAATACCTCTTCATTATTTCAAAACAGCCTTGTGGTCAATGATTTTAAATGCTGCCTGCCCGCTCTTAAACCATTCACCTATTTTAGAAAGTTTCTTCGGTTCCTCTTCCATGGCTTTGAAGCCCATCTCACTTTTTTTCTTACTTTTTTTTCTTTTGGTTTCCATAAGTTTTGCTGATTAATGTGCAAATTAAGATAGATAAAAATTATTTCTTCTGAACTTCAGATAATAAATGGAGCTTCATGATAAAATTATTTCAGACCTCCATCGGCTGCCCCAGCACCACTTCCCGGTGTTTCTTTCCCCATTTCACAATGCTGATAATGAGGGGTTCCAGTGACTTCCCATGCTCCGTAAGGCTATAAGTTACCCCACTGCCAGAGTCGGGTTCTCTTACCAGCAGTTTATTCATTTCCAGGTATCGTAGCTCCTTCGTAAGAATACGGGGTGTAATGATATCCAGGTCCCTTTGCAGCTCATTAAAACGCTTTCCCTTATCGCACAGGCTGGCCAGGATGGCGCCCTTCCATCTCCCGCCAATGATATCTATTACATCCTGAACATCCCGTAGCCATTCCTGCTTTTGCTTATTTCTCATCCCATTTTGTACTATCCTCAAATATAGTGGTTTTTTAAGGCTTTATGATGCAATCTCCGGCCGTCATTTTTAGATTTGCAGCACGACTAAAATCAGAAAAAATGAATATTGCTGTAATTGGAGCTTCTACCGGTGTAGGCCTTGAAACCGTGAAGCTGGCCTTGCAACGTAACCATACGGTGATCACCCTTTCCCGATCCGCCATCCCTCTGCCGCCGGATCCTCACCTGAAAACCATTAAGGGAAATGCCCTGCGCAAAGAAGACCTCCGGCTGGTGGTCCACATGGCCGATGCCGTCATTGTGACGCTGGGGACCGGAACCAGCCGGGCCGCTACCACACTCTACTCCCGGTTTGCACAGGAGCTGACAGAAATTTATAAAGAAGCTCCCCGGAACATCCCATTCATCATTTTAACGGGATTCGGAGCCGGTGAAAGTATTCATTATTATTCTTTGCCTATACGACTCATCTTCCGGCTTCTGCTGGGAAAGGTCTACGAGGATAAAACCCGTATGGAAGAAATAATTACTTCTTCTGATCTTCCCTGGGTAATTGTACGGCCGGGATTACTCCGAAACCAGCCATTAACCGGCAGCTACCGGGCAGAAACCCATCTCTACAAAGGCATCGGCATAGGGGCCGTTAACCGGGCAGACGTGGCTGATTACATGCTGAAACAGGCCGAGAATCCTACGGCATTGCATAACTATGTTTCGCTGACGGGCCGCTGAAAATAAAAAATGACCGGCCGGGTTAGCAGCTGGTCATTTTTAAGTGGAGACGCAGGGATTCGAACCCTGGTCCGAACACGGCTACTGTCAAGCCTTCTACATGTTTAGCCGGTCTTAATTTTCGAGGTCAGAAAGCCGTCCGGCGTACCTGGTCTGACCCTTATCTCCTCGGATACTATTCAGAAATCAGAAGCCCGTTTCCAAACGCCTCTGCATGTTTGACACCCCTGGGTCCCCTGCGGCAGAGGTTGGCCGGGGAGGGATGTGGCTTATGCGTAATTTACTCCGAAATTAGGCAGCCATGGCATACGAAGTATTGCCAGTTATTGTTCGGTAGATTTTTTAAATGGAGACCTTCCACCAACTCCATACATGCTTATACCCGCAATGGCGTCATGCCGTCAAAACCGGTCGTCCCCATTGTATAGAGTAAACCGTGCCCGCCTGTATTTGGTTCAGTCCACCGGATTTTTTTTCGCCTGTATATAAAAACGCACGGCAGCGGGTATTGGCTGCCGTGCGTCTCTGCTTACAGGACAATAAATTACTTCCCGAACAGCTTATTATAGGCCTGTTCGTACTTGTCGCCTTTGATCCATTCCGGCGCTTTGGCGCGGTCAGCGATCAGCCGGGCGGCATACGTGTACGACTGTGCATATTTTAGCAGGTAGCCCTGATCTATATTATCAGGGTTATCTGCTGCCTGATGATAATATTTACTGATTTCCGCATCAAAAGCCGTAAAACCCGGTGAATAAGTAGGAGCAGGGATGCCCTTTGCGGCCAGGCTTACATTATCTGAACGGTCAAAGAGATTCTGCTCGGGGGCGGGGTCATCCCCTGCGGTAAGCCCGAAAGCGCGCGCAGCGGTATCAAATTCCTCTTTAACCCCGGTGCGTTCCAGCCCGATGATCGTGATTTTGGTGATGTCGTTATACCCGGCGCCATCGCAATTCATATTAAATACCGTCTTATTCAGCGGGATCAGCGGATGCTGTGCATAGTAGCGGCTGCCCAGAAGGCCCATTTCTTCCGCTGTATACGCTATAAACAGGATAGACCGCTTCGGTTTTAGCTGTGTAAAGGCTTCAGCAGCCGTCAGAACGGCCACTGTTCCGAAGGCGTTATCGCGGGCACCGTTAAAGATGGTGTCACCGGCCGATACGTTTCCTGCACCCGCTCCGTGGCCTACGTGATCATAGTGGGCCGAAAGGACCAGGTATTCTCCTTTCAGCGCCGGATCCGACCCCTCCAGGATACCCGCCACGTTATACGTAAGAACATCCCGGGTTTCCCGGGCGCCCACATCCAGCTTCACCTTATTTATTTTATTTGCTACCAGTATTTTAGCGGATGTAGAGCTGATCCACAGGTGGGGGATCTCTCCGGATTCCGTTCTTTTCATTTTGGTGGAAGTCCGTCCGAAATTGCGTATCACCATATTCCAGGGACGCGGCGAGTTAAATACTTCAATGATGGCTACGGCGCCCCTTTCTTTGGCCAGTTTCTGCTTATCCTCTATGGAAGCATAAAGCTGGTTAGGGGCCTCGGCATCAGGAACACCCACACTGGTAATGATTACCTTGCCCTTTACATCTACGCCTTTATAATCATCGTAACCCTTATCTTTATCTATCCAGGCATAGGGGAGGTGAACGGTTTTGTACTCGCCACTAATGCCGTTTCCCTGCATTAACACAAAGTCGGCCCCGATTTTAGCGCTTCCTTCACTGGTGCTGATGGTCCCTTCCAGTGGCGGGGTAACGGTTTCCAGGGGTACTCTTTGAAAATAGCTGTCGCCGTTAGCCGGCTTCAGCCCCAATGCGCGGAATTGCTCCGCAATATACCGGCCGGCGATCAGGTTACCTGCCTCACCCGGTTTTCTACCCAGCATTTCGTCTGCCGCCAGGATATTCATGTGTTTGGTAGTCTGGCTTTGCGGAATACTGTATTCAGGAAGATCCTGTACCTTTTGTGCAAAAGCGCCCCCGGCCAGAGCCAGCCCTAAAGTCAGAGCAGTAAAAGCTTTTTTATTCATTGTTTTTGTTTTAGGTTAATCTACCAAAATTAGTGAAAATATTACTCTAAAGGTAGGAATATACGTAATTTTGTTGCTGATGGAAACAGAAATACGAAAAGCCGAATACCAGGATTCCGCAGCCGTAGCCGCCCTGCTCTTGCTGGCCATGGAGGAGATCGTCTATGAATTCCTGGGCAAAAAAGATAAAGAGGCCGCCTTTAATTTCATGCATGACCTGGTACGTGCAGAAAATAACCAGTACTCCTTTCATAACGTATACGTGGCCATCCGGGAAGGGGAGATAGCGGGTGCAGTTAACATCTATGACGGTGCCCTTTTAGCGGAATTGCGCAAACCCGTAGCTGAATATGTCACGGCCCGGACCCGAAAGCTCTTTCAACCGGAAGATGAAACAGAGGCCGGGGAGTTTTATATGGATTCCATCGGCGTAGACCCGAAGTGCCAGGGGCAGGGCATAGGCAGAAGCCTGCTCCAATACCTGGTTAGTGAATACGTGGAAAAGCGGGGATTAACCCTGGGATTGCTCGTAGAAAAGGCCAACCCCTCTGCCCGGAGGCTTTACGAAAAAGTCGGGTTCCGGAAAACAGGGGAGAAGACGCTGGCAGGAAAGGAGATGGATCATCTGCAAATCGTGCCGGGTTTCTCTCCCGGCCGGTAAAGATCATTGTCCGGAACCGTCTTTTCGGGCTAACTCCAGTGCTTTTTCCAGGACCTCATCCCGTCCTTCCCGTATTCCCTGAATGGTAGGCCAGACCATTAGATCCGGTACTATTCCAATCCGTTGGGTTTCCCTTCCGTCCGGATAATATATCCCGATTCCACTAAACCAGGTGCTTATATTCCCGGGTAATTCTATTTTGGAGATATTGCCGTCTGCTCCGGCGCTGGGACTGCCCAGGAGGGTGGCGTTCGGATGGAGGCTGTAGGCCATCACGTGAAATTCTGCGGAACTTTGAGTGGTTTCATCTATCAGAATCAAAACCTTTCCTTTATAATAATGAGGATTCTTTTTCCCGACAGGTAACGGTTTCTTCATCGTAAAGAGCCCTGGTTCTTTCATATTCCCGCTAGAAGACCTCTCAAAATTTTCAGCTTTGGGAAGCAGGTATCTGGAAAGTTCATAGATCACAAAATCAGAGGGATAATTCCTACAATCGATAATAAGGGCCCGGGTATTCTGCAGGGAATCCCATAGGACTCTCAGGTCTTTTACCTTCAGTAACCCGTTATCGATATAACCGATGTTACTTTCCATTATCTTAAAAGCGCTTGTTCCCGGTGTTTTCGGGTACACCGGTTCCCAGGGTATGGTGGGGAGCTCTTTCCGGAATGTGTGGCCTTTTCTTTCTATCTGTAATACCATAGTAGAATCATTGGTTCTCAAGAGTTTGGGGGCCATATCCCGCAGTTTAGCTGCCCGGTTAGAGCCGGGTATATACTTTAACTGCTCCACCACGATCTCACTACTGGATCTCTCCCGGATATGCGTGATCACATCTCCCTTTTCCAGGCCCATATCCGGGGCGCCGGGATGAAAACCCGTCACTACCGGCCTGTCTTCAATAAAACGGACATGCACCGGGAGCATTCTCTGGCCGAAATAGTTATATACAGGCCCGTTCCAGTCCATCCCAAACGCATGAGAGTCGTGAATCCGGGCAGTTAATTCCAGTATGGATAATACGTATTCTTCCTGGGAACCGCTTAGTGTTACTTTAGGGATGAATTCCTCCAAAACGTCTTTCCAGTCTTCTTCCAGGAGATTTTTATATGGGAAATAATAGTTGATCATGTTCCAATACCGAAAGAGTGACAGTAACTTATACCCTGAATCGGTCTGATCTTTATACGGGTTTTCATTACGGAAACCGGGATTTTGCACCCAGGGCATCAGTGTGACATAATAATGCTCTCCGTTTCTTTGCGCATTTCTGACCTCCCACAGTAACTTAACCACCTCATCCGAAAACCCGGAAGTAGATATCCATTCCAGGTCCGGCGCTATTTTAACCTCTTTATACCGGGCTGGCTTCCCGGTCTTAAACTTCCCGGGTTTCCTGATCCAATCGGCCAATAGCTTGTTTTTATCCGTATCCGGAGCCAGGTAATGGGGGAGTATCCTGAATAATTCATAATCCCAATTGTACTTTCCTTCAGCAATACCCGGGTGGTAATATTTCAAAAATCCCCAGACCAGCCCCAGCTTCTTCAGGTCAGCTATTTGCTCCTTACTTAAACGGTCTATTTTTATAGAGGAACCGGCATCAAACTCCCTATCCCGTTTCGCCGGGGGTAAAACCACCGGAATCTGTTGAATATCTTTATCGTCCAGGGTTAGAATAAGGTTATCCAGCCACATTTTACCTTTTCCACTTAGGTAGCCCCCCACGAAAATGGTTTGGATGAGCTGGGGATCATATTCCGCAGAAACTTCATACACCTTCCAGTCGGTAGTGCCTCCTATATTCACCTCCTTTATTTCTTCTGAGAAACGATTAAAGGGATCCATTCGAATGAATAGACGGGCAGCACCCTCGTCCACATTCTCCGTTTTTACATATCCTTTCAGTTTCAGCTTTTTACCTTTCATGGGACTCCCTATTTCATACCCCATCCAGACCCAATTTTCCGGGGTACACTCCATTTTCAGGCTGTTTTTCCCGCTTATTTTAACCAGGGAATCCACCGAAACCGTATACCCGGCAGTGCCCATCTTTTTCCAATCTTTCGGAAAATCTTTATCTGATTGCTCAAAATCAAGGTTATGGGGAGATTGGGAAGATGCTCCATAAGTCAAAAGCATACAGGCGATACCCAGGATAAGATTTCTCATAGAAGAATAAAACTGATGAGAACAAATTTAAGGTATTTAAACACACTGAAAAGTTAAATTACCTTAACTTCACTTCTTCAACAGCTTCTCCCTGATCATCAGGAACGCTTCCTCATACGAAGCCCCCACCGGGATTTCCGTCTTATGGACCCAGACAGCGGTGCGGGAAACCTTATCGATCTTGTCGGTGGCCACGATATAGGAGCGGTGGAGCCGTACGAATTTTTCGGCGGGCAACTGCTGCAGGGCCTCCTGCAGGGTCTGGCGGCAGAGCAGCTTACGGTCTTTCAGGTGATATTCCATGTAATTTCCCTGGGAAATCACAAACAGGATGTCGTCAAAAAAGATCTTTTCCTCCTCCATGCCGGTTTTAAGAAAGATGCTGTCCGCTTCTGGGGTGTCCGGCTCCAGCGCTTCCAGGGCCTTATTACACGCCTTGGAAAAGCGGGCCAGGGAAAAAGGCTTCATCAGGTAGTCTACGGCATCTACTTCAAAAGCGTTTACTGCGTACTCGGAATAGGCCGTGGTAAAGATCACTTTGGGTTTCCTGGACAGGGTGCTGAGAAACTCGAAACCCGAAATATCCGGCATCTTGATGTCCAGGAAGAGAAGGTCCACCTTATTTTGCTGCAAATAGGGGATAGCCTTAAAAGCATCGGTAAATGTAGCTTTTACAGTTAAAAACGGAACTTTTTCAGCCAACATAGTCACTACTTCCAGGGCTTTAGGCTCATCATCTATGGCTATTGCTTCAATATGCATTCAGTATTTGAGGGTTAATGAAATAAAAAAATCCTGCTCACTCTGCTCGATCACCAGGCGGTGGCGCTGGGGATAAAGTAAATTTAGGCGTCGCCTGACATTTTCCAGTCCTATGCCGTTATTATATTTTTCAGGGTCGCTTTCCCGGTTCAGATGCAGGCTGTTATGCACTTTAAAAAAGAGGGTTTCTTTATCAAACGTGAGCGTAATATGAATCCAGGACGGCTTAACCAGGGATATCCCGTGCTTAAATGCATTTTCCACAAAAGGGTTTAAGAGCATGGGCGCTATCCGGATCTCGGCTTCGGGCTGCTGGAGGTTTACGGTGATCCGGATATCCTGGGTTTCATCGATCCGCATCCGCTGGATATCAATATAATTTTCCAGTTGTTCCACCTCCCGTGAGATCGGGATCAGGTGGTGGTTATTTTCATTTAACATAAACCGCATCATATCGCCCAGCTTCTGAATGCCGGCAGCCGTGGTTTCGGCGCTTTCATTCAGTGCCACGGAATAGAGTGTATTCAGGGCATTAAACAGGAAATGAGGGTTAACCTGAGCCTTCAGCTGGTCCAGTTCGGCAGATTTCACCGTTACCTGGGCCTGAAGTTTATTTTTTTGCCAGTACATCAGGTACCGGATGGCTCCCGCTGCTAAGGCCACCGTACCCGTCAGGAGCCCGGTAAGACTGCTTTCCGGAAGAGTGGTCTTAAGCCGCACCCACACCGGCTCATAAGTATACCGGAACCCCGCATTCAGCACCTCCAGGATCAGAGCGGAAAAGAAGCATGCGGCGATCACTATAAAAATACCCGAACCGATCCCCCTCCGTCCCTGGTCCCGGCGAAGTACCTTGTAAAAATAATCCTGTCCAAAGATAAAGGCCACGCCCAGGATCATGATGTAAAATAAATCCATGAGGGTCTGCATTTCGTACCGGTAGTACCCCAGTACCCCCAGGAATACCAGGAATGCCAATAAGCAGATAATAAACAGGAAATTAATGACCAGGCTGTACATGGACCCTTCCCGCCTGAATCTATTACATAATGCATAAAACCCCTGGGAGCAGGTCTCGTAAAAAAGTATAGCCCAGAAATATACCAGAGTGTTAGCCAGCAGGCTGATTTTCCGGGCGCGCATAAAGAAATGAAAATCAGTGGGAAAAAGATGATGCGCACCGGTCAGTTCCCAATAGATCCTGAAACGCTGGTGAATATAATAGCCGGCAAAGAGCAGCGTAAGCGTAAAAAGCAGGTAAGAAACGCCTATGGAACGGGAGGGCTTCTGCGTAAGGGCGGGAAAGGCATACCGGTGGAATACAAACCAGGCCAGGTAGACCATCACAGCCAGCAGGGATACGGGAAAAAGAGTATTCCAGAAATGATTATAGTGATCCGGGTAGGTATTGATCAGCCACGCCGGTACCCTGTTCTCCACCAGGGTATCGATATCCCCGTTAAAACGCTTGGTCTGCGCCAGAAGATAATTCCTGACAAAAAGGATAATTCCCGCCAGAACTACCCAGTTTTCCCAAAATCGTAGTTTTTTTTCCTCCATCGTTTTTTGCTTACGGCAACAATATTACATCCCGCCACATGAATTATGTAGCGGGATGTGATAAAATGAAAGGAAAAAGGGATGAAATCAGCCCAGGTGCTCCCGAAAGAAAGGAACCAGCTGCTCTAAGGCCAGTAAAAAAACCACTTACAGGTTCTTCAGGAAAAAAGGAACGATCACCGAAGCCGTTTCTTCTACGTATTGAGGCACATCGTAGAGCTGCATATGGTTAGCACCTTCCACCACGTGGATATTTTTGTCGGCGCTGGCGGCACGTTCGTGGATATCTTCACTCATCCATCTGCAGCCGGATTCACTTCCTACCACAATCTGCAGGGGCTGAACCAGGAACGCTTCCGCCAGGTTAAACGCATCATACGTTACCAGCTGGGTCAGGCTCCTTGAAAGTACATAACCGGGCGATGTAGAACACATGGCACGCGGCGTACGGTAATATTCCCAGGCATCTTCCATTTCTTTGCTGGGGGCGCTCTCTTTGGTTTCCGGGGCAAAAGGAAGTTTTCCGCCGTCGGTTCCCTGAGCTTCCTGGGCGCGGGCACCCGCTCCCATCATCAGTAAGGGCATAGCATCTTCATCTTTTACGGAACCATCCCACCCGTTACGGTACATGGCGCCTATGTTTACCGTACTGATACCGCCTACTGCTTTGATCCGGTGGTCATTAATGGCCGCATTAACGGAGTAGCCGCCACCTGCACAGATACCGGC
>JAHBUH010000029.1 GCA_019638185.1 Leadbetterella sp.
GCCTGGTTCATTTTGGGATTCTGCAGGGCCTCAATGCTGGGCATTCCGCCCGTAAGCCACAAAAAATTAGTACGGAGCTGCAGGTAAAACCCTACCGCCAATACTCCGGCAATGAACATATACTTGTAAATGGTACGGATAACGGAGTAATATTTTCCGCTTTCATCCAGGTGGCCAAAAAGAATCCTGCTCAGCGCATTTTTCTTATCGTAATAAAATGCGATACCCGCATTTACCCTTTCCTCCCCGAATAACCTGACCAGCAAAATCCGTATCTCACTACTTACCTTTGCTCCGGTATTCCGCAAAAAATCCCTGAATCGTTGAACCACGAGTTATCTGCTTTCTGATCTGTAATTGAACCTGCTCCAAAATTATAGCAATTAATTTAATTTCAAATCAAATTAACTTTTAAATAATGAAGGGGCATACTTCACCGGGGATAAACCCGGCTCTGATTAATGTCACCCGGGCCACTCCCCCGAACTTTTGGTCAATTCCCTTTCATTCCTGCTCAAAAAGAGTATTTTTGCCTAAAAAAACACAGGTATGTCCGATAATATTCTGGAGGTTAAGAATGTAGTAAAAAATTATGCTGACCACCGCGCACTTGATCATGTAAGCCTTACCGTGCCTAAAGGGGTTATTTATGGCCTCCTCGGGCCTAACGGCGCCGGGAAGACCTCCCTCATCCGGATTGTTAACCAGATCACCGGCCCTGACGAGGGAACCATTCTCTTTGACGGACGCCCGCTTTCGGAAAACAATATTTACGATATAGGTTACCTTCCCGAAGAACGCGGGCTCTATAAAAAGATGAAAGTAGGGGAACAGCTCCTTTACCTGGCCCGCCTCAAAGGGCTGAATAAGGAAGACGCCCTGGAAAAGCTGAAGGAATGGTTTATTAAATTTGATATCAAAACCTGGTGGGATAAAAACGTGGAAGACCTCAGCAAAGGGATGCAACAGAAGGTCCAGTTTGTGGCTACCATACTCCACCAGCCTAAACTTATTATCCTGGATGAACCTTTCTCCGGATTTGACCCCATTAACGCTAACCTCATTAAAGACGAGATCCTGGAACTCAAAGAAAAGGGTTCCACTATTATTTTCTCTACGCACCGCATGGAATCGGTGGAAGAACTGTGCGACTACATCTGCCTGATTAACCAGTCCCGGAAAGTGCTGGAAGGCCGGAAATCAGAGATCAAACAGCAGTTCAAGCCCAATACTTTCTCACTGGACTTCACTGGCGGCCTGAACGGCGATAACACCACTTTCATCGTTCAGAAAAGCCGCACCGATACCGAAGGACTGATTTCGGCCACCCTGGAAGCCCGGCCGGTATTTTCTTCTAATGATATCCTGAAAGAACTGGTAGACCGTGTACACGTCATCTCTTTCCGGGAAGATATGGCCTCCATGAACGATGTCTTTCTTAAATCTGTAAAATTCTGATCTATCCATGAAAAATATTCTGCTCATTATACAAAGAGAGTACCTGACACGG
The DNA here is from genome assembly GCA_019638185.1 of Leadbetterella sp. Classification (GTDB taxonomy): domain Bacteria; phylum Bacteroidota; class Bacteroidia; order Cytophagales; family Spirosomataceae; genus Leadbetterella. The sequence goes on from JAHBUH010000029.1 coordinate 1,511, forward strand.
GTCAGGAAGAAGTCGTTTATCGTCATGACCATCCTGGGGCCGGTGCTGATGGGCCTGATGTATGCCGGGATCATCTGGGCGGCCATCTCCTCCATTAACCAGAAAAAAATAGAAGTACTGGACCAAAGCGGCCTCTTCCGCGATAAATTCAAAAACTCCTCTTCCTACGTCTATGAATATATGAAGGGTGACCTGGACGGCCTGAAGAATGACCTGAAGAAATCCGGCGCTGACGCCCTGGTCTATATTCCCGCCAATGTCTTTGAGCAGCCTAAATCGGTGAAGATCTACAGTGAAAAAGGGGTTTCGCTGGAAGTACAGAGCCGGATTGAGGAGGAAATCGAAAATGAGATTGAAAACATTAAGCTCACCGAGGCCGGCATTACCCGCAGCACACTGGAAAACGCAAAAGTCAAAGTCTCTGCCGAAACCATCAGCCTGAAAGCCGGTGAGGAGAAGAAAAGCAGTGCTACGGCAGCCTCCATCATTGGCGGCATCGCGGCCTTCCTGATCTACATGGCCGTATTTATTTACGGTGCACAGGTGATGCGGAGCATCACCGAAGAAAAAACCAGCCGGATCGTAGAGGTGCTGATCTCTTCCGTGAAGCCCTTCCAGCTCATGATCGGGAAGATAGTGGGCGTGGCCCTCGTAGGCCTGACCCAGTTTGGCCTGTGGATCATCCTGACCACTGCTATTTTTGCGGCAGGGGGCCGGATCATGGCCGATAAGATGCAGAAGGCCCCGGCGGCCATGACTGAAATGCAGATGAATAATATGCCGCCGGAAGCCCGTGAAGCCATGAAAGACCAGTCGGCCGTAGCAGACGCCATGCCCGATATCCTGGGTGCTGTTTCCACCCTTCCCGTAGGTACCATCGTATTTTGCTTTATCCTGTATTTTATAGGCGGTTACCTGCTTTACAGCTCCCTCTTCGGGGCGGTGGGCTCAGCCGTAGACAGTGAAACCGATACCCAGCAGTTCATGCTACCCATTACCATTCCCATCATTGCCTCGTTTGCCATTGCCCAGATCGTGATCCGTGATCCTTACAGCCCGCTGGCCGTATGGGCATCCATGATCCCGTTTACTTCCCCCATTATCATGATGGTGCGGATTCCTTTCGGTGTACCGGCATGGCAGATCGCGCTTTCAGTGACCCTGCTGATCGCCGGCTTTATCTTTACCACCTGGCTCGCTTCCCGCATTTACCGTGTGGGTATCCTGATGTACGGCAAGAAAATCACCTGGAAAGAATTGGGCAAATGGCTATTTTATAAGGTATGAGTCTATTTTAATTTATCAAAACAACCCTGACTATGCGAGAAAAAACATTCCTTGGCCACCCGATAGGGCTGTTCGTACTTTTCTTTACCGAAATGGGCGAACGGTTCAGCTTCTATGGCATGAAGGCCATCCTCTTCCTGTACCTCATCAAAGGGGCGGAAGACGGCGCCCTGGGCCTGCCGGAAGACCTGGCCGGAGCTATCTTTGGCCTGTATGCGGCGGCAGTATACATTCTTACCCTGCCGGGCGGCTGGATAGCCGATAACCTCATAGGCCAGAAAAAAGCCATCTGGTGGGGTGGCATCGTGATCATGATAGGTCATATCCTGCTGGCCATTCCCGGATCTAACGCTTATTTCTTTGCCGGCCTGGTGAGTGTGGCACTGGGTACCGGCCTCCTGAAGGCGAACATCAGCTCCATAGTGGGCGATCTCTACCCCGAGGGCGGCGCAAAACGGGATTCTGCCTTCTCCATCTTTTACATGGGGATAAACAGCGGTGCCTTCCTGGGCATGCTGATTGTAGGTTACCTGGGCGAAAAGATCGGCTGGCATTACGGTTTTGGTGCGGCGGCCTTCGCCATGTTTTTCGGGCTGGTGGTGTTCCGGTCTTTCCAGAAAGAACTGAAACACGTGGGGCATGAGCCGGAGGTAAAAGGAAAACCTACTTTCCTCTATGTGCTGCTGGCTGTTTTCCTGCTCATATTTGTGCTCCTGTATTTTCAGATGGTCACGCTGGTAGCCTTCACAAACGCCATGAAATATGCCGTGCCTATCCTTACGGTGCTGTATTTCATTTACATCGGTTTCTTTGACTCCTCCCTGACCGTCCCCGAACGTAAGAGGGTGGCTGTGCTCTTTATATTCTTTGTAGGAGCCGCGGTATTCTGGTCCGGTTTTGAGCAATCCAGTACCACGCTCACCATCTTTGCCGAGCGCTACACCGATCGCCACATTTTCGGCTGGCAGATGCCCGCCTCCTGGCTGCAATCGGCTAACTCCATGTTTATCCTGATTTTCTCGGCTGTATTTGCCGCCCTGTGGATGTACCTGAACCGGAAGAACATGAACCCTTCCACGCCCCTGAAATTCGGGCTGGGGCTCTTTAACCTGGCGCTGGCCTTCTTTGTGCTCTACTCGGCTTCGAAACTGGTATTGAATGGTAACAAGGCCCACGTGGGCTGGCTGCTGCTGACCTACCTGCTTTTTACACTGGGTGAGCTCTGTGTCAGCCCGGTAGGACTAAGCACCTACACCAAGCTGGCCCCCCGGAAATACTACAGCCAGATGATGGGACTGTGGTTTGTGGCCGCTTCACTGGGGAACCTGATCGCCGGGCTGTTTGCCGGTAACTTCACCCCGGACGCCGTAAATGACATGCCCGGCCTCTTTATGCAGGTCTGCCTGATCAGCCTGGGCGTAGGCCTCATCCTGGCGGTATTCTCTAACCCTATTAAAAAGTGGATGGGCGGAATAGATTAGGAATTATTAATGGTTAATTGTTAATGGTAAATGATCCCCAAGGACTGGTCACCTTTCATTAACAATTAACCATTAAAACCTCATCCTCCCGCCTTCTTCGCCCTATACCCCTCCTTCAGCAGGAAAGCCAGCAGTTTCTCGCGGTGGTCGCCCTGGATCAGGATTTCGCTGTCTTTGGCGCTGCCGCCACTGCCACACGCGTTCTGAAGCTTCTTTTTCAAGGTCTGGAGGTCTTCCTCCTTGCCGGTAAAACCCGCCACCCGGCTGACCACCTTTCCGCCACCTTTCCGGTCCAGCCAGATCTTCAGGTCCTGCCGGCTGTTTTCCGGCGTTTCGGTCTCTTCCTCAAACAGCTTAAACTCATAATCGGGATTGGTGGAATACACCACTCCGCCACCTTTATTCTTTTTCATACCGTAATTACATTCAATGCTTTCTCTACAATTTTTACTTCCACCGAGGAGGTATCCAGCGTTACCGATTCCCCGTCAATGTGCACCCGCCTGTCTGAAATATCCATAAAACTGCCGCTTTTAAACCGGGAAGTACGGAAATAGTGGAAGTTCCCCAGGGTCTTCCGGACCAGTCGCCACCCCAGCTCCGCAAAACGGTACCGGGGGTGCGGCAGGATCATGGCGCAGTCCAGCCAGCCGTCATCCGGGCGGGCATCCGGCGCAATGTAGGCATTATTTCCAAACTGGCCGGCATTGGCAAAGGTAATGGAGAAATAGGAAGACCGTTTCCCGTCCACCACCACACTCACCGGCTTATACGAAAAATAATTTCCGAAGATGATCTTCACATAATTCCAAAGGCCGCGGGAATGCTTCTTTGTGGCAAAATCAAAGGCACACAGGGCATCAAACCCAATCCCCGCCGTACAAAAAAACGGCCTGTCATTCAGGAGCCCCACGTCAATGGTTCGTACTTTCTTTTGCCGGATCACCTCCATGGCCTTTTCAGAGTCCAGCGGCAAGCCGAGGTCCCGGGCCAGGCCATTTCCCGAACCCGAAGGAATGATCCCCATGCGGGCGGATGTATTCATCAGCACGGCGGCCACCTCGTTTACGGTGCCATCTCCCCCGGCCACCACAAAATCACGTACACCCAGGCCCATTAAGTATTTTATGTAGTCATTCCGGCCCTCCAGTTCATCCAGGATGATCACGTGGTGGTCCTGCCAGCTGCTCCGGATATGCTTTTTACTGAGCCTTTTTCCGCCCCCTCCTGCCACAGGATTTAATATGAATACGATCGTTGGCTTCTTCAATTTTAATCGATATATTTGAAATTCATTTTTCCGGATACAAAAATGAGGAAACTATTTCTAATAATTATTGCCCTTGTTCTAACTTTTCCCGTAATCGCCCAGGACAAGTCCGCAATAACCGATATCCTGAAACGCCAGGAAAGCCATTGGAACAATGGAAACATCGAGGCTTTTATGGAAGACTACTGGAAGTCGCCCGAGCTGAAATTCATCGGGAAAAATGGTGTCACCAAAGGCTGGGACGCCACTAAAGAGCGTTACCTCCGCACCTACCCTGACCGGGCCACCATGGGCACCCTTTCATTTGACATACAGGAGGTGGACTTCCATTCTGCTGATGCGGCCTGGGTACTGGGAAAATGGAACCTGAAAAGGCCGGAAAAGGGCGATATTGGCGGGTATTTTACCCTTGTTTTAAAAAAAATTGATAACCGGTGGGTCATTGTAAGCGACCACACCAGCTAATTCTATAAAATTCGATGAGCGAAAAAATTGCGGTAGGTACCCGGTATGAACACGAGTTCAGATTTTCACAAGATGACGTGGTGGCATTTGCTAACCTCACGGGGGATCATAACCCCATCCACCTGGATGCTGAATATGCAGCTACCACAAAATTCAAGACCCCCATCATCCACGGGCATTTAAGCAGCAGTGTTTTTACCCGTTTTTTAGGCATGGGTGAACCGGGCGGGCCGGGATCCATCTACATGAAGCAGGAAACCGAATACCTGAGGCCTATGTACGTGGATACGGATTACGTGGTGGTTTTTGAGGTGGCGGAAGTAGATCCGGTAAGGCATATTGCCAAAATTTCTACCCAGATCAAAAACAAAGAGACCGGTAAGGTGACCATCCGCGGCATAGGCACACTGATGAACGAAACCCATTACTAAAAAAAGAGGCCGGATACCTTAACAGGTTCCGGCCTCTTTGCCTGATCATCTTCTTACTTCTTGTTCTTAATGTCCTGCACTTCGATTCTCGCAGCTTTCGCAAAAGCTGCAATATCCTGCAGGCCTTTTCTGATGCGGGTACCGGCAGCGCCGTTACCTTTATCATAAAATTTTTCAAAATCGTCTTTAAGATCAGTCACCAGACTTAAAAGTTCTGAATACTTATTCATCGTTTCGCGGAGTTTGGAATTTAACAATTATTTGATTCACAGCGCTAAATTACTAATATTCTGATAATATCAGTAATTCAAAATATGATTTTTTATATTTAATCTATGATTTTACAGTAATTCAGGCGCATTTTTCCTCAATCTAAGCATTTTTGTACTGACCCGTCACCAGTTTCTCCTTAACGATCTCGAAGTGTTTCATGGTATATTCCACGTCTTCCAGTGTGTGAACGGCCGTAGGGATCACCCGCAGCAGGATCACGCCCCGGGGTACCACCGGGTACACTATAATGGAACAGAAGATCCCCATGTTCTCCCGCAGATCGCGGATCAGGTTCGTTACCACAGGCAGGTCATAGTCCCCCTGCAGGAACACCGGCGTTACCGGTGAAGTGGTCACACCGATATCAAAACCCCGCTCCCGGAAGCCGTTCTGAAGGGCGTTAACGATCTCCCAAAGCTTATCTTTATATTCCGGGTGCTTTTTGATCAGCTCCAGCCGCGTCATACCCGCCTTCACAAAAGGCATAGGCAGTGCCTTGGCGTAGGTCTGTGAGCGCATGTTGTACTTCAGGTACATGATCACCTCTTTCTGAGCTGCTACAAACGCCCCGATCGCCGCCATAGACTTCGCAAAAGTACAGAAATGGATATCCACCTCATCCTGAACCCCGAAGTGTTCCGGCACACCGGCACCCGTTTTTCCCATGGTACCGAAGCCGTGGGCGTCATCTACCAGCAGGCGGAATTTATATTTCTTTTTCAGCTCCACGATCCGGTCCAGGGCACCTACGGCACCTGACATCCCGAATACCCCTTCCGTGATTACCAGCATTCCGCCGTTATTCTCTTCGGCTACCTTAGCGGCACGGATCAGGTTCTTCTCCAGGCTTTCCATGTCGTTATGCTTGAAGGTATAGGTCTTGCCGCCTTTGGCCCGGTGCAGGCGGATACCGTCTATCAGGCAGGCGTGCGACTCCGCATCGTAAATGATCACATCATGAATATCCACCAGCGCTTCTATGGCCGACATAAAACCCTGATAACCGTAATTCAGCAGGAAAGCATCTTCTTTTCCCACAAACTGCGCCAGCTGCTGCTCAAACTCTTCGTGCAGATCGGTATTCCCGGTCATCATCCGCGCGCCCATAGGATAGGCCAGGCCATATTCTGCCGCCGCCTGCGCGTCTGCCTCCCGTACCTCAGGGTGGTTAGCCAGCCCCAGGTAGTTATTCAGCGACCAGTTCAGCATTTTCTTGCCGTTAAAATACATATAAGGTCCCAGCTCACCCGAAAGTTTAGGGAAGGAATAATAATGATGGGAATAATGGGCATGAGAACCGATAGGTCCCATGTTTTTCACTACTTTTTCAAAGATATCTGATGCCATATTGGAAAACTATTTTGATAACGCTCTTAATTCTTTAATCACCTGCCGTGGGTTTGCCGCATTGAAAACAAAACTGCCGGCCACCAGCACATCCGCACCCGCCTTCACCAGCCGGGCACCGGTTTCCAGGTTCACGCCGCCGTCTATCTCTATCAGGGCGGAAGCATTTCTCTTCAGGATGAGCTCCTTCAGCCGGGCGGTCTTTTCTACCGCATTCTCAATGAACTTCTGGCCGCCAAAACCGGGGTTAACCGACATCAGCAGCACCATATCTGCCTCCTGCACCACATCTTCCAGCACGGATACCGGCGTACCGGGATTCAGCACCACGCCGGCCTTACAGCCTGCCTCCCGGATCTGGGAAAGGGTACGGTGAATATGCGGACAGGCCTCCCAGTGCACCGAAATAATACCGGCGCCGGCTTTAGCGAAGGTCTCCACGTACTTCTCCGGCTGCACAATCATCAGGTGCACATCCAGGGGCTTACGGGCATGCCGGGCTATAGCCTCCGTCACAGGTACCCCAAAACTGATATTAGGCACAAACACCCCGTCCATAATATCCACATGGAACCAGTCAGCATCAGAGTCATTGATCAGTTCAATGTCACGTTCAAGATTAGCAAAATCTGCCGCCAAAACAGACGGCGCTAGGATAGGCATAAGTACTGAGGATATTAAACGCCGCAAAATTCGCAATTTTTTAAGGGAAATAAAAGAAAATTGTCACTTTATAAACAGGAGCTTTCATAATCACGGCATAAATTGGTGCGTTAATAATATTCACCCTATTTTTGCAGGGATTAACCGGTAACATGACAAAGAAAATAGAAAATCTTACGCCCGGCCAGATCGTGGCCGAACTGGACAAATACATCATCGGGCAAACGGAAGCCAAGAAAAACGTAGCCATCGCGCTCCGGAACCGCTGGCGCCGGATGAACGCTTCACCGGAAATGCAGTCGGAGATCATCCCGAATAATATCCTGATGATCGGTTCCACCGGGGTGGGTAAAACGGAAATCGCCCGCCGCCTGGCTAAAATAGCCGAAGCGCCTTTTACCAAAGTAGAAGCATCTAAATTTACCGAGGTGGGTTATGTGGGCCGCGATGTGGAAAGCATGGTCCGCGACCTGGTGGAGCAAAGCATTAACATGGTGAAATCCGCCAAGAAAGAAGAAGTGAAGATCAAGGCCCAGGAGGCCGTGGAAGATAAAATATTGAATATCCTCATCCCGGCGGTCACCCAGAAAAATTCCGAGCTTCTGCCTGACGGCAAAACCGAATACGAAGTTAACCAGGAAACCCGGGAGGCCTTCCGCGAGAAGCTTCGCCGGGGCGACCTGGACCATCGGAAAATAGAGATCGATGTGGCCCAGGCCTCCGCCGCACCCATCGGCGTGATGGGCGGGCCTATTGACGAAGTCTCCATGATGAATATCCAGGAGATGATAGGCGGTATGATGCCCAAAAGCAAAAAGAAACGCAAAGTAACCATAGAAGAAGCCCGCAAAATCCTGCTGGAAGAAGAATCCGCTAAGCTCATCGACATGGACGAGGTCAGGGAAGAAGCCATCTGGAAAGCCGAAAACCTGGGTATTATCTTCATTGATGAGATTGATAAGGTAGCCTCTTCGGGAAGCAAGGGTGGCCCTGATGTGAGCCGGGAAGGCGTTCAACGTGACCTGCTGCCCATTGTGGAAGGCAGCACGGTAAACACCAAGCACGGCTCCATTAAAACGGATCATATCCTCTTTATCGCGGCCGGAGCCTTCCACGTCTCCAAGCCGTCTGACCTGATCCCTGAGCTGCAGGGGCGCTTCCCTATCCGGGTGGAGCTGGAGTCGCTCACGGAGGCTAATTTCCTCCAGATCCTCCAGACCCCGAAAAACGCCCTTACCAAGCAGTACACCGCCATGCTGGAGGCCGAAGAGGTAACGCTGACCTTCCGGGAAGAAGCCCTGCAGGAGATGGCGGCCATCGCCTTCCAGGCCAATACCGAGATGGAGAATATCGGTGCCCGGCGACTGCAGACCGTGATGTCACTGCTGCTGAATGATATCCTGTTTGATGTTCCGGAGCGGATCGCCGCCGGCACTTCCCTGGAGATCACCCGCGAGCTGGTGCGGGAGAAGCTGGGTAACCTGGTGAAAAATAAAGACCTGAGTCAGTACATTCTTTAAGAAAAAAGGCGCGTTCACACGCGCCTTTTTTCATTATTTCAATTCCAGCTTCACCTTCTGCGTCTCTGCCGAATTAGGCCCGGTCATGATCTCGTATTCCCCGTTTTCAGCCCTGAACTTCAGGTCGGAATAATAATAAGACAGGTCGGACACATCTACCGTAAAGCTCACCTTCACCGTCTCCCCTTTCCGGATAAACACTTTTTTAAAATCCTTTAATTCTTTTACGGGACGGGTTACGCTCCCTTCCACATCCCGGATATACAGTTGAACCGTCTCTTCTCCGTCATAATGCCCCGTATTGGAAACACTGACCGTTATAGTAGCGGCCTGCTGCCGGGTGATCACCGCGCGGTCGGTTTCCGGCGCCGAATACCGGAAAGTGGTATAGCTCAGCCCATACCCGAAAGGATACAGCGGGGTATTGGGTGCATCCAGGTAATTGGACCTGAACTTTTCAAAGCCCGGATTGCCGCTGTGCGGCCGTCCCGTATTTTTCATGGCGTAATAAATGGGGATCTGGCCCTCATTTCTGGGGAAGGTCACCGGTAGCTTACCCGACGGGTTCACCTTGCCGTAAAGCACATCGGCCACGGCATTACCGGCCTCGCTGCCTGCAAACCAGATATTCAGGATTGCGTCTACGTGCTCATCTTCCCAGGTCAGGGTCAGGGGCCGCCCGGTAAACAATACCAGCACCACGGGCTTCCCGGTAGCCACCAGGGCCTTCAGCAGCTCTCCCTGGTTTTCGGGGATATTGATATGGGTACGGCTGGAGGCTTCACCGCTCATTTCAGCAGATTCACCCAGGGCCGCCACGATCACGTCAGCCTTCCCGGCCACCGCCACCGCCTCTTCCCGCATTTCCCGGTCTGAACGGTTATCACGGCCGGTGGTTTTACCAAACATGGCCGCGTGGGCATCCAGCACGGGGTCTGAATAGATATTGGCACCGCGGGCCGTGAACACTTCCGCCCCGGTGTTTTTCAGCCCTTCCAGCAGGGTAACGCTCTTACTACGGTCTTCCGATACCGCCCAGGTACCGCCCATATTCTCCTTATTATTCACCAGCGGTCCGATCAGCGCCACTTTCCGGCCCGGCTTAAGCGGCAGAACGCCGTTCTTATTTTTCAGCAGCACAAAAGACTTCGTGGCTGCCTCCCGTGCAAACACCCGGTTCTTTTCGGTATAGATCTCGCTGGCAGCACGCTCCTCGTTGCAGAATTTAAAAGGGTCCTGGAAAAGGCCCAGATCATATTTGGCAGAAAGCACCCGCCGGCAGGCGGCATCGATCTCTGCGGCCGACACCTTCCCTTCCTTCACGGATTTCGCCAGGGTGGTCAGGTAACCCTCTCCCACCATGTCCATATCGGTTCCTGCCTGAAGGGCTTTGGCACTGACCGTCTGCAAATTCCCGATCCCGTGGTCTATCATTTCATTCACCCCCGTATAATCAGACACCACCATGCCCTTAAAGCCCCAGTCTTTCCGGAGCAGATCCGTCAGAAGCCAGCGGTTAGCCGTGGCCGGGATTCCGTCTATTTCATTAAACGAAGCCATCACCGAACCTACCCCGGCGTCTATAGCCGCCTTGTAGGGCGGCAGGTATTCATTGTACATACGGATGCGGCTCATATCCGTGGTGTTATAATCACGCCCCGCTTCTGAAGCGCCGTAAAGCGCAAAATGCTTCACGCAGGCCATCAGGCTGCTGTTTCCCCGGTACTTGCCGTCGCCCTGGTATCCGCGTACCATAGCTGCCGCCAGCGCAGAACCCAGCACCGGGTCTTCCCCCGAGGTTTCGGCGATCCTCCCCCAGCGCGGGTCGCGGCAGATATCCACCATGGGCGAGTACGCCCAGGCGATACCGTCAGCCGTGGCCTCCTGCGCCGCTATCCGGGCAGACCTTTCCACCAGGCCGGTGTCCCATGACGCAGCCAGCCCCAACGGAATGGGAAATACCGTACGGTAGCCATGGATCACATCCATCCCGAAAAGAATAGGGATCTTATGCCGGCTCTGCAGGGCCAGCTCCTGGGCCCTCCGGATTTTGGCAGGGCCTGACATGCTGAAAATCCCGCCTACCTGCCCCGCCCGGATTTTCTTTTCCACATCCGTGCTCACCACGGAACCCGTGGTGGCTTCTCCGCCCGTAAGGAGGTTCAGCTGGCCTATTTTCTCTTCGAGTGACATCCTGCTCATCAGCTCCCGGATGAACTTGTCCTTAACCGGATCCTGGGCCAGCGCCAGCACCGGAAGGGCCATTCCTACTAAAAATATTAATTTCTTCATGTCGGAAATTTTAATTCAGGAGGAAATATAGCAAAAACCTACGCAGAAAAAAATGACTTCAGTCAGGAGAAATATTCGGGCCACTCTGCCTGCAATGGGATTAATCCCGCTTTTTTTGTAGGTTTGCGTCAAAATATATCTATTTCAATGGCCTTCAGCAAGAGGTTTGGAGAACTGGTAGAATTTATCGTTATCGTTATTTTAATATTCCTGAAAAACCTGCTTCAGGATTACCTTTATCAGTTCTGGGATGTAGCCACCTGGGAACCTGCCCGGAACGGGCTCTTCCTGGCCTCTTTTGAAACGTTCGACTGGCTGATGTTCTGGATTTACTTCCGGAAGTCGCTGGACTCCGCCTGGAAGATCGTGCTGATGTTTGTGATCACCGTGGTTTTCACCACCATTCCTGACTTCATCCAGCGCCCCCTGGTACCGCTCGATTACGATAACCTCATCATTAAATCGCTGCTCTATTTTGTACCTTTCCTGATCTTCCTCTTCCTGAAACGCTCCCCGGCACAGATTTTTTTACCCGTCATGATGGCGTTCATCCCGCTGGTAAACATGGAGATCGCTAACGGCTTTTCAGGAAATCTCTCTTTACTGAAAACTTTTTTCAACAAGGATTTCTGGCTGGTGGAGTTGCAAGGGCCCATTTTCATTGATACCGGTCTGGCCCTGGTCAAAGCCCTCTTCTGGGCCGGTTTTGCCATCCTGTTTTTTGAGATCAGCCACCAGTTCTTTGCCCTGAGATCATGGCGGCTAAACGTACAGATGCCCCTTCGGAAAGGCGGCCTCCTCATGATATTTGTGGTTTTCAAAACCCTGATATACTGGTTTGTGGGTTCCCTGATCATTGCCCTGCTGGGGAACAGCACCCTTCCGCTCTTTACCAATAAAGCCGGCCTCTTTCTGAATACCGTGGGTTTCCTGGGCTATCTCATGATCTGTACCCTCTACTTCCGGAAATACATGACCATGTATTTTTACGACAAATGCGGGCACTCTAACTGGCTCTACCCTTTCTTTTTCCTGCCTTTTGCGGATGTGGTGGCCATGGCTGTACTGCTGATCCTGCCGCCCCGCCATATCAAAACCTTTTTTGAGGCGGGTTATACCAAAGAACGCCTGGTGCTGCTGGTTTGCTTTTTCCTGGTGGGCTATGCGGTAGTGGAGCTGGTGACCGGCATCCTGAAAATACCGGAGTCACAGGCGGATATCCGTAATACCCTGCTCGCTGCCCAGGTCATCCTCCCGCTCCTCTCGGCGGCGGGCATTATCCTGTCGCTCAAAAGTAAGCTGGCCTATCGCATCCTGTTGACCTTCCTGGTGCTGATGCTGCCGGTTTACTATTTTTATATCATCACTCCCCCGGTAGAAAACGCTCTCAAAATAGGGAAGCTGGTCAGCATGGTATCCGTATATCTGAATATCGGCCTGCTGGTAGCCTTCCTCTACCCGGTGCTTAATTTCCGGTCTTTTTTAAAGCTGGACTAAAATACCTTGTAACTTTTTCTCCTTTTCCCGGTTTATAGGAAGAATTGCAACCTTTCGGAACGGATACCGACTTTAATTTTATACCAAAAAAGTACCCGTTCATCACATTTCTAAACAGGGTTTCAACATGAAAAATAATTTTGTTCAGGTAAAATACAATATCTACCTAAAAGCATAGTTAATCAATCAAACTGTAAACTATTTCTTGGATTATATGAAAAAAATTCTGCTCTTACTCTTTATTTCATTTCAGGCCCTTTCCCAAAGCTACAGCATCCGGGGATCACTGGTAGATACCACCGGCGCACCCCTTGAATATGCCACTTTATTTCTTCTAAACCCCTCTGATTCCACCATGCTTACTTTTGGCAGGACAGATGCTGTGGGTAAATTTGAATTTAAGGGCGTAAAAAAGGCGGATGTGGTTTTGCAGGCCACCTTTGTGGGTTATCTCCCCTATAAGCAGCTGATAAAATTTGATCCGTCAGTACTTTCCCGGGACCTGGGCACCGTAAAAATGAAGCCCATTGACCAGGAACTCTACGAAGTGGTCATTAAAACGGCCAAGGCACCCATGTCTTTTAAAGGCGATACCGTGGAATACGATGCCAGTAAATTTAAAGTACCCCCCGGGTCTACCGTGGAAGACCTGCTGCGAAGACTGCCCGGTTTCCAGGTAGACGGTGACGGGAACATCAAAGCCCAGGGCGAAAACATCACCAAAGTACTGGTGGGCGGCAAGCGCTTTTTCGGAAGTGACCCCAAGGCAGCCACTAAAAACCTTCCTTCTGAAGCCATCAGCAAAGTACAGGTATTTAACGACGCCTCCGAGCAGTCCAAAGTAACAGGAGTAAGTGACGGCAAAACCGAAAAAACGCTGAACCTGGAGCTCAAAGATGAATTTAAAAAGGGAGCTTTCGGTAAGTTCACCGCCGGCGCAGGTACGGAAGAGCGGGTACTGGCCAAGGGGAATTATAACCGCTTTGACGACAAGAACCAGCTTTCCATCATCGGCTTCGGGAATAACATTAACCAGTCCGGCCTTTCCAATGACGACTACCAGGATTTCCGGGGTAGCCAGTCGTATAACTGGGGCGATAACGTGGATTTCGGGTTTGATTCCGGGGGGTATTTCATATTCTTCGGCGATGATGGTAACGGGGAAAGCCTGGGAATCCCTACCTCCTGGGGTCCGGATCGCGGTAAAAGCCAGAACATTGCCGGTGGCCTGAACTATAACTTTGACACCAAAAAGAACAAGATCAGCTCTAACTACTTCTATAACAAAACCTCGCAGCAGCTGCAGCAGGAACAGTACAGAAGCATCTTCCTGCCAGGCACACAGTACAATATCCGCAGCCAGGAAAAATACGAAAATACCATCGGTAACCACCGGGGAAGCATTCGGTATGAGCGTGAGCTGGACTCCCTTCGTACCCTGATCGGTTATGTAAACGGAAGACTGGCAGACCGCGATCAGCTCTCTGACGTGAAGCAGCAATATTATAACCTGGGCAATGAACACTTCAGGAACCAGCGTCCGTATTCTACCGGAGACGGCTTCACCGCTAACATGGAAAGCTCCATCCTCTTCCGGAACAAGTTTAAGAAGAAGGGGCGCTCTTTCCTGTTATCCGGCACCTACACTTTTAACAATAATAATACGAACGCCTTCCAGCGCTCGGACATCCAGGAGCTTATTGTGGGCGGTGAAAGCTTCCCCATCACAGATTCATCAGCCGTTAACATTAACCAGCTGGCAGTGGGCCTGAGCAAAGCCTCCGTACTGAAATCAAGTGTCATGTACGTAGAGCCCATTGGCAAAAAACTTACCTGGGATATTTTCGCTAACATCAGCCGTACCCTGCAGAGCATTGACCGCGACATGTTCAGCCCGCCGGTAGAATCATCAGCTAACCGTAACGATGACCTGAGCGTGTTCTATGATAACACCATTAACTACAAAAGGCTGGGTTCCTCTATGCGTTTTGCCGACAAAGGTACTTTTGTGATGCTGGGACTGGCCGCACAGGGGATCAACCTGGACGGACAGGTGCTCAATAACCAGGGTGGAAAGGAAAGATCCACCATCACCGGTAAATACCCTGCGCTTCTGCCTATAGCCACTTTCCGGTACAGCTTCTCTAATACCTCAAGGATTCACCTTTCAGCCGATATTAAAGAGTCAGCACCTACCATTAATCAGCTGCAGCCGTACACAGATAACTCCAATCCCATGTTCCTGACCACCGGTAACCCGGATCTGAAGCCATCGCGGACCAGCACCATCAATGCCTTCTTTAACCGCTATGACCCGGCCACCTTCTTCAGCATCTGGTCCAGCGTGTTTTATCGCTCCTTCCGTGACAAAATCGTGTATAACCGCCAGATCAGCCAGGACCTGATCACTTCTACTTCACCGGAAAATATTCATGACGGGGGAGATTCCTACAGCGGTAACCTCAGCGTCGGCTTCCCTATAAAAAAGAGCAAGGTTATGGCGGATATGGGTATTAACGGTAGTATTTCCAATACTCCGATCTACATTAACCAGGTCATGAATAACAGTAACACCAAAGGGATGGGAGTCAGCGCTTCACTGAACATTACGCCCATATCCTGGTTTTCCTGGTTCATTTCCGGCAATATCTGGACTAACTACACCAAATATTCCATTTTCAGCCAGCAAAACCAGACCTTTAAGCGCCAAAACCTTAGTTCCGACCTGAATTTTCAGTTACCGAATAAGATTTTCATCACTTCGCGTTTCAATTACTCGCATCAGTTGAATGAAAGGATTAACTTTGACCAGCATCTGCCTATCCTGGGGATAAACGTTTATAAGATCTTCGGAAAGAAAAACCAGCATGAGATCAGGCTCAGCGGAAATGACCTCTTTAACCGGAACCTGGGTGTGAACCAGTCGGCCTCCAGTAACGAAGTTTCCTATACAAACACCGTTACGCTATCCAGGTACATCATGCTCAGCTACTCCTTTAACATGAGAGGAATGAAAACAGAGCTTAAAAGAAATCGTTGGGAATAAAAAAACAGACAAATGAAAAAAATACTTGCATTACTATTAATCACTACCGCCCTGCACGCTCAAAAAACCGCCGGCACCATTCGTTATGAATATGCGCAGGACTGGCTTAAGAGCATAGAAAAGAATAAGTTCATGAACAATGAACAAAAGCAGCGGGCGCTGCAAACCTGGAAAAACGATGAGGCCTATAAAACCTATACCCAGCTGAACTTTAACAAGGAGGGCTCATGGTACGGAGTGGCCTCCGATGAACGGGGAAACTCCTGGGAGAAAACCGAATACTGGGTCAGAAGAGATTTTACCCAAAACAAAGTACTGGAAACGCAGATGATCAGCGGCAAGGTGTATATCGTGGAAGATTCCCTTTACACCCTCCCCTGGAAGATCAAAAGTGAGATCAAAGAAGTGGCCGGCTTATCTCGCATGCTGGCCACCACTTATGATTCCTCCGTAATTACTCCATAGATGCCTGGTTTACCACAGACATTCCCGTGAGCATAGGCCCGGAAGAATTTATGGGCCTGCCCGGCGCCATCCTGGAAGTGAATATTAATCAGGGGGTAACCATTATTACCGCCACCTCCGTTAAGCCGGATCCCAACCAGGTCCTGCCGCCCCTTCCGAAAAAAGTAAAAGGAAAACGCTACACCAAGGCGGAGTACCGGGCTGCAGTGGTCAAATACGTTAAAGACATGGAGGCTGCCCGGCAGATGCCGTGGGGGCTGAGGTATTAAATGATGAAAAAGCGAAGAGGCACTGCATTCCGCAGTGCCTCTTTATTTTTTAGTCCTGGTAAACTTCAGGAGACCTGACCTCCTCGTCTTCCTGTACCGTTTTATTTGCTATCCGTTCTTTGGTAATAAACAGGGGCCTGTTTTTAACCTGGAAAAATATACGGAGAATATACTCGCCGATAATCCCTATAGCCAGCAGCTGAATCCCGCCAAAAAGGATGATCATAAATAACAAAGCCGGAAAGCCCGCAGGCACCTGGCCAAAAAAGACCTTTTTTATGATCACGTAGAAAAAATACAGGAAGGAAATGAATATGATCCCAATACCCATGCTGGAGATGAACTTAATGGGATACTCGCTGAAATTGAAAATGCCGTTTAAGGCCAGTTTCACCAGCTTACTGAAAGGGTACTTGCTATCTCCCGTAAACCGCTTTTCGCGTTCATACTCCACCCCTATCTGCTTAAATCCGATCCAGCTCCTCATACCCCTTAAAAAGCGGCTCTCCTCCGGCATAGCGTTTAACTGCTTCACCACAGAAGTGCTGATCAGGGAGAAATCACCCGAATCCAGAGGAATATCAATGTAGGATACCTTTTTCAGGAACCGGTAGAACCAGTCATAGGCTAACCGCTTAAAAAAAGACTCCTTACGCTTTTTTCTCACGGCATACACCACATCATAGCCCTGCTTATAATAGCCGTAAAACTCATCCAGGAGCTCCGGCGGATCCTGCAGATCCCCGTCTATGATCAATACCGCATCCGTGGCATTCACGTATTTCAGGCCGGCGGTCAGGGCCAGCTGATGGCCGAAATTCCGGGAAAGGATAACCGAGTGAAACCGGGCATTACTGAGTGACAGCTCACGCATTTTCAGGGGAGTGGCATCTTTACTTCCATCATCCACCAGGATCACCTCAATACTTAACTTACTACTGTTAATCAGCCTCTCTAACCTTTTAATCAGCTCTCCAAAAACTTCTTCTTCGTTAAAGAGAGGTACAATAATATTAACCTGAGGTCGCGTCATAATTTTCCGGAAATCAAATCAGTGAATTTTTCACTTCTAAATAGCAAAAATAGGAGAAATATACTTCACTAAACTAATAACACCCCAATTATTATAGGAATTGTTTTAAGCGTCATATACTTTATGGAAATATTACCTGCTTTTTATTTCCTGGCCAGGTATTTATAGAACAAAGAAGTTTCCGTATCGCCCATATAATTGGAAATGATGGGGTTTTCCGGATTAGAAAGAGTACCATAGTCTTTGGTCAGCACATCTTTATTCTTGATGCTTTTCAGATCCTTCCCTATTTCCCGTAAATCCTCATTTTCAGACTCCATTAACACCTGGTCCAGGTTTGTTCTGTAGCTTAAATTGGCATACGTGGTTTCGTACACAGACTTTCCCACCTCCGTGCTAAAATGCACCACCCCCGAAATCACCAGGTAGATAATCATTAACCACCGGGAGATACTCTTCTTCTCAAATAACACCAGCCGCATAGCTAACAGCATCAGAACAAAATACGCTGGCATGGATATCCGCGCAGGGAAATCCACACCGGGACCCTGCTGGAAAAAGGGTAACGGGATAAGCACGGCGATACACACCCAGTAGAGCGGCTCTTTGTAAAACTTCGGAAAAAGAATGACCGCAATCACCCCCCACGAGAGCGTCATGAACGCTACAAAAATCTTAAGCCCTTCAAACGGGTAAAACCGGAAACTCCGCCCGGATGCATTGTTGCTTAAATATAAATAACTAACCAGCAGCACGATCAGTGCCCCGACAATGTTTTGAAAGCTCCCGTATTTCAGAATAAGCTCTTTGAGATCCGCACTTTTCTTAAAGTCCGTCAGGATAAAATACAGGATAAACGGGAAGAACCCGGCAAAACAGAATGGGCTCAGGAAAAGGCACAACGAATACAGGAAAAACATATTCTTCCGGTTCACCTTGTTAAAAATAAGAAGCATGATCAGCCAGCCGGTAAGGGCCTGGTTAAAAATCCAGTATAAAGAGCCTATATTGCTGTTAGCATAAAGCCTTATCCCTGCCCATAAATAGTAGCCTTCTTCCCCAAACCTTTCTATGGGGTACTTGATTAACACACCGATGAAAAACAGGGTACCCCAGGCAAAAAACACCAGGAGTACTTTGAAAGAAAACCGGTTCATGTATTTGGCAGTCTGGAATAAAACCAAAAGCGTCCCTAATACCGTCCAGAGGTATAAAAAAAGCCGCCCGGCTTCAAAACCGAATAGTTTGCCAAACAGGGCCGCCGGTAAAAAGAACCCGATATAATAAGACATCATGGTGGTCTTTCCGTTAAACGGATGCCCTTCAAAACCCTCTATTTTATACAAAACCGGCCAGTCCTTTAAGACCAGGTCCCTGAAAATAGCATTGCGGTAAAGGTGGTCATCATTCTGATAGGTGTAAGAACCCACCCCCGAATAAAAAACCAATAATGCCATCACCACCACCGTCCAGAAAACCGTTTTCCGGCTGATCCGGATAAACTGCTCTGCTTCTAGAAGCCGGATAGCAAAAACAAAACTAACCAAAACAATTAAACTACATAAAACAGCTGCTACGGGATTTAACCACAGGGACGTAAATAAAATAAAAGGAAAAGTCAGGTAAAAATAACCCAGCCGGGTCATCCAAAGGTCAATAACGGATTTCATGTATAAAATTTATTGGTTTTCAATATGTATCGGTTCTCGGGCCAGAATCTCGATCCTCGCTTTTGCAGCGGTCATTTCCAGCTCCCATTGCATCGTGGAAGCCAGCTGCTTCATCATCACCTCCAGCTGCCGGGAGGCTATCAGCGGAAGTTCACTGACCTCAGCCTTCTGCTTTATCATGGATTTGGCTTCTGAAAGTATGGTGGTATAATCTTCCTGCTTCATCGGATTCACAAAGCCCTGATTAATATCATAAAATTTATAATCAGTATCAATGGAAAGCACCTCTGCAGGAGCAAACTCCTCAATCACCAGCCGGCGCGTATCCGGCTCCCGGCTAAATTTCATTTTGGAAAAATCATACCCCACCGCCACTTTGGCCTTCACAATGATCAGCGCCTTATTCGTGGTTTTGAAAAGCCCCCAGAAATCTTTTTTGGCATTATGATCATAAATCTCCGTAAAATACCCTTCGGCCAGCACCACCTTAAACACCTGCTCTATCTTTTCCAGGAGCACATTGGCCTCTACCCGTATGCTCTCCTGCTTGTTACTTTTCAGTTTTTTTCCGTACATCCAGTTAAAAACCTGCCAGGCCGCTATGGTACCCACACCCAGAGCAATCACAAAAATTCCGAAGTCCATCATAGGATTTACGTAAATAATTAACACAAACTTATATAATTTTGTTGGAAAATGCGGAAGAATTGAAAGGTAATCTGGTGGTGATAGCAGGGCCCACGGCCGTAGGGAAAACAGATCTGTGCATCCGTCTGGCCCAACACTTTGACGCTGAAGTCATCTCTTCCGACTCCCGCCAGCTCTACAAAGAAATGCAGATCGGCACCGCCCGGCCCCTTGTAGAGGAAATGCAGGGCGTAAAACATCATTTTATAGGCTCGCATTCGGTTCAGGAGCTCTACAGCGCCGGTGACTTCGAACGGGATGTGGATCAGCTCCTGCAGGACTATTTTCAGAAGAAAGACATCGCCCTCCTTTCCGGGGGCACCGGCCTGTTTGTACGGGCCGTGACCCACGGGCTGGACGATATGCCTTCCGCCCCGGAAAAACTGCGTTCATCACTGATGGACCGCCTGGCCCGTGAAGGCCTGGAAATACTTCAAAAACAGCTAATGGCCCTGGATCCGGTAGCCTGCCGGGACATGGATATGCATAACCCACAACGCGTGGTCAGGGCGCTGGAAGTATGCCTGAGCACAGGCAGGCCTTTTTCAGACTACCGGGTAAAAGAACCTAAAAATCATCCTTACAAACTGATCAAAATAGGGCTGGAAAGGCCGCGCGAAGAACTCTACGCCCGCATTAACCGCCGGGTAGACCTCATGCTGGAACAGGGCCTCACAGAAGAGGCCCGGTCACTCCTCCCCTACGAAAACAAAAACGCCCTGCAGACCGTAGGCTACAAAGAAGTATTCGGCTATCTACGCGGCGAATACGACCACAGCACCATGACCGAACTCCTCAAAAGAAACACCCGCCGCTACGCCAAACGGCAGATGACCTGGTTCAAAAACCAGGACACTTTCCAGTGGTTTCACCCGGATGACGTGGAAGGTATCATCCGGTATATCCGGGAAAATCGTATCTAAATTTATCTCTGCATTCCGGAAATTCCTATATTTGGTGGCTATTGTCATTCCTATCCACGGCGATAAAAACACAGACATGAACACAGAACTATCCAAACAGCATGTTGAAGACCGCATTTTCACAATTCGCGGCGTACAGGTCATGATAGACCGGGACCTGGCAGATATGTACGGTGTTTCTACCGGCAGGTTAAATGAGCAGGTCAAGAGAAACCTGGGGAAAAAATGGTTTACCTTTTCCAGGATGGATAAAAGCTCGGTGGAGAATATCATGATGACAATAAAAAAAGCCTTCCCCGCCTGACGGCAGAGAAGGCTTAATTCTAAGGAGTCAGTTACTTCTTTTTTCCTTCGTGAGAAATATTTTCTACTGTTAATACCACTCCTTTTACCACTCCGGACTCATCTCTCTTAAATTCAAGAGTACCACCATAATCCTTCAGAGAAAATGTGTCCTTTTTATCTGTAGCAACCAGCTCCGATTGCCCTGTTTCTGTTTTCCCGATTAGAACATCACCACTTTTCTCAATTTTCAGATTTTTAATGGGAGAGGTCTCTGCAAACTGGTATTCCCCCACATAATCATCATTAACCACCACCATTACAGATGATCTTTCTTCCGGTTTGACGCTGATCTCTGCAAACGCCGCAGTTCCCACCATCAATAACGCCATTAAAACTGATACTCTTTTCATAGTTATAAAGGTTTAAATGAAAAATTAGTTTTCAGGAAGAAAACGCCACCCAATACACTGAAATTGAGCATATTGTATTAAATTTAGCTTAACCGGAAATTAAATTCAGATAAAAAACAGGCCTTTTTACACCGGTTAGGCCCTTCGGTTTTAATCCCCTTATCCCGCCCGTAAACCCCTTGGAATTAAAAAAATGCTTTAAAATAAGCCGCCTGCTAAGCCGGTACAGACCCTGGATTTTAAGGGCATATTAAATTCAACTTAAAATTCAGATCCGTCCTCCGGATCAGCCCCTGAAATCCCAGCCGGTGCTTTTAAAACGCCTATCCCCTCCCGAACCAAAGTTTTTCGTAAATTTGCAGTTTCAAAACCATTTAGATTCTCGATAGTGACATTCATTTCAGAGCTGGAACAAAGGCGTACTTTTGCCATCATTGCCCACCCCGATGCGGGAAAGACTACGCTGACCGAAAAACTTTTACTCTTTGGCGGAGCCATCCAGTCTGCCGGAGCCGTAAAATCCAATAAAATCAAGAAAACCGCTACTTCCGACTTCATGGAGATTGAGAAGCAGCGGGGGATTTCCGTAGCCACTTCGGTGATGACCTTCGAATACGGCGGCCGTAAGATCAATATCCTGGATACCCCCGGTCACAAAGACTTTGCCGAAGACACCTACCGGACCTTAACGGCCGTAGACAGCGTGATCCTGGTCATTGACTGTGTCAAAGGGGTGGAGGAGCAGACTGAAAGGCTCATGGAAGTATGCCGCATGCGGGATACACCCGTGATTGTTTTTGTCAATAAGATGGACCGGGAAGGGAAAGATCCGTTCGACCTCCTGGATGAGCTGGAACAAAAGCTGAGCATCAAAGTGCGTCCCATCACCTGGCCGGTGAATGGCGGAAGCGATCTGAAAGGGGTATACCACCTGCTGGACCAGCAGATGAATTATTTTAAGGTAAACAAAACCCGGCTGGAAGATGACGTAAAGGCCATTGCCCTGGATTCTCCCGAACTGGAACAGAGCGTAGGAGAAAAAGATGCCGGCCAGCTGCGCGAAGACGTGGAAATGATAGACACCATCTACGAGTCTTTTGATACCCGCGACTACCTGAGCGCCAAAGTGGCACCCGTATTTTTCGGCAGTGCCGTAAACAGTTTCGGTATCAAAGAGCTCCTGGATACTTTCTGCCAGATCAGCCCGGAACCAGTGGCCCGCATGACAAACGTACGGCTGGTAGAACCCACCGAGAAGAAATTCACCGGTTTTGTATTTAAGATACACGCTAATATTGACCCGCGCCACCGTGACCGCATCGCATTCCTGCGGGTATGCTCCGGCACTTTTGAGCGGGGGAAATTCTATAAACACGTCAGGCTGGGGAAAGAACTCCGGTTCTCTAATCCTTATATGTTCATGGCCGATGCCAAAGAAGTGGTCGAAGAAGGCTACCCCGGCGATGTGGTAGGCCTTTACGACACCGGTAACTTTAAGATCGGCGACACCCTCACCGAAGGCGAATCCCTGTATTTCACCGGCATTCCCAGCTTTTCGCCGGAACTCTTCCGCGAAGTAGTGAATATCGACCCACTGAAATCCAAACAGCTCGAAAAAGGAGTTTCCCAGCTGGCAGAAGAGGGGGTGGCCCAGCTCTTTACCCTTCAGCCGGGTAACCGCAAGGTCATCGGCACCGTAGGTGAGCTTCAGTTTGAGGTGATTCAGTACCGCCTCCTGAATGAATACGGCGCTTCCTGCCGCTTCGAGGCCCGGCCTTACAGCAAAGCCTGCTGGATCACGGCCGAAGACCCCGCCAAGCTGGCCGAGTTCATCCGCCTGAAATCCAATTATATTGCTTACGACAAAGACGAAAACCCTGTTTTCCTGGCAGAAACCGACTGGATTCTGCGGATGAACAAAGAAAATAACCCGGATATCGAGTTCCATACCACCTCGGAATTCAAGCTGCAGGGGGTATAAAAGCAGAGCCATTAAACCTTATGAACCTTTTAAAATACGGAATGCTGTTTGTGGTCCTGTCAGTGACGGCTTCAGCACAGAAAACCATTGCCTTCGGGCTTTCAGGTACCTATAATTTTCCCATGGAAACCCTCGGAGCCGGGATCCGGGCGAATATTCCTGTCACGAATCGCCTGTCTGTTGTACCCCGGTTGAAATACGCCCCGAAATTCAATCAGATCGAGGAAGTCGAAGCCGGTGCTAATGCCCAGTTTGATCTTTGGGATGCCACCCGGCGGGGCGGCAGCTCCGGGCCGGTGCTATATGTGAGTGTCGGTGTACTTTATAACCGCTGGCTGAACTATTACCCGAGCGGTAATACCAAAGCCCGTCAAAATAATATACTTCCCGAGGCGGGTCTCGGATTTCTTTCCGGTGGGAACAGGCTGAAAGGATTTGCAGAAGCTCATTGGAATATTTTGTGGAATGAATCCTACGCAGAAGCCGGCCTCCTGTTCTATCCTTTTAACAAACGCTCAAAAAAATTACTGAAATGTCCCTGACAAGAGTACTTCTTCTGTTAAGTATCGTAAGCTTCACCTCCTGCTCCAAAGAACGCCTGCTTCAAATGGAGAATTCCGCCTTTACCGCAAAAATACCGGAAAACCTTCAGAGGGCTCCCCAGGTGGTTACACTGAATTCCAAAAATGACCTTCCGTTTATTACCGCCGCAGGAAATTCAATAGACTTTTCTATTGACGGCTTTTACCGTACCAAAAACTTCAGCCCGGTAGACTTTCCTGTCCGGCTTGAAATTACCGAGCTGCTCTCTGTCAAGGATATCATTCTTCATCAGAAGCCGACCGTTTCAAACGGGAAGCTTCTCACCACTGACGGCCAGATCAAAGTTCAGGCTTTTAAGGATCAAGATGAGCTGCAGGTGTTTCAGGGGGCACTGCAGATCAACATGAACGGGATATTCCCCGGCCAGGGCGATCCCGATATGCTGCTCTTCTTGGGTAAAGAAACCGAAGGCCGTTTCAACTGGCAGGTAGATTCTTCCACCTGCTCTGTTGAGAAAGGACGCTTATATTGCCAGAATATCTCCACAACCGGTACGTCAGGCTGGGATTATGTGTTGTTTCCCTACCAGCTGGGCTGGATAAACATTGACAAATTTGCCGACTACAGCCCTACTACCTCCCTGAGCTTTGTATCAGATGTGGATCTGAAATACGTTTGCAAATTCCTCTATTTCCCGGATATCCAATCGATTATGCAGGTTTATAAAGAAAAAGCAGAGGTCATTCCGGTAGGCGTAAAGGCCTTTGTTATTGCCTTTACATTTTCAGAGGATGAAACCCCGTATCTGCATTTTGAGGAAATCACGGTCCGGGAAAACCAGACCATAAATCTTCGCTTCAATCCCACTACCCGGGAGGCATTAGAAAAAAAACTGGAAAGCTTATAGGGTATACAGACACGATGATCTTTATTTGTATAAATTTGAACAGATGAAAAAGTTTTTTACTCTTCTCCTTTTATTTGTTACACCGGTCCTCTATGCACAAAAGGTGGACACCCTCTCAGTTCATAGCCCTTCCATGAACAAAGACATTAAAAACGTGGTCATACTTCCCAAAGATTATGACACCGGTAAAACCTACCCCGTGCTCTATCTTCTCCACGGTTATAACGGAAACTACGCCAGCTGGACCAAAATTAAGCCTGAGCTGCCCGAAATAGCCTCCCAGGCCGGGATGATCATTGTGTGTCCTGACGGACAGAACAGCTGGTACTGGGACAGCCCCAAAGAGCCTTCCGTACGCTTTGAAACTTATGTCAGTACGGAACTGGTTAACTATATAGACCAAAATTACAGTAGCCGGCGCGAGCCCGCAGGCCGCGCCATCACCGGCCTGAGCATGGGCGGACACGGCGGCTTGTGGCTGGGTATCCGCCACCAGGATATCTTCGGAGCCTGCGGATCCATGAGCGGCGGAGTAGACATCCGGCCGTTTCCGGAAAACTGGGAGATGAAGAAACAGCTGGGAGAATATGCAGAAAATGAATCTGTTTGGGAGGATCACACCGTGATTAACCAACTGCACAAAATACGGGCGGGGAAACTGCAGATCATGATCGACTGCGGTACCGGTGATTTCTTTTACGGAGTTAACAAAGCCCTGCACGAGAAGCTGCTTTATCTCAATATTCCCCATGACTACCTGGAACGGCCCGGAATTCATAACGGTCCCTACTGGAAAAATGCGGTAGACTACCAGATCCTGTATTTTGCAAAGTTTTTCGGTGCAGGGAAGCCGTGAGAGATTAACGGCTATTGTATCACTACCGTCCATTCCCGAACCTCCCATCCGGTAATAAGGCCATTTTTAACGTAAGGGTCATTCAGGGCAAACTTCCGGGCCACTTCCGGGCTATCTCCCTTGAAAATCAGGACCGCGCCATCAGCCGGGTCAGCCAATGCCCCCGCCATAACCAAGTGGCCGTTTTGCTGAAAATTCTGAGCATGCGCCAGGTGCTCTGCCCGGTAGGCAGTGCGCCTTTCCATGTAATCTGCTACCGTTTTGTAAAACAGGATATAATACATTGCTTAAAACTTAAATCATTCTACCCGGATACTGTAGGCCTGGATGAGAGCCGGATTTTCCGGCGACAGCGTGAAATGTACCTTCAGGTTAGCCTTCTCCCCTTCCAGGATGAAAGCCCCGCGCAGGGCATTTTCCGCTACTATCTCGTGCACTTTCCGGATTTTGCCTGCTTTGGCAAAAGCGGCTTCCGCTTCTTCCTTTAAAAGATCGGTGAAATAATCACTGAAGAAATTCTCGGCAAAAATCCCCGAAGCTTCCGCCTTCTCCCACGTAGGTAACAGTGCCGTAAGCTCCTTTTGCCGCTGTTTCAGGATAGCCGAAACCGGGAATGCCTTAGGCTGTAACGCTGCCCCCGCCACTACAAAGGGCAGGATCTCGTTATTCAGCAGTGCAGCGCTTCCATAAGTACCATTGGTCAGGGTCACGATACCTAAACCATACTGGGGCAGGATTTTCCAGTCGGAGCCGTAGCCCGGCAGCCCACCCGAATGCCCCACCATAGTGATATTGTCACAGTTCCGGTCCTGGCGCAGCCCGTAGCCGTAATGCGAAACATTCACACAGGCTTCCCCTTTACCGGTAAACCCGCGCCGGTTCAGGCTATTAAAATTCCAGGGAAAATGCATTTCACGCAGGGAAGCCTTACTTAATACGGCAGATCCGGGTACTTCCGGCCGGTAAGCCTCCTGGTGAAAGGCCATATACTTACAGAAATCTTCGGTAGAAGTAAGAATGCCTCCCATAATACCGTATGCACCGTCACCTTCAATAGGCTGCTCAATAAACTTCTCCCGAATCCAGCGATACCCCTTAACCAGCTGCTTTTCCGGCACCCGGGTATAATCCCAGTAAGTATCCTTCATGCCCAGAGGCTTCCAGATGTGCTCTGCTATATACTGCTGGTACGACTGTCCGCTAACCTGGGAAATAATATAACCCAGCATGGCAAAGGCCATATTGCTGTATTCATACTGTACGCCCGGTTCGGTGGAAAACGAGATCCCCTTCCGGAACATGGCCAGCATTTCTTCGGTGGAAATGCCCAGCTGGCGGTCGCCCCACGGGTTATCTTCCGGGAAACCCGCCGAGTGGGTCAGCAGGTGGCGGAGCGTGATTTCCGGTGAATCCGGCGCATATTTCTGTCCTTTCAGTTCCGGGATGTACTTCGTCACCGGGTCATCCAGCCGGAGCTTCCCGGCATCGCGCAGCTGCAGGATGGCCACCCCGGCAAAGCTCTTGGACATAGAGGCGATCCGGTAAACCGAACGCCCGTCCGGCTTCTGCCCCGTGGCGTGGTTCATCACCCCGTCATAGCGGGCATGTACCACCTTGCCGTCCAGCACCAGCGCGTACGAAACGCTGGATAAATGATTCTTATCCCTGAATTCCCCGAAACGCGCATCCAGGGCGGGAATAAGCTGGCGGATTCTTTCTTCTGCCGTTTGGGCAAACGCCTCCGTAACGGCAATCACTAAACAGATGACGAGGTTAAGATATTTCATAGGATAAGGAATAACATCAAAAATACATATAAAAATCAAAACTCAGAGAAATTACATTTGGAATTCGGCCCCTTACCTCCTACTTTTAAATAAAATATTGCCCGCTATGTTTTATTTCTCCCGTATCCTGATCCTTTTCTGCGGCCTGCTGCTCATCTCTGCTACCAAAGAGCCGCGCACTAATATCATTGTCATCTATTTTGACGACATGGGAAATGGCGATATCGCCCGTAACGGGGCCATTGGCTATGAAACACCCCATTTTGACCAAATGGCCCGGGAAGGGATGTACTTCTCCCAGTTCTACTCCCCCCAGGCCGTGTGTACGGCTTCCCGGGCAGGTCTGCTGACCGGTTGCTATCCGAACCGCATCGGTTTTAGCGGAGCCATAGACCATACCGCACGGATCGGGTTGAACCCGGCCGAAGAGACCATCGCCGAGCTCCTGAAACAGCAAAACTACGCCACCGCCGCCTACGGCAAATGGCACCTGGGCCATCACGCCGAATTCCTGCCCACCCGCCACGGCTTTGATGAATTTTTCGGTATCCCTTACTCGAACGACATGTGGCCTAACCATCCCATCAATAAAAATTACTACCCCGAGCTTCCCCTTATTGAGAACGACAAAGTGATTGAGCTGAACCCCGACCAGAGCCGGTTTACCACCGAGTTTACCAACCGGGCCACAGGCTTCATTCGGAAAAACAAGAACAAACCATTCTTCATTTACCTGGCCCACCCCATGCCCCACGTGCCCCTGGCCGTATCTGAAAAATTCAAAGGAAAATCAAAGCAGGGACTCTACGGCGATGTGATCATGGAGCTCGACTGGTCTGTAGGCGAAATTCGCCGTGCCCTGAAAGAAACCGGCCTGGATGGAAACACCCTCCTGATAGTGACTTCCGATAACGGCCCCTGGCTGAATTACGGTAACCATGCCGGCAGCACCGGCGGATTCAAAGGTGGCAAAGGCAATACCTGGGAAGGAGGCCAGCGCGTACCCTGCCTCATGGCATGGAAAAATAAGATCCCGGCCGGCCGGGTCAGCCCGAACCTGGCTTCGGCCATTGACATCCTGCCCACCATTGTGGAAGTCACCGGGGCCAGATACCCCAAAAGTAAAATCGACGGTGTCAGCCTCATCCCCCTCCTGAAAGGTGATTTCACCCAGGAGCCCCGCAAGAATTTTGTTTACTACTACCGGAAAAATAACCTGGAAGCCATCCGTAACGACCGCTGGAAACTGGTTTTTGAGCACCGTGGCCGCCAGTACGAGGGCTTTGCGCCGGGCGATGACGGTCTTCCCGGAAAAGTAGACGAAAACTTCCTGTTCCCCGGCGGCCTGTATGACCTCCGCCGTGATCCCGGTGAGTACACCGACGTCTCCGCCGCCTACCCCGGAATCAAAAAACAACTGGAAGCCCAAGCCGACCTCATCCGAAAAGACCTCGGCGATGACCTCCAAAAAATAGAAGGCCAAAACCGCCGCCCCATCGGCCAACTCCCATAAAAGCTACGGACTCCAGAAAAGACAAAAAGAAATGTAACAATTCCGGAATTTCCGCCTCCAATAGCAAAAACAAAAAATCATGAAAAAGATCCTGTTAATGCTATTGACCAGCGTAACCCTGGCCTCCGCCCAGAAATCCTTCCAGGTAGAAATCACCGGCAAAGGTGATCCCGTGCTCCTCTTTCCCGGGTTCACCTGCCCCGGCGAAGTCTGGAAAGAGACCGTAGATCAGCTGTCCAAAACCCACGAATGCCACATCTTCACCTTTGCCGGTTTCGGTGGAGTGGCGCCCATTGACACCCCCTGGTTCTCCACGGTAAAAAAAGACGTCATCGCCTACGTAAAGCAGAAAAACCTGAAATCTCCTACCCTGCTCGGGCACAGCATAGGCGGCACACTGAGCCTCTGGCTGGCCTCGGATGAACCCGGTATGTTCAAGAAGGCTATTGTGGTAGATGGACTCCCCGGGCCCGCAGCGCTCATGGTCCCTAACTATAAAAAAGGCCAGGTTATGCCTTACGATAACCCCCAGACTAAAAGCATCCTGGAAATGGACGATGCCGCCTTTGGCCAGATGGCCGCACAAACCGCCCCCTTCATGAGCCTAAACCCGGATAAGCATGCCTTAATTGCGGAATGGGTGCGGCAGGCCGACCGGAAAACCTACGTGTACGGATACATGGATTTCCTGAATACCGACCTGCGCGACGACCTGGAAAAAATCAAAATCCCAGTAATAGTGATCGGGGCGGCTTCCCCCAGCCGCGAAATGGTGGAACCTAACTATCGCAAACAATACGAAAAACTCAAAGACGTTAAATTTGAATTTATAGAGAACTCCGCCCATTTCATCATGTTTGACCAGCCCGCCATTTTCCTGGAAAAAATTGCTGAAAACATCCCCTGAGTCCGTAAAAAGAAAAAGACTGTCCGGAAAGACAGTCTTTTTTTTAAGGGAGGCTAATGGGGTTCGAACCCACGACCTTCGGAACCACAATCCGACGCTCTAACCTGCTGAGCTATAACCTCCGTTTTGGGACTGCAAAAATCGAAAACTTTCTATCAACTACCAAACTTTTTCTCAATAATTTCTTCCGGAGGAATCACCTCCCCGAAAGCCGGGGAATTACCGGTCCGCAGGAGAGAATTCCCAAACCCACCCTGGAATCCTCTATACTTCAAAACGCCCTCAGCTATTAGTCTACTGGAGAGAATTTCGGGATACGTTTCCGAAACCCGATACACGCCAAAACGTCATGAGCCACCGGTCTACCGGAGAGAATTCCCGGATACACCCCCCAAACCCGATACACACCAAAACGCCGTCAGCTCCCGGTCTGCAGGAGAAAAATCTCCCAGCCATTGGAATCCTCTGCACTCAGAAATGCAATGACCCCGCGATCTGCCGGAAGGAAAGCGGTAATGCCCCCGGGTAAACCCACACAATAAACACTACGCCCCAAAGCGCGCCCCACAGGTGGGCCAGATGGTTTACCCTGTCGGCCTGGCGCTTATCCATATACACGGAATACGCCACGTAAATGATCGCAAAAACCCAGGCCGGAAACTCTACCGGGATAGGGAAGATCATGAGCTTCGACAGCGGCATTAAAATAATAGACGCAAAGACCACAGCAGACACACCGCCGGAGGCACCCAGCGAGTTATACCCCGGGTTATTCCGGTGCCTCACCTGGTCAGGCACATTGGCCACAATGATCCCTATAATGTAGAGACCCATGAAATATATCCCGGCCTGCGCCCCAAACGAGGCCTTAAAAATAGCTTCCATATTAGACCCGAACATATACAGTACATACATATTCAGCAGCAGGTGCATGTAATCCGCATGGATAAACCCGGAGGTCAGCAGCCGGTAATACTCCTTCCGCCGGTTTACCGTGTAGGGATTATCGATCATGCGGTGAAGAAAACCGTAATTATTGAATCCGTAGATACTCATAATTACCGTAATGAGAATAATGATCGTGGTTAAATTCATTTTTTTCGGGTTCTTATCTGATGAATCAGGGTTTGTAAATATTCTTTTTGTTCCGGCCGTGGTACCGCTAAGGCCGCCAGCTCCTCTTCTGCCCGCTGAAAACAGGCTTCCGCCAGCGCAGTGGCCTCTGTGCGGATATCCAGGGCATCGTAAATGCCTCTGACGCCCTTTACCTTGGCCTCCATGTCTGCCGCTGACAGCCAGCCGGACAGTTCTACTTCAAAAGCCGTTCCTTCTGACTTCTCCACAGCTCGCAGCAGCAGCCAGGTCTTCTTGTTTTCAATAATATCACCGCCCACCTGCTTGCCAAATACCTCCGGGTCGGCATACACATCCAGGATATCGTCGGTCTGCTGGAAGCCCAGCCCCAGGTTCTCCCCTATGCTGTACAGCGCCCGGCACGTGGTAGGGTCGGCACCGGCCGCTATCCCCCCCAGCTCCATGGCGAAGCCCACCAGCACCGAAGTCTTCAGCCGGATCATCTCCAGGTAATCTTCTTTCCTTACTACCTGTTTTTCGGCAAAAAGCATGTCCAGCTGTTGTCCCTCACACACTTCGGCAGCAGTACGGTTAAAACGCAGCAACGCGGTTTTCAGGTACCTTTCCTCTATCCGGCCCAGGAGCTCATACGCCGCCACCAGCATCACATCGCCTGATAAAATGGCCCGGTTAGTGTCCCAGCGCGTATGTACCGTGGCTTTCCCGCGGCGAAGCGGCGCCTGATCCATAATATCGTCATGCATCAGCGTAAAATTATGAAATACCTCTACCGCCATGGCCGGAGGAAGGGCATTCTGCCAGTTTTCCCTAAACAGGCCGGCACTCATCAGGGTCAGCAAAGGCCGGATGCGCTTTCCCCCCAGCGACATAATGTAGTGGATAGGTTCATACAGCTCCGCCGGTGTTTCCCCGTAAACCTGCTTTTCAAACGCCTCTGTCAGAGCTCTTTCAAATTTTTCTACAGCCATTCTCCTGAAATTTGTGCAAATCTAGGGCAAAAATCCCGAATATAAAAGGTAGACACTCCTACCGGTTTTCCAGGGAATTACCTCCAATATCACGGAATTCGGGGGTACTATATCCCTTGACCATAACCCTGGAATACGCCTTCTTACTCTGGCAGTGTAGCGACCCGGATTTTCAGTTGAAATAGGCAGCAGTAAACGTAAGAAGATTATTCACGGGGGCCGGAAGTACGCACCATTACCCGGTACAGCGGGTAACTGATCCCGATAAAGACCAGCGCAAAAACCGAACTGCGCTGGTCCTGGATAACGGCGCCTATGAGGAACAGCACCGAGCAGATCACCAGGAAATACGGTACAAAAGGGTAACCCGGCACCTTAAAGGGCCGGGGGAGCCCGGGCTCCAGGCGGCGGAGCCGGATAAGTGACATAAAACCGGAAATATAGCTGATCACGAAAAAGAAGACGGCGATATCCGAGAGGATCTCGCACACTTCCCGGCCGGTAAGAATCAGCAGAACGGAAAGACTAACGGTAAACACCATGGCCAGTGAGGGGGCTCCTGAAGCACTTACGCGCTGGGCAAAAGCCGGAAACAGGCCGTCACGACTCATGGAGAAGATCACCCGGGGCGAAAACATCACCTGGGCATTCATCAGGCCCAGGATGGAGATCATCAGGAAAAAGGTGACCACCCGGGCCGAGCCGTCGCCAAAAATGTAGCGGATGGCATCAGAAGCCGCCAGTTTGGAACCCGCCAGGACATCCACCGGTATCACATACAGGATGGCCGCATTCACTAAAAGATAAATCACAATGATCAGGAGGATACCGTAGATCATGGACTTGGGCAGGCTCTTCACCGGGTCTACATTCTCTTCGGAAAAATAAGAAGCCGTATGCCAGCCATCAAACGTATAAAAGATGGCCTGCAGAGCCGTAATTATCCCCAGGAACAGAGCCGGTCGCTCTACCTTTTCCGCCGTTACCGCCAGGGCGTCATAATCCACATTCCCTCCGAACACAAAACACACCAGCACAAACGCCAGCAGGCCCAGGGCTTTCAGAAACGACATCACCTCCTGTGATTTTCCGGCAGACTTGGTACCCGTCAGGTGAAACAGTACCAGCAGTGCCAGCAGGCCTATAGCCAGCAGGCGGATATAAGGCTCCAGAGCCGGCATCAGCAGCACCATGTATTCGCTCACCGTGTACGCCCCAAACGCCAGCGCCGAAACCGTGCCTAGCCAGTTAGAGATGCCGGTAAAAAAACCGAAAAACTTTCCGAAGGCCCGCCGGGCGTATACATACCAGGAACCGGCCTCGGGCATGGAAACCCCCAGCTCAATGGCACACAGCACCCCCAGTAGTGCATAGATGCTGACGGCCACCCAAACCAGCATAATGATCAGGGGATCGCCGATCACAGCGGCTATAGGGCCGGGCTTTCGTAATATGCCCGTACCAATGGTACCCCCTACAGTTACGGCTATCCCGAAACCTATGCCCAATAGCTTCAGAAGCTGGTTTTTGCCTTTTTCCATCTGAAAGAAGTCCGTATTTAACTTTTCCTCAGCGCAATCAGGTCACTGAGTATCTTTTCGCCCTCCAGGAGATAGACATCGTTTTCTTTATCCTCTTCCTTCGTCGATTTATTCAGTTTTTTAATAGACTTCCTGTTTTTATCAGCATCTTCCATTTCTTTCTTCCTGACATCATAGTTCAGGGATATCTCCTTCACATCGCGATTACGGCGGTAGTCTTCAATATCAGCCACCAGTTCCCGGAGGTCATCGTCCGTACGCATCCTTTGCTGGTATTTTTCGGTCAACTTCTGAATGACTTCCGTGTTAATAATACCCAGCTTCTGGTAAGAGGTAGGACGGATCTGGTCATAAGGAAGAGCCCGGCTGTAGGCCTTCTCTCCCATTTCATCCACATCAAAAGGCGACGGCAGCGTAATATCCGGCGCCACACCTTTGATCTGGGTGCTGTTACCCGTGATCCGGTAAAATTTCTCTGAAGTAAATTTAAGCTGCCCGTAGCCGGCTAAGCCGCCATTGCCCATGGTGCTGCCGTTACCTACGCCGGCCACGGCCGTCCTTCTGCCGTTCAGCCGCGCAAAATAGCTGTCGAGGTTCACCAGCTGCTGCACCGTACCCTTACCAAAGGAGTTCTCCCCGATGATCAGGCCACGCTGGTAATCCTGGATGGCACCCGCAAAAATCTCCGATGCTGAGGCACTGAAACGGTTTTGTAATACCACCAGCGGGCCGTCAAAAGTGATGGACTTGTCCTCATCTGACTCCACACTTCCCTGGCCTATAGAGCTCTTGCGCTGCACCACCGGCCCCGACTTGATAAACAGCCCGGTGAGGTCTATGGCCTCCACCAGCGAGCCGCCGCCGTTATTCCGAAGGTCTACCAGCACCCCGTTTACTTTCTGCTTATTAAAATCTTCCAATATCCTTTTCACATCAGCTGTGGTGCTCTGGAACTCCCCGCCGCGGCTAGCATACTCAAAATCGCGGTAAAACATGGGAATATCTATCACTCCCAGCTTATAATTCCGGTTGCCGTGCTTCAGATCCACCACCGTTCCTTTGGCCACGGCTTCTTCCAGGTTAATCTTGTCCCTGACCAGCCTTACCGTACGTGGGGTAGACCCCATGGGGGCTGAAGAGGCCAGCAGTTTGATCCGTACCACGGATCCTTTCTTGCCCCGGATCAGCTTAATGGCGTCATCCGTCAGCCAGCCTATAATGTCCTGGAACTCGCCGTCGTCACCCTGGGCCACCGCCACAATATAGTCGTCCACGTTCCCTTCCCCGCTTTTAAACAGGGGGCCGCCCGGCACGATGCTCTTAATCACCACGTAGTCACCTTCGTTCTGCAGCGAGGCGCCTATACCCTCTATGGACTGCGACATGGAGATATTAAACTGGTCAGCCGCTGACGGGATCATGTACGATGTATGCGGATCCAGGTACTCCGTGAAGGCGTTCATGAAGAAATGAAATACGTTTTCCGACTTATAGGCCGAAGTACGTTTCTCCATCACGCTGTAACGGTTCTTCAGGGTAGCCACCACGGCCGAGTCGGTTTTACCGCTCAGCTTAAGGCTCAGCGCCTGGTTAATCAGGATTTTATCCCACTCCTTATCCAGCTCAGCGTCTGAGTCCGCCCACTGCACGCTGTCCCGGTCAGTTTTCATCACCAGGTTAGTATGGTAATCGATGGGCTTATCCAGGAACTTCTCAATATAATCCGCCCGGGCCTTATACTTGGTCCTGTATTTATTAAACACCGCAAAAGCCGCATCCAGGTTGCCATTTTTCATGGCTTCATCCAGCGTATAGCGGTATTGCTCAAAGCTCTGTATTTCAGGTTTGGTAAAATACAGCTTCCCACCGTCAATGGTGGTGAGGTAGCTGTCCCATACGTGCGACGAGAGCGAGTCATCCAGCGAAAACTTATTATAATGGTAATCGCTCAGAAACCGGGCTACCCGGGTCTGGATCTCGTATTGCACAGAGTCAGGCTGCAGCGCGTCATAGCTGTAGTGCGGGGTCTGCGCCTGGCTGAAGGAGCTTACCAGCCCCAGTAGTATTATAAGAATTCCGGCTTTTTTCATAATGTGTATCAAATTTTTGCGCTGTTTTTTTACTCTTTAACAATATCCAGCAGCTCTATTTCAAAAACCAGTGTCTGGTTAGGGCCTATGGCCGGCGGACCCTGGGGCCCGTAAGCCAGGTCTTCCGGGATAAACACCTTCCATTTGGATCCGGCAGGCATCAGCTGCAGTACTTCGGTCCAGCCTTTGATCACCTGGGTCAGCCCGAACACCACCGGCTCACCCCGCTTAATGGAACTGTCAAACTCATTTCCATCCAGCGTCTGGCCCGCGTAATGCACCTTTACCTGGTCTTGCAGGGTAGGTTTGGCGCCGGTGCCTTCTTTCAGCACCTGGTATTGAAGACCGGACGCCAGGGTAACCACGCCGGCCGCTTCTTTGTTCTTATTTAGGAACGCCTGCCCCCGCTCTTTATTTTCTTTGGCGGTTTTCATGCTCTCATTCATGAAGTAATTGCGGATGAAATCACCGCATTGTTCGGCGGTCATCGTGGCTTTATCGGCCATTGCGGCCTGCACAGCCCGGGTAAACACCTCGGTGTTAATGGCAATATTCTGTCTTTTGAAGGTGTTAGCCACATCCACACCGATGGCATAGCTGAGGGAATCTGAGGTGGTTTTGAGCTCCTGGCCCTGAACATTCAGGCTGCCTGCCAGCAGAAGAGGAGCAATAAGCAATTTCAATTTCATTAAAAGATCAATTATACAGTATAACAGGTAAATGTTTTATAACGTTAAATTTCGTTTTTTATTAACATCAAAATTAACAAAAAAAGAAGAATAAAAGCGGCAATTGCTTTTTTAATTAAGCCCGGCCGTTTTCCTTTGTATAATTATTACCTATTATTTATGTCTTTTTTAAAGGGATTTAAAAAGTCTTTCGGGGTACTCCAAAAACCCCATCACTCTTCCACGCTGAGCATCAGGGGATTCCTGCATTCACTGCTGGTTACGCTGGTAGTGGTTTCCCTGGCTTTTATCATCAAACCCTTCGGCTTAAAGCAGCTGGAAGCCTCTAAGCTGACCAATACCGTCATTACCGCCGGCGGCATCACCTTCCTGATGATGGTCCTGGCCCAGTTTCTGTTTCCCCTCCTGATCCGTGATTTCTATGAGGAAGAAAAGTGGACCACGGGTAAGCAGCTCACCCAGCTGCTGATCATGTCAGCGCTGATCTCGCTGGCCACGACCTATTACCTGTATTCCAAAGGCCTGGCTGCCTTTCCGCTGGATGCCCTCATCCTGTTCGGGCTGAGCATTGTGCCCCTGGGCATCCTGGCCGTGATCCAGCAGAACCTCCTGCAGGGGAAGTTTGAACGACTGGCCCTGGAGAAAAACGAAGAACTGAAACGAAAAGGCGTGCTTAACTCTGAAAACCCGCTAAACGTGCTGGCTTTCCGTGGAAACGGCCAAAAACTGAACCTGATCCCGAACCAGCTGATCTACATCCGCCTCGGCGATGTTTCCGAATTTTACTACCAAAACATGCTGGGCGTAGAGAAAAGCAGCCTGAATATTCCCCGCCAATCCATCCTGGACGAGCTGAAAGGCCATCCCCAGTTTGAAGTGTTCCGCGGTGACATCATCGTGAACGTAAACGCCATCCGCCAGGTAACCGGCTCTGCCCGCGGCTACGATATCGAAATAGCCCGGATCGATGAGCTGGTGCGGGTTTCCCATAAAGACAAGAAGAAGATAGAGAAGTTATAGTTCAATGGTTAATTGTTAATTATTCAGAATTTTTCATCCACGTTCCCTGCGCCTTCATGACCTGCTCTATTACTTCCCGCACGGCGCCACGGCCTCCCGTGGCGGAAGTGACGTAATCGGCGCGTTCTTTTACTTCCTCTACCGCATCCGCGGGGCAGCAGGCCAGTACGGGGAAAGCGTTCATGATGAGGAGATCGGGAATATCATCGCCAATAAAAAGGACTTCTTCAGCGGAGATATTTTTTTCAGCCAGGTAACGGCTGAATACGTCCGGCTTCTCGGCCGTACCTACCCGGATATAGACATCCGTGATACCCAGGGCGTTCATCCGCGCGGTGATACTCTCCTGCTTTCCGCCGGAGATCACCGCTATACGATACCCGCTTTTCAGGGCCATCTGCACGGCGTAGCCGTCGCGCACGTTAAATGTACGCGTCACATCATCCCGGGTTACGGTGAGGGTGGCGTCTGTAAAAACACCGTCTACATCAAATACCAGCGTGGTGATTTTTTGGAATCTTTCTGTCATATAAATATGCAAAGAGGCCTCCTAGAAAGGCCCCGTTATCGTAAAAAAATAAAGAAGCTGCCTTAAACCGTGCACCGTGCACGCTTAAAGGCAGCTTCCTGGAGATGAATTATTCTTCTTTTCCTTTATTCAGTTCTTCCTGCCATTTTTTCAGCTCTTCCCACTTGCCGTCACGGGCCAGGGCACCCTGCTCGGGCCAGGTGGTCGGATCGTGCATCTGGAAGCGTGTACCTCCGCCATCCAGAATTTCTTTCAGCCTGTCCACGGCGGTGTTTGCCAGGTCTTCAAACGAGTAGATACCGGCATTGTTAAACAGCTCTTCGATCTTCGGCCCGATGCCCTCCACTATTTTCAGGTCATCCTTTTTGATTTTAGGCTTCTCTGTCAGGGCTGCAGCGGCCACGCCTGC
Source organism: Leadbetterella sp. (assembly GCA_019638185.1). Taxonomy (GTDB): domain Bacteria; phylum Bacteroidota; class Bacteroidia; order Cytophagales; family Spirosomataceae; genus Leadbetterella. The sequence goes on from JAHBUH010000029.1 coordinate 39,660, forward strand.
TGCTGCCACGCCAGCGGTCACCTTGCTCTTGCGACAGGCCCCCAGCTCGCTTTCCAGGAAGGTGGTTCTGTCACTGAATTCGCGCTTCAGTTTACCGTTTTCACTCTCCAGGAGAGAAATGCGGTGATACAGCTCTTCGGTATGTTTTTTCAGGCGGCTACCCATCAGCCAGTTTAAAAGCCACCATAAAAGAAGTCCCAGGGCCAGGAGAAACAGGAACAGGTCCCAGGGAAAATTACATAGTAAACATTTCACGTTTTCCATAATATTTTTTATTTAATAAGTCTGATCGAAACTCTTCTGTTTTTTTGTTTTCCTTCCGGAGTGCCGTTGTCGGCTATAGGCTGGGTTTCTCCTTTCCCGGAAGTCTCCAGGTTAGTGGATGAAAAACCATCTGCCACCAGGATATCCCGTACTTTCGCTGCCCGGTTTTCCGATAAGCGCTGGTTCAGTTCATCGGAGCCGTCACTGTCCGTATGACCGGTCAGGCTCAGTTTTTCACCGGGATTCTCGGCCAGGTACTTCTTAGCCAGTGCCAGCCAGTCGTTTAGTTCCTGGGTCCGGATGATATTCGGGCTACCCGACTGGAAATAGATATCCAGCGGTTCAAACAGCGCCTTTTCTACAGGCGTCAGATCAGGCTGAGTTGTGTCAGTTTCCGTAACCGGAGGGAGCGCCTCTTCCACTACCACTTCTTCTACTATCGCTTCTTCCGTATTGTTTGTACAGAAAGGCCTTCGGGCCTGATTCCAGAACAAACTATACAAAAATGACCCCAGCAAAATCACTAAAGGGATTAAAAATCTGTTCATGATTTGATTTGGGTGTAAATTGTTAATAATGAGCTAAAAATAAAGTCTATTTCACTAAAAACAAACTTTTGGGGTCACTTTTTCAATAAACAGGCTAAAAAAATCCCATTCATCCGGGTTCCGGTTTACTGCGCCTCAAATAAATCCAGCTCGGCTATAGCTACGCTGTCATCCCCGTCGGCTATTTCCGTAGCCGTAATTCTTACATACCTGCCACTCAGTGGCCTAGTAAAGAAATATTTACGGGTGGTAGGGTCATTAATCAGGTTACCGAATTCAAAAGACCCTGCATTCTGCCAGTTTTCCCCGTCTGCGCTCACTTCTATCCGGCCCTTTGCCATCATCCCCCGGCTGTTTTGCTTCTGAGGAGTATACGCAAAAGCCCCCAGGCGATAGCTGCTGCCCAGGTCTATGGTTATATACAGGTCATCGGTACCTTTTTTCACCGCCCACCAGCTCTTCCGGTTCTCATCAATAGCCATACTCACCCGGTTACGGCCCGTTTCACCAGTAGAGCCGGTTATTTTCCAGTTGTTTTTCGGAATTCCCAAAACTTCACCCACCACCGGTCCGGCCTCGTTATTCATCATGGCCAAGGCTTTGATCTCTCCTTTGGGCCAGGCAAAAGGCCCTGTGTACCGCTGACTGCCGGCAGTAGGCGTGCTTCCGTCTGTAGTATAAAAAACAGCCATATCCTTATACAGGTTCTCGCCGGTATTTTCTCCGTGAGGCTTCCAGTTAAAAGCGGCCTGTACAGGCTGAATGGTAACCAGCCCCTCCTTATTTCGGGCTATTTCAAGACGTGACGGCCGCGTTCTGTAATAGTACGCCCCCACCGTGGCAATGGCCGGATCCAGCCGGCTTTCAGATATCCGCAGACGGAACCGGTCGGAGGTTACTTCCGGGAAACGAAGGATCCGCTTGTAGCCGATATTCGTGGCCGCCGCTATCTCCCGCCATCCGTTATTGATCCACGCATCTACCGCATGCTTTTCCACCCGCTCGCTATGGCTGCCTACCGCTTCCTGGATAAGGAAACGGTTAATGGTAACCGGAGCAGCCGTGGTGATGATGATCTCGCCTCCTTTCTTCACTACCGTGTACGTGTCCGGGTTATTATCCAGCACCTGAACAGGCCCTCGTGAGCCGCTGAAAAGGTTCTTGCCATAGGTTTCCCTGATGCGCTTGCCTACTTCTTTCAGCACAGCGGCATCTTCCGGCGAAAATTTACCATCCCGGTTTGGCGGGATGTTCAGAAGGAAAGTGGAATTTCCGCCTACGGAACGTTCATAAATATCAAAAACATCATCGGCGCTTCTTACCTTCTGGAAAGTATCATCGCGGTAAAACCAGCCCTCACGGATAGAGGTATTGGTTTCTGCCTGTTGGTAATGAAGAAATTTACCCTTGTACAGCTGCTCTCTGTTACCCAGTATCTCATCCGTCATATCCGGGAAATGACTGGTGGTATCGGGGTTTTCAGCATAAGGAATGACGTTCCACTCTGTGCTACGCGTGGCGCCGGCCTCGTTTCCGCACCAGCGAATATCCTCTTTACCGAATATAACGGCTTTAGGGGCCAGCTTGTGGATCAGCTCTTTCCAGGCAGCGTAATTGTATTTCTGGCCGCCCTTACGCTTGGGATGTGCCCCGTCAAACCACACTTCGTGCACGGGGCCATATTCGGTAAGCAGCTCAAACAGCTGGTTCAGGAAATACTCGTTATAGTCATCCACCTTAAATTTAAACCGGGTTTTATTGGCAAACGGTCTTCCGGGAACTTCGCGAGGAATGGTGCGCTCCGTGTAAGCGCTCAGGTTACCGTAAAGCCCCGCCGGGTTTTCAATCTGGTAGAGATCGGCAGGTGAAAGGTAAATACCCAGCTTAAGACCGTATTTTTTACAGGAGGCAGACAGCTCCTTCAGAATATCGCCGCGGCCATCCTTAAAGCCGGTAGACATTATCCCGTGCTTCGTATAACGGCTCTGCCACAGCACGAAACCGTCGTGATGTTTTACAGTGATGATCACCATCTTCATCCCGGCCGCTTTCATGGCTTCGCACCACTGGTCGGTATGCAGTTCTTTCAGGTCAAATACCTTCGGGTCTTCGTGGCCGTTCCCCCATTCCAGGCGGGTGAAGGTGTTAGGCCCGATGTGAATAAAAGCGATAAACTCATTCCGGAGCGCACTGAGCTGGTTAGCCGTAGGCACCACATGTGCTGCTTTTTCAATGATCCGTTCCCGACTGTCGCCCGATGAGACGGCAATGGTATTCTGAGGGCGCAGCGCCTGACCCGTCAGGGCGGTACTGATCCCTAAAAAACTGATAAAGAGTAACTTTTTCATGGGTATACATTTTAGCTGTCAGCCCCGGGCCGTCAGCTCTGCTTATTTAACGGGTTTTTTAACTTTTTTGATACTGAAATCATCCACATTCATCTCAGATGTTCCCCGGTTAGTCACACTCACCCGGACGGTCTTCTTGTGATCGCCGTATTCTTTTCCTGAACGGAAATCCAGGGAAGCCCGCCCGAAGTTCTTCTTCCCTTTCTCTTTCCGGCTGGCTATGGCCGTCAGCTTCCCGCTGACCATTTCCACATTTTCTACCGTCACCTCCAGCTCGCCCGCGCCTTTAGACCAGTATTCCAGGGAGTAGGGCGTGTCATTGTCCAGGTAAATGTACTGTTCAATACCCTGACCGGGAAGCAATGATACGCCGTATGAGCCGGTTTTTCCTGCACTTAAGGTGCCGTCTCCTTCCCAGGGCGCCAGGCTGCCGCTGTCTTCAAAACCCGGGTTAGGCAGCTCGTTTCCATCGCGCAGTGGCCACTGGTAATACCGGATATAATCTACTTCCATGGAAACCTCGCCCCCGGAGCCGTAGCTACCCAGGAACATATTCATAAAATGGTTAGGGGAATAGATCTGGTGTTTATCAGTGTATTCTTTGATCAGCTGCCCGTTTATAAAATGTTTGACAGCGGTGGGGCTCCACAGGATCCCGTGGGTCACCCAGGTGTCTTCGTGCTGAAAGCCTTCGGCAATATGCGTATTCAGATTACGCTGAAACTCCCCTTTGCCATTCACATGGCCGTGCAGCACAAACTGGGCCGTGATGTACTCAAACACATCGATCTCAAAGACCTGGCCGGCCGGCCGTATGCCGCGGGTACCGTTCAGTTCCGTGCCCTCCTGCAGGTAGTAACGCAGGTCAGGACCGGGCGAGTCAAACCAGAAAGCGGTATTGACCCCTTTGGGCTGGCCCCGGCGGGAGCGTTTTACTTTCACCTCAAAATACCCGCCCCGGCTGTTATCCAGCAGGTTCTCTCCCGTACGCCAGTTATAAGTCTGGATAGACGATATTTTCTGGTTACCTCCAGGCATGTAGATGCGTTTGGGAACCGAGTCATTGACAAAAATGGTGAGGGTATTGCCGTTAAATTTCAGGCCGGGTTCAGGCAGCCGGCCCTCCAGCATCTCTTTGCGGTTTGTTTCATTCAGGTAGTTCAGAGTGGAAAAATATTCCGGCACCCATTTATTCAGGTTCAGGGACTCGTCATTAAACTCATCCTGCCACACCACCTGCATCCCCTGCGGTACGGCTGCCGAGCCGGGCTGGCGCTCTACTTCCTGCTGTTCGTACGGGTCCCGAACGGCATCTTTCCGGGTTTTCACAGTGCCCGTCCAGGCTTTGCGCAGCTTACCTGCGGCCAGGGCCTCCACCCGGATATGATAGGTGGTTTCCGGCTGAACCCCGGTGAAATAGGCCCGGGTCACTTCCGGCGTCAGCACCCGGGAGGGGGACTGCGGCTTCTGCTCACCCGTGGAAAGATATACCCGGTACTGGGTGGCCCCTGCCACCGGCTGCCACGATACCCGCACCCAGCTGCGGGTGCCCAGCAGGTCCAGGCCCGTGGTAGATTGCGCCGTGGCGCCGAAGCTGAAAATAACCAGCAGCGCCAAAAGATAACGTTTCATAGGATGATTAACAGAACGCGGATGACACCCTTCCGGCAGGTCCTATTTCTGCAGGTCAGCGCCATCCGCGTAAATCCGGGCTTTTAAACCTTTTTTATTTTTTTGTATTGATAATCTGTACTCTTACAAAATTACTCTTTCTGCCGGAAGGCGTAACCACCGTAGCCTTGAATACCCGCTCACTACCGTTCGGTACGGTAATTTTCAGCTGACCCGGGAATTCCAGGCTCAGCTCAGACGGATCATAATCATCCAGGGTGTAGTAGATCTTAGCCCCTTCCACTGACGACTTCAGCCCGCGCACCGTATATTCCGACGCATAGATCACCGTATCTTTCAGGCCGTATACTTCAGGCACGCGGTAACGGGTTTCCGTCCGATCCAGCCGGGCCAGCTCATGAGCCGCCCGCTTCTCTGAGAATTCTTTCCAGTTTTTCCCGGCGGGGTTCGTCCACGCAATTTCCGATAAGGCAAAAAGACGGGGCAGGATCATAAACTCCACTTTAGCCGGGGTTTCAATGTATTCTGTCCATAGGTTTCCCTGTATTCCTTTGATATACTTACGCTTACTTTCTTCCAGCTTCTGCGGAACCGGGTCAGCGCGGTAGATGATCTCCATGGTAGAGTATCCGCCAATGCTCAGCGGTTCCCGGTTTTTATCCGGTCCCTGCTTGTGATCCAGGTAAAGGCCGTAGCTGTTAGGGGTCATGATCACATCGTGTCCTTCATTAGCGGCGGCAATGCCCCCGGCATCCCCTCTCCAGCTCATTACGGTAGCGTTAGGGGCCAGGCCACCTTCCAGGATCTCGTCCCAGCCGATGATCTTGCGGCCTTTGCTGTTTACATATTTCTCCATGCGCTGGATAAAATAGCTTTGCAGCTCATGCTCATCTTTCAGGTTATGGTCTTTGATCCTTTTCTGGCAGTGCGGGCATTTCTTCCACTCGGCTTTCGGGCATTCATCACCGCCTACGTGAATGTATTCACTGGGGAAAATCCCGATCACCTCATCCAGCACGCCCTGGAGGAATTCAAAGGTCTGGTCTTTACCGGCACAGAAAACCTCGTCAAAAACCCCCCAGGTCTGGGCGGCATCGTACGGGCCGCCTGTACATCCCAGCTCAGGATAAGCCTGCAGGGCGGCCAGGGCATGGCCCGGCATCTCGATTTCCGGGATCACCGTCACAAAACGCTCTTTGGCATAAGCCACCACCTCACGGGCTTCCGCCTGTGTGTAAAATCCGCCGTAGCGGGTGTTATCGTAATCACCGGGCTGTTTGTAGTTTCCTATCAGCGTTTGCTTCCGGAAACCGCCCACTTCGGTCAGCTTGGGATACTTTTTAATTTCCAGTCTCCAGCCCTGGTCATCGGTCAGGTGCCAGTGGAAAACATTGAGTTTATAAGAAGCCAGGATATCAATGTATTTCTTCACAAATTCCAGGGGGAAAAAGTGACGGCTTACATCCAGGTGCAGCCCCCGGTAACCGAAACGCGGCTCATCTTTAATGGAAACGGCGCCTACTTTCAGGTCAGCCTGTTTTCCGGCCAGGGGAAGCAGCTGCACCAGCGACTGGTATCCGTAGAAAAGACCGGCTTTCACGCCTGTTACGTCAATACCCTGGGGAGAAACTTCCAGCTGGTAGGCTTCGTCTCCGCCTTTGGCAGCTGTAACAAAACGAACCACATTTTTACCACTTTTCTTTTCGGCTGTTTTGAGATTTATACCATACTGATTATTTACATAGGACTGAAACAGTTCGGCAATACGCTTGCTTTCAGCATTATCATACGAAATCAGGGTAGTTGAGTTAAGGACAAACTCCCCGGTTTTTGCTTCCACACTGTTGGGTTTGGGAATAATGTTCACGGGCTGCTGAGCTAACAAAACTGTGCTCGTGAAAAGGGCCATTACGCCTAAAAGAAATGATCTCATGTTTTTTCATTTGGTTAAATCCTCCTCAAAGATAAACAATTACCTCATTATTTTTTATAAAAAAATTTTAATTACTATTAGATATTTAATAAAATAATTTATTTATAATGCAGAGAAACCAAAAAGGGCCACCGTTCCCGGCAGCCCTCATGAATATCATCTGTTTTCTTTATCAGTCAATCAGTACGGCGTCACCCGAAAGCACATCGTTTTCCACCGTTTTGAACTTCACATCCCGTTTTACGGTGCCGTTCCGGTACTGAACATTGACGCGGTCATTCCGGTTAGCCACTTTAGGGGCACTCACCGGCCTTACAGGCTGGCGGTCTTCGGCCTCGGCGGCTTTGTTAGTCTGAAGGGCCGGGTTAGCCTGTTTTGGCGGCGGCGCAATCTGCTGGAAGCGAAGTTCCTCCACGCCGGCTTTCATCAGGAAGCCTACCGTTTCCGAATTCACCTTTTTCAGGAAGGTCTGGAACAGTTCCACCCCTTCAAATTTATAGATCAGCAGGGGATCTTTCTGCTCGTAGGAGGCATTCTGCACCGATTGTTTCAGGTCATCCATATCCCGCAGGTGCTCTTTCCATTCCTGGTCTATAATGCCCAGGGAGATGGATTTCTCAATGGCCAGGATCAGCTCTCTTCCTTCTGACTCCACTGACTTTTTCAGGTCGGCATAGACGGCCATACGCCGGGTACCATCGCTGATCACCGCCATGTAAGGCTCATCCACCAGCGCCTGGCGGTCATTCAGGATATTCCGCAGACCGGGCACGATGTTCTTCCGGATGGCGTCATTTTTAGCCCGGTAATGCGCCTCAGCCAGGTCATACAGGGTATGGATGAGGGAGGTGCCGCCTTTGGCGAAATCAGCTTCGGAGATCTCCGGCTTCAGCCCCAGGCGCTGCATGCAGCGTACCTCAAACTCCTCGTAGTTACCGGCGGTCTGCCGCGCGATATCCGCACAGGTGTCATAGATAATGTTGGCAATATCCAGGGCCAGACGCTCACCAAACAGGGCGTTTTTCCTTCTTTTATAGATGGTATCCCGCTGGATATTCATCACGTCATCATATTCGATCAGCCGCTTCCGCATGCCGAAGTTATTCTCTTCTACCTTGCGCTGGGCCCGCTCAATAGAGCTGGTGATCATGGAACTCTGGATCACCTCGCCTTCTTCCATGCCCATGCGGTCCATCACTTTGGCGATCCGGTCAGACCCGAACATCCGCATCAGGCCGTCTTCCAGGCTGACAAAGAACTGCGATGAGCCCGGGTCACCCTGCCGGCCGGAACGACCTCTCAGCTGACGGTCTACCCGCCGCGACTCGTGTCTTTCGGTACCTATGATGGCCAGTCCGCCGGAATCGCGGCTATCCGGAGTCAGCTTGATATCGGTACCCCTACCGGCCATGTTGGTAGCAATGGTCACCGTACCCGGCTTACCGGCTTCGGCCACAATGTCGGCCTCACGGGCATGCTGCTTGGCGTTCAGTACCTGGTGCGGTATCTTTTTCAGGGTCAGCATCCGGCTAAGGAGCTCGGAGTTTTCCACCGAAGTGGTACCCACCAGCACCGGCCGGCCTATGCCCACCATTTCATTGATCTCGTCTACCACGGCATTGTATTTCTCCCGAACGGTCTTGTAGACCTTATCTTCCCGGTCTTCCCGGACTATGCTGCGGTTAGTAGGAATAGAAACCACATCCAGTTTGTATATCTTCCAGAATTCAGAGGCTTCGGTTTCCGCCGTACCGGTCATACCGGCCAGCTTGTGGTACATCCGGAAGTAGTTCTGAAGGGTAATGGTGGCGTAAGTCTGGGTAGAATCTTCCACCTTCACATTTTCTTTGGCTTCCACCGCCTGGTGCAGGCCGTCAGACCAGCGTCTGCCGTCCATGATCCGGCCGGTCTGCTCATCCACGATCTTCACCTTGCCGTCCATGGTCACGTAGTCTACATCCTTCTCAAAGAGGGTATAGGCTTTCACCAGCTGGTTAACGGCATGAATACGCTCAGCTTTGGTGGAGTAATCCCGGATCAGTTCGTCATTTTTCAGGATCTTATCTTCAGCATTGAGGTCAGAACGTTCTATCGCCGCCATTTCAATGCTCAGGTCAGGCATGATAAAAAACTGCGGATCCTGTCCCTGGGCCGAAAGGTAATCGATACCCTTATCCGTCAGCTCCACCGAATTATTTTTCTCTTCAATGGTAAAATACAGGGGCGCATCCGCCTCGGGCATCAGCTTCTGGTTCTCGGCCAGGTAAATGGCTTCGGTATCCAGCAGCAGCTTTTTCATGCCGGTTTCGGAGAGGAACTTAATGAGCGGCTTGCTTTTCGGTAAACCCCGGTGGGCCCGGAAGAGCGACAGCCCCCCTTCTTTTTTATTGCCTTCGGCAATCAGCTTTTTGGCCTCTACCAGGTAGCTACCCACCAGCTGTTTCTGCATTTCCACCAGTTGTGACACCCGCGGTTTCAGGGTATTATAGAGTTCGTCATCGTTTTTCCGGGTCATCGGTCCGGAGATGATGAGGGGCGTACGGGCGTCATCCACCAGCACGGAGTCTACCTCATCCACCATGGCAAAATGGTGTTCGCGCTGCACCAGTTCTTCGGGATCGCTCACCATGTTATCGCGCAGGTAGTCAAAACCGAACTCGTTATTGGTACCGTAAGTGATATCGGCATTATAAGCCTTTTTCCGTTGGGGCGAGTTCGCCCGGTGCTTATCGATACAGTCGCACGTAATACCGTTAAATTCAAAGATGGGCCCCATCCATTCGGAGTCCCTTCGGGCCAGGTAGTCGTTCACCGTCACCACGTGCACCCCTCTGCCGGCCAGCGCATTCAGGAAGGCCGGGAAAGTGGCCACCAGGGTCTTACCTTCCCCCGTAGCCATCTCAGCGATGTTCCCCTTGTGCAGGGCCGCCCCCCCGATGATCTGTACATCATAATGCAGCATATTCCATTTCAGCAGGTTACCGGCCGCATACCATTCGTTCTTCCAGACGGCCTTATCGCCTTTGATCTCAATATGACTTTTCGTCATAGCCAGTTCGCGGTCCAGATGGCTGGCAGTCACTTCCAGCTCCTCGTTTTCGGTAAATCTCCTGGCCGTTTCTTTCACCACCGCAAAAGCCTGCGGAAGGATCTCCAGCAGCACCACCTCCAGCTCCTCATTTCTTTTGAGGCCCAGGTCATCCACTTTTTTAAACAGTTCTTCTTTCTGGTCGATAGACAGGTCACCCACGGCCTGTTCCTTCAGCTCCGCGATCTGCCGGTCTATATCCGCCAGTTTTTCCCGGATGTAGTTTTTCAGATCCTGCGTTTTTTGTCTGAATTCATCGTTACTCAACACCGCCAGCTTAGCGTATTCCTCATTCGTGGCGGTCACATAAGGGCTAAGGGCTTTAATATCTTTTTCCGATTTTGTACCAAAGATTTTGGTAATTCCTTTCGTGAGAAAATTAAGCATAAGGTTTTATGACGTACTGTCGTATTTAAATTACACTGCAAATTAACAACGTTCTGTTGTCAATTATAATGCGGTAATTAAAAAAATCGGGATAACCGGACAAAATGGCAGGCAAGGTAAGGATATCTGTTATTACTATCCTATTTTAAAGGAGAATCAATTATACTTTATTCAATATACTATCATAAGCCGACCGAAGCGCTTCTTTGACGATCTCTTCTGGAACCACATCCAGCCAAAAAATGGTCGCACCCTTTTCTCCCCACTTGTTTGAGACGGGAAAAATACCTTCTGCCGACTCACAAAAGAGGCGTTGCTCTGCGGGCGTCAGGAAGATGTTGGCCGAGTGATCTTTTCCAGGTAAGTGGCAAACAGCCTCTTACCGGTTATTCTGTACCTGATCCTGTCAAAATGCGGACCGGACGCTGTCCATGGGAATAACAGGGCGAGTTCTTCAAATTCCTTTTTTGTCATGACAATTACCATTTTCTAATTTACATCTAAAATACTTGTTTTTGAAAAGCCATTTACTCACCCCGCCCCCAAACTTTCCCGGAAAAGTACAACAATTACCCCCTAGTTTTATTTCACCGATTAATGTATTGCAATTCAACAAATTAATTTGTACACTCATGAATTTCATTGTAACTTTGCGGCGGAGTGAAGCTTTATGCTTTCCGGAGATAGTAGAGATAAACCTGTCAATAAAATAGCCATCAATGAGAATTAAGTTTCTGATATTTTTTTTACTATCAGGATATTTTGTAACCGGGCAAACCGTATACGAACCTACTTACAGGAGTGTCTACCAGTACCTGTCCCGTCTGGCTCAGCGCGGGGTAATTGATGTGCACGATGTAATTCAGCCTATCTCCCGCAAAAACATTGCCATTTATTTGCATGAACTCGAAAAAAATCCGGAGGCCCTTACAGGGCTGGAAAAGAAGGAGTTGGAGTATTATGCTAAGGAATATTCTTACGAAACCCTTTTATTATATAGTGATTCGCTATTGAAACAAGAGGCGGGGCTGACACTTTTTAAAATACCGAAGGGAGACAGGCCGCGGTTTGTGGCCACCCAAAGCCGGAAATTCACGGCAAATGCTCAACCTATCTTTGGATACGATTATTTTGGTAACTCAGAAGGCCAGTCGTATGGAGTAATGCGTGCCGGTTTTTGGGCTAGCGGTTATATAGGAAAACAAGTGGGTTTTAGTCTTGACTACCGTTCAAATATTGCGAAAGGTGACGGCATTGATTTTGATCGAAGCTTTACTCCTGAGCCCGGAGTAATTGGGGAAAGGAAGAAAAACGGTGATTTTGTTTATACCGATGTCAAAGCTTCTGTCTCCTATGATTGGGATTGGGGGACACTTACTTTAGCCAAAGACAAGATGCCGGTGGGATATGGCTACTCCGGGAAGATAATCTTATCAGACAAAGCACCCACGTTCCCATTAATCCGCCTGGATGTACAACCTTTAAGGTGGCTGGCCTTTAATTATGCACATTTGTGGTTAAATTCAGACGTCGTAGACTCCACACGTATCCGATACAGCGGTTACGGGAATCGCTACCAGGTGAATCATGTACCCAAAAAAATGGCCATTCATTCTTTCATTTTAACGCCTTTTAAAGGGTTAAATGTATTAATCGGCGAGTCCATAATTTATAATGATGAGCTCAAGCTCTCCTACCTTATTCCGGTTAATTTCTTTCGCTCGGCCGCTCTTTTTGAAGGAGAGGCATCAAGAGGAACAACTTTTAGTAACACCCAGGTCTTTTTCCAAATCAGCTCCCGAAACCATATCCCAAAAACTCACCTGTTTACCTCCTGGTATATTGATGACGTTTATCACAAAAAAGGAGTTAAAAGGAGACAATACGCTTTTAACACTGGAATTTCTGTCACAGACGTGTTGCTACCTAACCTTACTTTGTCAGCAGATTATGCCAAAATATACCCTTATGCATACATGCATCACATGAATACGCTTACTTACCAGCATGCGGGCTATACTCTTGGCCATTGGCTGGGGACCAATGCAGACATCGTAAATGTGGATCTACGGTACAGGGTACTAAGAGGACTGGAATTGATGGCTGGATTTCAAAAAATCAGGAAAGGTTCTGAAGGAAAACAGGGGGAACAGCTTAGCGCGGTAAATATTCCGTTTTTATGGGGTGACCTCCGTAAAATTTCACAGACCTCTTTTGCTGCACGCTATGAATTTACAGCAGATCTTTTTTTAAGAGTAGCCTATCAGGCAGATCAGGAGAATAAGCGCTATTCTATGGGATTGACTTATGGTTTTTAATGAAAAATATACTTCGTGAAATGAAAAAATTGATAAAGATCGCGTTACTCTTTTTGATAGTGTTACCTCCCCTGTTCCTGCAATCCTGCCGGAACATGCGGGAAATTGCCCTGTTTCAGTCAGCCGATTCCCTTGCATATAAGCAGATCCCCCGCCTGCAGCCTGAAGTGGCGCGCATTCAACCTAACGACATCCTGGCCATTACCGTCAGCTCCATGGATCAAAAATCAAATGAGATCCTGAATTTTGCCAATGTAAACCGGCTTTATACTACCACTTATCCCGGGCTGACTATGGGCGGGCAAAACGGACAGCCTTTGGGCTATATGGTAGATGCCCTAGGGCAGGTGCAAGTACCGTTCATAGGCCAGGTGAACCTGAATAATAAGACCCTTTCCGAGGCTGCCGATGTGATCCGGCAGATGGTAGATTCCACCCTGGTGGCTAACCCGGCTGTAAACGTGCGTTTCCTGAATCATAAATTCTCCGTATTGGGGGAAGTAGGTCGACCAGGCACTTTTAACCTCCTGGATGACCGCACCACCCTACCTGAAGCTCTGGCCATGGCCGGTGATGTAGGTATATTTGGTAACCGTCAATGGGTGATGCTGGTGCGTGAAAACCAGGGAAACCAGGATAT
>JAHBUH010000003.1 GCA_019638185.1 Leadbetterella sp.
TCTGAAATTCTTATAAAAACATTATCACAAAACCGCAAAATGAAACATAAAAATCTATTTATCCGATAGGTGTTTGCAACATAATCTCTTGGGTCGTATATAACCTTACATTTCCTATTTATAAAAAACTTATAAACCAGGGCCGGAAAAATAGTATAGAATGTAAAGGCAATTACGAAATCTTTTTTCTCCCTTATCAGTCCCCTCAAAATCCAAATTTGAAATTGCACAAATAAAAATATAACTTCTAGCGACCTAGGCTTTGCGGTTTGCGTAAAAGCACAAAACTTTACTCCTTCAAAAATGGGATCAATTGTAGTTCTCTCGGCTCCTGTCCTTGCCCAATAAAATATATTTACCTCATCAATAATTGGTTTGAGAGCCGTCATTGCACGAAGAGATGAGGTCGTTGCATCAAAATAATCTGCATATATTAGAATTCCCTTTCTCATAATTCCTTTATTCATGGATTATAAAATTATTTGATTTTTACAAAAGCTATAAAAAATAGGAAAAATAAATACCCATTACTAAATAAGTTCCCGATCAATCCCGAATTGAAAAGATTATAAATCAGTAAAAGTATAATAGAAATCAGTGCTACGTCTTTTGTCATTATAGATTCCCGAACAATATACCCAATAATCATAGAAAACAAAACCACCCCAAAATAGCCAAAATTGATATATGCTTCTATTCCATAAAACTGATTGGCATTACCCAATCCACTCCCGCCAAACTGCTCTTGATATAAATGTCGTTCAAAGTTAATCCGCTCTTCCCCCATTAATGCCGCAAACAACGTACTGGTACGCCCCCATAATAATTGCGAATTAAAGTCCGTGGTAAATACCCTCACCCCGTCGAAAGCTGTAATAACCGGAACAACTGTTGACCGCCAAACCATTGCCTCAAGCGGATTTGAGCCACCATACCCAATAGAAAAGAAAAGTTCGTCACTAGTAGTTGTATCTCGCTGGGAAAAGCCTGTCGCTAAATACATTAGCATAAAACATGCAATCGTAACAAAAAAAGCCTTAATTACCAACATTTTTTTGTTTTTAGCTTGATAGAAAAAAACGATAAATAGTGGTATGGCAATTTTCAAAAAATACGCCTTTTCAAGAGACACTAAACTTACCAGAAAAAAGATTGTCGCAAAAATATGTCTGTATTTGTATTTTATCACATACCCCAGAGCTATCAAATAAGGAATAAATGTGGTATTAATGATACCTATAATATATGCCAAGGCGCTTTCAATACCGGTCCTACCTTTGAGAAAATCTTCTCTGGCTTTGTCCAAATCCTGCGGCGACGCCCCCTTTAATGATTCTATAATTGGAATAGTTGGTGCTGTTGCTATAATCAGAATATTGAAAAACAGGAATATGCAAAAAAAGAAAAACAGGGTGCTTTGAAAAGTTAATCTCAGGCGTGGATATTTCAAACGAGCAGATATTATGACGGGAAAATTAAGTACCACAATTAAGGTTGTAGTACAAAGTATTGATATAACCACCATGGTATTTACATAAGTAGAGAAGTTATTATCTACAAAGAGTAAAGGTACCAATCCATACATGACAAAAAATGCTAAAAAGAACAGTATGGAAAATAAAGTCTTAAACGATCGTATCATTTATTTTTTTCTTATCAAACGCCCATACGGCCGTACAAATTAACAAATAATAAAAACTGTACATAAGCACTTCATTAAGTACATATATTTTCAAGACGCTTAATATCTCAAGATGTCTGGTAAAATAAAATACTACCAATATACTTAAAAAATAAAGCCCCTGCCATAAACTCAAGAATTTCACATATTGGGTAGCCAATAAGGCTGTGCTTAGCGGGGAGACTATAAAGCGCAACATAACACCAAAAACCAATATTTGTAAATAAGTCCCTGCCGCTTGCCATTGCTGCCCCAAAACCAACACTAATAAATCATTGCCAAAAAAATAAAGTGGAATGAATAATACAAGTGATATGAGGGCGAGGAGTTTACTGGTTCTTAATAAGTCTACAGACAAAGGCTCCTTATAGAAATTGACCATATCGGCTACTCTCTTGTAATATATCTGACCTACTGCCACACTAATGATAGCTACCGGCGCAGTAAGAATTCTGGTCGTCATGGTAAAGTTACCAACAATCTCTGCAGAGAAATAATAGGTGATAAAGAAAACAGGACAATAGGAGGCCACTGTGTTCATTAGAGTAGACGGCAGTACCACCTTGGGAAAAGAGCTGTTTTCCATAGCCGCCTTGCGCAGTTCTTGTTTATTTATTTCTGATCGCTTATTGAAGAGGTAAATTAGGAGGGGTAATATGGTCATAAAATTCCCAAAGACCAATCCCAATATAAGCCCATTTTCTTTAAATCCCAACAGGCCAATAGCTATGCTCAACAAGGTGACACCCAAACTCTGCAGCAATTTAACCAAACTAATTTTTGTATACGCTCTATTCCTGTTCAGCCAATAGTTTAATCCGTTGAATAACGCAATGGTAAAAACCGAAACAGGAAGGAGATACAACCCAACACCGTTTATCGAAAGGTCTATTGTCGGATGAAAAAACTGTTCATAAATAATAATAAAAGCAAGCAAAAGCGAACACACAAAGACAGCTATCCATTGAACCAAGACAACAAGATGAAAAGCGTCGCGAAGCCTTTTGGCTTTAACAATAGCTAATTCATAAAGCCCTGTTGCCAATATAGCCAATACCGTACTGGCTGCTAGAAAGACAGAAAATACACCAAATTGCTCCGGACTGAATATTCTTGCTAAAACAGGACTAAAAAGCATGGGTATAGCTTGTGATAGCCCTGCCCCTGCCACTAAAATGACAGAATTCTTAATAAAGCTACTATTTTGTAGAATCTTTATCAAATTACTTACTCTTATAAATCCTTTCAATAATATCCACTACCTTCAGCCCTTCTAGCGCATTAGTGGTAATGGAATCTCTGCCTTTCAGTACATCCACGACATTTTCAATTACATAGTGGTGGTTGGCGGCTGAGCCTTTGTAAGCCCCATAATCGTTACCCGGATTGGTAGGGGGAAGCACTGGCATATCGTAATCTTTCACATGGCAGTATTCGACTTCATTCATATATTGCCCCCCAATTTTTACTGAGCCATTTTCAGCTATAATGGTCATGCTGCTTTCCAGATTCTGATTCCATACAGAGGTAGAATAGTTTAAGCAACCCATGCCCCCATTTACAAAATCGAAACTTACAAAACCCGAGTCCTCAAAATCAGTTAAATCCTTATGATTAAAATCATTAAACTTGGCCTGAATATTTTCAATATCCCCGAAAAGCCAATACATAATGTCAATAAAATGGGAGAATTGCGTAAACAAAGTACCCCCGTCCAAATCCTTTTTACCGTGCCAACTTTCAGGCTTGTAATACCGTTCGTCTCTATTCCAATAGCAATTTAGCTGTACCATAAATATCTTGCCCAAACGACCGCAGCTTATTAATTCTTTAATCCACACTGACGGGGGCGAATAACGGTTCTGCATAACCGCAAAAACGTTTCGATGCATATTTAACGCCTTGTATATTACATCTTCAGCATCTTGTTTCGTTAAGGCCATAGGCTTTTCTATCACAATATGCTTCTTTTCTTCCAAACATTTAAGTGCGTGTTCTGCATGGAAACCATTTGGTGAAGCAATATTGACCACATCAATATCGATACCCGAGACAAGCAATTCATCAACTGTCTGGAAAAAAGGGACCTGGTAAGTGTCAATCCCCAATTCTTTTTTTTCCTTTATATCAACCAATGCCATCAATTCACTTTCGCTATTCCGGCTAATCATTTCTGCGTGGCGCTTTCCAATGTGTCCACAGCCAATCACTGCAAATTTTATCTTTCTTTCCATTTATATTGATTTAGAAATGCTAATAACTCTTCATTACCTAGTTTATCTGTATAATAGAATATGTCCTTCCCCAGATTATCCCTATGGTAAATATTTGCTCCTTTTTGTATTAAATAATCTAAAAACTGGTAGTTTTTATTTTCTAATGTCTTCGTTTTTGCATACATCAGTACTGACGTACCTTTTGAGTTTACCGAATTAACATCAAACCCTTCATTCTCCAAAAGAAACTCAACCAATGCATAATGGTGATGATATGCTGCAATAATCAACAGATTTCTACCCGCCTCATCCTTAATGTCTTTTAAAAACTCTTTGCTTCTATAGCTTTTAATATACTCCTCATTTCCTTCAATACACGAAGTCAACAGCATTGTCTCTGGGCCATCACTTTCCATATTTCTCCAAATAATCAGAAAGCAGTGTTAATGTCACCCGTTCCTCCTCCAGGGGCATTTTCCTGTTATAACTACCGTAGTCCGCCAGCTCATAGGTTTTATTTTCTGCCACTTTTTGTACCGAACTGAGCAACATATCTAATTGAATCTCATAAAGTCTCTCTGACAAATCCAATAGCGTGTCTTTTTTATAAATCGAAATTTCTTGTATTTCAATTATTCTCCCTGCATCAACTCGCTTATCCACCAAATGCGCTGTGACTCCTAAAGGATGTTTATAGTAAACAGACCATAAAAGAGCATCCAGCCCGCGAGCATAAGGTATAACTCCCGGATGAAAGTTAATTATTCCTAAACTAAAACTATCTATAATGTGCTCTTTTAAAATTCGGGCCCCCGCAATAATCCCAAGATTGATTTTTCTATTCCGGCTATCTTCACACAGTTCCGCGCTATCGTGATTAACCACCATATAGTCTATCCCCAGGTTTTCTGCTATTTTCCGGGGATGAAGCAATCCTAAATGATTTATTTTAGTTTTTATCCCGGAAGGAGGGATATTCAGTTTTACAGGGTCAGCTGCATAAATAACCTCTATCTTCAAACCCTCTGCCAACAGGCGGAAAATAAAGTCTTGTGTTTTTTTATGAGGAAAATTATATGCAAATAAAGCAATTTTCAAATTCATCGCCTATGACTTAAACTCTTTGACTACCTCTATAATATATGCTAACTCTTCTGCTTTCATCTCTGTATGTATCGGTAATGAAAGTACCCTGCTGCATAAATCCTCTGAGATGGGAAAATCTCCTTCCCCAAACTCATCTGTTCTGAAGGCTTTCTGGAGATGCAGGGAAACAGGATAATAAATCATACTGGGAATGCCTCTTTCCTGCAAATACTGCTTTAGGGCGTCTCTGTCCCCTTCATTTTTTAGTTGCAAAGTATATTGGTGGAAAACATGGGTAGAATTTTTACTGCGTACCGGCGTTTGTAACCAATCCAAAGTAGCAAAAGCCCGGTCATAAGCATCTGCCACGCTATTGCGTGCCGCAGAGTATTGGTCTAAATACCCAAGCTTCACTTCCAAAACAGCAGCCTGCAAAGTGTCCAATCGGGAGTTGCAACCTACCAAACTGTGATGGTATTTTTTAGCCTGCCCGTGGTTAGCAATCATCCGCAGTTTCTGTGCCAGATCTGCATGATGGGTATACATAGCACCGCCATCACCATAGCAGCCCAGGTTTTTAGACGGGAAAAATGAGGTGCATCCGATATGGCCCATAGTGCCTGCCTGAGCCTGGCGGCCATCTGAAAATGTATACAGGGCACCGATAGCCTGAGCGGTATCTTCTACTATATACAAATTGTACTTTTCAGCCACTTCTAAAATCTCTTCCATGGGTGCGCACTGCCCGTACAGATGCACCGGTACCACGGCTTTACACCGGGGGGTAACCACCCTTTCAATTTCAGCAGCAGTAATCATAAAGGTTTCCGGGTCTACTTCGGTCATCACCGGTTTTAAGTTCAGTAAACCTATCACCTCTGCGGTAGCTACGTAGGTAAATGCGGGTACAATCACCTCGTCGCCCGGTTGCAGATTTAAGGCCATTAAGGCAATCTGAAGGGCATCGGTTCCGTTTGCGCAGGCTATCACATGCTCTGCTTGAAGGTAATGCGCCAGGTTCTGCTCAAAGCGCTTCACCTGCGGCCCGTTTATAAATGCCGCACTCTCCAGTACCTCATGGATAGCTGCATTGATTTCGCTTTTGATCTGCTGATATTGACTTTTCAGATCAACCATCTGGATGTTTCTCATCGTAGTTATAGTCTTGCGTCAATGATGGTTCGGTCTAAAAAGGCTTTCGTGTCAAATATGACCGTATCCGAGCCCTGCTTCAAGTTTTCAAAATCCAGCTCCAGGAACTCCCTGTGGCTGACGGCCAGGATGACGGCGTCGTATCGCTTATCTATTTTCTTTCTTAATTGTACCTGGTATTCCTCCGCTACTTCCCGGGCATCGGCATGGGGGTCATAAACATCCACATCTAGGCCAAACTGTTTTAATTCGGTATAAATATCGATTACCCTCGAATTCCGGATATCGGGACAGTCTTCTTTGAATGTAATGCCTAAAATTAGGGCCTTTGCACCATGAATCTTATGGCCCTTTTGGATCATCAGCTTGATCACCTTATTGGCCACAAACATGCCCATGTTATCATTTACCCGCCGGCCTGAAAGAATTACCTGGGGGTGATAGCCCAGTGACTGGGCTTTATGGGCTAAATAATAAGGGTCTACGCCTATGCAGTGCCCCCCCACAAGCCCGGGCTTATATTGGAGAAAATTCCATTTGGTTCCGGCCGCTTCAATAACATCAGTGGTATCGATGCCTATTTTATCAAAAATCAGAGCCAGTTCATTCACGAAAGAAATATTCACATCTCTTTGAGCATTCTCAATGGCCTTGCTGGCCTCGGCTACTTTTATACTGGTGGCTTTGTGGGTTCCAGCGGTAATAATACTGCTATAAAGTGCGTCTACCACCTCCGCAATTTCGGGGGTTGAGCCAGAGGTCACTTTTTTTATTTTGGTTAAAGTATTAACTTTATCCCCGGGATTGATGCGTTCGGGAGAGTACCCACAGAAAAAGTCTGCGTTAAATTTCAGCCCTGACGTTTTCTCAAGCACAGGCACACAGTCTTCTTCCGTACAGCCCGGATAAACCGTAGATTCATAAATCACGATATCTCCCTTTTTCAGCATCTTGCCCAGCATTTCCGATGCCTTTAACAAGGGGCGTAAATCAGGTGCCTTAAATTGGTCAATAGGCGTGGGCACGGTTACAATAAAGATGTTGCAATCCGAAATCGCGTTTATATCCGAAGAGAACACCAGGTTTTTATTCTCTAATACTTCTTGTAATAAATTGAGGTCTGCTTCCCGGGTGCGGTCTTCTCCCCTTTGTAATTCCGCAGTGCGATCTTTATTGATATCAAAGCCCGTTACTTTATACTTCCGGGAAAATTCAAGGGCCAGCGGCAGGCCTACATAACCCAGGCCAATCACGGCGATACGATGCTTATTCACTCAAAATATGTTTAAAAACTGATTGTAAAATGAGATAACATACGGTCAGGAAACCCAGGAGAAATCCTCCGATAACCATCCCCTTTGCCTTTCCTGTTTTATCTCTTTTCAACGGATAGCAGGGTTCGTCAATCACCTGGATAAGCGGGGCCTCCCGCCTGGCCGAAATTTTAGCAAGCTCCAGGTTTTTCACCAGCTCGGCATACACCGCCTTATTGGCTTCGGCGTTGGCCTGTGAACGCAGGGCCGGCGCCCGGAGCACCTGCCGGGTAGGGTTCAGGTTAGGAGTGGCGTCAGCCACCTCCACTGAGCGGTAAATGGCCCCCTCCATCATGGCCTTCACGGAATCGGTCTGGTGCTGCAGAATAGCGATATTCTCCTGCGATTTTTTAGTTTTCGTCTCCACGTAAAAGTCATTCACCACCTTCACAATGCGCTCATTAAAAAGCCGGGAAAACTGTTCGTCTTTTGAGCGGGTCTCTACTTTGATAATGGACAGTTTTTTATCCGGCTTGGAAACCTGCAGAATATTCTCATGGATATCTTTCACCATTTCGGCCATAAGGCTGTCTTTTACCCGGTGAGGTTCAGGGTTAAAAACGATATTCCGGGTAGCTTCTTTCTTTTCCCATTTTTCTCTTAAGCGATTATACCGGATATACCGGTCAATCAGCAATCCTTTCTGCCCGTCGGCATTTACTGGGGAAAGCAGAGCCTTTTCTATCATGACGCGTGATTTGTACAGCTCCAGGATATTGTCTCCCTGAAAGATTCCGCCACTGCTTCCTGCCAGGTCTATTCCCACCATAGAGGCCAAACCGGCATAAGCCCCCAGCCCTCCCCCCTTATCTCCCGATTCGAGAACGAAAGTGGTGGTAGCGGTATACACCGGCTTTTTGATGAATGCATAGGCCAAGCCCAAAAGCCCTCCCAGAATACCGGCCAGGAAAATTACTCTTTTTCTTGACCATAGGTACATTCCCCTCTCCTGTATTTTCAGGATGAGCTCTTTTAGAGAAATCTCGTTTTCTTCTGTGTGCCGATTCGCCGTTTCGTTCATGTTATTTGATCAGGTTAATAATGCCCAGAACAATCGCCCCCATTGATGCCAGCCCAGTAACCATCCCTACGCGTTCGGCTGCCGTCATTTTCCGTTTCTCTTCTGTTTTGGGGATGAAAATCTCCGACCCCGTTTTCACAGCCGGGTAATCGGTAAAAAACAGGTATTTCCGGGCACTTTTTACGGCGCCATTTGCATAAACCACATACGCCCCTGATTTCCGGGCCTTGGCGGAAAAGCCACCTGCCCCTCTTATATAGGATTTCAATCTTTTCCCCTGCGCAAATAACATAGTACGTGGAGCCAATACCTCCCCGCTAACCCTTATGGTTTGCAATTCCTTAGGCACAGATATGATGTCTCCCTGTTCCAGGAAGAGATCAAAGGGCTTGCCCGGGCTTTTCAGGATGTTTTCCAGATCAATCCCGACAAAGTCATTCCGAAGTGTTTTATCTTCCACCGATACGTCTAATGTATCCTGCGTTTTCTTCAACTGCTTGACTTTCAGTTCTTCTTTCTCCCGGTCTAGCTGGTTTTCCAGACGCCCTTCGCGCTTCAGCGAAGCCCCCGGAGTGTAGGCCAGCTCGGTTACCCCTCCGGCTCGGCGAAGCAGGTCGGAAATCCGTTCTCCTTTATGGGTAATAGTGTAAACACCGGGATACAGCACTTCACCTTCTATTCTTACCTGCCGCTGTACTTCATACCCCGGAGCCGTACGTACTGTCACCATATCAAAGGGCTGAATCATAAAGCCGGAAGCCGGGTTTAGGTCACGGTTTACCACCACCTGAAATACCTGGGCGGTTCGGGCGGAAGCCTGCCGGGCTTCTTTATCTTCGCTAATGATTCGCCGGGCCACTTCGATTCGGTAAGGATTGGCCGATTCCCGCAGGCCACCAGCCTTAATAATCAGTTCCTCCAGGCTCATGTTTTTTACAAAAGCAAACGCCCCGGGGTTTCTCACATCCCCATCAATGGTGACCGTCTGCTCTTCTTTCAGGTCAAACACAGAGGCTATACTGATTACGTCTTCCCGTTTGAGCGGAATATCGGGTTGGGCTCCACTCATGATTCCGGCTATGTCCACAGAAATCAGTTCCAACCGGTTATCGGGCAGGAGACGGGTAATATACGCCCGGTTCAGGAAGGCATCTTCCTTCAGTCCTTCCGCTTTTTTGATCAAAGACAGGAAAGTTAAACCTGGAGTTAATTCATAAAATCCCGGCCGGAAAACAGCCCCATCCAGTTTCACCCGGTTTTCAAACCGATCTAGAATTTTATCTACAAAGAAATTATCGCCGCCTTCCGGAGTATATTCCTGGAAATCAGAGGCCTCCAGGTCCCTTATCCTGCGCTCAGTAGCCGTATTTTTCAATACCTTGATCCTGGCCTGGTAGGCATTTTCGGTAAAGCCGCCGGCAAAACCCAGTAGGTCTGTGAAATTCTCGCCCTCTTTCATTTCAAATATGGCGGGCCGTTTTACCTCTCCTGAAATTTCAACCCGCTTCCGGTAAGTGGGAATCCGCACGATATCCTGGTCTTTCAGACGCAGGTTATTTTTCAGATCGCCGTTCAGCAGGAAGTCATATACATCCAGCTCCGCTATTTTCTTACCGTCGCGAATCACTTCTATAGCCCGGAAAGACCCTTTCTCCGTCGGCCCTCCGGACGAATACAAGGCATTGAATACCGTAGCTAGGGAGGGCAGGCTATAGGTGCCGGGTTGGGTCACTTCGCCGGTTAGAATCACTTTAATACTGCGGATATTGCCCAACGCCACACTCAGCTTGGTGTTACCGGTTTTCAGCCCGGGGTACACCCCCGACAGGGCTACCCGGATTTTGGAAGTGGCGGCTTCTATGGTAAGGCCGGAGACCGGTACAAGTCCCACATACGGCAGGCTGATATGGCCCTCCGGGCTCACGGTCAGCTGGTAGCTTACTTCGGCGTAGCCGTAAATATCTATCAGTAGCTGGTCAGCGGTGCCTATCACGTAATTCAGCGGGGTGGCCAGGCGCAGGTTAGGTTCAAAGGTAATGGTCCGGTTAGAAAAAAGCTCTTTCCCGAAGACCAGGGGCTCTTTCTCAGGCGTTTCCGGCCGGGCTTCTTCCTCGTCAATGACCACTTTTCTTTCCTCCGTTTTGCCTTTCTGTTCTGCGGCCGGGTCTCTTGTCCCTCCTGCCTTTATGGCTGTTATCCGTAATCTCAGTTTCCGGATCTCGGAGGCCGCCATACCTCTGGCTGCGGCTATTTGTTCCAGCTGCGATTCAGGAAGGCCGGCCGATTCAATCTGGGTTATCATCTGGCGTATCTGCTGATCACTCAGGTCATCTACTTGTATATTACTGAAATTCTGAAGATTAAGATTTTGTGCACTTGCTCCAATGCCAAACAGGAGCAGAATGATTAAACTGAGTAGAAGTCTTGTATTATGCATTTTAGTTCCGATACGTTGATTATTTTAAGAGGCCCTTAATACCCTTTAAGTCTTATATTTAGAATTTTAGAGTGCAAAATTACATAACTTCAATGGAAGTCCAAGTGGTTTCTTTACTTTTATTGGTCTGCCGCCTGCCCACCGATTTCCGGAGAGAGGCCCCGTTTTCTTGATTAATGTGTTGATTTATTCTACTTTTGCTTCCAATAACCGATACCCCATGTTTCGAAAACTAGTAACCGCCTCTTTTTCCCTGCTCTGTTTCCAGCTATCGGCACAGACAGAAACAGGCCGGATTATCAAGATAGAAACCCGTGCCGGGCTCTACCTGTCTACCTCCGGTAAAACCCCCTATCTGAACCAGGCCGGCCAATACGGCCTGGTACCGGCAGAAGCAGGGGTCTTTTTTTTGAATGGAGCGGTAAACAAAGCCTACGACAGCCTGCATACCCCACAAAACAAACTCCGGCCCTGGGGGTACTCTTATGGCCTGGAGGCCCAGGTCAACCTCTCGGCCCACAGCCGGGTACTGCTGCCTGTAGCCCATATCAGCGCCAGATACCGGGGCATAGAGCTCTATGCCGGCCGGAAGCGGGAGCTTCTTGGCCTGGCAGACAGCACAGGTACCTGGCGTAGCTTCATCTGGAGCGGCAATGCCCTACCGATTCCTAAAATACAGCTGAGTACGCCCGGGTATATCCCGCTGGTGGCAAGGGGGCTGATTTCGGCCAAAATGGGTTACTCCCATGGCTGGTTTGGTAAGCAGCCCTATACCGAAAAGTATTACCTGCATCAGAAATGGCTGTATATAAAAATTGGTCGGGCTGACGCAAAAGTGAATATGTATGGGGGTATCAACCAACAGGCGCAATGGGGGGGATATTCAGAAATTCTGAAAGACAATTTCGTTTCGATGAATGGCTATATGCCCGCCGATGCGTTTACTTACCTGAACGTGGTATTGCCCCTGAAAAGCTGGAAGGTTCCGGCAGGAAAACACTATCCCTACGAAAAAGAATACCGCTTCGGTAATCATCTGGGTACCATAGATCTGGGGCTTAGCCTGAATTTGGCAGGAGGAACGCTCCGTGCTTTTCGACAGACTCCCTGGGAGGACGGGCAGGCGCCGGAAGTATTTTTATCCTGGGATGGGAACTATACCCTTATGTATGAAATGAAAGAAGGGGCTGCCCTAAGAAAGATCAGCCTCGAATGGGTAAGTACCCAAAGACAAGGGCTACAAATTAGTAAAATGGCAAAATTTCTGGGCTGGAAAGAAAAACACCCTTCCGAATCCCAGGAATACCTGAACCATAGTCAGTATCGTGATGGCTGGTCTTACCAGGGGAAAGGCCTGGGTACACCGGCCATCGTGCCCTATACCTTTCTTATAAATAGCACAAAGGTGGAGGGTTTCCCCAACTTTTCAATAGATAATCAGGTAACGGCCCCGGCACTGACTCTGGCCGGGAAAATCAAAAATATAAATTACACCTTTCACAGCGGTTACATTATCAGCTCGGGGTTATTAAACGCTCCCAGGCCCGAAAAGCTCCGGCAGTTTACCTCCCGGCTTACCGGTAATTTTCCTCTTCCGAAATATGGCTTACAAGGGCGGGTGGATATTGGCTTTGACAGCGGGCAGTTATATGGGAACCAAACCGGAGTTAACCTGGCGGTAAGCAAGCGGTGGCGTTAAACAGATCGGATAGAAACTAACACGGGAAAGGTTGGGTCAACAACTTTCTGTGTGGTGCATTCGTATTATTGTAGCTTTAATGTTTCAATAAGTTTTTGGTTAAAAAGTTCTACTCCATTGGAGTTTAGATGATGCGAGTCAAAAAAATATAGTGAGTCGTTGATCTGCATAAGCCGATTAAAATTATAGTATTCTAAATTACAGGCATTAAAAATACTATCCACCTGACTGTTGTTCGTGTAGGAATTATATAAACGCGGGGTAATGGGTGCAAATACCAATATAGTTTTTACATTCTTCTTTTTCAAAAGTTCCAGGCATTCATGAAATGTGTTTAATTGATTGTCTTTCAATTTCCATTCCGATTTTGAATAATTCCCGAATTGGTAATAACCGTTCCCGGTTTCTACAAATCCTCCGGGGATGTATGTATCCTTACCAGCTTGGGGCGATTCAATAAAATTTTTATTCAGGCCAAAAATGTCAGCAAAACCAGCGTATATCAGTGTATTATAGGTTTTAATATTATTCAACTCAAAAGCCATCTTTACAGATCTGAAGTCATTTTTACTATTTACAATTACGTCTAATGAGGATTCTACCCCGTCTGTTTCGAAAGTGCTAGGGTAAACTTCATAAATAACCATTTTCGGGTTTATATGGTCTAAATATCTTTCCAGTAAAATTTTGGTTTGAATGGGTGTTTGTGAACTTGAGCCTAAGTTGAATGTTTTTTTACCTTTGAAATTTCTCGGGTCAAAACCACGATACGAATGCGATGAACCCAGAAATAAAATATCAATAGGGCCGGTTAATTGCTCTGCTTCACTTATACGAGTAAACATATATCCATAAGAACCGGCTACCCTATAATAAAGATTTGGCGTAAGCACCTGTGGAACAGGAAAATATCCCGTCAGGAAAATCATAAAAGGATAGGCAACTGCAACCCATATTACAAACAAAAAAATATTTTTGAGAAACCTTTCCATCGGTTTAAAATTGAAAATAAATAAACGGCGTTTCATCAGTTTCCATATACATACCTAACAAGAATATAATAAACACATAAAAGGTCCAACGCCAAAAGCGTTTCCACTGCAATCCTAATTTTTCAATAGCATATTGCTGCTCTCTGCCCAGCCATTCTATCCACATAAACAAGACAATCAATAAAATATGGTAATACGGTCGGATTGTTGGAAGACTAAAAAGTGATTTTGAAAAAATACCTGAAACATACTGTAATGCATGGCCAATATTTTCTGCCCTGAAAAAAATCCACGCAAAAACGGTTAACCCAAAAGTGAATAAAATACTTGATACATTTTTGATTGTTAGTGACTTGCCCTTCTTTGTGATTTCCAGGTTCTTCCTGTTTTTGTTTGTCAGTAAAAGCGGTAGAAAATAAATTGCATTTAATGCTCCCCAAACTATGAATGTCCAGTTGGCTCCGTGCCAGAAGCCGCTGACTAAGAAAATAATAAACGTGTTTCTTACTTTCATCCCGGTTCCGCCTTTGCTTCCCCCTAATGGAATGTATAGATAATCTCTAAACCAGGAAGACAGTGAGATATGCCAACGCCTCCAAAACTCTGCGATGTCTCTTGAGAAATAGGGAAACGCAAAGTTTTGAAGTAGCTCTATTCCGAAAAGTCTTGCCGTTCCTAACGCTATATCTGAATACCCTGAAAAATCTCCGTAAATCTGAAATGTAAAAAAGATTGCCCCCAATACTAACGTGCTCCCCGAATAGTCGGCGGAGTTGTTAAAAATTTGGTTGGTAAATGTGGCACAGTTGTCTGCAATGACTACTTTTTTAAATAATCCCCAGAGTATTTGCCTCAAACCGTCTGCCGCCTTTGCGTATTCAAAACTTCTCCTTCTTTTTATTTGTGGTAATAAATGGGTGGCTCTTTCTATGGGTCCGGCCACAAGCAAAGGAAAGAAGCTCACGAAAACCGCATAATCCACAAAATCTCTTTCCGCTTTAATTTTGCCTTTGTAAATATCTATTACATACGATAGTCCGTGAAAAGTGTAGAAGGATATTCCTACAGGTAAAATAACGCTTAACGTGAAAGGGTTTACTTTTAAACCAAAATTAAATATTGCTTCCACAAAAGATTCGGCAAAAAAGTTGTAGTATTTGAATACCCCCAGAAATCCAAGATTAACCAATATACTTAACCAAAACCAAAATCGTTTTCGTTTTTGGTTTTCTTCGGTCTGCATTTTTAACCCGGTGAAATAGTCCAAAAACGTGGAGAACATCAGCAAAAACAAAAACCGCCAGTCCCAACAAGCGTAAAAGAAATAACTTGCTAGGAGTAATAAAGCGTTTTGAAGTCTGAGGTTTCGGTTCGTAACGAACCAATAAAGGACAAATACTATGGGTAAAAAAATTGCAAAATCTATTGAATTAAAAAGCATCTGCCTGTTTTGTCAATTCATTGTATAGATTACAATATATCACGCCAGACCACTCTTCTAATATAATCAGTATATGAAATAATTATGCGCACCACCTTATTTGAAACATTCGGCATCGAATAATCATTTACAGTCCGAAAATTACGGGTATTGCCTGTATCTTGCTTAAGTACCTCCACCAGCCCCTGTAAAATCCGCTCCGGAGAAAGGCCGACCATCATCACCGAGGCTTCTTCCATGGCCTCTGGCCGTTCATGTGCTTCCCGGATGTTCAGCCCCCTGAAGTTTAGAATACTGGACTCCTCAGAAATGGTGCCGGAATCAGACAGCACGGCATACGCCTGCATTTGAAGCGCATTATAATCATGAAAACCCAGGGGTTTTAAAAACCGGATTCCAGGATGTACATCTAGCTGCATTTTTTCAATCATGTTCCGGGTGCGTGGATGCGTGGAAACAATAATCGGGTACCCGTATTTCTCTGCAATAGCGTTTAAGCTATCTATTAACCCCCTGAAATTTTTCTCTGAATTAATATTCTCTTCCCTGTGTGAGGAAACCACAAAGTATTTCCCATTCTCAAGATTTAGTTGGTTTAGAACATCCGAATTTTTTATTTGGGGTAAATAATGATGCAAAACCTCAAACATAGGTGAGCCTGTTTTGATTATTCTATCGGCCGGCAAACCTTCTCTAAGCAAATATTCCCTGGCTATACTGCTATAGGTAAGGTTTATATCCGAAATATGATCTACAATCTTCCGGTTAGACTCCTCCGGCACCCGCTGGTCAAAGCATCGGTTTCCGGCTTCCATGTGAAAAATCGGGATATGTCTTTTCTTAGCCGGTATAGCACATAAACAGCTGTTGGTATCTCCCAATACCAAAAATGCATCTGGCTGCAGCTCTTCTAAAAGCGGATCAATTTTTATCAATATGTTCCCTACTGTTTCCGTGGCGGTCTTCCCGGCGGCTTCCAGGAAATAATCTGGTTTTCGGAGATTCAGATCCTCAAAAAAAATCTGGTTTAACTCATAGTCATAATTTTGGCCGGTATGTACAATACTGTGTTCAATAGCGTCAGACTCATCTAAAGCTGCAAGAACCCTGGATAACCTGATGATTTCAGGCCGGGTTCCTACTACCGTCATTACTTTTAGTTTTTTCATACTTCTTCAAAATACGTATCCGCATCCTCCGGATTATACGGTTCATTAATCCAAAAAATAGTATATAAATCTTCCTCTCCAATGTTTTTGATATTATGCGTATACCAAACCGGCATATCCACATAGGCGGGCTCTGCTCCGTCCAGGAAGAAATTCAGCACTTCATCTGTATCTGTTTTTCTTAGCTGAATCAAGGCTTTCCCTTTAATCACCGCAAATCTTTCTATCTTTCTGGTATGATAATGATTTCCCCGGGTAATACCTGGCACAGTGGTAGAAAATGAAACCTGGCCTCCTATACCTAAACGGATAATCTCTACAAAAGCCCCACGAGGGTCAATGTTCTGCGTGAATTTTCTTGGAAAATAGGAGTCAGGCGCAATATAAGACCTGAATGTATTAAACAACGCCAATTCAAAATCTGAGCCTAAAACAGGAATCTCTCCTTTTTCCAGGTATTGATTTCTGTATGATTCTAAAAGCGCTAATACTTCTGAGACCTTGACCTCTTTGGTATGCGGAATGTTTATAGCACCGCTTACTGAGCTTGCTGCAATCAGAGAAATAATCACATCTGTAAGCTCCTGAACGTAGATGAGCTTAACGGTTCCGTCACTTTGAATATGAGGCTGCCCGCCAGTAGCAAGCTGGTGGCAAAATGTGGCAATAAATGAGTTGTAAAAGGGTTTTCCAAAAGGCCCGAAAACATTAGGAATGACCAATCCGCTAACTGCAGCTCCCCATCTTTTCCCCCAATCTTCCAAAAGCTCCCTTCCCTTTTTTTTGGATAAGCCGTAGAGATTTTCATTGACTTCCTGGGTAGAGGATGAAAACAGGATGTGCGGTTTTGACTTCGTATTTTCCAATGCGGCCACCAGGTTCTTTACGAGCTGTACATTATCGTCATAGATCACCTGCGGGTCGGTATGGCGGTTCAATGCAGCCAGGTGAACGATTACATCACAGGAAGATACCCACTTTTCTAAAGCAGAAGGATTAGTAAGGAACTCCTTCTGAAAAGGAATAACTTCATAATGCTCCCGGTTTAATTGAAGATTGCGCTTCAGGTGCGCCCCGATAAACCCGGATTCTCCCGTAATACCAATTTTTTTTACGCCCATTTATGATTTGAAATAATCTGATGGATACCTATACTCATCTCCTGATTCTCCTAATCTATAGTCTGACATCACCAGCAAAACCGATTCTTTTTCCAGGCTTTGGATTTTAGTTCCGCACCCTGCACCTACATGCAAAACCGAAAGTGCAGTATCGTCTATGACAAATACGTTCCGCTTCGTATCCGATGAAGGATTTTCAAAATTATCAATCTCTACCACTTCAACGGTAAAAGACCCTTTTATGGCACAAAACCACCTTTGTTCTATTTTATGCGCCTGCCATCCGCGAACAATATCGGTATTTTTGTTTTCTATGGTATACATTCGTTTAACCTCTTCGAGATTAAACTCATTATTATACTTTAATACTCCCCTGGCGTCCTCAAAATTTCCTCCTTTTATAATTTTCATGACGGATACTGCAAAACATCTTTTTCTCCGAAAACTTCCCGGCGTATCAGCGGCAATTTACTGATTAATTTCTTTAGTCCCTCCACATCCTGCTGTTCGGCATTATGGGAATGATAATCATCTATCACTGAAATATCTTCGTCCCCCTCCGAAAAATACCGGGCGTAATTCAGGTCTCGGTTATCGGCAGGTACCCGGTAAAACTCTCCCATGTCTTCTGCTTTCAGCATCTCCTCCCGGGTACAGAGTGTCTCATATAATTTTTCACCATGCCGTGTCCCAATCACCCGTACCTCGGCCTTCTTGCCGGTCAGCTCCATCAATGCCTTGGCTAAGTCACCGATCTTTCCGGCCGGTGCTTTATTCACAAACAGGTCTCCGGGATTTCCATGTTCAAAGGCAAACAAGACCAGGTCTACGGCATCTTCTAGAGACATAAAAAAACGCGACATATTCGGGTCCGTAATGGTAACGGGCTGCCCGCGTTTAATCTGGGAGAGGAATAGAGGTATCACAGACCCCCTGGAGGCCATAACGTTGCCATACCGGGTTAAACACACGGTGGTGTCTTTCAGGTTTCTGGCCTCGGCTACCGCTACCTTTTCCATCATGGCTTTAGAAATTCCCATGGCATTGATAGGATAAGCCGCTTTATCAGTGCTAAGACAGATTACTTTTTTTACACGATTGGAAGAGGCGGCACGAATCAGGTTTTGAGTTCCGATAACATTAGTTTTAACCGCTTCCATCGGGAAAAACTCACAAGAAGGTACCTGCTTCAGAGCGGCTGCATGGAAAATATAATCTACTCCCCGGGTAGCCGGCTCTATACTGGTATATTCTCTCACATCCCCTATATAGTATTTAATTTTATCATTCTTATAGAGGTTCCGCATATCATCCTGTTTCTTCTCGTCCCGGGAAAAAATACGGATTTCACGAAAATGCTCCGTACTAAGAAACCGGTTTAAAACAGCTGACCCGAAAGAGCCGGTACCGCCTGTAATTAATAATATTTTATCTTTAAACATAGTAAAAACAAACTAAAGACAGATTATTTGAGGGTTAAATGTCACAAAATTAAATAAAAAGTTCGGGGTAACGCTACCTCCATCTATCATTCTTACGTTTTTATCTCGTCAAAAGTCTGTCTTCTACCTCAGTTTCAGCGTCACAATGCTCACAATAGCCAGCAATATCCCGATGATCCAGAAGCGGGTTACGATCTTGGATTCGTGGTAGCCCATCTTCTGATAGTGGTGGTGGAGAGGGGCCATTTTCAACAGGCGGTGCTGCTGGGCGTACTCCAGGCCATGCCTTTTGCGCTGGTACTTGAAATAGAAGACCTGGGCCATTACGGAAAGGTTTTCCACTACGAAGATCCCGCAGAAAACGGGGATCAGGAGCTCCTTGCGCAGGATGAGGGCCATGGTGGCGATCACGCTGCCCAGCATCAGGCTGCCCGTATCGCCCATAAATACGGAGGCCGGGTAGGAATTATACCAGAGGAAACCCACACAAGCCCCTACAAAGGCCCCGGAAAAGATGGCCAGCTCGCCCGAGTTCGGGATCAGCATAATGTTCAGGTATTCGGCAAAGATCTTATTGCCCGACAGAAACGCAAAGATGGCGAGCGTTACCCCGATGATGGCGGAAGTACCTGCCGCCAGTCCGTCGATCCCGTCCGTGATATTGGCGGCGTTCGAAACCGCCGTGATGATAAAGATACAGATCAGCACGTATGGCAACCAGCCCAGGCTGTCAGGCAGGTAGCTGGAGAGGATATCGTATTCCAGCAGATTATTCTTGGTAAACGGCACGGTGGTCTGCAGGGAAGTGGTGTCCACGTAGCTTCCGCCGCCGGTAAACTGCCGGATAGTCACGTTCTTATTATAGTAGAGCGTCAGCCCCACTATCAGCCCCAGTCCTACCTGGCCGATGATCTTGAAGCGCCCTTTCAGTCCTTCCTTATTTTTTTTGAATACCTTGATGTAATCATCGGCAAACCCGATCAGGCTGGTCCACAGCGTGGCCACGATCAGCAGGATGATGTATACGTTATCCAGCCGCGCAAACAGCAGCACCGGGATCAGCAGGGAAGCCAGGATAATGAAACCGCCCATGGTGGGGGTACCTTTCTTTTCCAGCTGGCCATGCAGGCCGAGATCGCGGATGCTTTCCCCGATCTGAAGCAGCTGCAGCCTTTTTATGATACGTTTTCCGTAAATGGCTGCAATAGATAAGGAAACGATAATGGCCGCCGAAGCACGGAATGAAATAAACCGCCAGACACCGGCGCCCGGCAGGTCAAACACTTTATCAAGATATTCAAATAAATAGTACAGCATATTTAACGGGGAAGTTTCGGCAAAATTAACTAATGCCCCTTAACTTTTCACTTTTATCTTTTCGTTTTTAACTTCCCTTCCCTACATTTGCCCGGTATAACACAACTAAACAATGAAATCCATTCTATCCCTACTTAACCCTGCAGCAGGGAAATTGCTGCGAAAAGTTTCCTATCCCAAAGGCCACCTGCTGCTTCAGCGGGGCGATACTGCCGACAAAGTCTGGTTTGTGGAAGAGGGTATTGTTCGTGAATTTTTCATCCCCGACGGAGGCCCGGAAGTTACCACCCGGATCGTGACGGCCAATGCTTTCATTTACGCTCCCATGAGCTACCTGAAAGAAGAGCCCTCCCGCACGGTCATTGAGGTGATTGAAAAATGCAGGGTGATCCCCGTCCACAAGAGTGAAGTGAACGGCTCGTTCCTCCGGGCCGTGCTGGAACAAACCCTGATCCGCACGGAAAAGCACTTCGAGATCCTGAGGCTGAAAAGCCCGAACCAGCGGCTGGAGGCCTTTGAGCGGCTCTACCCCGAGCTCTGTAACCGCATCTCCCAGTATTACGTAGCCTCGCTGCTGAACATCACCCCGCAAACCCTCAGCCGGATACGGAGCTACCGTGCCCGATCAGGCCCTGTGGCAGTTCATCCTGTAAAAACGAATTTTCATCCCATTACCGGCAAAGGTTTATCACACTTTTCTAACTTTGTACGTTTTGTTCTCGACTTCTCCCCCACCGAGCAGGTAGCGCTCGTTGGTTCGGGCACAAGTGAGGGCGAGAGCCCGAAACTTGCCAGCGAAGCTGTCAGGAACCGGGCCTGCATGGCCCTAAATAAATCTTTTACGTAAATTATGAAAAAATCCTTCTTTCTACTCACCATTCTCTTTCTGGCCGCATGTTCAGAAACCAGGAAAGACCAGGCAGAGCAGCCGGCTTCCCCTATCTACACCCTGGTTTTCCTGGATAAGACCCGGAGTGTGGACCCTAACGATAACTTTGTGAAAACCAAGTACGCCGCCGCCATAAAAAACCTGGTAGACCGGAACATCCGTACGGAAGGCGATGTGCTGGAAGTATACTTCATTCATGAGAATACTTCCAAAGCCCGCGCCATGACCATCCGGTCTCGTACCGTTAAGGAGGATACGGAAGGCCTCAGCCCTACGGATCGGGAAGCTGCCGATAACGCCTATGACCTGAGCATAAAAAAAGAGCGGCAGGTGATTTATAACGCCCTCATGCAGAAATTCATGGAGCCTAACACCTCCGCGTCTAATTCGGAGACCAATATCAGCGCCAGTGTTCCCGTGATCTCCGCAGCCCTGGAAACCAGCCCGGACGTACACGCCTATTTCTTTTCAGATATGGTGGAAAGCATGCGTTCAGGACGGGATTTTCATAGCCGGGCACCCCAAAGCCCGGAACAGGCACTCACCTGGGCCAAAGAAGACGCCGGCCGTTACGCCAGCCATCACCTGAACGGTGCGGAGGTTCACGTGATCCTGCCTTTTTCACCTAACAGCTCCAGCAGGATCAATAACCCTAACGTAACGGAGTACTGGAAAACCTTCTTCGGAGCGCTGGGTGCCGGGAAAGTGACGGAGGAGTAACCAGCCCGGAGGAGAGAAGCTCCCTCCACTTAAAGTATACATTCCAAAAAAAGCAGTAATTTATATGCTTTTCAGATATTTTTATCGAATTTTGGTTGCTCATTGTACCCTTTAAAATACCGGTTATGAGACTACTTCTATTCCTCCTTTTGCTTTCGTTCAGCAGTTTTGCTCAAAAGATAATCCGGGGGCCTTACCTTCAGAAACCCGGCGCTACTTCCATGACGGTTCAGTGGCGAACCGATGAAAACGGGGTCGGGAAAGTAACCTTTCGCGAAGAAGGTACGGCCCAGGTATTCACCCTGAATGAAGCCGCTGCTACCCGAAACCACATCGTGACCCTTACAGGACTTAAGCCCGCCACCACCTACACCTATACCGTAGGTACGGAAACCCGGGTTTTATCGGAAGGCAAAAATAATTACTTCAAAACCTTCCCGGCCGGCGAGCAGTCAAAACCCCTGCGAATCTGGGCCATGGGCGATTTCGGCGATTTTACAAAACAGGAGTATATCAATAACCAGAACGGCGTTTACGCATCCTTTAAAAAGCATAACCGGAATGCCGACCTGGACCTGTGGATGTGGCTGGGCGATAACGCCTACTGCTGTGGCCGGGATGAGCAATACCAGACCGGTGTGTTTGAGTATTTCAGCCCGGATCTCTTCACTAAAACGCCCATCGTATCCGTTCCCGGTAACCACGAGTATTATTTTGCCAGCGGCTCCGAGAAAACCCGGGCCATCCCCTATTTTGATATCGTCTCCACCCCGGTAAACGGGGAAAACGGCGGGGTACCTTCCGGGAATGAAGCGTATTACTCTTTCGATGCCGGAGATGTGCATTTTGTTGCCCTTGACAGTTACGGCCTGGACGACGGCCTACCGCTTTACAACCTGGAAAGTCGCCAATACAAATGGATGGTCCAGGATCTGGCCGCCCCGCGGAAGACAAAATGGACCATCGTTTTTCTGCATAATCCCCCGCATACCAAACGCTCTCACGACTCTGATTTTGAACCGGACCTGATCGAGACGAGACGCGTACTGGTACCCATGTTTGATTACTTCAAGGTAGACCTGGTGCTGTCGGGACACAGCCATACCTATGAAAGATCCTATCTCGTTTATCATTACACCGGAAACTCCCAGGAGTTCAACCCCAATACCCACGTGGTGCAAAAGACCAAAGCCTTTTATACCAAAGACTCACCGCCCATTATCAATAAAGACGAAGGAACCCTGTATGCCGTAGTAGGTTCTGCGGGGCGCCTGGACTGGAACGGTAAGCCGGATGCCCACCCGGTTTCGGTATATGCCAACAAAGATGTGGGCGGGTCGCTTCTCTTAACCGTAGACGATAACCGCCTGGATGGAAAATGGATGTGCGCCGACGGGGAAATCCGGGATAATTTTACAGTATTTAAAGGCGTTAACCGGACCGATACCCTGGAGGTCACTTATGGTGCTGAGGCCACCCTGAAGGCTTCCTGGACGGGTACTTACCGGTGGTCTATAGGGAATAGCACCGGGCGGACCCTCACCGAACGCTTTTTCCAGGACACTGAAATTACCGTCACGGACTCGCTGGGCTACCTGCGGGACCGCTTTGTGATCAAAACCAGCGCCCGGCCATCCATAGTGCCTCACCTGAGTCTAAAAGAGCAGTGGTGTGCGGGAGCTAACCTCTCCGGGAATATTGAGGTAAAGAATGAAAAAGGAAGCAGCTGGACCTACCAGGTATTTTTATCAGACCCGGCCGGGAATTTTGAGAAAAGCCGCCTGCTGGGACTTGCCTCCCAAGCCACCTTTTCCCTACCGTTACCGCCAGACGTGGAGAGCGGGGATAAATACCGGATCCGGGTAGCCGTTCCGGGAAATCCGTATTTCGAGAGTAAGGACTCAGAAGAATTTCAGGTTCGCCGTCCGGTATCAGCCAGCCTGACGCCCACCGGAGCCTTACCTTTTCAGCCGGAGGTCCGGCTTACGCTGCACGTCAGCGGAACCCTTCCGGCACAGGTGGGGGTCACTCACCTGAATGAGATAACCGTTACTGACAGCCTGACCAGCATTTCAGTATACCCGGAAAAAGAGACGGCCTACCGGGTGGAATACGTAAAGAACAGCTGCGGAAACGGGGTGGTCAGAGGTGAAAGCCTGGTCATTCAGGCCCCGCTGGGAAAAGAGGATAAACGGATAGTACGGGTATATCCCAATCCCGGGCAGAATAAGTTTTTCATTGAGTCAGATGCATCCCGGACCGCCCCGGTAAGCCTGGAGGTTTTTGACGCTTCGGGGAAACGGATCCTTTCCCGGCGTATCACCGCCGCTAAAGAGACCGTAGACCTGAACCAGGCACCGGCCGGAGGCTACATCTTCCGCTTTACACAGGGGGATTTTGTCCGGAATATCCACGTGGTGAAGAACTAGCGGGGCGATTCTAGTGCACTGCCTTCAGCCCTTGAAGCAGGTTCTGACCTGTAAACTCATCCGGGGCGGTGTCCTCTCATTGCAACGCCTTCAGTCCAGAAACAGGTCTTTTGCCGTAATTCAGCAGAGGCCGTGTCCTTATTGCAACGCCTTCAGCCCGGCCCGGATCATCGGATCGTCGCCGTTGACTACCTGGTAATACTCGTTATTGAGGCCGTTTCCTTTCCAGATATTCCGGGCTATTAGTGCCTTCAGGGTTTCCTGGATGTATTTTTTGGACTTGTTATAGCTCTTTTCGCTGAACCGGGCGCGGTTTCTTACCGCTAGTGCATTGAAGTCGGCCAGGATATCATCGGTAACACGGAAGTTTTTCAGGTAGGAATCAAAACCTTTCTCTTTCAGGCTGGCGCCGTGCCTTTCGGAATAGCCCATGGCAAACTCCCGGAACAGGTTTTTCCCGAAGAGATCCAGGAGGTAATCGGTATAATACGAAGTATCCTGGGGCACAAAGATATCCGGCGTGATACCGCCACCGCCGTACACCGTACGACCACCTTTGGTCTTGAATTTCAGCTTTTCATTGTTTTTAATGCTGTCGGCCACAAACATCTCCTGGTGGTTATACCGCTCCATCATTTCGTCGTAATACCCCTGCTGGTCACCCATCCGGTAAGGCCGCTGAATGCTCCTTCCACTGGGAATATAATACCGGGATATGGTCAGCCGCAGCTCGGATCCGTCAGACAGTTTGATCGGAGCCTGTACCAGCCCTTTACCGAAAGTACGGCGGCCCACCACCGTAGCACGGTCGTAGTCCTGCAGGGAGCCGCTCACAATTTCTGAGGCCGAGGCCGAGCCTTCGTCTACCAGCACCACAATCTTGCCTTTCTCAAAAATTCCCTCTCTGCCCGCTTTCACTTCGTAGTTATTGGAGGCGTCCTTGCCTTTGGTATACACGATCACGTCATTGCCGGGCACCAGCTCATCCACCATTTCAGTAGCCCGGTCCATATAACCGCCCGGATTTCCGCGCAGGTCCAGCACCAGCCGGGTCATGCCTTTGTCTTTCAGGGTCTTGAGATGGGTATGGAACTCCTCGTAGGTACTCTCTGAGAAACGGTTCACTTTAATATAGCCGGTCTGCGGCGCTATCATGTAGGCGGCGTCAATAGAATACGTAGGGATTTTGTCCCGCTTCACGTTAAACGTCAGCGGTGCGTTCACGCCCCTCCTTTTTACCAGCAGCTTCACCAGTGAGCCCCGTGGCCCGCGCAGGGATTTATACACCAGGGGCGTATTCAGGTCTTTGCCGGTCAGGTTCACTGTGTCAGCCTTCAGGATAATATCGCCCGCCTTGATGCCGATGGCCTCTGAAGGCCCGCCGGTGAGGGGAGAGATCACAAAGAGGGAGTCGTTAAAAATATTGAATTCCACGCC
Organism: Leadbetterella sp.; assembly: GCA_019638185.1. Classification (GTDB taxonomy): domain Bacteria; phylum Bacteroidota; class Bacteroidia; order Cytophagales; family Spirosomataceae; genus Leadbetterella. The sequence continues at coordinate 25,563 of JAHBUH010000003.1, forward strand.
TATGCCGTCAAAGCCCGTACCCAGGTCGGCACTGGCCAGCTCTGCGTCCTGGGGCGGCAAAAGCACCGTATGGGGATCCAGTTTCTCCAGCATTTTTTCCAGGCCGTACGTTTCCAGTGAGTCCAGGTTAACCTCATCCACATAGCTCTTCCGGATATTCATCATCACCTCCCGGTACTTGTTTCCTATGCCGCCGTTACCCACAGCCGCGGTACCGGTACCTCCGAAAAACTTTGCCCCTAAATAAATCCCCAATGCCAGGGAAAACGTCACGGCCAGCGGTGATACGATGGCCCTCTTACTATTCTTATACTCCATTGATATCGGTTCAATTTGCAGCCTGTGCGGGTGGCCATTTCCATCTCGTTTTAAGGCAGCATACTGTTATTAACGCCTGAGCCGCAGATTAAGTTTTATACTTTAATGATCATTTTTTGTTTTCTGAGGTAGAGCAGAACCAGGCTCCAGAAGAGCACATGCACCAGGGCAAAGACCAGGGAAGAATCCCGGGGGTCATTGAAGATCGGCACCAGCCCGTTTTTATAAAAAGCAGACAGCAGAGCCTGCCCCTCACCGGTTTTGATCATATTCAGCGCCCGGGGGAGGATTCCCGCCCCGAAGAAAACAATAATGGGATTTACACCCCACATCACCAGGAAGGCCGTAAAAGCACGCACGGGTTTATCATCACAAAGATAGCTGACCAGCGCCATCAGGATAAAGCCCAGCCCGGTAGTGAGGAGAACAAAAGAACTGGTCCACAGTGCTTTATTGATCGGGAAGTACCGTGACCAGATCAGTCCGCAGACCAGTAAGGCCGCTCCCACGTAGATCAGGTATTTACGATCCGACCGCATCCGCAGCAGTGTGCCCGCCCAGGTACCGATCAGGCAGGAAATAATGGCCGGGAAGGTACTCAGAATGCCTTCGGGATCCCAAGGCCGGGAGCTGGCCCAGACGTGCTCGCGCAGAAGCCACTCGTCTACCCAGGCGGCCAGGTTAGCCCCTTTTTCAAAGCCGGTCACACCGGTTCCCGGCACCGGCACATAGGCCAGCAGAAGCCAGTATCCCACCAGTACCGCCGCCGCTACCCCAAACTGTACCCGGAAAGAGAACGTCTGAAAGGCCAGGGCCGCAAAGAAATAGACCACCCCCAGCCGTTGGAGTACGCCCGGGATCCGGACCTTCGAAAAATGGGGTAACCCGCTGTAAGCCAACACAAGCATGATGGCCAGCAGGATCAGGGCAATATACAGTTTAATGCGGGTTTCAAAGTTCCCCAGCAGCAGGAAGCCCACAAAACCCGTGATCATCAGGCGAAATAGCAGGAGGGTCAGGCCGTTAGAGGGGCCAAATTCTATGCGCGAGAAAAAATTCAGGAAAAGGCCAAGCGCCACCAGCCGCAGCGAGCGCGCCAGGATCTTCATAAACTGGTCTTTGGTCAGGCCGGCACCCGGCGCCGATGAAAACGGCAGCGCCATGCCCATGGCAAAAACAAAGAACGGGAAAACCAGGTCTGTAGGCGTCCAGCCGTGCCACTCCGCATGCAGCAGAGGGGCATACACGTTACCCCAGTCGCCGGGGTTATTCACCAAGATCATAAGGATCATGGTCATTCCCCGGAATACATCCAGCGAAACAATTCTTTGCTTTCCCAAATGAATACCTTAAAATTGCCATAAATATACGAAACCCAAGTGAAAAACTACCTGATTTTAGTCACTGCTATTATTTTTTTAAGCTCCTGCCATACCGGAAAGCTCACCCGGGCCGTAAACAGTGGGGATCCCGCCCTGTTTACCGGGGTGATGGTCACGGATGCCCATACCGGTAAAACGCTGTTCAGCCAATACGGAGAAAAGCCTTTTGTGCCGGCCTCTAATACCAAAATCCTGACCCTTTACGCCTGCCTGAGCACCCTGGGCGACAGCATCCCGGCGTTTCGTTATTTCAGCCGGCACGATACCCTTTTCCTCCTGGGAACCGGTGATCCCACCCTGCTCCACCCTGACTTCCCGGAAAGCGCGGCCCTGCCCCTCCTGAAGGGGGCAAAGGTCATCGTGGTGTCAGACCAGAACCTGCAGCAGACCCCCTACGGCACAGGCTGGGCCTGGGATGATTACAATGACTACTACCAGGCGGAGCTCTCCTCACTGCCCGTCTTTGGCCATGTGGTCCGTGCTGCGGTGCAAAACGGCAACCTGACACTCCGCCCGGGATATTTCCCCCTGAAAGACAGCCTGCTCACCACCGGAAACGTGATCCGGGAACAGGGAAAAAATGAATTTTACTATAACCCGGCAGCGAAACGGACCAGCAGCTTCCAGCAGGAGATTCCCTTCCGCACGGGCTTTGACCTCACCGCCCGGCTCCTGGCGGATACCCTGAAAGTGCCCGTCATCCACCGCCCTTTTGAGATCACACAGCCGCTCAAAACCGCCTACAGCCAGCCCCTGGATACCGTACTCCGGAAAATGATGCAGCAATCGGATAACTTCCTGGCCGAACAGCTGCTTCTCCTGGCCGGCAGTACCCTTTCTGACACCATCTCCACCGCCGTAAGCATCCGCCATCTCAGCCAGGTTATCCTGAACGATGTGGGTCAGCCTTACCGCTGGCGCGACGGCTCAGGGCTGTCACGGTACAACCTCTTCAGTCCCCGGATCATGGTGCATGTTCTTAATAAAATGTATCATTCCTGCCCGCAGGAACGCCTCTTTTCCCTCCTGTCTGTAGGCGGAAAAGCCGGTACCCTCCGAAATAAATACAAGACCTACGCCACACCCTACGTCTTTGCCAAAACGGGTTCCATGGGCGGAGTATATAACGAGTCCGGCTTCCTGGTAAGCCGTTCCGGCCGCCTCCTCACCTACAGCGTCATGAAGAATAACTTTACAAACGCCGTGGGGGATAACGGCCGGAAGACTATGGAACTGGTGGAAGCGATACGGGATAGATACTAATATATTTCTTGGGAGAAGATAAGATTGGGATTTTTCCAAAGCTTCTACTGAACAAAAGCCCTGGAAACAGGGCCCCTTCCATTTCGGATTTTGTCCCGGGGAAACGTCTGTTCGTATAGAGAATCCGCTCGTTGGTACATTTTTTTTGACAATTACCCCGTTCTGTGGCTATAATTGGGCTCGCCTTTAACCCGTTGACCCATGCAGCATTTTACGTTTCATCCCCGGCTAATTCTCCGCACACCGCGGGAAACATTTATTGCGGAAACAGGTGAGGCCGCCGTCCGGTCTTACGTCCAAAACGAAGCCGCCTTCCGGGAAGCTCTTTACCTGGCCTCGCCCCGTTTATTCAGCGCCGTCAGTTCCGCCTCTGATCTGCCCGAAAAGCTCCTTCTGCCCCTGGCCCGCTATGTGGTCAGGAACCGCTACCGGGCTACTCCCTTCGGGTTATTCTCCGGGGTGGGAACGGTTCAGTGGGGGAGTCACACCCGGCTGTCACTAAAAGCAGAATTCTGCCGCCACACCCGGCTGGATATGGACTATTTATGCGCACTGGCCGCAGACCTGGAACGGGATCCCCGGCTTCAGGAACAGCTGGTTTACTATCCTAACAGCAGTCTGTACTTCCTGGGCCAGCACCTCCGGTATGTAGAGCGGAATGGTGCGCCGGTTTTAAGCTCCGTTAAAAGTGACCCCTATGTCAGGGCCGTGCTTGAAAAAGCAGTCGGCGGCGCGCATTTCTTCGCGCTCATCACGGCACTGGAGGAAAGGGGCATCTCCCGGGAGGAGGCCGGGGATTTCCTCCGTGACATGGCAGATAACCAGTTGATCGTAAGTGAGCTGGAGCCCACCGTTACCGGGTCGGATTTCCTGGATCTGCTGATTGGCGTGCTGAACCGGACCGGGCACCCGGCCGCGGTAAGCCTCGGGGAGATCCGGGTAATGCTCCGACAACTGGATGACCAGGCCACCAATGACCCCGCCGCTTATGCCGGGGTCATAAACCGGGTGCGGCAGCTGGGGACAGAGCCGGATGAAAGCAGGCTTTTTCATACGGTCAGGGTAAATGCCACCAGCGAGGCAGGCAGTATCCTCTCTTGTGAATACCAGGAAGAGATACGGCGGACCATCCAAAAACTGGGGGCCTTTGCGGTAGACGGCACTTCTGCCGCTATGCACGACTTCATTTCCCGCTTCCAGGAACGCTATGAGGACGAGGAAGTTCCCCTCTTAACGGCACTGGACACAGAAAGCGGCATAGGCTACCGGAGCCATGTATCGGAAGACTTTACGCCCCTGACCGAGGGAATCTCCCTCCCCCTGAAAGAAAAGAATTCCTCCGATCTGAAGTGGAAGCAGCTGCAGAAGGCCCTGTTCAGAAGCCTCCTGAAGGCCCGGGAGGAAGGAGCCTTTGAAATACCGCTTCCTGACCTGCTTCCTGCGGAACTGCCGGTGCTGGCCCCCAGCTTTTCGGTCATGTTCCGGCTGGTAGATCAGCACCGGCTGTTTATTGAGAGCATAGGCGGGAGCAGCGCCACTCAATTGGCGGGCCGTTTCGGTCATGCTTCGGAAGAGATCGGGGAGATTCTCAGCGATATACATGCGGCTGAAAATGAACACAATCCCGGCGTTATTTTCGCGGAGATCGCTCACCTGCCGGAAAGCCGTACGGGAAATATCCTGAACCGCCTCGCCTTCCGCAGCCATGAGATCCCTTACCTGGCCCAGGCAGGGGTGCCGTCGGGAAACCGGATCAGCCTCCGCGATCTTTACGTGTCTGTCCGGAACGGCCAGGTGGTATTGCGCCACGAAAACCAGAGGGTGATCCCGCGCCTGGGCTGCGCACATAACTTCAGGAGCCATTCCCTGCCCGTTTACCATTTCCTGTGCGACCTCCAGACCCAGGGGTTTCAAAACTCCCTGGAATTTTCCTGGGGCGATATCGCCCGGGAATTTGTATTCCTGCCGCGGGTAGCTGATGGGCGGGTCATCATCAGTCCCGCTATGTGGCAGCTCTCTTCCGTCCAGCTGGAAGCGGTTCAGCAGCCGGCCCTGACACCGGAAGATTTTGAGCACTGGCAAGCCCGGCATGCCATTCCCCAGTGCTTTGTGCTGACAGAAGGAGATAACGAATTGTTTATAGACACCTCCCAGCCCCTCCTGCGCCGGGTTTTCCTCGATTCCCTCCAGGGAAAGAGCCATGTTCTGCTGAAAGAATTTCTGGGTCATGAGAGTATCCCCGTCAGAGATGCGGCCGGTCAGCCCCTGGTAAACCAGTTTATTGCTTTTCTTATCCGTCATGAAACCGTTTACAAACCTCTGGTAGCAAAGCACCCTGAACACCTGACCGCTCAGCGAACCTTCAGCCTGGGATCCGAATGGCTGTATCTCAAATTATATTGCGGAGCGAAATCTGCTGACCTTATCCTGGAAAACGGCATAGCCCCGATAGTGCGTGTAGCAGAAATGAACGGGTGGACAGACCAATGGTTCTTTATTCGTTACCATGATCCCGATAACCACCTGCGGGTCAGGCTTCACCTCACCGATACCGGTTTTCTTCCGGATCTCCTGCGCCTCATGGAATACCATATCCAACCCTTTCAAAAAAGTGGTGGGATATGGAAAATCCAGGCCGATACTTACCGGCGGGAGTTGGAAAGATACGGCCATGAGGCCATTACAGCTGTAGAACGCCTGTTCTCCATAGACAGCCGGATGTACCTTGATTTCCTCTGCCAGACAGAAGGTGACGACCGCGAAGAGCTGAAGTGGCTTTGGGGACTCCGGAATATCGAAGGGCTTTTACAGGCCGCCGGGCTGGATCTCCCGGCCAGGAAAGCGCTGATGGAGGATATCCGGAGACGCTTTGCGGATGAGTTCGGAATGGAACGGAACTTAAAGTCGCAGATCGACCGCCGGTACCGCGCCCACCGCAGCAGAATAGATGAATTTATGAAGGAAAGCGGTGTTTTACAGGAAATTTCGCTGGCGTATGAACCGGAGATCCGGGATTTATGGAACGGGATCCTGGAGGCTACCCCTGAAAAGGCTGCTTTTGAGCAAATCATCACCAGCTGTATTCACATGACGGTTAACCGCCTGATCAGTTCCGGTCAGCGGCTGCATGAGCTGATCATGTATGACTTCCTCGGACGTTATTATACCACGCTGGCGGCCCTGACAGATGCCTGAGCCGGGGCAGGATACGCCGGAAGTACTTAAGGCGGGAGGGTTATATGTGATGTGCCGGGCATGGCCGGAGAATACCCTGCCGGCCATGCCTTTACCTGAAGGATCGCTCTCCTCCTACACTCGCCCTTACAGCTACTTATCCATAAGCTCCTCCCCGTCCAGGCCTTTGGGCTTCACGATTTTGGCTTCCAGGCGGTCAAAAAATGCCTGACGGTAGGTGGCTCCCAGTGGGATCCGGTCTTTTACATCCTGCAGGATGATCTCCCCGCCATCTATCATCTTGATCTGGCTCAGCGCTACAATAAAGGTCTTGTGTGTCCTGAAAAAATAATCTTTGGGCAGGCGCTCTTCCAGCTCTTTGAGAGAAAGCAGGGTCATGATCCTGTCCTTCTGGCGGGTATAAATGGCAATATAATTCCGCATCGATTCCACGTAAACGATGTCGGAAAACAGCACCTTCGCCCATTTTCCCTTCCCTTCTGATTTCAGCATCACAAAATCATCCAGCTCACCCGTCACCACAGGCTTTTTAAGTTCACCACCGGGATCCCGCCGGTCTTCCGCCTTTTTAACAGCCCGCAAAAAGCTTTCGAAGGAAACCGGCTTGACCAGGTAATCCACCACATCGTATTTATAACCATCCAGCGCGTATTCAAAATAGGCGGAGGTCAGGATCACCTTGGTTTCACTGCCCAGGAGCTCCAGGAAACCGATACCCGAGAGATGTGGCATATTGATATCCAGGAAGATCAGGTCCACTTTGTTATTCCAGGTGTAACGGAGGGCCTCTATGGGGTTAAAGAAGGATTCGCAATGAACAAGTGTGGAAACATTTTGAAGATAGCCTTCTAGAAGCTGGATGGCAGCAGTTTCGTCATCAACAATTAAGCATTTCATGGTTAAATTATTAAGGTTATTCTATTTTGACGGGAAAAAACCTTCAGGTAACCAGCTAACTTCCAGCTCCACCTCAAAATATTCGAAAGAATCTTTTGTGTTCAGGATAAAATGGTCCGGGAAAGCTATTTCCAGGCGTCTCCGGATGTTCATGTATCCCAAAGCCGGCACTTCCCGGTTCATTACATTCAGCCGCTTTTTATTTCTGCACCGGAACGTCAGCCCCGATGAATTTACCCCGATATCAAGGGTGATGGGGTCTGCCGGGTCATCGTGGATGCCGTATTTGAAGGCATTCTCCACCAGGGTGAGGAGAATCAGGGGTGGAATGGAGAAGAGGAGCAGGCTTCCCCGCCGCTGGTAATTCACCGCCTGCCGCTTACCAAAGCGGAGCTCCTGCAGTTTCAGGTATTCTTCCACCGCTTCCAGCTCCTTCTCCACCGTGTTTTGCTCACTCATGGTGCTTTCTACCGAATACCGCATCAGGCGGGTGAGTGAGAGGATAGCCTCCCCTGACCGGTGGCTCAGGCCGGCCACATCGTTATACACAAAATTCAGTGTATTCAATAAAAAATGAGGATTGATCTGGGCCTTCAGAAAAGCGATCTCCGTCTGGAAAAGCTTTTCTTCCATCCGGCGGCGCAGCTGCTCTTCCCGCACCGACTTCAGGTAATACCAGTAAGCGAAAGAAAAGAACGTCATATACGAATAGCGCCAGAGCTCAAAGCTGATATACGGAATGATGCTGCCCCTTCTTTCTATATTATTCGTATAATTACTGGTATGCAGGAATTTCTCAATTTCCATCTTAATCCCCACAAAAGCCAGCAGCAAAATAAAAATGGTAACCAGCGTGAGGGCACGGGATTTCGAAAACCAGGGGAGAATAATGTAAAAAACACAAGCGTAAAAGTAGACCGTGTTTGTCACGGAATTAAATATAAACGGAATTACCGCCGCCTGCCCACGCTGAAATCCGTAGGTAAACAGAAAATCCGTAGTCCAGAATGCGATCCAGATCATCGCCTGACCGGCTATGGTTTCCTTCGTTTGATTAATAATGTACCGGCTATGTGCCATTTCGTATAGAGAATACCGCTGTTCGTACATTTTTTTTGTTGCACTGAAACTTACCGGCAATATTTGACCAGCTAAACAAATTGTTTCACACTTTCAAATTATCGTATTATGAAAACTCAAAAGTTAAGCATCCGGAAAACTACAGTTTCCAAATTTTCAACCAGGATCAATCAGCAGGGTAGAACCTCTCTAAACCCACCTACTGGTCTTCCGAATAGTTGAGATCTAATCGAAACACGGTATTATGATCCACATGACCTGTTTCAATTTCTCTACTAATCCACAAATACATATGGGGTTGCCAGTTTTGGCAGCCTCATTTTAATTTCTGAATCCCTATCTTTGTATTCTGTGGAAAAAACCAATGACTAAGGAAGATATACGCATAGAAGCAAGACAAAAAAGAGCTTTACTGGCTACTGCTGAGGTGGAGTTACGAAGCAGGAAGATAGCCTCTCTTCTTTTCAGCCGAATCCCTGTTCATCGATTTTCCGTGGTTCATATTTTTCTTCCTATCCGGAAGAACCGTGAGCCTGACACTTACCCGGTGCTGGAGACCCTGCAGCGCGACTTCCCGGCATCCATCTACATTTCCAAAAGCCTGGAAAATGGGGAAATGCTCCATATTCCCTACACGACCGGCCTGGCTTTACAAAAGAACCGCTGGGGGATAGACGAGCCCGTAGATCTTTCACAGGCCCTGGATTCGCCGGCTTTCTTCCGGGCATTCTCCGGAGAAAATATCCTGGTACTGATCCCTCTTCTGGCATTTGATAAAGAGGGTTACCGGGTAGGTTACGGGAAGGGCTATTACGACCGGTTTTTATCCCATTCCGGGGCTAATACCACCAAAACGGGGCTCTCTCTGCTGGAACCCGTGGAGCACATAAGCCACCCCTCTCCCCTGGATATCCGGATGGACTACTGCATTACCCCCGGGAAGATCTGGAAATGGTAGACACCGCGCCGGTCAGGTTCGCTTTCACCTGCGTACCGTAACCTACCACCACCACTTCTGAAAGCACAGATTCACTGGCCTTCAGCACCACATCTAAGCGGGTCTGATTCCGGACAGGAATCTCCTGCTTATCAAACCCTACAAAACTAAAAACCAATACTGCGTCAGCATTGGGCACGGACAGACTGTATTTCCCGTCCACATCGGTCATCGCTCCTGATGAACTGCCTTTCACAGACACATTCACACCGATCAGGGCTTCCTTGTTTTCGTCGGTCACCGTCCCGGTTACCACGCTCTGGGCAAACAGTTTCGCTGATGACATCAGGAAAATAAAAATGCAGGCCTGCCGGGCATACCGGCTTAACTGGGTTTTCATTTTTCCTTCAATCCACCCCCGAAATATCGCCGGCATTTTAAAGTTAAAATTCCTCATACCTTTGTTTACGTTTATGGTGATCTTTTGAAAAACTTATCAATAATATCGTCTTTATAGGATAATTAAAAATATTATTCTACATTTTATTCGTTTTGTTCCGGTCGCTTCGGCTCATGAAATCTTAACCGGTTAATTTATGCCCTAATCCCCCTTGAAAGCACCCTACACCGCTTTTTTGCTTATCCCTAGATAGTCTCTGCGGGATTCCTTATTTTTGCAAATTATTTTAAATGGCAGGCAGATGGAACTTTCAAAAACCTACAGTCCTAAAGAGGTAGAAGACAAATGGTACGCGTATTGGGAAAAGAATAAATTTTTCAGTTCCAAGCCCAATCCCGATAAAGAACCTTACACGGTGGTGATCCCCCCTCCGAATGTGACAGGAGTGCTGCACATGGGACACATGCTGAATAATACCATCCAGGATGTACTGGTGCGGAAAGCCCGTATGGAAGGCAAAGAAACCTGCTGGGTACCGGGTACTGACCACGCGTCTATTGCCACGGAGGCAAAAGTGGTGGCCATGCTCAAAGAAAAAGGCATTAATAAGGCCGATCTTTCCCGCGAGGAGTTCCTGGGCTACTGCTGGGAATGGACCGAGAAATACGGCGGGATTATCCTGAAGCAACTGCGTAAGCTGGGGGCTTCGTGCGACTGGGATCGTACCCGTTTCACCATGGAACCCAGCCTGTACGATGCTGTTATCGAGGTTTTTGTAGATTTATATAACAAAGGAGAAATTTACCGCGGTTACCGCATGGTTAACTGGGATCCGGAAGCCAAAACCACGGTTTCGGACGAAGAGGTGATCGCTAAAGAAATGCCCTCCAAACTGGTGTATATCCGGTATTTCTTCCCGGGAAGCACCGAGGGCCTGACCATAGCCACCACCCGGCCGGAGACCATCATGGCCGATGCCGCCATCTGCGTGAACCCGAATGACGAGCGCTACCGTGACCTGGTAGGCAAAACCGTGCTGATCCCCCTGATTAACAAAGAGATCCGGGTGATAGCCGATGAATACGTGGAGATGGAGTTTGGTACAGGCTGCCTGAAAGTGACTCCTGCGCATGATCAGAACGACTTTCTCCTGGGCGAAAGACACGGCCTGGAGGTGATAGACATCCTCAGTGATGACGCAAAGCTCAATGAAAAAGCCCGCATCCTGGTGGGGGAAGACCGCTTTGTGGCCCGCAAGAAAATCATTAAAATGCTGGAAGAAGCCGGTAACCTGGTGAAGGTAGAAGACTACAAGTCAAACGTGGGTACTTCAGAAAGGACCGGTGCGGTGATCGAACCGAAGATCTCCCTGCAGTGGTTCCTGAAAATGAAGGACATCAGTAAACCGGCCTGGGATAACGTGATGAACGATACCATCCGCCTGATCCCGCCCAAGTTTAAGAATACCTATAATCACTGGATGGAGAACGTGCGCGACTGGAATATCAGCCGCCAGCTTTGGTGGGGACACCGCATTCCGGCCTACTACCTGGCAGACGGTACGGTGATCGTGGCCAAAAGCCTGGAAGAGGCGGTAAGCCAGGCCCGGGAGAAAGGCTTAAACGTAAACGCGGAAGACCTTACCCAGGATGAAGACGTACTGGATACCTGGTTCAGCTCCTGGCTGTGGCCGATTTCCGTTTTTGACGGCTTTAAAGACCCAGATAACGAAGACATCCGGTACTATTATCCTACCAATGACCTGGTGACGGCCCCGGAGATCCTGTTCTTCTGGGTGGCCCGGATGATCATTGCCGGTTATGAATACAAGGGCACCTACCCTTTCAAAAACGTTTACCTCACGGGTATCGTACGCGATAAGCTGGGCAGGAAGATGTCGAAATCCCTGGGGAACTCCCCGGATCCGCTGGACCTGATAGAGCAGTACGGCGCCGATGCCGTGCGCACGGGTATGCTGTTCAGCTCACCGGCCGGAAATGACCTTCCCTACGATGAAAAGCTGGTGGAGCAGGGCCGGAACTTTTCCAATAAGATCTGGAACGCCTTCCGGCTGGTAAAAGGCTGGGAAACCGGTCCGGCCGACGTACCCGCTGCCGCCATCCGGTGGTTCCGGGCCCGCCTGAACGCGGCCATTGCCGAAGTACGGGAGCATTACGATAAATTCAGGATGTCAGACGCCCTGCTGGCCACCTATAACCTGATCTGGAACGACTTCTGCTCCCAGTACCTGGAAATGGTCAAGCCCGCTTATGTGAACGGTGCCGCGCAGCCCGTGGCGCCGGAAACCTACGAAGCCACCATCGGGTTTTTTGATGAGCTTATGCGCCTGGCCCACCCGTGGATCCCTTTTATTTCGGAGGAGATCTGGCAAAGCCTGTCTGCCCGTGCCGAAGGCGACTCCATCTGTATCCGGGCCTTCCCGAAAGGCGGCGAAGCCGACCCCGAAGTGCTGGGCACTTTTGAACTCCTCACCGAGCTGGTTTCCTGGGTAAGAAATACCCGCCAGAGCAAGCAGATCTCCCCGAAAGAGAGCCTGCCCCTGCAGATCAAAACCGGTACACCGGAGCGGTTTGCCCCCATAGAGGCCCTGATCAGGAAGCTGGCCAATATAGACGTCATTACCTACCCGGATGACGTTTCCGGGATGACATATGTGATCAAAGGCGACGAGTTCGGCCTGGACCTGGGCGAAAACCTGGATGCCGAGTCTGAAAGAGAAAACCTGCAAAAAGAACTGGAGTATACCCGCGGTTTCCGCAAGTCAGTGGAAACCAAGCTCTCCAATGAGAAATTTGTGGCTAATGCCAAACCGGAGGTTGTAGAAAGAGAGAAGGCCAAGCTGGCGGATGCCGATGCCAAGATACAGGCCCTTCAGGAAGCACTCCAAAAACTATAAAAAACCCGTTCTGTCCGGTGTTATACCGCTATAATGCTGGACAGAACCGTCTTTACTCTTCTTCTTGCCACTGTCAGGTGGTCACCGTTCTGCATCTTAAGTTCCATGCCTCTTCCCTGCAGTTCATATCCGCTTACATAATCCGGATTAACGAGGTGTTTTTTACTAACCCGGATAAAGCTGCCGAAGTTCTTCTCATGTCTCAATAGAGTAGAACTGGAAATCATCCTCTCGCCGGAGTTCAGGTAAATTTCTGAGTAGTTAATATCTCCTGTCAGAAACATGATTTCAGCCGTATTGTATTTCATCCTTTTCATGCACGATATTTTTTTACAAAGTTCGTACATGCTTCTAAAAGATTTTAGGGTAAAAACACGGATTTTAGGGGGGGTGTTTTCACGGTATTTTAGGGAAAAGAGTGGAAAAATCCACTCTTTTCCCGGAATATTAATGTCCGCCTTCTGCTTTGATCTCTTTCAGGTCAATGCCCTGCTTCTTCAGAATACCGGTTACGGTGATGGCATAAAACGCCAGGTAAGCAAAACAGATCACCCCTACGATGAAGCTAAAATGGATGCTGGTTTTATCCGCAATAACCCCCTGCAGAGGAGCGATGATCCCGCCGCCCATGATCATCATGATCAGGAAGCCGGAGCCCTGGTTAGTATGCTTGCCCAGGCCTTTGATAGCCAGCGCAAAAATACAGGGCCAGAGCGTAGAACAAAACAGCCCCACACTGGTAAAGGCATATACGGAGGTCATGCCCGTACTGAACATTCCTATCAGGAGTGCCGTTATGCCGGCCAGTGAAAAAATGAGAACCATCCGTGCGGGATTTCCCTGGCTCAGGATATCACAGACGATCATGGCCATGATCACGAAGGCATAAATATAAAACGGGCTAAGGTCATGCTTGGCAATAAGGTTCACCAGTAAAAATACCGCAAAAGCCAGGTAAGGGGCCAGAAAACGCAGGATCTTTATGGTTCCGGCTTTGAAGTCAAATGCTTCCACCGCACCGGTCCACCGGCCTATCATCATGGAAGCCCAATAGAGAGAAATATACGGGGCCACGTCTTTGGTGTGGAGTCCCAGGCTATCTTCCATATAAGCCGGGAGGTTACTGGCTGTACTTACCTCCACGCCCACGTAGAGGAAGATAGCGATCATTCCCAGGATCAGCTGCGGGTAACTGAATGCAGACTTCCGGCTGCTCTGGCCACCGGTATCCGCACTTTCTTCTTCTTTGGCCACCGTAGAGGGCAGGGAGGAAAACTTAAGGAATAAGGCTACCAGTAAAAAGGCAGCTCCCAGCACCAGGTACGGAATTTTCACGGATTCTATACTGGCTTCCGCATTGGCCGAGGCGGCCGAACCGAATATGGCAAAGGTCACGATCAGCGGCCCGATAGTGGTACCGAAGTTATTGATACCACCGGCCATGGTCAGTCGCTGAGACCCCGTGCTGGACGGCCCCACCAATATGGCCAGCGGGTTAGCCACGATCTGCTGCAGGGAAAACCCGAGCCCTACAATAAACAGGGCGGAGATCATCAGCGGGAATGAACCCGAATTAGCCGCAGGAATAAACAGAAGTGTTCCCAAAGCCGAGATGATCAAACCCAGGATCAACCCGTTTTTATAGCCTATTTTATTGATCAGGTCTATTTTCAGGATAGAAGACACAATCATATAAAGGATAGAGCCCACGGTATAAGCAATGTAAAATGCCGTAGCTACCAGTTGGCTCTGGAACTGTGACAGGTTAAATTCTTTCTTAAACACCGGTATCAGGATGTCATTACTGGCGGCCACAAACCCCCAGAAGAAAAATACGGATGCGAGCGGGATAAACTGTCCCCAGTTGGTACTTTTGTTTTCCATTTTTTGTTAGTTTAATAAATCCTCTTGCCAGTTAAAAAGCTCGTTTTTGGATGCATCCCAGTTGGGGTATATCCCGAAATGTTTCTCCCGCACCACTTCCAGCAATACATCCCGGAGCTTATCCATATTTTCATTTTTTTCGGCCGATATGAACGCCACATACCGGGCGTTTTTATTCAGGTAGCCGGCTTCCAGCCTTTCCAGGTTTTTCCGGAGGTCTTCTTCCGTGGCCAGGTGCCTGTCCAGCCCCTCTTCCGACTCCGGCTGGTATTGGTCCAGCTTATTAAAGACCAGCAGGGTGGGTTTATCCTGGGCCCCTATTTCCCCAAGGGTATCATTTACAATATCAATCTGCTCCTCAAAAGACGGATGAGAAATGTCTACCACGTGGATCAGGATGTCGGCATCCCGGATCTCATCCAGCGTGGATTTAAACGACTCCACCAGGGTGGTGGGCAGTTTTCGGATAAACCCTACCGTATCGGTCAGCAGAAACGGGATATGCCCCAGCACCATTTTCCGTACGGTGGAATCAATGGTGGCGAAGAGCTTATTCTCGGCAAATACGTCTGACTTGGTCAGCTTGCGCATGAGGGTAGACTTCCCCACGTTCGTATAGCCTACCAGGGCCACCCGAACCAGCCGGCTTCGCTCCTTCCGGCGGGTAGCAGCCTGTTTATCGATCTTATCCAGCTTTTCCTTTAAAAATGCGATCCGGTCCTGCACGATCCGCTTATCCGTTTCCAGCTCTTTCTCCCCCGGTCCGCGCATACCGATACCCCCCTTCTGCTTACTGAGGTGTGACCACATCCGGGTCAGGCGGGGAAGCAGGTATTTGTATTGCGCCAGCTCTACCTGGCGTTTGGCCTGGTCGGTGCGTGCGCGTTGCGAAAAAATATTCAGGATCAGCAGGCTTCTGTCCAGCACCTTCTTATTTTCAAAAACCTTCTCCAGGTTTCGCACCTGGGAGGGCGTCAGCTCGTCGTCAAAAATAAGGGTGTCTACGGGGTTCAGGGTTACCCAGGTCTGGATCTCTTCCAGCTTCCCCTTGCCCACAAACGTCTTCTGATCCGGGAAATTCAGTCGCTGTACAAAAGTCTTAAGGGTCTTCACGCCCGAGGTTTCCGCCAGAAACGCCAGCTCATCCAGGTATTCTTTTGTTTTCCCGGCGTCCTGCTTCTGGGTGATCAGGCCCACGAGAACTGCGGTTTCCTGCTCTTTATGCGTACTGATAAGAGGTGTATTTAACAATGGCTGCTTTGCTTGATTTTTAAAGGGGAACCGCTTCCGGTTTTTCCCGATATGAACTCATTTATCGCAGCAATATTACTAATTTTTCAGCAATTAGTCCTATCCGGCTTTCTTTTTATTCACATTTCCGTACCTGGGTTTTGAAACCTCATTTCTGCCCGAAAACCTTGTAAAATTTCGCAAAAAATTGATTTTTCATAGTATTATATACCTTATCTTGCCGGACGCTTTTTTCAAAATAGTGGCCCCGAAGCCTCAAAATGTGGATATCTTTGGTTTATCCGTGTATAAAATTATTGAGTTAGCATTGGATATTTATTTTTCGCTATTTACATTTGTCAACTGGAATAAAGACAAGAATACGATAGAATATATAAATTCTTAAAGATTTAATCCTTCCGTCTGCTTTTCAGCGGACTATTGGATTATTAGGAAAGCACGTAAGTCGGAATCCCTGCCACTACAATTGAGGCAGGGATTTTTTATCTGTTTTAGGATGTTATTAGGAAATGAAGCTACAGAAAACCGTAAATATCAGGAACAAAAAAGCCTCTTTTGAATACTTTTTTTTAGAAGAATATGCTGCCGGAATGGTGCTGACCGGTACGGAAATAAAGTCCGTACGGGAAGGCAAAGTGAGTATGGCCGACGCCTACTGCTTTTTTAACAAAGGCGAGCTCTATGTTAAAAACCTGAATATCTCCCGCTATGAAAACGGCACGTATTTTAACCATGACCCGCTTCGGGAGCGTAAGCTGCTGCTTACCCGCCGCGAGCTGCGTAAGCTGGAAAATAAGCTGACTGATAAGGGCTTAACCATCATTCCTACCCGCATTTTTATCAATGACGCCGGGCTGGCGAAAATGGAGATCGCGCTGGCGAAAGGAAAGAAGCTTTATGATAAGCGGGATAGTATTAAGGAAAAGGATATGAAGCGGGAACAAGACCGGCGAGCTGTTTGAAAAGATACAAATTGCTTCGTTGTTTTCGGAATTCGGCTTCAGTCACATACTTTTAGTATGCTCCTTCAGCCTCATCCTCAACGCCTTGCACTTTGTATCTTTTCAAACAGCTTCCATATTTCCGGGCTTCGCCAAAAATTTCAGCACTTTTTCCATGGCCCGACCCCGGTGGTTCAGACGGCTTCGCTGTTCGAACGTCATTTCATGAAAGGTTTGCTCAAAGCCGTCGGGTATAAAAACGGGGTTATAGCCGAAGCCCACCTCACCGTCAAACGTCTCTTTGATCCTTCCTGAAACTTCGCCGTCAAAGGCATGGGTGTCGCCGTTCAGGATGAGGGTGATCACCGTGCAGAACCGGGCTGAACGCTCCGTTACGCCTTCCATCTCGCTCATCAGCTTGAGGTTATTGGCCGTGGCATCGGAGGGTTCTCCGGCGTAGCGGGCAGAATATACACCGGGCCGGCCGCCCAAAGCATCCACCTCCAGACCCGAGTCATCTGCCAGCGTGTTTATGCCGTACTTCCGGAACACATACCCGGCCTTGATCATGGAATTTTCCCGGAAAGTGGTGCCGGTCTCTTCAATTTCCTCCAGGCAGCCGATGTCCTTCAGGGTCTTGATTTCAAAGGCATCGCCCAGGAGGCTTTGCAGTTCTTCCACTTTGTGGGCATTATTGGTGGCTAAGCACAGGGGTGTTTTTTCCATATCCATTAAATCGCAGCAGCTCCCTCCTTCATTTTTTCGGCATTTTCCGCCAGCCGTAGCTTTTCAATAAATTCGCCGATGTTTCCTTCCATCACCGTAGGCAGGTTATACACCGTAAAGCCTATGCGGTGGTCCGTAACCCGGCCCTGGGGGTAATTGTAGGTACGGATCTTATCGGAGCGGTCGCCTGACCCTACCAGCGACTTGCGTTCACCGGCGATGGACTCATTCTGGCGGGCCAGCTCCATCTCATACAGGCGCGAACGGAGCACGGTCAGGGCTTTATCAAAGTTCTTGATCTGGGAGCGCTCGTCCTGGCACTGCACCACCAGCCCCGTAGGCAGGTGGGTGATGCGTACGGCTGAGTAGGTGGTGTTTACGGATTGTCCCCCGGCCCCGGAGGAACAGAAGGTATCTTTCCGGATATCGTTCATATTGATCTGCACATCCACCTCATCCGCTTCCGGCAGCACGGCTACCGTGGCGGCAGAGGTGTGAATGCGGCCCTGCGATTCCGTGGCGGGTACCCGCTGTACCCGGTGCACGCCGGACTCATATTTCAGCTTACCGTACACATCTTCGCCTTTAACGCTCACCACGATCTCCTTATAACCGCCTGACGGTGCATCGGTATAGTCCATGACGGTGAACTGCCAGCCCTGGGTGGCCGCAAAACGCTGGTACATCCGGAAGAGGTCGCCGGCAAAAATCGATGCTTCATCCCCGCCGGTTCCGGCCCGGATCTCCAGGATACTGTCTTTGCTGTCATTGGGATCTTTAGGGATCAGCAGCTCCTTCAGCTTCTCTTCGGCCTCCTCTTTCCGGGGCGCCAGCTCCTCCAGCTCCATCTTGGCCATTTCCCGCATTTCCTCGTCTTTCTCGGTAGCCAGGATCTCCCGGGCTTCCTCCAGGTTAGCCAGGATCAGCTTATAAGAATTATACTCGATCACGATCTTCTCCAGGTCCCGGTACTCCTTACTGATCTTTTTGAATTTTTCCATATCCGAAACCACTTCCGGCATGGTGATCTGCTGGGAGACTTCCTCAAAACGCTCCTTAATACCTTCTAACTGCTCTGTCAGCATAAATTGATTCTCCTTTTCATTTCAAAACACAAAATTAGCGGGTTTTGTGCAAAAATGGTTAATCAGCCGGGGCTATGACCGGATAATAAATATTTATCTATCTCGTAAATCTCAGGAATTTACCTCGTATCTTTGAGATGGTTTTTTAAAATCTACTTAAAAATTTAAATCAATGAAAAAATCACTTTTATCATTTGCTTTTGCCATGACGGCTTTATTTTTTGCCTCTGACGCTTACTCTCAGGTACGTGTAGGGGTAAAAGGTGCGCTGAATATGGCTAACATCCATTCAGACGGTGAAACCGCAGACTATCTGATGGCACCTCAGGCAGGGGTGGTAGTCTACACTAACCTTGAAAATGCTCTTTTTCTTCAGTCCGGCCTGCTCTATTCCGTAAAGGGAGCTAAAGAAAGTCTGGAAGGTGAAAAAGTACAGCTGATGTACAGTTTCCTGGAGCTTCCCGTGAACGTAGGTTTCCAGATCCCGGTAGGAGAATCCATCAAAGTAAGCCCCTTCATAGGTGGTTTTGCGGGATATGCTCTGAGCGGTAAGCTGAAAGGCGGCGGCATCACCATTGACCTTTTTGACAAAGACCTGGTAGAGGGTGATCCTAAACGCCTGGATTACGGTGCTAATGCAGGACTGGGCGTACATATTAATAACCGCTTCATTATCAGTGGCCAATACTCACACGGTCTGGCTAACCTGAGCGAAGACGGTGAAGCTAAGACCAATACCCGAACCATCTCGGCCGGTCTTACTTTCCTGTTCTGATAAAAAAATTTAAGCTGCCCGGAAAATACACCCGCTGCTACACGGTTTCAGGAGCCTGGCTCTACGCCTCTCCCTCCGTACCCTGCATCCGATGTACTTTTCCGGGCAGTTTTCTTTTTTAGGCCCCGTATAACCGGAATCCCAATTCTTTTTCTTATCTTGCGCACCCTCACTCCATCAGACCACGATCAGGCCAGCCGGAAAACTTACAGAAAAATCAAAATCACTTTTTAACAGTACGCTCCTATTTTTTTAATACGGCGCAGGGTTAAAATAAAACAGTTCGGACTCAATAACAAAAAGAGAGCAGCGTTAGTATTTATGCTTTCAAAATAAACGGGGATAACGTGAGAGGATTATTGGTTTTCAGTGTTTGTTTGGGTGTACAGAGTATATGTCTTGCACAGATCACTAACCGGTCTCAGTCTGCAGGAAGTGTGGCCAAGGGCAGCCGTGAATTGCTGAATTCACCCAAGGTCTCCACTACCATAGCGTCTGCCCATACTCCCGAAAGCACCCGGGAAGAAAAGGCAGAGAAAGTAGTGGTGGTGAACCGCACAGCCCCGGCAGGCGTGGACATTAACTACCTACCCCTCTTCGGAAACTACGAAAAAACCGAAGCCCAGCTGGTCAATGACGAACTCTTCCTCTCTGAATGTGACCATGAGTTTGCTACCCGGAAAGAGGCCGGTAACTTCTTTAACAAAATGGCCTGGCAATACCTCAGCGAGGGGGACAAAGGAACCGCCACCTACCGCTTTAACCTGGCCTACCTCTTAAACCCGGAAAATTTTGACATCTACTGGGGGCTCGGCGTAATTGAATTCCAGAGCGGTAACTACTCCAGTGCCATTGAACTGATGAACAAAGGCCTGGAACTCTCTGACGGCAAAAACTACGTTTTCATGACCGACCTGGCCACCATCTACATCAAAAAGGCCCTCGGCAATCCCCACTCCATCATTGAAAGCACCAAAGCCAAAGAGCTGCTGAACAATGCCATCAAAATACAGCCCCAATACACCCCGGCGTTTGTGCAGCTGACCATTGTGCACCTGCTGGAAAACAACCTCGACGCCGCCTGGGAAAATTTTCACAAAGCCTACGAGCTGAACCCCGCCGAGCTGAGCCGTGAGGTACTGGCTGAACTCCTTTCCCGGAAGGAGGACCCGAAGGGGATTTTTAAGAAGAACTAATCAGACGTTATCCGCCACAAAAGGCAGCTTCACTACCTTAGCCGCCGTAAGTTTCTCCCGGATCTTGATAAACACCCCCGTTCCTGCTTTGGAAAAAGACAGGCTGACATAACCCAGGGCTATTCCTTTGTTTAATGAGGGTGACATGGTTCCGGAGGTTACTTCACCGATGGTGTTTCCGTCGGCATCGCAGATTTCGTAATGGCTGCGGGGGATGCCTTTGTCAATGATCTCGATGGCCACCAGCTTTCTTTTCAAGCCTGCAGCCTTTTCGGCTTTCAGGTTCTCGCTATTGATAAAATCCTTGGTGAACTTGGTTACCCAGCCCAGCCCGGCTTCCAGCGGCGAAGTTTCATCCGTGATGTCATTTCCGTAGAGGCAATAGCCCATTTCCAGGCGGAGGGTATCCCGGGCTCCCAGCCCGATGGGCTTGATGTCAAACTCCGCTCCCGCTTCAAAGATCTTATTCCAGATGTCCAGGGCGGCTTCGTTAGGCATATAGACCTCAAACCCGCCGGCTCCCGTGTAACCCGTGGCCGAGATCAGGATATCGTCATGCCCGGCAAACCGGCCTTTGGCAAACGTATAGTATTCCATGGTAGAAAGGTCAATATCGGTCAGTTTTTGGAGCGTTTTTACGGCATTGGGACCTTGTACGGCGAAGAGACTGGTCTGATCAGACAGGTTGGTCATTTCCACGCCAAACGTATTATGACTACTGATCCAGTCCCAGTCTTTCCGGATATTGCCGGCGTTCACCACCAGGTAATATTCATTGTCTGCTATCTTGTAGGTCAGAAAATCATCCACTATCCCGCCTTTCTCGTTAGGCAGGTACCCGTACTGGATTTTCCCGTCGTACAGCACGGAAACGTCATTGGAGGAAACCCGCTGAAGCAGCTCCAGGGCCTTATCCCCTTTCAGAAGAAATTCTCCCATGTGCGACACGTCAAAAACGCCTACGCTGTTACGCACAGCCAGGTGCTCTTCCTTGTCTGATGAATACCTTACCGGCATCAGGAAACCTGCAAAAGGCACCATTTTCCCGCCGATCGACTCATGAAAATCACTGAGAGTAATCTTTTTTTCTTCCATTTCGTTTGGTTGTTTTGATGCAAATATACGGAAATCCCATAAATATCAGATTTCCGCCGTTTTATCGTTTTATACCTGCTCCGGGTTTATCTTTACACCCGGTCAAATCACAAACTCTATGAAAAAAGCACTTGCACTCGTATTCATTTTTATCCCTACTTTACTCATGGCCCAGGATTTAGACAGTATCTGGAAGGAGATCGACACGGCTTACAGCCAGGGCAACTTAAAAAGTATACAGCCCCGCGTAGAAGAAGCCTTGCGCCTCTCCAGGGCAGCCCATAACGTACCTCTTACCGTTAAAGGGCTGTTTTACAGCGGCATGATCCGGGTGGCTACATCCGATCAAACCGATGACATAAACCCGGTTTTTGAGGATTTTCAACGGGAAATTGCGGCAGCCAGAGACGTGGATAAATCCGTCTGGCAGGTTTACCAGGCCAGGCTTTACCAGATTTACCTGGAGGAAAACCGCTGGCGGATCATGAACCGGACCGACGTGGAAAACCAGCAAACCGGCGATGTACGGTTCTGGACGGAGAACACTTTCAGGCAGAAGATCCGTGAAATTTATGGGGAGGTGCTGGCACAGAAGGCACTATTACTGGCACAGAAAACTACTGCCTGGAAAGGGATTCTTACCACTAACCCGGATGAAGCCCGGAATATAGACCTCACTCCCACTCTTTACGATGTCTTTACCCATTATTATGTGGAATTTCTGAATCAGCAGAAAGAACCCGCCGATAAGTACCTGGAAGAACTGGCACAAATTAACCGCACGAACGGTCATTCCGCCGCTTACCTCTATAACCAGGCCCTCCTTTGGGAAAAAGATACAAATAGACTGGAAGAGCTGACCGGCCACTACCCGAAGGACTGGTACACGGCCGAAATCTATAAAAAACTGGCCCTTATCTACTATCAAAAGGCCGATAAGCCGTCATACGAACGGGTCTTTGAGATCGCGGAAAAAGTGAAAAAACAATTCCCGGACTCCGAAGCTGCCACCTCGGTTTCCACCCTGGTAAAGGCCATCCGTGCTACGGCATTTTCTGTAGAATCGGAAAAATATATTCCCGAAAAGACCCCTGTGCCGGTACATATCTCCCATCGTAACCTCAGCCGGATATACGTGCGGGTCCTGGACTACACCGTGGGCCTCAAAGACCTGAATTTCCAGGAGGCCAGCCGCGAGCTGAGCTCCGTTTACAAAGATTCTGAACAGCGGTATTATGCTTTCCTGAAGAAACGGAAAGTGACGCAGGAGTATGCCATGGACCTGAAGACATTTGACGACTACCAGCAGCACAGTGCCCTTTTTAAGTTGAATGAGCTTCCGAAAGGACGCTACATAGTTATGTTTAGCGAAGATCCGGAGTTTAAATACAGCACAGAGAGACCTGTTCAGTATGCGGAAATTAACGTGACCAACACGGCAATAGCCTATGACGGTGCCTTCCGGGTGACCGACCGGATCACCGGGAAACCCGCCCCCAAAAAGCAGATTCAGGTTTATAAGCCCGGCGGCTCTACTGATAAACCCACTTACACGCTGCTAAAAACCCTGACAACCGATGCTAACGGGCAGGTAAAATATAGTGGTGAGCGACAGTTTCTGTACCGGCTGGCCAATGAACCGGTTTTTTACGGCCAAAACCTGTACCGTTACAATGACCCGCGCGAAAGCATAGAAAGAGAGATCACGTCTACCAAAATCTTTACCGACAGGGGCATATACCGCCCCGGTCAGACGGTGTATTTTAAGGGGATCGTGAGTACTTCGTACCAGAAGCAGGTAAAGGTATTGCCGGGTAGGGAGGTGACCATCCGGCTGCACGATGCCAACGGCCAGGAGATCCAATCACTGAAGCTGAAAACCAACGATTTCGGCTCGGTACACGGGGAATTTATCCTACCGGCCTCCGCCCTCACCGGCAGCTTTTCCCTGCAGACTTCCCTCAGCGGGTATCAGCATTTCCTGGTGGAAGAATACAAGCGCCCCCGGTTCCAGGTGGAGATAGAAAAACCTCAGCTGTCCTATCAGCTGAATGACAGCGTGCAGGTGAGCGGAAAAGCGGAGGCTTTTTCAGGCGCCAATATAGATCACGCGGCCGTGGAATACCGGGTGTATCGCCAGGCCATTTACCCGTTCCGATACTGGGGACGGCCTCCTTTTGAGCCCGAAGAGCAGGTGGCCTTTGGCTCGGCCGAAACCGATAAGAACGGGCGTTTCTCATTCGGTTTCAAGGCAATTCCGGCCCGGGAACAAAAAGATTCTGCCGACATCCGGACCTATGTGTACCGGGTGGAGGCGGCGGTAACCGACATCAACGGCGAAACCCAAACCGGGACAGGCGCAGTAAAAGTGGGCGACAAAAAGGTATTGCTATCGGTACAAATAGAAGCCCAGACCGATGTAAAAGCCCTGGAATCGCTGAAAATTCTGGCGACCAACCTGAATGACCAGCCCGTGGAAACCAGCGGTACCCTCCGGGTATTCCGGCTGAAGGAGCCCGGCAGGATTTTACGGAAAGCCCAGTACAGTACCGATTACCAATATTACTCCAAAGCAGAGTTTGTAAAGCTTTTCCCTCATGAACCCTACGGCGATGAAGACAAGCCCGAAAACCGGGAAAAGGGAGAAATGGTGTGGACCACCGGTTTTGACACTCAAAAAAGCCGGGAAGTTAGCCTGGCCAGCGCCGATAAGCTGGACGAAGGCTATTATCTTATTACGCTGAATTCCAAAGACGGGGTGGAAAACCGCCAGGTGGTTTACCTCCGGAACGAGAAAAAACCCACCCGGCCTCAGGACATTTTTACCTATAGCCTTGATAAAAAAAGCTACGAGCCGGGGGAAGTGGCCCGGCTAAGCCTGAATACCGCTACCGATAACCTCTATGTATTCCTGAAAACAGAGGCAGACGGTAAGCTGCTGAAAGAAGAGGTGGTGCGGCTGAAAGGGAAAGCGCACACGCTGGACATCCCCATCCGGGAGAATTACCGCGGGGGCGTTTGGGTGCATTATACCTACGTGCGGTTCAATGTACAGGAGCAGGGAAGCATCCGGATCGAAGTTCCTTTTGACCATAAAAAACTCCAGGTGACTACGAGCGTCACCCGCGACAAGCTTAGCCCGGGAGCGGCCGAGAAGTGGTCATTTACGGTGTCTGGTAAAGATAAAGACAAGGTGCTGGCCGAAATACTGACCGGCATGTATGATGCCTCGCTGGACCAGTTTGCCCCGAACTCGTTTGAGTATTTCGCCTATAACTTCTACAATGGTGCCCGGCACGTTTTCGGTTACCAGAATTATGCGTTCGGGCGGGCGGATTTCCGGGAGATAAACCCCAAAAACATTTACCCGGATTTCGGGAAAATTTACAGCTTCCTGCCATTGGAAACATTTAACTTCAGCTTCCAGGGAAGGCGCATGTACACCCTGGGCGTAACCCGGGAAATGCGGATGAAAAATGATGCCGTGATGGAGAAATCGATGGTGGCACAGGAGACCGTCGCTGACGCTGTGGCCGCAGCTCCGGCTCCGGAAAATGCACCACTTTCCGCTGAAGGAGGAGCCGCAGAAGAAGACGGCCTCAGCCGGGTACAGGCCCGCAAAGCCCTCCAGGAAACCGCCTTCTTTTTCCCGAACCTGAAAACGGACAAAGACGGTAACGTGGCCTTCGAATTTACCGTGCCAGAGAGCCTGACCGAGTGGAAGCTGATGGCTTTGGCCCACACTCCGGACATGAAAACAGGGTATTACGAGACCCGCGTAAAGACCTGGAAAGACCTGATGGTGGTACCGAATGTACCCCGGTTTTTACGGGAAGGTGATGAGCTCCGGGTCTCCGCTAAAATAGTGAACCTTTCAGAAGGAGCGTTAAACGGAACGGCCCGTTTATTCCTCCTGGATGCCATCAGTAACGAACCCCTGGATGCACTTTTCGGAAATGAAAGTGCCACCCGGAATTTTACCACGGCCCGGGGCGAGTCAGGAGAGGTTTCCTGGACCCTGAAAGTACCGAAAAATATCCAGGCGGTAACCTACCGCGTGGTGGCCTCTGCCGGCGATTTTTCGGATGGCGAAGAGTCTGTACTGCCCGTGGTGACGAACCGCATGCTGGTGACCGAAACCCTGCCGCTGCACATCCGGGAAAACCAGCAGAAAACATTCACCCTGGATAAGCTGGCCGCCGGGAAAACCGGGGATTCTTTCAGGCTCACGTTTGAGATGACCACTAATCCGGTCTGGTACGCCATTTTCTCTCTGCCCTACCTGCGCGAATACCCCTACGAATGTTCGGAACAGGTGTTCAGCCGGCTGTACGGTAACCTGATCTCGGAAAATATCATTACTTCCCAGCCTAAGATCAAAGCGGTATTTGACGACTGGAACCGAAAAGGCCAGCTTCGCTCCAAGCTGGAGGTAAACCAGGAGCTGAAGAATATCCTGCTGGAAGAAACGCCTTGGGTGCGTGATGCCGTGGATGAAGGGGAGCAGATGAAGCGGATCGCCGTATTGTTTGACCTGAATAAAATGCAGAGCGATGTGCGGGGGGCTTTTGACAAGCTCAGCCGGAAACAGGCCGCCTCCGGGGGCTTCCCGTGGTTTGATGGCGGGAAGGAAAACGAGTACATCACCACGCATATCCTGGCCGGGTTTGGTAACCTCAAAAACATGAAAGTGAACTATGGGAAGTTCGGCCTGGAGGTGGAAAGCGTGATTTCCAAAGCCGTGAAATTCCTGGATGAAGCCCAGGTACGGTATTATAAGGAACAGATGCAGCGGAAGCAGAACGAATTCGACTGGAACACCGGCATTCATTATCTCTATGCCCGCAGTTTCTTCCTGAAGGAGTATCCCCTGCCTAAAAGCCTGGACTCCCTGAAGCAGATCTACCTGGCCAATATCCGGAAAGAAAAGCTGAAGTTCCCGCTCCAGACCCAGGCCATGGCTGCATTGGTATTAAACCGTTTCGGGGAGAAAAGTGAAGCGGAAAAAGTGCTGCATTCCGTGAAGGACCACGCCGTAGTATCGGATGAAATGGGCATGTACTGGAAAAGCAATCTCAGCGGCTGGTACTGGTACCAGGCGCCGGTAGAGACCCAGGCCCTGCTCATTGAGGCCTTTCATGAGATCACGGGAGACGCGGAGGCCGTGGAATCCATGAAAGTGTGGCTGCTGAAAAACCGCCAGACCAACCAGTGGAACTCCACCAAAGCCACCACCAAAGCCGTGTATGCCCTCATGAACACGGGCAAAAGCTGGATAGATGCTGAAAAAGGAGTAAGTGTGAAAATCGGCGGGAAGGCCATTGACCTGAATACCCCTTCTGCCCAGGCCGGCTCAGGCTACGTAAAAATGGCCTGGAACAAAGAGGAGATCCGGCCTGAAATGGGCAAGGTAGAGTTGCAGAAAACCTCGCCCGGTGTGGCCTGGGGAGCACTCTACTGGCAGTATTTCGAAGACCTGGACAAGATCACCGCGGCGGAAACGGGCATTGCTTTCAAAAAGAAATTGTACCTGAAAAAGAATTCCGCCAACGGGCCGGTGCTGAAAGAAATTACGGCGGACACGCCCCTGACGCTGGGCGATCTGGTCACGGTCCGGCTGGAGATCAGCATTGACCGGAACATGGAGTTTGTGCATATCAAAGACATGCGTGCCAGCGGTTTTGAGCCGGTGAATACCGTATCCGGCTACCGCTGGAGAGACGGCTTCGGCTACTACGAAAGTACCCGTGACCTGGCCACGAACTTCTTTGCTGATTATATGCGCAAAGGCACCTACGTGTTTGAATACGATCTGAGAGCCAATAACGCCGGAAACTTTTCTAACGGCATTACCCAGATGCAGAACATGTATGCCCCGGAGCTGAGCGCCCATAGCGAAGGGATCCGGGTGGAGATCCGGTAAAATTGTCTCGCATTCCTTTGCCTTCTGGCTCCGGTTTTTTATCTTGAGTTTAAATCAAAGAAGAAAGTGAAGTGACGGGGAAATTATTGATAGCAAAACCATACCTGGGTGACCCCAATTTTGAGCGGTCGGTGGTGTTGATCTGTGAGTATTCCGAGGTGGGGGCGTTTGGCCTGGTGCTGAACCAGGCGACCCACAATGTGCTGTCGGACTTTTTTGACGATGTCCATACCGACAATGCCGTGGGCCTGGGTGGCCCTGTGGAAAACCACACCCTGCATTACCTTCACAAAAGAGGCGATGTCATTGAGGATTCCATCCCGCTGCAGGAGGGGCTGTACTGGTCCGGGAATTTTGAGCAGATCAAAACCCTGCTGAATACCGGTGTGCTGAAAGAAGATGAGATCCGTTTCTTCCTGGGCTACTCGGGATGGGCCGGCGGGCAGCTGGAAGAGGAACTCCGGGAGGAGGTCTGGATACTGGCCGATGCCCGGCCGGAGGGGGTTTTCCAGCAGGACATCACCGGGATATGGCGGAGTGTGCTCCGCGACCTGGGTGGAAATTATATCATCATGGCTAACTCGCCGGTGGATCCGCGGCTGAATTAAGGCCCTGAAAAGGACGCTCGCATTCCGGCGGAATACCCGTACAGAACCCGTATTGATTGTGTTTTAAACGTTATTTTAATGATAGCAAATATCCCGGAAACCTCCCGAAAAAGAGTGGTTATTGTAGGGGCCGGCTTCGGCGGACTGGCCCTGGCACTGAAGCTGGCCAGCGAAGACGTCCAGGTGGCGCTGATCGATAAAAACAATTACCACCAGTTTCAGCCCCTGTTTTACCAGGTAGCCATGGCAGGCCTGGAGCCCAGCTCCATTGCTTTCCCGCTGCGAAAAATATTCCAGAAAAAGAAAAACGTGCATATCCGGATCACCAAGGTCCGGGCCATTCATCCTGACCGGAAGAAAATTTCCACGGATTTAGGCGAGATCTGGTACGATTACCTGGTTTTAGGGATGGGCACTAACACTAATTTCTTCGGGATGCAGAACATCATTGAGAATGCCATTCCCATGAAATCCATCTCAGAAGCCATTTACCTGAGAAACCGGGTGCTGGAGAATTTTGAAGCCGCCCTTTCCACCCGGGATAAAGACAAGATAGCCGGCCTGATGACCATGGTGGTAGTTGGCGGCGGGCCCACCGGAACCGAGATCTCCGGCACTCTGGCCGAGATGAAAAAGATGATCCTGCCCAAAGATTACCCCGAGCTGGACTTTGACCTCATGAAGATTTACATTTTTGAGAGTGGCGACGGCGTACTAAAGGTGATGTCAGAGGAGGCTTCCCGCAAAGGCCGGGAATACCTGGAAGAGCTGGGCGTGATAGTCCGCACCGGGGAGCGCATAGCTGACTATGCCGACGGCTACGCCATCACCTCCACCGGCGAGAAGATCCGGACGGATAACCTCATCTGGTCAGCCGGGGTAATAGCCAATAAAATAGAGGGGTTTCCTGAAGAGGTGTATGGTCGCGGCGGTAGAATAAAAGTAAATCAATACAGCCAGGTGGAGGGCTTCAGCGATGTTTTTGCAATAGGTGATCTGGCCGCCATGAGCGGAGATCCCGCCTTTCCGGAAGGTCACCCCCAGCTGGCCCAGCCGGCCATCCAGCAGGGCCGGCTGCTGGCAGCTAACCTGGTGAAACTGATAAACAGCCAGCCTCTGAAGCCTTTTACCTACAATGACTTAGGCTCTATGGCCACCATAGGCCGTAACAAAGCCGTAGTAGACCTGCCCAAATGGAAGTTCCAGGGTGTCTTTGCCTGGTTTGTGTGGATGTTTGTGCATTTAATGGGTATCCTCGGTGTCAAAAATAAGGTGCTGGTGTTCATTAACTGGTTCTGGAACTACGTGACGTATGACCAGTCGCTCCGGCTTATTATCCGGCCGAGGGTTACGCGAAAGATTAAGGCGGAGAGCTGATCATCTTATCAATGGAAATAATATGACACAGAAACAAATAGCGGAAGCATTTTCAACCGGAAATTTTGAGCTGATTTATCCGTATTTGGCAGACGATGTACAATGGACAGTGGTAGGCGAAGATCATTTTGAGGGTAAGAAAGCGGTAATTGACAACTGTGATCAAGTAGCCGGTTACTTTCAATCTGTAACGACCAATTTTAAAACCATAAATATCTATTGCGGACAATAACCGGATTGCGGTTAGCGGCACTGCGGAATTTATTCGTGACGGCAAAAGGGTAAATTTTGTTTCTGCTTGTGATGTATATGAGTTTAATGATAACCACGAGTTGCAAACAATAACTTCCTATTGCATTCAGGACAAAACAATGAACCACTGAAAAGCGGTTTACGGTCCCCTCAGGTTTACCAGCCCGCACGTTTCACCTATATAAAACGCCTTTTTGAAAAATATTTACGAAATTTTTCGTACATCACCTTTGTTTTGAAATTTTCTTCTCTTATTTTGCTACGAAAATATTCGTAGGGTTGCGCTAAACCCGCGGAGCCCTGACCGGAAGTTGATTTAACCTGAACGATGAGAAACCTCCCCGGAAATTACAGTGAAGCATTAGGATTTACCCTGCTCCATTCGCTTTGGCAGGGAGTTCTGGTATTTGTTCTTTTTGCTGCAGCCTGTTTCCTTTTCAAATCTTCTTCAAAACGCTATGCGGCCGGCATAATGGCATTAGTTATACAGCTAGCCGCTGCTGTGGTTACTTTTTGCTGTTATTTTGATTTCTCCGGTGGCGGTCTCCGGATATATTCATTCATTAATGACGCGCCCTCTTTCTACCCGGCCATTTTCCTGGAGCATATCGATACACTTTCCATGCTTTGGCTGGTGGGCGTAATGGTTCTGTTCGGGCGAATGTCCGTGGGATTACTCTACATTCAAAGCTTAAGGAAAGGCATTTCAGACATCGCGGAACCGCACATTAAAGCCCTGTATTCCTCTCTTAAAAGTAAATTAAACATCCGGAAGGAAGTGCTCCTGGGAGAATCGGGGAAGGTGTCGGTTCCTATGACGGTGGGCTGGCTGAAGCCCCTGGTGATCCTGCCGATAGGCCTGGTGACCCGGCTGGATATAAAGCAGGTGGAGGCCATTCTGGCCCATGAGCTGGCCCATGTAAAACGCCACGATTACCTGGTAAATATTCTACAAAGCGTGATAGAGATCCTCTTCTTTTATCATCCGCTGGTCTGGATCATCTCGGGGAAAATCCGGGTGGAAAGGGAGAATTGTTGTGACGACCTGGCCCTTTCCCTGTGCGGAAATGACAAGCTGGTGCTGGCAAAAGCCCTCACCGCTGTAGCCGATTACGGACTTCAGCCCTCCTATGCCATGGCTTTTGGGGCAAAGCCCCACTCGCTTAAAAACCGGATAAAACGGCTTTTAGGCGTTTACCCCCGGCGGAGTTTTACCCTGCTCAACTGGCTGGTAATGGCGCTGGTTCTGATCCTAACAGGCTATGTATATGCTTATCCTGAGAAAACCGCAACGGAAAAGCCGGTCTACCAGATGGAAGTCCCGGGGGTTTTGAAACAGGACACCCTGCCCGTACCCCGGCCCGCGCCCACACCCGTAGTCAGGAAAGTGTTTGAAGAAATCCGGAATCACAGGAACGTAACGCATACGCCTTTAGAGGTTCATCTTCCCGTAAGACCACCCGCCCCCGTCCCGCAGGTGTTAAGTAAACCGGAGATAATGGTGTCTTTAGTTACCTCTGTAACTCCGGTAAAATCTACATTTACCAGTGAATTTAAGAGCCGGAAATTTAAGCGGCACCTAAAGGATCTGATGGATTTACAGGAAAAAGATCACCTTTTCATCCATGTTAATCCGGAAGGAAAGCTACTGAGCGATCTGGCTTACCGGGAAGACGAAAGAGTGGAAACGTTATTTGCCTACCTGAACAAAACACAGCCTAGCCTGATGCTGGAAGACGGCGATGAGCTGACCCTGTGGGAGTCCGGTAAAAAAATAACGCTGATGGTGATATCTCCTGTCCAAAAGGAAAGGCGCTATAAAAACTTCCCGGGTATTGAGAAATACAGTCTTAAAACAAAACAATTTATAGCGGCGTTAATGGAAAGCGAGTTGGTTTCTCCTACCGGCGAGGTGAAGCTGGAATGGCGGAAAAAATCTTCCCGGCAAAACGGCGAAATCCTGGACAACTCCACCCACGAGGAACTAAGCCGGCTGGTAGAACAGTACTTTTCGGCGAAAAGAATCACCTTAACCCTCCGGAACGGCAAAATGCATAAAATGGCGGTAGACGTTTAAGTGGAATAACCCCTAAACGGAAGAACTCAGGCCGGGAAGCTCACTTTTCCCATGCTCACGGTAGGCACTTTCTGCCCGAACTGTACATTCCCTCCCGCCAGGGCCTCATTAGCCAGGGTGGCAAAAAGTACGGCCTCCTTGGCATCGCCATTGATACCGATATCGTCGGTTTTGAGAAATTCAGTCCCCGGCAGCCCTTCTTTCAGGAAAGAAACAATGAGCGGATTGTGCATTCCGCCGCCGCTCATAAACACCTTTTCCGGCCGGATGCCGCATTGGTTCAGGCAGTCAAGGATGGTGTCTGCCGTAAATTTACACAGGGTGGCCAGTATACTTTCCGGATACAGGTCGCCCGAATACGAGGCCTTCTGTGCTTTTTCCAGGTAGGCCAGGTTAAACAGCTCGGGGCCGGTGGTCTTGGGTATCGGTGCTTTGAAAAACGGGTCGTTTTTCAGGGCTTTCAGGAGCTTTTGATCCACTTTTCCCTGCCGGGCTATTTCGGCGTCTTTGTCGTAAGGCTGGTCATAATATTTCTGTACAAGCGCATCGATCATGGTATTGCCGGTACCGGTGTCAGTGGCAAACACTTTTTCCGGGTCCAGATCCCCGGAAAGGAAAGTGAAATTGGCAATTCCCCCCATGTTCAGCAGGATGCGGTCTTCGCCCGGCCTGGAGAAAATGAGGTAGTCGCCATACACTGCCAGCGGCGCCCCTTCCCCACCCGCAGCACAATGCTTCTGCCGGAAATCGGAAAGGGTGATAATCCCCGTTTTCATGGCCAGGTGGTCGCCGTCGCCGATCTGCAGGGTGGCATTAGGAAATTTCTCCAGGTGATGCAGGATTTTCGGCGAGTGAAATACAGTCTGGCCGTGACTGGCTATGCAGTCCACTTCGTCATGAGTCACACCCCATTCTTCCAGGGCGCGATTGATCATTTCGCCGTGGATATTCCCGATGTAGGGGTTCAGCACACACAACTGCTGAAAGGGGATGGTTTCTTTGGCAAACACCTTCCGGATCTCATTCTTCAGCTCTTCCGGGTAGTCCTCGGTCTTAAACCGGAGTACTTTCACCTCTGTCTCCAGCCCGGAGCCGGTATATTCACAAAGGGCAATATCCAGTCCGTCCAGCGAAGTGCCTGACATCAGTCCGATGATCTTACGGGAGGGCTTGCGGGCTATGTCGAATAGCCGCTGAATGTTGGTGTTCATGAGAAAGCTTCGGTTATCTTTTCAAATGTAACAAGAAGTTTTCAGATCGCCGTTTCCCGGCGGGAATAAGATTCAGGCGGGGACAAAGTGCTACTGAAAATTTTTCTGTTCATAAAATTCTCCGGGCCTCTATGTCCAACTACCGGGAAGAAAGCTGGATGACCAATATTCCTTTATACGGGGTTTCCGGTCATTCCCTCGCCCACTCCATCCGCTGATCGGGTGAAAATTTCCACGGCGCCATATTGGTCTCCAGGTTCTGGAACATCATGTTCCACGACTGCGGCGCCTTGCTTTCTTCCATCACCCGGAAACGGCGCAGCTCAAAGATGATGCTGAGCGGGTTAATCATCACCGGGCACTCCTGCACACAGGCATTGCAGGAAGTACAGGCCAGGATCTCTTCATCGGAAATGTAATCGCCCAGGAGGGTTTTTTCGTCCTGGTAATCATACCCGTTTTTAAGCCAGCCCCTTTGGATGTCCTCCAGGCGGTCACGGGTATCGGTCATGATCTTCCGGGGCGAGAGCGCCTTGCCGGTCTGGTTAGCCGGGCAGGAAGATGTGCAGCGGCCGCACTCAGTGCAGCTGTAAGCGTCCATGAGGTTCTTCCAGCTCAGGTCGGTTACGTCTTTGGCGCCGAAACGTCCCACTTCACCCGGGTTTTCCGGCGCCTGGGCTATTCCCAGCATGATCTTCACCTCTTCGGATACCGCCGGCATATTCCGCATTTCGCCTTTGGGTTTAAGGTCGCCGAAATACGTATTAGGGAAGGCCAGAACAATGTGCAGGTGCTTGGAATAGGTCAGGTAAACCATAAAGAAAAAGATGCCCAGGATATGGAACCACCAGGCGAAGCGTTCAATGACCAGCAGGGCGGTGTCAGAAAGGCCGCTCAACAGCGGGGCAATAAAGCCGCTGATCACAAATGCCCCTGTTTTTACTTCCGCAAAATGCCCCACTTCCCGGGTCTGAAGCAGGTAGTCGGCCGCATTCATGGTCAGGAAGGCTGTCATCAGCACGATCTCCATGGTCAGGATAATATTGGCATCCAGGAAGGCCCAGCCCTTCATTTCAGGGTGTCTTTCCGGCTGGAAGCGCTCTACTTTTACAATATTCCGCCGGATCATAAAAATCGCACAGGCCGCCAGCACGCCGAAGGCCAGGATCTCAAAGAAATTCAGGACAAACGTGTAAAAGCTGCCTAAGAACCCGGCAAATACCCGGTGGGTACCCAAAAGGCCGTCGATCACAATTTCCAGCAATTCGATATTGATCAGGATAAACCCGATGTAGACCAGGAAGTGAAGAACGCCTACCACCGGGCGGGTAAACATCCGTTTCTGGCCGAAAGCGAGGAGAAGCATGTTACGCAGGCGCTCGGCCGGCCGGTCGGTGCGCTGATCTTCCTTCCCCAGGAGGATGGTCCTGCGAATGAGAAGCACCCGCCGCGAAACCAGGTAAGCGGTAAAGGCCAGCGCGGCCAGGAACAAAATCTGTGGTACTATCTGCATAAAACACGGGATTGAATAGAATAGTATGCATGCATACCAATACAAATATCGTTAATTTTTTGAAATCGCCAAGGCCTACAAATATTTTTTAAAAAAAGTTACCCGGATTATTGTTTACTTAAAGTTAATGGCTAATTTTGCACTCCCAACACGGGAAAGGTGGTGAGATCACACTTGGTGATGTAGCTCAGTTGGTAGAGCAAAGGACTGAAAATCCTTGTGTCGGCGGTTCGATTCCGTCCATCACCACAGAAAAAGGCAGTTATGATATGATTTCATAACTGCTTTTTTTATTAGGTACCACATAGGTACTACTTTTCAGAACCTCCCTTTGTGAAATCTTCACCAGGCTCACAGAACCTCTGCCGAAAATACTAAGAAATCAACATAACACTTCCATAATACCCCCGTAACATTCACGTGACCTTCCCGCCGTTATTTTGCGCCGCAAATAACTATTTATCTATCCTTTTGTTTTATGAGAAAAATTTATCTCTCGCGGCTCGGGCGGCTTTTATGCCTTTGCTCTTTAAGCCTCTTTACCGGTTACGGAAATCTAAACGCTAACCCGGTTCCTTCTGTGCCGGTACTACGGACTGCGGCTATTACCGGAACCGTAAAAAGTACGGATGGCGACGCGCTGACTGGCGTGGTGGTGAAGAACCTGAACAGCGGAAAAGTGGCTGTAACGGATGTGGACGGGCAATACACCCTGGAAGCGGAGCCGGGTAATGATCTGCAATTCACCTTTGTGGGCTTTAAAACACAAACCGTGAAAGTACAGATTCCTATGCCGGAAGTGACCCTGACTACTGATAACCAGATTCTTAACGAGGTGGTGGTGACGGCCATTGGTATCAAGCAGCAGAAAAGAAAGATCGGGTACTCTACCCAGGAGATCAAAGCCGGTGTACTGCAGGAATCTAAAACCATGAACATCGGTAGCGCGCTTACCGGCCAGATAGCCGGGCTTAACGTAACTAACCCTACCGGTATTTTCCAGGCACCTTCTTTCAGCCTGAGGGGAAAAAATCCGCTGGTGGTGGTAGACGGTATCCCGGTGGAAACCGACTTCTTTGACGTGCCCAGCCAGAACGTGGAAAACATTAACGTACTGAAAGGAACCGCCGCCTCCGCCCTGTACGGATCGCGGGGGAAAAACGGGGCCATCCTGATCACCACACGTAAGGCACAGAAAGACAGGCTGGAGCTTAATTTCACCACTACGCACATGGCTACGGCCGGGTTTACGGTATACCCTAAAACCCAGACCGAATACGGTAGCGGCTCTAACGGGCAGTATGAATTCTGGGACGGTGCTGACGGTGGTATTTCAGACGGCGACATGACCTGGGGACCCAAACTGAATACCGGCATGAAGTACAAACAATGGAACAGCCCCATCCGTAACCTGAAGACCGGCGAGGTGATCGAATGGTACGGCGATGTGGCCGGCACCATTTACGATGATAAGTCGAAATACGAGCGGGTTCCTACTGAGTGGGTGGGTCACGATAACCTGCGCGACTTCCTGCGCACCGGCTATGTAACTGAAAACTCGCTTTCGCTGGGATACAAAACCGACAAAGCCAACATCTTTGTTTCCGGGAAATATGCCTTCCAGAAAGGACAGGTGCCCAATACCCAACTGTCATCGGGTGGTCTGAATATCAATACCAACTACAAGCTGACCAGCGACCTGATCTTTGACGTAAACCTTTCCTATAACAAGGTGATCTCCCCGAACTACCCGAGATATGGGTACGGTCCTAAAAATCACATCTACACCATCCTGCTCTGGATGAGCGATGATGTGAACGGAAATGACCTGAAAAATCATTTGTACCGAACCGGCGATGAGGGTTACCGGCAGGCTAACTATAACTACGCCTGGTACAATAACCCCTACTTTGCCGCTTACGAACTGACCCAGAAATATGACCGCGATGTGCTCCAGGGTCAAACCGGCCTAACCTGGCTGATCAACGATAAGCTGGTGATAAAAGGACGGGCGGCTGCGCGCCAGATCGCCACGTTTGAAGACATGAAAAGCCCGAAATCATACATGAACTACGGTGACTCCCGGAACGGGGACTATAAGACGTGGGAGAAAACCCAGCTGAATTTCGATGCTGACGTCCTGGCCACCTACACTGAAGAGATCGGCGATAATTTCGGAGTAAGCGTAAATGCAGGTTCATCCGTGTTCACCCGCGATATCCGTTCGGGTAACCAGTCCACAGACGGCCTGGTAGTACCTTTCGTCTACAGCCTGGATAACACCCAGGGGCCGGTACGGGCCACTAACCGGCTGGAGCAAAAAGCCATCCGTAGCGTGTATGGATCGGTAAATTTTGATATTTTCAAATCTACTTACCTGAACATCTCCGGTAGAAATGACTGGTCGTCTACCCTTTCGGCAGCGAACTATTCCTATTTCTACCCCTCAGTTTCCCTGAGCTCGGTGCTGTCTGATTATTTCACCATCTCACCGGCAGTAGACTACCTGAAAGTGTACTCTTCGTGGGCCCGGGTGTCCAATGACCTCACCCCTTATAACACCAGCTCTGCTTTTGTAAAAGATGTTACCTACGGTTCCACGCCTTCGGTTTCTTACCCCGCGGGTATCGTAAACCCGAACATCCTTCCGGAACGTTCCACTTCGCTGGAGGCCGGTCTTGCCTTCTCGCTGTTAAAAAACCGACTGGCGCTGGACTTCACTTATTACAATGTGCTGGATGAAAACCAGATCATTGACCTTTCCATCTCCCCGTCTTCGGGATTCAACTCGCGGAAGGTGAACGGAAACGAATACCGTACCAACGGCCTGGAGGTAATGCTGAATGCTTCACCCGTGAAAAACAGGCAGCTGACCTGGAATGTGGGACTGAACTGGTCAAAATACGTACAGAAACTTACTGCCATCTACGGCGACCAGGCGAAATTCGGAAACTTCCGGGTGGGTGACCGCGCTGACAGTTATTACACCACAGTATGGCAGCGCTCGGCTGACGGCCGGCTTATCCTGAACCCGAACACGGGTATGCCTATCCAGGATGCCTACCCTAAAAACATAGGCCACCTGAACCCCGACTGGCAGTTTGGCTTCCTGAACACCTTCAAGGTAAAAGACTTTACCATCAATGTGGACATTGACGGAGCTATTGGCGGGATCATGAACTCGAACACCATTGAGAAGATGTGGTGGGCCGGAAAACACCCGAACTCCACCCTCTACCGCGATGCCGAATATAAATCGGGCCAGTATGTTTTTGTGCCAGACGGTGTAGTGGTGACCGGCGGCCAGGTGGTCAGGGATATCTATGGCCAGGTGACTTCGGATACCCGTGAATACGCGCCGTTTACCAAAGCCGTAAGCTGGCAGTCGTGGTCGCAGCAGTACCCCTACCGCGCCCGTGTCACAGCCACCGAGGACGAATACTTTGCCAATACCTTCTCCCGTTCCTTCGTAAAACTAAGAAGGGTATCCGTTTCCTATGATTTAAACAAAGTGCTTAAAATCAATAAGCTGAACGCACTGAACGCCTCGGTATTCGGCTATAACCTGGCCGTATGGAAGAAGATACCGTACATTGATCCCGACTTTAAGCTGGGTAACGACGGCGACCTGCAGGATCCGTCTTCACGGTATATCGGTGCATCCTTAAACTTTAATTTCTGACATTCATGAAAAAGACATATTTTATCCTTCTCGGCCTGCTGGCCCTTGGTGCGGTCTCATGCAGGGATCTGACTGAGATCAACCTGAACCCGAATAACGCCACCACCACTCACCCCCAGGCCCTGCTGACCAAGGTGGAGTGGGATGCCTTCCGGGCATTCAGAGGAACCGGCCCCCTGTACATCCAGAAAATGCTGGTACAAACTGACGGTGAAAATGCGGGCCAGATCTACAACTGGCAACGGGGCGATTTTGATCCCTACTCCAACCTCAGGAACGTGGAAAAGATGATCGAAGAAGCCGAAAAGATCAAGGATCCGACCTACGTGGCTTTGGGTAAGTTTTTCCGGTCTTATTATTTCTATAACCTGGCCCTGCAGTTTGGCGATGTGCCCTACTCCGAAGCTTTGAAAGGAGAATCGGCAGAGATTTTCTCCCCGAAATACGATCCCCAGAAAGATGTTTTCAAAGGCATCCTGGCCGAGCTGAAAGAAGCCAGTGACCTGCTGGAAGCTAACCCTGCCGTGATTTCAGGTGACATCATTTACGGCGGAAGGAGCGCCGGCTGGGTAAAAGCCATCAATGCCTTCCGCCTGAAAGTCTTAATGACGCTGTCTAACCGTGCCGCAGATACCGACCTGAATGTGAAGCAGGAGTTTGCCGCTATTGTGAGCTCCAAGCCCCTGCTGAGCGCCCTTTCCGGTGAAGATGCCCAGCTGGTTTTCCTGAACCAGGAAGGAAACCGCTATCCTGAATTTAACTCGTCCGGCTACGGATCCGGCATGTACATGGACTCTACCTTTATCCGCAGGCTACAGGACCGGAAAGATCCGCGCCTCTTTGTGGTGGCCACCCAGACCCGCCTGGGCAAAGAAGCCGGCAAAGCCGCGGATGACTTCAGCTCTTATGAAGGCGGTGACCCCATTGCCCCCTACGCCCGCGTAAACGATAAGGCGGTGGCCGGTAAGCTTTCAAAAGTACTGGAAAGATACACGCAGGATCCTACCACTGAACCCCTGGTGCTGATGGGTTACGCAGAACAGCAGTTCATCATCGCTGAGGCCATCGTCAGGGGATGGATCAACGGAAATGCAGACGCAGCGTATGAAAACGGGATCCGTTCCGGCTTTAAATTCTATGAAAACTATGCCAAAGGAATCGGTGGTTTTGTAGCAGAAGACAAGGTAGCCGCTTACCTGGAACAGCCCCTGGTAAAATTATCGGCCGCAGGTACTCCGGAAGCCAAACTGGAACGTATTATGATGCAGAAATACCTGCGTTCGTTTCACCAGGGCGGTCTTTCTTCTTACATAGATCACCTGAGAACGGGATATCCTGAATTCCGGAAAAGTGCAGGCGTGAAAACGGCTTACCGGTGGATGTACCCGCAGGCAGAATACAATACGAACGGGAAAAATGTTTCAGCCGCTATCCAGCGGCAATTCTCCGGTTCGGATAACATTAATGCGAAAACCTGGTGGTTAAACTGATGATACGATTGACTCTCTGGCTGGCACTTTCGGGTGTCAGCACTGCTGAGCCCAGATTATCAAATCGTTATGTTTTGAGAGGAACAGACTCATAAGTTTCTTATAATCAATTTTTTACACAAGAGAATTTTCCTGCACCCATGGGGCATATTTCCTCAGAAAATCTTCCCCCCTAGCTTTGCGGGAAAATTCTCTTTATTCTGCAATTATACTTTATGAAACAATTAAACCGGCTGCTTTCCTGCCTGATCACAGGAAGCAGGCACGCCCTGTTCGGGACATTTATTTTAGTAGCGGCTACGCTTACGGCATGGGCTCAAACCGAAACCGTAAGAATCCAGGGTGCCGTAATTTCCGGAGAAGATAACCAGCCGGTTCCCGGAGTGACCGTTTCGGCAGACGGAAAAGGCCTGGGTTTTACCGACACCGAAGGCCGGTTCAGCATCCAGGTCCGGCCGGGGGCTGTTCTGACCTTTTCGTCCATTGGCTTCATCACCGGCACCCATACGGTTAGCAGGGGTCAAACCCACGTAAACATCACTCTTCAGCCCGACGATAATACGCTGAAAGAAGTGGTAGTGACCGCTTTGGGGATCAAACGGGAAGAAAAAGCGCTGGGATACGGCGTATCCACCATTGGCGAAGAAAGCATCACCAATGCGATGTCTAATAACTGGTCAGATGCCATGAAAGGCAAAGTGGCCGGCCTGAACATCCTGCAAACGGGTGCCGGCCCGCTGAACTCGGCCCGGATCAACCTCCGGGGTGACCGCTCCCTGGACCCCAATAAGAACGAAGCGCTCATCGTGGTAGACGGTGTACCTATGATTAACGGTAAGGCCAGCTCAGGCGTAGACCAGGCTTACGGGGCGGGTGCCAGTGGCGCGGACAAGGATATTCCCATCGACTTCGGTAACGGCCTGGGTGATATCAACCCGGACGACATCGAGTCGGTAACCGTATTGAAAGGAGCCGCTGCCACCGCCCTTTACGGCAGCCGGGCCGGTAACGGCGCCCTGATCATCACCACCAAATCAGGGAAAAAGAACAGTAAAGGGATAGGCGTGACCATCAACTCCAACACCAGCATCAGCGATGTGCTCCGCTGGCCGGAATACCAGTACGAATACGGCCAGGGAAACCTGAACCGGAATAAAAACGGGGATCTGTACTATTCCTATGGCTTATCTCCTGACGGTGCTAACACCGGTTCCACCTCCAGCGCCTTCGGACCCAAATTTGAAGGCCAGCGCTACTATCAGTATGACCCCACCCTGGAAGGCCCATCCGCCGAGCCCCAGCTCTGGCAACCCTACAAAGACAACATCAAAGGTTTCTGGAGAACCGGTTTTAACACCACGAACAGCGTAGCCCTGGACGGCGCTACCGACAATTACTCAGCGCGCGCCTCCATCACCCATACCAAAAACGAGTGGATCATGCCGAACACCGGCTTCCAGCGGCTGGTAGCTTCCCTGAATTCCAGTATGAAGCTCTCCTCCCGTTTACGACTGAACGCCAAAGTAAGCTATACCTCCAAAACCAGTGATAACCTGCCCGGAACGGGATACAATAACCAGTCCATCGCCTACTTCATGATCTTCCAGAACCCCAATGTGGACCTGGCCTGGTATGAGCCCCGCTGGAAAAAAGGACAGGAGCAGATCGCCCAGATCCACCCTTTCAGCTCTTACATTGAAAACCCCTACCTGATTGCCTACGAGATGACAAACAGCCTGAACAGCTCCAACGTAGACGGAAGCCTTCAGGGCGTTTATACCTTCAGTAACAAACTGGACCTGATGGTCCGTACCGGGCTGAACATGCGCCAGGATCAGCGCGAACAGCGCAGACCCTGGAACACGGCGAACTTCCCGCAGGGTTACTACAAGCAGCAGGACGTGTACTTCTTTGAATCCAATACTGACGCCCTCCTGACCTATAAAGATCATTTCACCCGTGACATCAGCTTCACCGCCTCTCTCGGGGGTAACCTGATGCAGGGCGAAAGCAAGCAGAATAACGCCGTGGTGAGAGGGCTGATGCTGCCCGGCGTGTACAAGCTGTCCAACGCCCTGGAGCAGGCCCTGGCCGATAATAACCTGATCCGCCGCAAGACCAACAGTGTTTTCGGATTAGTGAACTTGGGCTGGAAAGACCAGATCTTTGTGGATATTACGGGTAGAAACGACTGGGCCTCCACCCTGCCCAAAGCCAATAATTCCTACTTCTATCCTTCGGTAAGCTCCAGCTTCATCCTTTCCGATCTGTTCACCCTGCCATCGGTGATCTCGTTTGCCAAAGCGCGCCTGTCGTGGGCACAGGTAGGAACCGATACCGACCCCTACCGGATTGCCAAATATTACGGCAAATCGGCTTTCCCGGGCTCAGCAGAGGCGCCTTCTACCCTGTTTAACGGGAACCTGAAGCCCGAGATCTCCACTTCCTGGGAAGGCGGTCTGAACTTCTACCTGTTTAAGAAGCGGATTAATGCCGACATCAACCTGTACACCAATACCACCGTGAACCAGGTGCTGACCGTACCCATGGACATTACCACCGGCTTCAGCTCGGCGTATATTAACAGCGGTACCATCCGGAACCGGGGAGTGGAGCTGATGCTGAGCGGCAAGCCTTTCAGCAACAACAACTTTGAATGGAATGTTACCGCCACCTGGGCTAAAAACCAGAACCGCATCATAGAGCTCAGTGATGACCTGAATAGCGAAGAGCAGATTATTGCTTCCAGCGGCACGGCATCGATCATTGCTACCGTAGGCGGCTCCACCGGCGACATCTGGGGCTATGGCCTGATAAGGAACGAGCAGGGGCAGGTGATATTTGACGCCAAGACGGGCCTGGCACTGAAGCCTGCTGATATCCAGAAAATAGGGAGTGCCTATGCCGACTGGAGAGCAGGCCT
Organism: Leadbetterella sp.; assembly: GCA_019638185.1. GTDB lineage: Bacteria > Bacteroidota > Bacteroidia > Cytophagales > Spirosomataceae > Leadbetterella. The sequence continues at coordinate 67,961 of JAHBUH010000003.1, forward strand.
GGTGAATGAATTTTCTTACCGCAATTTCAGGCTTAATGTACTACTTGACGGCCAGTATGGCGGTATCGTTTACTCCCAGACCCACCATAAAATGACCGAACAGGGTAAACTGAAGCATACCCTGCTGGGCAGGGAAACCCGTACGGTGATCGGAGAAGGAGTGGTTAAGAACGCTGACGGAAGTTACTCACCTAACACCACCCCGGTCAACATCAACACCTGGTACGGCGATTATTACAGAAGAGCGAATATTGAGACCAACAGCTTCGATGCCTCTTATGTCAAGCTGAGAGAAGTACGGCTGGAATATAACTTTCCCACCGCCCTGGTTTCACACCTGAAGCTGAATGGTGCGGGCATTGCCCTTTACGGACGTGACCTGGCCATGATCTCGAAGTTCCCGGTTTTTGATCCGGAGACCGCCTCTCTTAACGGGGCTACCGTGGTACCCGGTGTGGAAATGGGGCAGTTACCTACCCCGAGAACCTGGGGCGTGAACCTGAAGCTGAAATTCTAATTCTTATTTACAGATGAAAAATATACTTTTAACTATAATCTTCGCCTTTTCTGTACTCTCCTGTACCGGCGACTTTGAAGAGATCAATACCGATCCCAACCGGATTGACCGGGTGAATCCCGGCAGCCTGCTCACTCCTACCATTTACGACATGAGCACGTACTTTACCGTACGCAGCTATGATTTTACCTGGCAGATCATGCAGGTGGGCCTGCCTAACCCCAGCGTAGCTAACGGGGTACACCGCTACGAGATCACCGAAACGGCCGGAAACGGGACATGGAATACCTGTTACAGGCTTCTCCGTAACGTGAAGGAGATGGAAGAAGCCGCTGAAATCTACAATCAGCCGGTGTACAAAGCGGTGGCCGCCACCCTGGAAGCTTACATCGTGGGAATCCTTACTGACAGCTTCGGCGACATCCCTTACTCCGAGGCCATGAAAGCAGAAGAGGGGATTACCCGGCCGGTTTTTGATCAGCAGGAAGACATTTACAAAACCCTCATTGCCAAGCTGGAAGAAGCGAACACCATTTATGCGGAAAACGGCGTGATGAGCGGCAATGACTTGCTGTATAACAACGATCGCACCAAGTGGCGGAAATTTAACAATTCCCTCCTGCTGAGAATGCACCTGCGGGCCTCCAAAAGAAATGGTTACGACAAGCTGAAAGCTATCCTTGCCAATTCCGCCCAATACCCCGTATTCACCAGCAATACCGATGCCGCGCTGGTGAAGATCTCCGGTCTTACCCCCTACGATTACGCCTGGGGAAGACGCCAGGATTATGTGAACTTTGAAGCCATGAGCTCTTTTTTTGTAGACCTGTTAAACGAGTTGGAGGATCCCCGCCGCCCCCTGTTTATGACCACCGCGTCACGCCTGGAAGGCCAGACCGTGGTTAACCTGGGGTATAAAGGGATTCCCAGCGCCCACTCCGGTGACGAATCGCAATTTAACTACAGCCCCAGCACCCCTAACGGTGACCTGATGGTGTTCACCGCCCTGGGCACCGAAGTAGTGGAAGTGATGATGAGTTATGCCGAAGTGGAGTTCATCAGGGCCGAAGTGGCCCTGCTTTCCGGTGATCAGGCAGCCGCCAAAACAGCCTATGAAAAAGGGGTAAAAGCCGCTGTCACCCAGTGGAAAAACGGAGTAATAAGCGACAGCTATTTTAATAACCCCAAAGCCAAATTTAACGGTACCCTGGAGCAGATCATGACCCAGAAATACCTGGGCCTTTTCTTTAACGACTACCAGCAGTGGTTTGAGCACCGCAGAACGGGCTTCCCGGTATTGCCTAAAACCCCGTATATGCTGCAAAACGGGGTTATGCCCAGCCGGTTCATGTATCACAATGACGTGAGGAGGTACAATGCAGAAAACTATAAAATTGCCGCAGACCGGATCGGCGGTGATACGCCTATGACCAAAGTGTGGTGGGAAAAATAAGCTATAGCTTTTGCTAAAAGGGCAGTTATGACGTAGGTTATAACTGCTTTTTTATTTAAGCAAACGCTCTTTCGTATGGTAGATAAAACAATTTTACATAAGTTTGAGAATCAACCTTACTTACACCATGTGTCTACGTCCTTATTCCCTGGCAGTATTATTCATTATTGCTTTTTTACCTTTTAACGGTAAAAGCCAAAATAATTTTGCGATCATTCCCAAGCTCACCTCTCTACAGGTGCAGGAAGGCGTTTACAGGTTTTCTGCTGATGCACAGGTTCAGGTAAGTCCTGAATTTAAAGAGGTGGCCGGCCTGCTTACCGAACACCCCGCCATCCGGAAAGTAACGATCAGCCATACACCGGGTATAGGAAAAATAGCGATCATTAAAGCTACCTCCAAAGATAATCTCCGAAAAACCGCCTATTCTGTCTCTATTCGTTCAAACGGTATAACGCTCAAAGCCTGGGGAAGAGAGCAGGCCCTATCTGCCGTGTATACACTTATTCAACTGGGTTATTTACAAAATGATCCTGCTCAGATCGGCGCAGCCGATATTACAGACGAACCCCGGTTTTCCTACAGGGGCCTGCACCTGGATGTATCCCGGCACTTTATGCCCCTCACTTTTATCCGGAAATACATCGATTTAATGGCCCTGTATAAATTCAATACGCTTCATTGGCATATCACTGATGGGGCAGGGTGGCGCCTGGCAATAAAGAAATATCCCGAATTGACTCAAAAGGCGGCCTGGCGCACCCATATCACCTGGAAAGACTGGTGGAATAACGGGCGTCAATACGTGGATCGCGGCTCACCCAATGCCAGCGGCGGATTCTACACGCAAGACGAGGCCCGGGAACTGGTCACTTATGCTGCCCGGCGCGGCATTAACATTATTCCCGAAATTGAGATGCCCGGCCATTCGGAAGAGGTTATTGCCATTTATCCCTATCTGTCGTGTACCGGAAAACCCTATACCCAAAGTGAATTTTGCATCGGTAACCCGGAAACTTTTGTTTTTCTGAAAAATGTGCTGGATGAAGTGCTGGCTATCTTTCCTTCTCCCTATATCCATATCGGCGGGGATGAAGCCGATAAAAAACATTGGAAAGACTGTCCTAAAGACCAGGCCCTTATGCAACGGGAGGGTTTAAATTCTGTAGAGGAACTGCAGAGCTATGCCATCCGGCAGATGGATCTTTACCTGCAGTCTAAAGGCCGGAAGCTGATCGGGTGGGATGAAATCCTGGAAGGAGGGCTCACAGCAGGAGCTACCGTAATGAGCTGGCGCGGTGAAGAGGGCGGAATAAAATCCGCCAATGCCGGTCACGATGTTATCATGACGCCGGGTTCGCACCTGTATTTTGATGCCTACCAGACCGATCCCCGTACTCAGCCTGAAGCTATCGGCGGGTATCTTCCCCTTGAAAAAGTATATGGTTATGATCCGGTTCCTGAGGCCATCGCCGCTGATAAAAAACATCACATTCTCGGTGCCCAGGCCAACATCTGGACAGAGTATATCTCTACCACGGAACACGTGGAATACATGGTATTTCCAAGGGCTTTGGCGCTCTCTGAAGTCAATTGGACTTTACCCGAAGACAAAAGCTGGCCGGATTTTCAAAATCGCCTGCAGTCGCATTATAAGTTATTGCAAGATCTGCATGTCAATTATTATCGCCCCTCCTACAATGTCACCTACTCTGCTGTATACGACACCGGCCTTCGCAAAAACCGGGTTACGCTGTCTACTGAACAGCTCAACTCCCAAAATATCCGATACACCCTTGACGGTACGCCGCCACAGCTTACTTCAGCCCCTTATACCGGACCCCTGCTGTTAAGCAAGAGCACCCGCGTATCCGCCCGTTATTTTCAGGATTCTATTCCCATAGGCCCCCTCTTAACTTTTGATACCGACATTCATAAAGCGATAGGCAAACCGGTTATCTACAACAGCCCGTGGGATGGCTACGCAGCCCAGAAAGAAAATACGATGACAAACGGTATCCAGGGCGGACTAACTTATCATGACGGACAGTGGCAGGGGTTTACCCGCCCCATAGATCTGATCGTTGACCTGCAGGAAATCCAGTCCATCCATACGGTGGCTATGAATTTTATGCAAATGATCGGGCCGGGCGTTTATATGCCGGGAAAACTGGAAGTTTTTATTTCAGAAGACGGAAAGAATTTTAAAGCCATCGGAAACGTTCCTAATGACATTCCGGACCAGGATCCCAAGCTCACTTTCAAACGCTCTCAACTGAACCTGGACACCCCGGTACAAGCCCGTTTTATACAGGTAAAAGCCAGTAATCCGAAAAGGGGTTACCTGTTTACCGATGAAATAATTATTTATTAACCTCCGGTTATATGAGGGTTATTTTATCCTGTAAAACCGCACCCAGTCAATCTCCATTTCTACCGGAAGCTCTTCCGGTTTCACTTTGCCTACCCAGCTGCCGCCCAGCTGCATATCCAGGAGTAAATAATGATCTCCCTCAGCATACGGAAACTGGCTTTTCTCAGCGGTGGGTATACGGGGATACGCAAATGTTCTCCGGTCATTAATGTAAAATACGAGGCTGTCCGCATATTTCTCTACCGCATATACATTAAAATCCGACGGGTTTATTTTCCCGGTACCACCTTTCGGAGGGTTATTAATTTTCAGGTCGATCGTATAATGAGAATGCACGGTCTGATAAACAAAATTATCGTAATTCAGCCGCTCCATCACATCGATCTCCCCGCCTTCGGGGTACTTTCTGCCCTGGCCCAGCAGCCAGAATGCCGGCCATGCTCCGGTAGCAGCTCCCAGCCTGGCCCGGATCTCCAGTCTTCCCAAACCAAACCCTACTTTGTCTTTGGTATACACTCCACCCGTCAGAAAACGGGATGTATCCTCCGGGAGATACGTATTCCGGAGCCCCCGGAGAATCAGCTTCCCGTTCCGCAGGGCGTAGCAACTGTCAAAATCACTCATGTGACGGTTCCAGTCGCTACGGCCGCGGGGAATCTTTGACCAGCGGTCAGCACGAAGCGTATCAAAGTTTTCTTCCCACACCAACATCTTTTTTGCCCGGCTCGGGGGCTGGGTACAAAAGGAAAGCCCGGCCACTAACATAACCAGGTACAAGACTGCTTTTTTCATGGTCAAAAGTATAAATTAAACCCCAAATCCGAAAATAGCTTTTAAAAACCCGGCACCCTTTTTCCTTACTTCCACCCTCCCCCCAAAGCCCTGTAAATATTAATGGAAGCCATCAGCTGTTTCCGGTGCGAATCCACCATCTCCAGCTTGGCCTGGATGGCATTCTGCTGGGCTATCAGCACCTCCAGGTAGGTGGCTTTAGCGGAAGTGTACAGCTGGTTAGACGTTTCCACTGACTCTTCCAGCACCTGGCTCTGCAGGGTTTTCAGGTCGCTGATTTCGCGCAGGGCATTGATCCGGGTCAGCTCATTCACTACCTCCGTATAGCCGTTCAGGATGGCTTTCTGGTATTCGTACATGGCGATGATCTGGGCGGATTTCGCCATGCTGAACCGGGCTTCAATGGCCCTTTTATTGATCAGCGGCGCGGTGAATCCGCCTACCAGCGAGTAGGCCAGTGACGCCGGCGTATTCAACAGGAACTTCGGGTTAAAGGCCTGGTAACCCAGTCCGGCCGTCAATGTCAGGCTGGGCAGGAACTCGGCATTGGCCGCCTTTACATCAAACCGGCTGGCCTGCACCTGGTAATTGGCCGCCCGGATATCCGGCCGGTTCAGCAACATTTGGGAAGGAACCCCCGAGGCGATCTCCAGGGGCAGATCGCGGAATAAGAGCGCACTGTTCCGCTCAATGGGCTGCGGGTACCGGCCCAGCAGGAAATTGATCCGGTTCTCGGTTTCGCTGATCCGCTGCATCACCTCCCGCTCCTGGGTCTGGGTATTCAGCTGCTGCGCCTTGAACTGCTGCACCACCAGCTCATTGGCACGGCCGGCTTCCTTCTGGTAACGGATCACATCCAGCACCTGCTCCTGGTTACGGACGGTCTCGGTCAGGATCTCCCGCTCGTTATCCAGGGCGATCAGCTCATAGTAAGCCAGCGCAATTTCCGTAATGAGGGAAGTGGTCACAAAGCGGGCGCCTTCCACACTGGCCAGGAAGCCCTGGTAAGCCGCATTTTTACGGTTAGCCAGCTTCTTCCACATATCTATTTCCCAGGAAGACTGCAGCCCGACATAAAAATCAGGCAAGTCGGTAGGTACCATCTTCCCCGGCGTCATCTCCGTGGAAATGTTCCCGGCCCCGTCCATGGTATACAGCCCGTACCGGCGGATGGCCGGCGTCACGTTACCCGAAACCGTGGGCCGCAGTGCCGCCCTTGCGTTTAATAGCCCCGCATTAGCCAGTTCTATCCGCTCCATCGCAATCTTCAGATCAGGGTTATAGGCCAGCGCCGTATCAATCAGCGCCACCAGCTGAGCGTCACCAAAATAATCCCGCCACCTGATGTCCGCGATGGTAGTGGTGTCAGCATACCGCTGAAAGCTCGCCGGCAGCGTTCTTTCCGGTATCGTAAAATGAATATTCCGGGTCTTGCAGCCTGCCAGAAGCAGGACCAGCCCTATCAGATTAAATAGTTTCTTCATTTGTATAAATTTATAGCTTCTTAGGTTTCTGTCCCAAAGTAGCAAATACCACATACAAGCCCGGGATAATGATCACCCCGAAGACCGTTCCGATGAGCATTCCGCCTACCGTAGCCGAGCCGATGGTCCGGTTTCCGATCTCCCCCGCACCGGATGCCAGCATCAGCGGGATCAGCCCCGCTATAAACGCAAAGGAGGTCATCAGGATAGGCCGTAAACGCGCCGTAGCCGCCTCTACCGCTGCTATCAGCGGGCTCACCTTCTGCTCCTGCTGGATCAGCACCGCAAACTCCACGATAAGAATGGCGTTTTTACCCAGTATACCGATCAGCATGACCATGGAAATCTGGGCGTAGATATTGTTTTCCAGGCCGAAAAGCATCAGGAAAAACAATGCCCCGAAAATCCCTACCGGCAGCGACAGGATCACCGGCAGCGGCAGCAGGAAGCTTTCATACTGCGCCGCCAGGATCAGGTACACAAACAGCAGGCAAAGCGCAAAGATGATAAAGGTCTCATTTCCGGCATTGGCCTGGTCACGTGAGGCCCCGGCCCAGTCGTAACCGTATCCTTTCGGCAGGCTTTGTGCCGCCTCCTTAATGGCCGCAATAGCCTCCCCGCTGCTGTAGCCGGGTGCCGGCTGACCATTAATCATGGCAGAAGGGTACATATTGTAGCGGGTGATCTGCTCCGGCCCGTACACCTTCTCCACCTTCAGGAAAGACGAGTACGGCACCAGCTCGCCTTCTTCGTTCTTAACGGTCAGCTTCAGCAGGTCTTCCGGTTCAGCCCGGAACTCCGGCGAAGCCTGCACCATCACTTTGTACATCTGCCCGAAACGGATAAAGTTAGTGGCGTACTCCGAGCCGATCAGGGTTTGCAGCGTGCTCATGGCGTTATCGGCCGTGATCCCTTTCTGGGCCGCCCTGTCTTCATCAATATCCAGCATAAACTGCGGGAAGCTGGCATCAAAGGTGGTGAAGGCGTTCGTGATCTCCGGTCGCTTATTCAGCTCTGCCACAAAGGCGTCAGCCACCTCCTGCAGATCCCCGATCTCATCCGACCCTGACCGGTTCAGCAAACGCAGCTCAAAACCGCTGGAGTTACCATAACCCGGCACCGGCGGCGGCCGGAAAAATTCAATGGTGGCGTCTTTGATATGCCGGGTTTTGGCCGTCAGCTCCGTAATGATCTCCGCATCCGACTTCCCCCGCTCACTCCAGTTCTTCAGGCTGATCAGGTTCATCCCGTAAATGGAGCCCGTACCCTCGGAAAGCGTACTGAAGCCCGCCAGGCTGGAAACCGTGCTCACCTCTTCCATACCGTTAGCGATAGCCTGCACCTCGTCTACCACCTTCTCGGTTCTTTCCAGCGTGGCACCGGAAGGCGTGGTGATGTTAGCATAAAAAGCGCCCTGGTCTTCTTCCGAGATAAAACCCGAAGGCACAAAACTCCCTACCAGGCCCGTGGCCAGGCAAAAAACCGCCAGGACACCAAATGTCACCACATTACGATTCGCAATCACCCGCAGCAACCGCTGGTATTTTGAGGCAATGCCGTTATACCAGTTATTGAACCCGTTAAAAAACCGGGCCACCAGCCCTTTCTTAGGTTCGGCGTGTACATCCTTCAGGAAGAGGGCACACAGCGCCGGCGTAAGCGTCAGTGCCGTAACCCCCGAAAGCACTATGGCCACCGCCATGGTCAGCGAGAACTGGCGGTAAAAAATGCCCGTAGGGCCTTCCATAAAAGCCACCGGCACAAACACCGCCGACATCACCAGGGTAATGGCAATAATGGCGCCGCTGATCTCCGACATGGCCTCTTCCGTGGCTTTCAGCGGCGAAAGGTGCTTGCTCTCCATTTTGGCGTGCACCGCCTCAATCACCACAATGGCGTTATCCACCACGATACCAATGGCCAGCACCAGCGCAAAAAGCGTGATCAGGTTCAGCGAGAAACCCAGCATCTGCATAAAAAAGAACGTACCCACCAGCGACACCGGCACCGCTATGATCGGGATCAGCGTGGAACGGGTATCCTGGAGAAAAATAAAGATCACCAGCGCCACCAGCAGGAACGCTTCCACCAGCGTACGGAGCACCACCGCAATGGAGGCATCCAGGAATGCCGACACATCGTAGCCGATGGTATAATTCATGCCCGGCGGAAAGCTGGTTTCCTTCAGCTCCGCCATCCGGATCTTAATGTTTTCAATCACCTCCTTGGCATTACTTCCGGGCCGCTGCTTGATCATGATGGAGCCGGAAGGCTGCCCGTTTTCCTTAGAAAGCACGTTATAATCCTGGGAGTCAAACTCCACTTCCGCAATGTCCTTCAGGCGCAGGATCTCCCCGTCTGCCTTGCTCCGGATCACCAGGTCTTCATAAGCCTGCTGCGAATTTAATTTCCCGGTGTAGCGCAGCACGTACTGGAGCGACTGCCCCTCTTTCCCCGAGCTCTCCCCGATCTTCCCCGGAGCGGCCTCCACATTCTGCTCCTTCAGTTTGGCGATCACGTCGTTCGAGGAAATATTGTACATCAGCATCTTTTCCGGGTTCAGCCACACCCGCATGGCGTAATCGCGGCGGCCCATCAGCTCGGCAAATCCCACCCCTTCTATCCGCTTCAGCTCTTTCAGTACATTGATATCCACAAAATTGAACAGGAACTTCTCGTCCAGGTCCTTGTCATCGCTCAGGATATTCAGGTACATCAGCATGCTGTTCTGTACTTTCTCCACGATCACTCCGGCCTTAATGGCCTCCTCCGGAAGCTCATCCATCACTGAAGTAACCCGGTTCTGCACGTTCACGGCGGCCACGTCCGGGTCAATACCCGCTTTGAAAATGATCTGGATGATCCCGGTACCGTCATTACCGGAAACGGAGGTCATATACGACATCCCCGGCACCCCGTTAATGGCTTTTTCCAGGGGTGTAATTACGGCCTTCACCACGGCATCGGCATTGGCTCCCGTAAACCGGGTGGTTACGTTTACCTCCGGCGGCGCAATGTCCGGATACTGGGTAATGGGCAGCTGCAGGAGCGAGATCGTACCGATGAGGACGATAAGTACCGATATGACGATAGATAACACCGGGCGGTGTATAAACTTTTGAAACATGATACTTACTGGTTAATTCTTTTCTCTACTTCTTCCCTGTTAATCATTTGCGCAGCGATCTTCTGTCCCGCCTTCACACTTTGAACCCCCTCAAAAAGGATCTTGTCGGCCGGGTCTATCCCGCTGTCCACAATATAATAATGCGGTACCCGCAAAACCGGCTGAATAGTCCGCTGCTGCAATACATTCTGCGCGTCCAGCACATACACATACAGCTTATCCTGGACCTCAAAAGTGGATCTCTGCGGAATGTGGAGGGCATCGGCAATGGTATTGTCCAGGATCACCTTCCCGCTTCCCCCGTGCTTCAGGAGGCGCTGCGGATTGGGGAACCGGGCCCGGAAGGCGATATTCCCCGTGTTCTTGTCAAACTCACTTTCGGAGGTTTCGATCACCCCCTTGTGCGGATATTCCATCCCGTTAGCCAGCGAGAGGGTCACTACACTGGTAACGCCTTCCTGCTTATTCAGGATGAAATCCAGGTAATCCTTTTCCGAAACATTGAAATAAGTATAAATCTCGGCATTATTGGAGAGGGTGGTGAGCAGGGCGCCCTCCTCCACCAGGCTGCCCGCTTTATGGGGGAGCCGGTTAATAATGCCGTCAAACGGCGCCCGGATCTGGGAGAAAGACACGCTGAGACGCGCCCTTTCTTCTTCTGACCGCGTTTCAGCCACCTTCGCATTAGCGGCTTCCACCCGTGCCGAGGCCAGGTCCAGTTCGGCCTTGGAAATGATGTTTTTGTCAAAAAGGTTTTTAGAGTTCTCCAGCTCCAGTTTGATGGCTTTTAATTCCGCTTCCGCGATCTTCACCTGGGCCTGGGTTTTGGCCAGCTCCTGCTGATGCAGCGTATTGCTGACTGAAAACAGGAGTTGACCGTTCTTCACCAGCTGCCCTTCGTCTACCCATACTTTTTCTACAAATCCGCGGATCTTGGAACGGATCTCCACGTTTTGTTTGGCGTTTATCTCCGCCACAAATTCAATGGGGCTGCTGGCCGGTTTAATAATAGGATAAGCTACCAGGAATTTATCCTCCTCTGCGGCGGCGGTCTCCTCCTTTTTCTCTTTTGAACAGGAAACCGAAAGCAGAGCTATTGCTAAAATAAGAAAATGACTCTTCATGGAAAAGTGAATAAAATGAATAATGAAACGGGTCAAAACAGCACGATTAATGCGTTTTGACCTTGCAAAGAACCCTTACAGTTCTGGAAAGAATTAGGAAAGACGGAATTCTGGCGGCGGATAATGCCCGTCGGGACGAAACTGAGGCCGGTCAGCCTGCTTAAAAGGAATTACTTTATCAGAAGGAAACCGCACAGAACTGGGCATCGCGGTGCCGGGTTTTAAGCCCAGCGGGGCGTAATCCGGGTGATCCAGGGACTCCTCCTGGGTCATATTTTCAGGAATACCGGGCAGGTGGTTTATCCGCTTCAGAAAGGAGCTTGCGGGCAGTTTATTTTCAGACAGGGTGTACCCGGCCACGGGCTCATCTTCCAGGACCTGAGGAAACTCAGATCCCACCCAAAGCATATAAAATGCCATTAATAGCCACAAAAGATTAGAAAAAATCCTGCCTGATGATTTCATATGAATCGGCAAATATACCATCTTTCCGCCGTTCAGAGAAGGAGAAAGACTGTTAACAGGTATTTATCAGCGACAAAATACCCGTTTTTGCCGACCAAATCAGTTTTTTGTTTTCCTGTAATTCTGCCAGGCCAGGAAAATAAATACCGCAGCAAAAGCCAGGCATTTTACCCGGTAGCCGGTAAGGCCGGTCTCCCAGAATAAAAGATGATACGGCCCGGAAAATTCACCGATAAACGTTTCAATAAACCGGTACAGGTTCAGAAGACCAAGCGTCAGTAAAACAAAAGGAAATATCTTCTGCATAATTTGGATTTTTAAAATTCAAAGGTAGGAATAATTTCTTATCATGGATCAATGCCCGGTAGAAAGCCCTGGCTTTACCTTTGTGGAAAATTAGTGCAAAATGGAATTAGGAATAGGAATGTTTGGTGACCTGGCTTTTGATAAAGTGACCGGGAAACCCCAGGACCCCGGCCAAAAGCTCCGGGAGATGCTGGAAGAAATAAAGCTGGCCGATGAGGTGGGACTGGATGTTTTCGGGCTGGGTGAGCATCACCGCCCTGACTATGCGGTATCTTCTCCGGAGATCCTGCTGGCCGCTGCGGCCTCCGTCACCCGGAATATTAAGCTCATGAGCACTGTGACCGTGCTAAGCTCTGCCGAGCCCGTAAATATTTACCAGAATTTCTCCACGATAGACCTCATATCAGGCGGAAGAGCGGAGATCGGCGTGGGCCGGGGAAGCTTCATCGAGTCGTTCCCGCTGTTTGGCTATGACCTTCGCGACTACGACACCCTCTTCGAAGAAAAGCTGGACCTCCTCCTGAAGATAAACGAACAGGAAAACGTGACCTGGTCCGGAAAACTGCGCGCGCCCATGGTTAACCAGACCGTGTACCCCCGTGCAGTGAATGACGGCCGCCTTCCCATCTGGATCGCCGTGGGCGGAACGCCGGAATCCGTATACCGTGCCGCAAAACTCGGGCTCCCCCTGATCCTGGCTATCATAGGCGGAATGCCGGCCCAGTTTAAACCCCTGATGGATTTTTATAAGGAACAGTACCTCGCCCATGGGCATAACCCCGCCAAAATGCAGGCAGGTATCCATTCCCATACTTTTGTAAGTGATGACGAACGTGTCAGTGACGGGTATTTTGAGAACTACGCTGCCCAGATGAATCGTATAGGCACCTCCAGGGGCTGGGCGCCCTACAGCAGGCAGCAGTATAACGGAGGCCGCTCCCGGGACGGCGCCCTGTTCATCGGTGATCCCTCTGAAGTTACCGATAAGATCCTGCACATGCACGAACTCTTCGGGCTTACCCGCTTCATCGGCCACATGGATGTAGGCGCTCCGGATCATTCCGTGATGATGAAATCCATAGAGCTGTTTGGTACGAAGGTGGCCCCGGCCGTGAGGAAGGCCCTGGGGAAGAAGTCCTGAAACTTTGAAGAATAATCCCCGCCCACCTTGTTAAATGGGACTTTCCGGGGTTATTTTGCCTTGGTTTCTGCCTGATTTAACCCTTACCCAATGACGATTTCAGGATTCACCTACGTACGGAACGGCTTTGATTACAGCGTTCCGTTTCTGGAAGCCATTCATTCCATACTGCCTGTCTGTGACGAATTTATCGTGGAGATCGGTGACTCTTCCGACGGCACCCGAAGAACTTTACCGGAAAATTCAACTTCTTCTACGATCAGAACGAGGTAAACGTGGAAAAAGAGAGGCTGGAAGGTGCCGAAGATATTCATAAAGTAGACCGGGTGGCCCGGTTTACCGGTGTGCATCCGGCCGTCATGGCCGACCGGATCGCCGCGTTTGATTTTGCGTTTGAACACGACCGCTCCAAGGCCCGCTGGAAGCTCAAAGACAAGCTTATCCAGCCGGTAGAAGATTTCCTGGGGATCCGGTTTGGAGGTTATAAAAACTATACGCTTCTGAAAAAATAGGCGCCCCGGGCACCTCATCGCGGTTCCCGGTGCCTGAAAGCCGGAGCCGCTTAAGGCGTGAAGGGGCTGGCCGGAAAAGGCTCCTTCATTTCTCCGCCGGAGCCTCCCGCGCATATCGTCCCGCTATAATCCCGATGATCAGGATCTGGATGGCATGGAAAAGCATAATAGGCAGCAGGAGGATTCCCACACTGGCGGCATTGCCCCAGAGTACCTTGGAGAAAACGGTGCCATGCACCAGTGATTTTTTGGTGCCGCAAAAAAGAGCCGTGATGCGGTCTTCCCGGTTAAAACCCAGCTTCCGGCCGGTAAAACCGATCAGGCTGTACACTCCGGTAAACAGCAGCAGGATCCAGCCGAAGAGTACCAGCAGGTCAGGCACCCGGATGCCCGAAAAAATCCGGCTTTCAAAAGAATGCACAAAACTCTTGTAGATGATCAGCAGGATCACCGCCCGGTCAAACTTCGTAAAAAAGGAGCTGAACCTGCGTACATGCCCGCCCAGCCATTTCTGCAGCATCAGGCCGGCGGTGATGGGCAATACGATCTCGTAAAGCAGCTTTATATAGATGGCTGACATATCGCCGCCGGCCCCCTGTATGAAAAGACTCATCCACAAAGGCGTCACAAAAATTCCGATCAGCCCAGAAATACTGGCGTTAAAGATGGCCGCCGGCATATTTCCACCCGCCATGGAAACCATCACCACCGAAGAAGATACGGTAGACGGCAGCGCGGCCAGGAAAAACAGCCCCAGCCACATTTCTTCCGAAGAGAAAAAGGGTCTAACGGCCCATACCAGCAGCGGAAATACCCCGAAGGTAAACCCCTGGATCACCAGGTGAAGCCTGACGTTACTTAGACCTGACCGGATGCTGGCAGGACTGAGCTTCAGCCCGTAAAAAAAGAATACGAGGGAAATTCCGGCGCTGGACAGCGTATCCAGGGGAAGTACATGCGCCGGTTCAGGGAAAAAATATGCCACTCCTACCACAGCCAGCAGGAACAGGATAAAGGGGTCGGTTTTCATGACGCCCGGCCCTCTTTTCAGGTATTTTGCATCATCAGGGTAACCACTGAAGAAAGCTTATTCTTCAGTTCCTTCCGGTCTACTATAAAATCCAGGAACCCGTGATCCAGTACAAACTCAGCGGTCTGGAATCCTTTGGGAAGGTCCTTACCAATGGTCTCCTTGATCACCCGCGGTCCGGCAAAGCCGATCAGCGAGCCGGGTTCGGCAATGTTCAGATCACCCAGCATGGCAAATGACGCCGTCACGCCTCCCGTGGTAGGGTCGGTCAGCAGGGAAATATACGGGATCTTCGCTTCATCCAGGAGGGCCAGCTTAGCGGAAGTCTTGGCCATCTGCATCAGCGAATACCCCGCCTCCATCATCCGGGCACCCCCTGATTTGGAGATCATCAGGAACGGGGTTTTATGTTTCAGGGAATGGTCTATGCCCCGCGCTATCTTTTCACCTACCACAGAACCCATAGAGCCGCCGATAAAGCCGAAGTCCATACAGGAAACCGTAAAATTCACGCCGTTTATTTTCCCGTAAGCCGTACGGCAGGCATCTTTCAGGCCGGTCTTCTCTACCGTGGCCTTGATCCGCGTAGGGTAGGCTTTGGTATCCACAAAATTCAGGGGATCGCCGGAGATCATATCTTTGTCCAGCTCTTTGTACTTCCCTTCATCGAAAAGAATCTGGAAATAGGCCTCCGAGCCTATCTTATCATGATAGTTACACTTGGGGCAGGTATATGCATTCTGCTGATGCTCCCGGGTCTGAACCACCGTTTTGCATTCCGGGCACTGGTACCACAGGCCATCCGGGGTTTCACGCTTCAGCTCCGTAGGAGTACTTATTCCTTTTTCTGTTCTTCTAAACCACGACATAACGTACGATAAGGTAATGGGGAACAAATATAAAGCAAAAAATAAGTACGATTCAATTTTAATGCGGCAGATTAATGAATTCGCCGGTCATTTTTAAAGTAGGTATTGTTTTGCTGACCTGAATTCCGGGTCAGGATACCGAAGCCCTGGCGCAGGCCCTCCTCGTAGCTGATGGTAAGAATATCCCCGTTTTTGTAGATATAGCGACTGTTTTTCCCGTGCATTTTGCCATTCCGGAACCCGCCTTCGTAGCGGTCTCCGTTAGCCAGAAATAAAATGCCGCTGCCTGAATATTTTCCGGCCTCAAAGCTGCCCAGGTAGCGGATCTCCCCCGCCGCTGAAAGCTCCCGGCCGTAGCCGTGCCGTTTCCCCAGGTGCCAGTTGCCCTCGTAGCGGTCCAGCGTGCGCGAATTAATAGCTGTGCCCTGCCCTTCCGTGCAGTTTCCTTCTATACAGCCCGTTTTAACTTCTTTTACCACCAGCACCGGTGTCTCCGCAGCAGCCGTTACCCGCGGATACAGTTCGCGGGCATTGTTATAGCCGGTTTCTATGGATTTAAGCCGGGCGCTCCGCGGCGGATGTGAACTGGTGGCATACTCCGTGGTTACGCTGTAAATGGCCGATTGAGCCTCGGCCAGGGTGGCTCCCATCTGGTACATAACAAAGCCGCTGAACTCATCGGCTTCCAGCTCCCGGTTATGATCAGACCCGCCACTTTTAATAGTATGCCCCTGCAGGTGGTGCCCGATCTCATGGGCCAGGATACTCAGCGCCGCCCAGTCGGTTCGGGTAACCGCATTCAGCCGGCTGAAAAACCGGGCGTCATACACGATCAGCCTCTCCCCGTTCCGGGTAGCTGCAAAGCAGTTATCGGTGTTCGGGCACTCCATCACATAAAAATTCTGCTTCAGCCCTGACCGCTTCACAATGTTCTCCACCGCCATGGTCACCTCGGGCCGGGTGGTAAACGCTACCAGGTCACAGATCTCCTTTTCATCAATAGTGGCACCAAAGTAGCTCCTTCCCACCACGAGGTTTTGGGAATAGGCATTTACACTGAAAAATATCAGGAAAGTCAGGAAAGCTCTCATAAGCCGGAACCGGGATATGGAATGTAACGAACTTCCGGGTGAAACCAGTATAAAATTGTCTGTTTTTTTGGGGTGCTATCCAAACCTTTGAATCATAAAACCAGTCTAATCCATAAATATTCAAACATCTCTTCCTTATGAAAACACTTGCCATTTCTTTTCTTTTATTGATTTCCTTTTTAAATACGCAGGCCCAGGAGCTGGCCGGTAGGAAAATCATTCAGGGTTCTGTGGGAATCAATGTCAATTCCGGTAAAATCGCTACAAACAACACGTACAATGCTTCACTGCTCTACGGAAAAATACGGGCAAATAATACCTACCTGGCCTGGGGAGGTAGTTTTACCGGCTCCACACAGGAATACAATGACATAACTAATCAGACCTTCCAGGCAGGGCCGGCCGTAGAATTCGGAAAATTCATCCCATTGGTGGAAAGATTTTACCTCGCCCCTAATTTTGGCGGAACGGCTCAGGCCGCTTTCGGGGATTCCAAAGGGGTCTACATAGGTGCTTATGCCACTCCCCTGAGGTTTATGTATAATTTCTCAAACCATTTCATGCTGACTGCCAGCCTGGGATATGCCGGTGTCAGTTTTAGCCGGATTGCTGAAACTACCCAGTTTTCATTAAGCGGGTCCCTGACCAATAACACCGGCTTCGGGGTATTTTATACGTTTAAGTAAGTCTTTAGCGATGAAACTTCTCCCCTGTTTTCTGCTCCCCTGCTGTTTATTCCTGTTTCCGTCTTTTGTATGGGGCCATCAAAAAACAGACGATGGATTAATTGCAAAAGCAAAAGTATGGTACACCGATGCCCTTAAGACCAAACCCCACGCGGAGTTTTTTAACAGACCATTCCAAAATAAATGGGAGGAGGCTTTTGTCTTAAAAGAGAGAACAGTGGTGGTTCCCGTAGATCTTTCCGATACGATTAAAAACAACTTCAATACCAGTAACTACCGGTTCATGATTTTTGAGTTTGATGCCGGTGAAAAACTACTTGAAGCGGAAAACATAAGTATAGTTTCCTCCTACCCACTGGCTGATATTCCCCGGTTCCTGCCAGCCAGGAAGAATGAAAACATCCCCGGGTTTACCGGGCAGCTGGGATTCCAGGATATACTCCGGGAGACTCTGCCTACGCGGGTATCCTATTATAAAGGGATAAAACAGGAACGGAATCCCATGAAAAAAGAGGCCGTTCCCAATCCGCGGGTTCCCGTCTTAGAAGATGGTTCCAGCCCCCAAAATGCGCTTAATACCGGTTTTTTCAGGGGGATAAGCGGCTATAGTATTTTCAGTTTCCGGGTGAGAAAAGACGGAACCGTGGATAGCATAAGAATCAGCAGCCGGTATTTTGCCGGGGCAAAACAAGATTCCATAAACCGGGCCATTGATCAGAAAGACCGGGAGATCATCAGCAAAATGCGGTTTAAGCCCCTGGCAGAAAATACCTGGGTGCAATGTAAAGTGTATACCTATTTTTACAATAACCGAACCGGGGATCCCGTGCGATATAAGGAAACAGCGGACCATTTCCGAACGTTTAACTACGGGCTGAAAGAGCTCTGGGAGAACGAAATAGATGCATATTTCAGAGACCCTGACGGAAAAATCAACGAATACATCATCCGGGATGGAGTGATCATCTTTGCGCCATCGTACAGAAGTGGAATCACCTGACCGTCAGCCCCGTCGTGCCAAATAACCTTACGCCTTCTCCAGGTAATCCACCAGCAGCCTTACGCCAAAACCTGTAGCCGACTTCATGGATCCGAACTCCGAGTCGGCAAAGGCCGTGCCGGCAATATCGAGGTGGGCCCAGGCCGGGTGCTCCCGCGTAAACTCTTCCAGGAATTTGGCCGCATTAATGGCCCCGCCTATGGGTGAGGCGGCCAGGTTTTTGAGATCGGCAATGTCCGATTTCAGGGCATCTTTGTAGTCGTCCCAGTGCGGCATGCGCCATACTTTCTCCCCGGTATGAAGGCCGGAAAAAAACAGGCTGGCCGCCAGGTCATCGTTCGGTGAGATCAGCGCGGCGGCCTTGTATCCCAGGCTCATGATGGCATTGCCGGTGAGTGTGGCCAGGTCAATCAGCACATCGGTTTTATAATGATCCGTGATGTAGCTCAGGGCATCCGCCAGGATCAGGCGCCCTTCGGCGTCGGTATTGATCACCTCTATGGTCTTCCCGGAATACGAGCTGATCACGTCGCCCGGCTTGATGGCGTAGCTGTCAATGCAGTTTTCTGTGATGGGAATGGCCCCCACCAGGTTCACGGGAAGCTTTAATTTAGCGGCCATTTCCAGGGTACCGGCCACGGCGGCGGCTCCGCCCATGTCTGACTTCATGTAGTTCATGTTATCGCCCGGTTTCAGCGAAACCCCGCCGGTATCAAACGTCACGCCTTTACCCACCAGGCCTATGGTGCAGGTGGCTTCAGGGTGGGTATATTTCAAAATGCAGAATACGGGCGGGTTCTCCCGGCTGCCCCGGCCCACGCCCAGCAGCGCATGCATGCCCAGTTCTTCGCAGGCTTTGGCATCAAAAAACTCAGCCTGGAAACCACTCTCTCTGGCCGCATCGCCTATCCATTCTGCCAGGATCTGCGGCGTCTTGTAATTACCCGGGGCATCCCCCCATTTCATGATCCGCATCTGGGTTTCGGCAAAATACCGGCCCTTCAGCACCTCTTCTTCCGATCCGCCCTCCAAAGAAAAGCCGGCGGCTTCATCGTACCAGTCGGGTTTCCTGTCAGCAGCGGTCTTCAGCACGCCTATCTCGTACCGGCCCAGGGTAATGCCCTGGCTGATCTCCGTTACATACTTCTTCACCTCTTCTCCCGTGAGTTTAACCGTTACCGCTCCCTTCAGCCGGGTCTTCTGCTTATAGAAAAAACTCCTGACCGCCCGGATCACCGAGGCCCCGTCTTTTTTATTCCCCAGGCCCAGTACATAATGCCGGTTTCCGTCAGCATCAATATAAAAAACCTGCTCCCCCGCTTTCCCGCTAAAGTTTTCAAGATAAGCCGACGAGGATAAAACAGAAGCCGTGTCAGCTCCTTCAAAGACAGGAATAAAAAAGTTCATTGTATTGCGTTTTGATCAGGGTGCAAATATACACTCAAAAACAGGAGAATTACCTCCAACGGTTCAAATACGGGAGCCAGGTGCTTTCTATATTCCCCGAATAATCCCGTACAAACATCACAAACGTAGGCCGGAACGGCTTCTGCTTCAGCAGCATACCGGCCTCCTCCGGCAGGCAGTCGCCTTTTTTGGAATTACAGTGCCGGCAGGCCGCCACCAGGTTATCCCAGCTGGTCTTTCCCCCGCGCGACTTCGGCAAAACATGATCCAGCGTGAGATCCTTGGACGATCCGCAGTACTGGCATTGGTGATGATCCCGCTTAAAAATATTGTGACGGTTCAGCACAATGCTCTTATACGGAACCTTAACGTAGCTGTGAAGCCGGATAATGGTGGGCATGGAATAAATGGCCGATACTGTTCTGAGGCATGCTGCGCCGGCTTCCGCCACCATTTCTGCCTTATTCAGATAAACCAGTAAAAACGCCTTCGGAACAGTGCAGACACTGATGGCACTGTAGTCGGCATTCAGAACTAACACTTGCCGCCCCATGTAAAGTTTAGGATTTTTTCTGCCACCCGAAAATAACGGGATTTTTTTATTTTACCAAATAATCGCTTCATTTAACAAAATATTAATCCTTTGATAAACAATACCCTACTGGCCCTGAAACGCCCCTACGAAGAGGCCTGCCCTCCCTTATCAACACAAAACTGGCAAAACTGATAAAATAATATCGTGATTAGTTGTATTTTTGACCCCTACTTAATTTTATCCGGAACTGTTCCGGTATTTTTTATTTCGTATGAAAATTTCAACGCCCGGCAGGATATGTCTATTTGGAGAGCACCAGGATTACCTGGGCTTACCGGTCATTGCGGCTGCCATCTCCCGTAGGATCAACGTTTCCGGTGAAAAAAGAACCGACAATACGATCCATATTCACATGCCGGATATTCAGTCTGAAGAAATATTCCTGCTGGAGCCGGACCTCCGCTACACCCGGGAACGCGATTACTTCAAATCCGCCATTAATGTGCTCCGCCGGCACGGATACGGGTTTGAAAGCGGCTTTGAAGTTCATGTAAACGGAAATATCCCCATTAATTCGGGAACCTCCAGCTCCTCTGCCCTGCTGGTCACCTGGATCCACTTCCTGACCCGGATGGCTGACGTGAAACCGGTGGAAGAGGCTACGCGGTTCGACATCGGGAAATACGCAGTGGAAGCCGAGGTACTGGAATTCGGCGAACCCGGTGGCATGATGGACCAGTACTCCACGGCCCTCGGAAATATCATGTACCTGGAGACCGTACCTGAGCCCATGGCGCTCTCTTACCCGGTGAAGCTGGGGACTTTTGTGCTGGGCGACTCCCTGGAACCCAAAGACACCCTGGGCATCCTTAAACACGTTAAGTTCGGTATGCTGGATATTATACAGCAGCTTAGTGAAAGTGACGCTGCCTTTGACCTTCATACCTACCCGGCAGAAGAAGCCGGCCGCTTCCGGTCGCAGCTCTCCGAAGAGCAGTTCCGCCTGCTGGAAGGCAATCTCTCCGACCGCGATATCCTGCGGGAAGCCCGGGCCATGTTTGCCGCCGGCTCCATTGACCAGAAGCGGGTAGGTGAGCTGCTGAACCTGCACCAGAACAGCCTGCGTGACGCCAAAAAAGTATCTACTCCCAAGATTAACCGCATGGTGGAGGCTTCGCTCAAAGCCGGCGCACTGGGCGCTAAGATCAACGGCTCCGGCGGTGGCGGATGTATGTTTGCCTATGCACCTAATGACCCGGAAGCCGTGGCTGAGGCCATCGAGCGCGAAGGCGGAAAACCGTATATCATCGAAGTAGACGAAGGCACCCGCGTGGAATAGGTCAGAGGGCGCTCAGCCGCTGCTTCACCTCTTCATTCAGGTAATCTTCCACCTCGCCCGTATCGCCGGGCGCACACCAGGCTTTGACTGTATAAACGGTGATGGCCCAGTCTTCTGAATTCAGCGAAACCCGGGGAGCCGGTGACGTATGGATTTTTGCATTCTGAGCACAAACCTCCAGGATAATCGCTTTTACCGTAGCGATATCCTTCTCCCGCGGCACCTTGAAATTCAGCTCTGTACGCAGCTCCCCGTTGCCGGAAATATTGGTAATGGGATTCGATGTAATGGAATTATTCGGGATGATCACCCGTTTATTCTCCTTGGTCTGTAAAACCGTATTGAAGATCAGGATCTCCCGCACCACCCCGGTATAGCCGGCTATGATCACGCTGTCGCCGATCTGGTAAGGCTTAAACGCCAGGATCATCACCCCGCTGGCAAAATTCGAGAGGTTACCCTGCAGGGCCAGGCCCACCGCCAGGCCGGCGCCGCCCAGCAAAGCCACAAATGAAGTGGTCTCAATCCCGAATTTGGCCGCCGCACTGATCAGCACCATGATCTTGATCAGGATAGAGATCAGCGAGCCCATGAACGGGATGATGTTAGGATTAACGTTTCTTCGCTCCAGGAGGGTCATCAGCCAGCCCCGCATGCGATTAGCCAGCCAGAAACCCACTATCAGCGTCAGGAGCGTGATCAGGATCTTAGGCATATACGCCCAGGCCACGGAAAACAGGCTTTCAATGAGATGTTCGGGGCTCTTCAGTTCTTTCATAAGTAACGATTTCTTGTCCGCAAAATAAAACAAACGCTGCTGAAAACCATTTTGTTATTTCAAATCCTGTTTAAAATCCCTATAGGCCTCTGATTTTCAGAAAATTATTTCCTCAAATAAATTTAAAACGCTATCTTTGCAGTCCTTTTTGAAAGGAACTTATTATCTAATTAAAATTCAGCAGGATAGCCCGGCTTGCTGATGTACGAAGGGCACATTTTTATGACAGATCAACAATTCCCTGCATTTGACTGGGACAAAGTAACCAAAAAAGGTATTGGTGGTGGCTATTCTGCGAATGAGAAAGCCGAATTAGAAAAACTTTACGGAGATACCTTCTCTCCGATCGAAGAAAAAGATGTGGTAGAAGCGCTGGTAGTGGGTGTATCCGACAGAGAGGTGCTACTGAACATCGGTTTTAAATCTGACGGTATCGTATCCCGTTCAGAATTCCGCGACCTGCCGGATCTGAAGGTAGGTGACAAAGTGGAGGTTTTCATTGAGAAACAGGAAGACGCACTGGGTCAGCTGGTAATCTCACGTAAGAAAGCCAGAATCCTGACCGCATGGTCTAAAATTGAAAAAGCGCTTGAAACGGATGTTATCGTGGATGCGCTGATCAAACGTCGTACAAAAGGGGGTCTGATCGTAGATATCTACGGAATTGAGGCGTTCCTGCCCGGTTCTCAGATTGACGTTAAGCCTATCCGCGACTTTGACGTGTTTGTAGGAAAACGCATGGAAGTGAAAGTGGTGAAGATTAACCACACGAACGATAACGTAGTGGTATCCCACAAAGTGCTTATCGAGAAAGATCTTGAATCACAAAGACAGCAGATTCTTACTAACCTGGAAAAAGGACAGGTACTTGAAGGGGTGGTTAAAAACATCACTAACTTCGGGGTGTTCATTGACCTGGGTGGAGTAGACGGTCTGCTGCACATCACGGATATCTCCTGGGGCCGCGTGAACCATCCGAACGAAGTACTTAACCTGGATGACAAGATCAAGGTGGTGGTACTTGACTTCGACGATGAGAAGAAACGTATCTCCCTGGGTATGAAGCAGCTGGAGGCCCATCCTTGGGATTCCCTGGCGCAAAACCTGGAAGTAGGTTCTAAAGTAAGCGGTAAGATCGTGAACATCGCGGATTACGGTGCATTCCTGGAACTGAAGCCGGGTGTGGAAGGCCTGATCCACGTTTCTGAAATGTCCTGGTCACAGCACCTGAGAAACCCATCTGACTTCCTTCAGATCGGTGATGAGATCTCAGCCGTGGTGTTAACCCTGGATAAAGAAGAAAGAAAAATGTCACTGGGTATCAAGCAGCTGACTGAAGATCCTTGGACCAAGCAGGATCTGCTGGCTAAATACGCCATTGGAACCCGTCACACCGGTACCGTAAGAAACCTGACTAACTTCGGCCTGTTCCTGGAACTGGAAGAAGGTATTGACGGCCTGGTACACGTATCTGACCTGTCATGGACCAAGAAGATCAAGCATCCTTCTGATTTCGTGAAGATAGGTGATACCCTGGAAGTAGTAGTACTGGAACTGGACGTAGAAAACAGAAGACTGGCCCTGAGCCACAAGCACATCGAAGAGAACCCATGGGATACCTTCGAATCGGTTTTCGAAGTAGGTTCGGTACACGATGCCAGCATCATCGCCAAGTCGGATAAAGCCGTTACCCTGGAACTGCCTTACGGTATCGAAGGAACAGCTACCCTGAAAGGCATTGTGAAAGAAGACGGATCGGTAGCGGAAGTAGGCGACAAGCTGAAATTCGAAGTAACCGAATTCAACAAAGACGAGAAGAAAATCGCTCTTTCGCATACCAAAACCTGGGAAGCTCCTTCCGCTGAAGAGCCGGAGAAGAAGAAAGCCGGAAAACCGGAAAAAGTGAAACTTCCTGAAGCCGAAAAATCCACGCTGGGAGACATCTCTGCGCTGGCGGCTCTGAAAGATCAGCTGGTAAGTGAAGAAGCAGCCTCCAAGAAAAAGGCAGCCTCTAAAAAGAAAGCTGAAACCGAAGAGTAATCAGATCATCCGGATATAAAAAAACGGCCCGCTGAAAAGTGGGCCGTTTTTTTATGGGCTATCTCAATAAATTTCTTTCCGCTGCCCCTTCACCCGCTCATCGGTCAAAAACTCATCAAACGTCATCAGCTTATCCAAACAGCCCTTAGGTCCCAGCTCAATCACCCGGTTAGCCACGGAGTTCGTCAGCTGGTGGTCATGCGAGGTAAACAGGATAATGCTGTCATAGTCTTCCATTCCCTTGTTCAGCGCCTGGATAGACTCCAGGTCCAGGTGGTTAGTAGGCTCATCAAACAGCAATACGTTAGAGTTAGACAGCATCATCTTCGAGAACATGCAGCGCTGCTTCTCCCCTCCTGAAAGCACCGTACACTGCTTCAGGGCCTCCTCGCCGGAAAACAGCATCCTTCCCAGGAATCCGCGGACAAAGGTCTCGTCCTTCTCCGTAGAATACTGACGAAGCCAGTCTACCAGGTTCAGGCTGCTGTCGGTAAAATAATCGGTGTTATCGTTAGGCAAATAATCTTTGGTAATGGTCACGCCCCACTTGAACGTACCGGAAGCTGCCTGCTTCTTCTCCATCAGCACATCAAAAAGCGCGGTCACGGCCAGGCCGTCCTTGCTTAAGAAAGCGATCTTATCCCCCCGGCCCACCTGGAAGCTCAGGTCCCGGAACAGGTATTCTCCTTCTTCGTTCTTATAGCTCAGGTTCTCCACCACCAGGATCTGGTCACCCACTTCCCGCTCCGGCTTGAAACCAATGAACGGGTACCGCCGCGATGAAGGCTGAATGGTGGCGATGTCCAGCTTATCGATCATCTTCTGACGGGCCGTAGCCTGCTTGGACTTGGCCACGTTCGCTGAAAAGCGGCGGATAAACTCCTCCAGTTCCTTCTTCTTCTCTTCAGCCTTCTTATTCTGATCGGCCTTCTGCTTAGCCGCCAGCTGGCTGGATTCATACCAGAAGCTGTAGTTACCGCCATACAGGGTGATCTTCTTGAAATCCAGGTCGGCTACGTAGGTACACACATTATCCAGGAAGTGCCGGTCGTGAGAAACCACGATCACCGTATTCTTGAAATTCATTAGGAAATTTTCCAGCCAGAGGATAGACTCAATATCCAGGTTATTCGTAGGCTCATCCAGCAGCAGCACGTCCGGGTTCCCAAACAGCGCCTGGGCCAGCAGCACCTTCACCTTTTCAGCCGGGTTCATTTCTGACATCACCGTATAATGATAATCTTCCGAGATACCCAGCCCGGAAAGCAATGCCGCAGCATCGGATTCGGCTTCCCAGCCGTTCATTTCGGCAAACTCGCCCTCCAGCTCCGCGGCCCGGTTACCATCTTCCTCGGAAAAGTCTTCTTTGGCATAAAGCGCATCCTTTTCCTGCATCACCTCGTACAGCCGCTCGTTTCCGCGCATTACCGTATCCAGCACCGTGTATTCATCGTAGGCGTTCTGGTTCTGCTTCAGCACCGACATCCGCTCGCCCGGATCCATGCTCATATTTCCCGTGGTAGGGTCTATATCCCCCGCCAGTATTTTCACAAAAGTCGACTTCCCCGCACCGTTAGCCCCGATCAGGCCGTACACGTTGCCGGGCGTAAACTTCAGGTTTACTTCTTCAAAAAGCACTCGTTTCCCAAACTGCAGGGAAAGGTTCGATACCGTTAACATATAATCTGCTTAAAAAAATTGAAGTGCAAAGGTACGCATTATAAAGGAAAAAGACACTTTTCGCCTGAAAATGCTCCCACTTCAGCCCTCTACGGCAAAAACACCTGCCCCAGCTTAAAGGTATGCTCTTTCACCGATTGGGGATTCTCCAGCAGCACCTCCAGCTTCCAGGTATTTTTCGGCTCTGAAGACAGCATAACGCTTAATTGCTTATCCGATTTAGACCAGCCGTTATTTACTTTGGTGCCCTGCTCATCGTAGACGTTTATGGCTACAATTTTATCTTTCGGATCATCTACCAGGAAGGTCATGACCGGTCCGTAAGAGCCGTAGGAAAACATCGATTCAAAAAAGCTCTTCAGGCCGCCTACCAGGTCACCCATTTTGGCGGCTTCGGCCGGGTTTTCCTTCTTAAACTTTTCCATCTCCTTGTTATAGGCCGCCTCGTTTTCCTCCTTCAGCTTTTTCAGCCCGGCCTCATCGATCAGGATAAGCCCCACATCGGTGCTCAGGCCCTTCAGGAGATTGGTATTATACCGGTCCAGAGGTTTAACTACCTCCACCAGCCCTTTGTTTGCTTTGGTGGGGGTAAAGTACTTCAGGGTGGCCTCCACCACGTCCAGGTGGGTGGCATTGCGCGCCGGTGCCCCCAGTTTCAGTTTTACCTCATTGTTTTCCGTATAGTCATTGTCAAAACTGCCGACCACCTGCTTCAGTTCATTCCCCAGGTTATCGGTGGCTTTGATCACCCGCCCTATCTTTATCTTCCGGTTTTCATCCACGGTTATACCGTTCACCTTGATCCGTAGCTCCAGGCTGGAACTTTTCTGATCCAGTTGCCTTTCCTCGCGAATGTCCGTTACCAGCACATTCACATTCTGCGCAAATCCCGCACACCAACCACTCCCCAAACAAATAATAAATAAAATTGCTTTCATGGCAGTATTGTTTTGTTTACTACAAATATACAAACCTTTTAACTATTTTTTATTCAGTGAATTGCAGTAAAAAATATAGCTTTATATATGCCAAATGGGTTCAATCCATTGATTAACTTTCCGGATCCAACAACCACTTCCACGCAGGAATGATTTTTATAGTTTTACTATCCGTAACAAGCTCTTCTTCGGTATCATCCGTGATGATCAGGCCCGATGGGAGATTATACGCATTTAAAGCGTCCAGCAAGCCGTTTATTTCCCGTTTTTGGGTTTTTTCAGATGAAAAAGTATAGCATACCTGTATCGCTGAAACCACCGATTTACCTTCAGTTATAACAAAATCGCACTCATAGTTTTTGTGATGATAATATACTTCCTTTCCTCGCCTTAATAATTCTATAAAGATTAGGTTTTCAAGCAAATGACCCTGGTTTTCGGAAAAGCTAAAACCTACTCTTGTAACCATGCCATTGTCAATGAAATACGATTTTTTAGGGTTCAGAATTTGCTTTGACAATGAATAATCATACTTATTGGTTTGAAAAACAAGGTAACTGTCTGCCAGGAAACCAATGTATTTTTTGACCGTTGTCGGATTTTTAACACCAATAATCCCGGTAAGTTCGCTGTTGGTAGATAATCGGGCAAAGTTTCCGGCGAGATAAGATACCAGCAGTTTTATTTCTTTCTCATTTGTGATGTTGTTCCGTACCATTATATCCCGGTAAAGGATGTTTTCAAATAATGTTTTGAGTACCAGTTCATCTTTTGTTTTTATAAATCCGGGAAAACCTCCATTGTGTAAATAATCGTGAAAAAGTGAAAGATACTCCGCTTTCACACTTGTTTTAAACCTGTTTTTAGTAAGCAGCTCCGGGTTTTTCAGTAAAATAAACTCTTTATATGAAAATGGATAAAGCTCCACGGAAAGATATCGCCCTGTAAGATGCGTTCCCAATTCGCGGCTTAACATCCGGGCATTAGAGCCGGTAATATATACCTTGTTTCCGGCATCATGCAAACGCCTGACAAAACGCTCCCACTGGTCAATATTCTGAATTTCATCAAAATAGTAGGTTTTCTGTTCACCAAAAAGCTCATGCAAAACTTCCAAAAGCATTTGAAAATCTTCTACATTAAAATTCACCAAACGTTCATCATCAAAGTTGAGATAATAATCTTTTTCGGCTTGCCTGCTACGGATTTGTTGCAATAATGTAGATTTTCCACAACGTCTAATCCCTGAAATAACCACTATTTGGGCAGAGTGATAAAACCTTTCCGGAAATTCCCTCTCTAAACTATCTTTTGCCTGCTCAAAATAATATTCCTGCTCGGCTATTACCGTTTTCAACAATTCTTTATTCATAGGATTATTCTTTTTGTAAAATTACTACTTCTATTTCAAATAGAGGTTAAATAACAAAACTTTTTATTTCAAATAGAGGTGTCATCGTGTTGGACAGATAGAAACCAAAGGTTTTACCGGGAAGCAGGGATTCACCGAAAGTATAAAAACTTCTCCTATCCCTTTTATTTTCCCCCTTAAAACCCCTTTTTTGCGAATTGATTCGTTTTATCTATTATTATCTGTTCTTAATCACGTGCTGAAATATTTCTGTTGCTGTATTTTTCTGTTGCTGACCGCGGGGACCACCGCCGGCCCCCGTCCGTTAAAACCCGTCACCCCTGACCCTTCCTACCAGGAGAAGCAAAACGTCTGGGCCGAGAAGATCCTCTCGGAAATGACACTGGAAGAAAAGGTGGGTCAGTTGTTTATGATCGCTGTTTTTTCTAACCGGCGGGAGGCCGACTACCAGATCGTGGAAAGCCAGATCCGCAAGTATCACCTGGGCGGAGTGGCCTTTTTCCAGGGCAATGCACTGAAGCAGGCAGAACTGACTAACCGTTATCAGTCGGCCGCTAAAATACCGCTCCTCATCGGGCTGGATGCCGAATGGGGCCTGGGCATGCGGCTGAATAATACCTACTCCTTTCCGAAAGCCATTACCATCGGTGCGGCCAAAGACCCGGCCCTTGCCGAACAGATCGGCGAGGAGATTGCCCGCCAGTGCAGGCGCATCGGGGTGCATTTTAACTTTTCGCCGGTGGCTGATATCAACTCTAACCCTAAAAACCCGGTCATCAACTACCGGTCTTTCGGCGAGTCGGTCTCTAATGTTTCCGAGCTTACCTCGGCCTTTGTGCGGGGCCATCGCAAACAGCATATCATGACCAGCGCCAAGCACTTCCCCGGGCACGGCGATACCCAGGTAGACTCGCATTATGACCTGCCCGTTCTGAACCACAGCATGCAGCATATCCGGGAGGTGGAGTCCGCTCCGTACCGGGCCCTCATCAAAGACAGCGTGGCCTCCGTGATGGTGGGTCACCTCAATGTGCCGGCCCTGGATAATGGCGTGCCGGCCACCGTCTCCGAAAAAGTGATCAAAGGCTTCCTTCAGAAGGAGCTGGGCTTCCAGGGCCTGGTCATTTCTGACGCCCTGAATATGCGCGGCCTTTTAAAGAGCTTCCCTGTGGGAGAAGCCGAAGTACGCGCCTTCAAAGCCGGGAATGACATGCTGCTGCAGACCGCCAATATCGACAAGGCCTATAACGCCGTACTGGATGCATGCATTAACGGCACCATTACCGAAGCGGAACTGGACCAGAGCGTACGGAAGATCCTCAAATCCAAGTTCTGGGTGGGCCTGAACGAGTACGCGCCCGTAGACCTCCGGAATATCGCAGAAGACCTGGATAACGAAAAAAGCAAAGAGCTGAAACAGCTGATCTATAACCAGGCCGTGACCGTCACCCGCGATGAATTCGGCCTGATTCCCATCAAAGGCCTGGCCACCGTAAAGATGGCTTCCATTTCTGTGGGCGGCGACCCCGGTAATCTCTTTCAAAGCACCCTGGAGCTGTACGGTGACGTCACCCCCTACCTGCTGCCGGATAAGCCGGCCGGGAGTGCCGACTGGAAGAATATGGTAGACGAGGCCGTAAAAAATGACCTGGTGATCGTAAGCATTCATAAAGTGCGGCAATCCGAAAAACTGGACTATGGTATCACCGATCCTATCCTGAACCTCCTGCGGGATGTTCAGAAAAGATCCCGGCTCATTGTCTGCGTTTTCGGGAATCCCTACAGCCTTAAATTCTTTGATGAATTTGAGACCGTCCTTTGCGGTTTTGAAGACGAAGAAGAAGCCCAGATGGCCACGGCTAACGTACTCTTTGGGGTGAACTCAGCGAACGGCAAGGTTCCCGTAAACACCCTTTCCGCTGACGGCAAGCTGGATTACGGTTATGAGATCGAGAGCTTCCAGCGACTGGGATTTGCCATGCCTTCTGAAGTAGGTATGGATGCCCGTAAGCTGGAAGACATCCGGAAGATCGCCACCGCCGCCATTAACGCCCAGGAGTTTCCCGGGTGCCAGGTGCTGGTGGCCCGGAAAGGAAAAGTGGTCTTCTATGAGGGCTTCGGAAACCTGAAATACACCTACGGCGAGCCCGTCACCCGCCATACCATTTATGACCTGGCTTCCGTGACCAAGGTGGCCTCCACCCTCCAGGCCGTGATGATGCTGTACGACCAGAAGAAGATCGATATCAACGAGAAGCTTTCCACCTACCTTCCTGAGCTGGAACATACTAATAAGAGCCGCATCACGGTTAAGGATGTACTGCTCCACCAGGCCGGCTTAAAAGCCTTTATTCCGCTTTATGAAAGCACGCGCTTCGGGAGCGAACGGCTTAATCCTTACTATTTTTCTTCTGACACCACGCACCCTGGCTACCTGAAAATCTCCGATGACCTCTCGGTTAATCCCGTTATCAAAGACTCCGTGTTTTCATGGGTGGAGAAAAGCGCCGTGGAAAGCGCACCGGGAAGCCGGTATGTGTATTCCGACCTCGGCCTCCTGCTGCTTCAAAAGATGGTGGAGCAGGTTACCGGCCGTAATCTTGACGCTTTTGTGGGAGTGAACATTTATGAGCCTATGGGCCTCCATAACCTGATGTATAATGCCTTTCAGCAGAAACCAAAAAGCCTCATTGCGCCTACAGAGGTTTCGGGCGACTTCCGCCGCGCCTCCATCCAGGGCACGGTGCATGACCCTAACGCAGCCCTCCTGGGCGGCGTGGCCGGGCATGCCGGGCTGTTTTCAAACGCCTGGGACCTGGCCCGCCTGATTCAGATGAACCTGAACGGTGGCACCTACGATGACCGGCAGTTCTTCTCGAAAGAAACCATTGACTTCTTTACCAAAAGCCAGTCGCGCATCAGTCACCGCGGACTGGGCTGGAATAAGCCTTCCGGCCCCGGTGACGGTACCGTTTCCCAATATGCCTCTGAAAGAACCTTTGGCCATACCGGCTTCACGGGTACCTGCGTGTGGGCTGATCCGGAACAGGAGCTCATCTTTGTGTTCCTCTCTAACCGGGTGTACCCCTCCGCTTCTAACCAGAAGCTGATCCGGAACAAGACCCGTCAACGGATCCACGATGTGGCCTATAAAGCGATAATCCCGGGGAATTGAGCGGATTACATCGTGTAAATCCGCCTTTACACCTACTCTTTTTGGAATAGATTTCCGGAATATGTAAATTGGTTGTAAAAAATCAATTTCATGAAAAGACTATTTCCTGTTTTACTTCTTTCAGCACTCTGGTATCCTGCCTCTGCCCAGGAAAACCTGGAATATCAGAAGCCTCCGAAGGAGATCCTTGACCTGGTAGACTACGAGAGGCCTCCCTCCGTGTCCATCGATTCCAAAAATGAATACATGCTATTCACCTACCGGAATACCTATAAAACCCTGGAGGAGCTAAGCCAGGAGGAGCTTCGTCTGGGCGGTTTACGGATCAATCCCGTCACCAATATCTCCGGCACCGTTACCTATCTGAATAACCTGAAGGTGAGAAAAGTAAAAGATACGCAGGAAATCCAGGTGAAAGGGCTGCCCCGGAATCCGAATATCGCGAATATTACCTGGTCACCTGATGAAAGCCGGATCGCCTTTACCCACACTACTTCTGACGGCGTGGAGCTGTGGGTGCTGGACCTGGCCACCGCCCAGGCCCGGAAACTGGGAAGTGCCTACCTCAATGCCAATACCGGGAACCCCATCAGCTGGTTCAGAGACAGCAAAAACCTGCTGGTAAAATACCTGCCTGAGAAGCGGAAACCCCTGATCGATACCCGGGTGAGTCTTCCTGCCGGCCCCATCATTTCTACCGCTGACGGCGGCAAAGCCTCCCAGAACCGGACCTACCAGGATCTCCTGAAAAACCCGTCTGACGAAGCTAATTTTGAAACCCTTATCACCTCGGAGATTTACAAAACCGACCTGAACGGTAACCGGAACTTTTTCCTGCCGGCCGGTCTGTATGTCGATGAGTCGTTCTCGCCTGACGGAAACTACATCATGATCTCCGTCATCGAAAAACCCTTCTCCTATGTGGTTCCGTATAATCGTTTTCCGAATAAATCCCTGGTGTACGATCAAAGCGCCAAACTGGTAAAAGTGGTAAACGAGGTGCCGCTCAGCGAAACCCTCCCCAAAGGCTTCATGGCCGTAAGAGCCGGGAAAAGAAATATGAGCTGGCGCGCCGACCAGCCCGCCACGCTGGTGTATGTGGAAGCCCTGGACGGCGGAGACCCGGCCCGGAAAGTGGAATATCGTGATGAGGTCTTTACCTGGAAAGCGCCTTTTGATCAGCCGGCCGTTTCCCTCCTGAAAACGCAGCAGCGTTACGGAGGGATCATCTGGGGCAATGAAAAACTGGCCGTTCTGAATGACCAGTGGTATGACACCCGGAGCACCAGGAGCTTTGTTTTTGACCCTTCTTCCAAAGCCGCCCCCCGGCTGTTTTCCGACCGGAACTCCCAGGACATCTACGCCAATCCCGGGAACTTCGAGACCATCAGAAACCAGTATGGCCGCAATGTACTGGCCGTAGAAAACGGGAAAAGCTTCCTCATAGGGCCCGGTTATACCAAAGAGGGACAGTTTCCGTTTATTGACGAACTGGACTGGACCACTTTAAAAACCAATCGCCTGTACCAGTCGGCCTACACCGATAAGCTGGAAAACATCATTTCCATCACCGACTTCAAGACCGGTGAAGTGCTGGTTATGCTCCAGTCGGCTACGGAATATCCCAACTACTACCTGAGAAATCTCAAAAAGAAGATAGCGCCCATCCAGCTCACCGCTTTCAAAAACCCTTTTGAAAGTATCGCCAAACTGCATAAAGAGGTGATCCGCTACAAAAGAAAAGACGGAGTGGAGCTTTCCGGAACGCTATACCTGCCGGCCGGTTACGACAAAACCAAAAAAGAAAAGCTGCCCCTGCTCATCTGGGCTTACCCGCGGGAATACAAAGATGCCAGCACGGCCGGACAATCTACCCATAATCCAAATACCTTCACCTTTCCTGCCTACGGGTCATTCATCTTCTGGGCTACGCGCGGATACGCCGTACTGGATGACGCCGCTTTCCCTATTGTAGGCGAAGGAACCACCGAGCCTAACGATACCTTCATTGAGCAGCTGGTGGCTAACGGAGAGGCCGCCATTAAGGCCGTGGATGACCTGGGGTACATTGACCCTAAACGAGTGGCCGTAGGCGGACACTCCTACGGTGCCTTTATGACGGCTAACCTTCTGACCTATTCCAACCTCTTTGCGGCCGGAATAGCCCGGAGCGGTGCCTATAACCGTACGCTCACGCCGTTTGGGTTCCAGAGCGAGCAGCGTAACTACTGGGATGCTCCGCAGGTGTACACGGCCATGTCGCCCTTCATGAACGCCCACAAAATGAAGACCCCCATCCTGCTGGTACACGGGGAGGCCGACAATAACCCCGGAACCTTCACTCTGCAAACGGAAAGATACTTCCAGGCGCTGAAAGGCCTGGGTGCGCCGGCCCGGATGGTGATCCTTCCCAAAGAAAGCCACGGCTACGCCGCCAAAGAGAATATTCTTCACCTGCTGTGGGAACAGGATCAGTTTTTGGAGAAACATTTGAAAAATTAAACATATTCTTAATAGTTTTGGGCATGAAACAGAAAAAAATGCAAGAAGAAAACCAGATCAACATTGAGCTCACGGAGGATGTTGCTGAGGGTATCTATGCTAATCTGGCCATGATAGCCCATTCCAACAGCGAGTTTGTGGTAGATTTTATCCGCCTGATGCCAGGCGTACCCAAGGCCAAGGTAAAGTCGAGGATCATTCTTACCCCGGAGCACGCCCAGCGTTTACTGCATGCCCTGGAAGATAACATCCGGAAATACGAAGACACCTTCGGCGAAATCCGCCAGTCAGGGGAACCGGTACCCTTCCCCATGAATTTCGGGGGGCCCATCGGAGAAGCGTGAAAATTAACTCCTTATATTAAGACAGATTGCCTATTTTTGTGCTAAACAAAAACAGGCAATCTGTCTTTTATGACCCGGTTCTTCCAAAAAGAAATCAAGCTGAAGCCCCAGAAAAGAGGCTTTCACCTCATCACCGACCAGGTGCTGAGCGCCCTGCCCGAAATAGCAGAAATTCACATCGGCGTGCTACACGTTTTCATCAAGCACACCTCCGCCAGCATCACCATTAACGAAAATTTTGACCCCACCGTAAGAGGCGACTTCGAACGGCACTTCAATGCCTCCGTCCCCGAAAACGCTCCCTACTACCAGCATAATTACGAAGGCGCAGACGACATGCCCGGCCACCTGAAATCATCCATCCTCGGAAACAGCCTCCAGATCCCCATCACCGGCGGCAAACTAAACCTGGGCAAATGGCAGGGCATCTACCTCGGCGAGCACCGCAATTACGACACCGGCCGGAAGCTGGTGATCACGGCGTGGGGGGAAGTGAATTGACATTCAATAAATTATTCTCGAATTGACTTTTGTCAATTTCCCTTGTATTAATTTTCATTTTCTTTGTAAAGAAAAGGTTCCCGAATAATCTTGGCGGACATCGGGAACCTCATTTGTTTCATTTAGCAACAAAACATACAAAGCTATGAGAAAATTTCTTATTTTTATTTGTACCTCTTTCATTTTTATGAAATGTTCTTCCATCACAGATGAACCTGTATTGGAAAGTGGTGTAACTAACAGCGTTTTCATGCTAGACTCCGAAGGAAATATAGCTACTGCGCAAAAAGCACTTGGAAAGCTTTACAAGGTCAAAAAGGTATATACTGACCCTGTTACGGGAAGTAGTATTGAAGTAGTTTTCGGAGCTGTTTCAAAAGAATTACTGGATGATTATTTTAAAGTCTTCGATATTTCTTTTGACGGAGTAAGTCAGGCAGAAGTAGATCAGGCTAAAAAACTTCTAAAAACGGGGAGTTCATCCAGACCTCAGAATTCAGATGCCGGCGCCCGGGAAGAAGCGCAGAAAAATATTGATCCCGATGGGGTCTACTATGATTTGGCGTCCAAGAAATTAAGAGGCAGCGACGTGGGGTTTGTATTTTCAATACAGCCCAAAAACATTGCTGATAACACCTCAAAATTTAAAGCCCGTTCATTTTGATTATAGACAGCAAACTTCTTTACCCTGGTGCGAACTGGCCGTAATTTCTAAATTATATACTCCCGGATCTGGTTCATCCGGCAAAATGATATGGATGAGAGAACAAACAAGGGGCCTGATCTGGACCAAAAGAGCCGATTGGTTAATAGAGCTAAATAATAATCACGTTAACGCTGTTGATATCGACGGGCCTAAATTTACGCGCTTCGGTACAGAATCAGACTATGACCGTTGGGGAGTAGCCTGGTGGGACGCAGAGTCGGATGAAAGCATAGAAATAGATTTCATTCCTCTGCCTTAGCTTTTTGCTTAACTTTATAATGAGTTGTCCGCCACTCATTTTTATTTTTTATGAAACTTTATCTCTACATCATCTTTTTTCTCATTGCCTCCAAAGGGCATGCCCAGCTTTTCGGCTTTGTAAAAGACGCAAACACGAAAGAAGTTCTGGCTGGAGTCATTGTAAAAAATATAAATACCAACCAGGTGGTTCAAACGAATCGCTATGGTTTTTTTTCATTACGGGTTACTGGTCGTACTGATATAATTGTCGTTTCTTTCCTGGGTTATGAGGCCCTGCAATTGTCTACAGATTCCGTGGATAGGACCACCCCCATCACCCTCCTCCTATACCCTGCCGTCCAATCTTTGAATGAAGTAAAAATAACCGCTAATAAATTAAGTAACCCGGAAGAACCCGGAAAGATAAAACTGATGGGTGCTAAAATCAGGGAGCTTCCCCTGCTATTGGGTGAGAAAGATCCTCTGAAAGCCTTCCAGCTACTACCCGGAATTCAGGAAACCAGCGAAGGGAGTGCCAGTTTTTCCGTAAGGGGCGGAAATAAAGACCAGAATCTCCTTCTTCTTGATGAAGCGGTAGTTTATAACGCGAATCATCTTTTTGGTTTTTTCTCTACCTTTAATCCTGACCCGGTAAGCCAGGCCGAAATCTACAAAGGGGCCTTCCCTGCCCAGTATGGGGGTCGGTTATCTTCCGTGTTGGATGTGAAAATGAAAGAAGGGAATAAAGAGTCCTACGGCGTGGAGGGCGGTATTGGCCTGATTGCTTCCCGCTTAACTGTGGAAGGCCCGATAAAAAAGGAAAAGTCTTCCTTTTTGGTTTCCGGCCGGCGGACTTATGCCGATCTGCTGATTCTCCCTTTTCAGTCGGAGAGAGAAAAAACGGGTTATAATTTTATGGATTTTAACGCCAAAGCTAATTTTATACTTAACCCCTCCAACCAGGTATTTTTGAGCTATTATACCGGTCTCGATCATTTTTATCAGAAAAATAAAATCCCCCGCCGTGAGAGCTACCTGCTGAATAATACCCGGCTGAAGTGGTCAAATTCTACTTTTACTTCCCGCTGGAATTCCGTTATTAAGTCGGATTATTTTCTGAATCTCTCTCTGATTCTCAGTAAATATTACATGGCTTACACCGAAGGTACCGAGCAGGACTACTATGATCCCTCCCGGTTTAACCGCCTGAAATTATATTCTGATATACAGGATTTTACTCTTAAACTTGATAACGATTATTATATCCGCCCCACCCTATTACTAAAATGGGGTACTAAAAATACTTTTTATCAATTTACTCCCCGCGATTTCCATTACGCTTCTAACAGAACCGGAGAAGAAAATATCCAAAATAACTCCCCTATCCAAAATGCTCACGAAGGAGCTGCATACTTTAACTTTATAGGAAAATCACATCACCTGTTTTATGAAGCGGGTATCCGGCTGAGTTATTATACCCCTACGAAATCATTTAACCCCGAGCCCCGGGGGATGATCGGCTATCATTTTTCGGATAACCTGGCTTTGAGCGGCGCATATTCCAAAATGAATCAATATATCCATTTGGTATCCAATACCGGCAACGGCCTCCCCACAGACATATGGATTCCGGCAAATAAGACCTTAAGACCCTCTCAGTCCGATATATTGAGCGTTAACCTCAGCTATAACCAACCCGGATGGAGTTTCACCCTTGACAGCTATTATAAATGGATAACCGGTAATAATGAATACAGAAGCGGGGTGAGTTTTCTGGGGATAACCAATTTAAATAACAGAGATCCGTTTTTATGGGAAGACATACTTACGCAGGGAAAATCATGGAATTACGGTTATGAGCTTGCTGCTGAGAAAACCACCGGTCGGTTTACCTTTTGGAGTGGCTATACCTTGTCCTGGTCGGTTTCGAAGTTTGATGACCTGAATAAAGGGAAACCCTTTTATAACCGACAGGACAGAAGGCATATCCTGGAATTTACCGGTAAATATAAGCTTAGCAAAAGGTTAACCCTCAGCTCTAATTTCGTGTTTATGTCCGGGCAACCCCTGTCAGTCCCTGATGCTATGTACTTCCGAGAGGATCCGTATTATAATTATCTCGAGGTCTATTCAGGGTTTAATAATTTCCGTACCGAGCACTATCACCGCATGGATTTAGGAATGACATTAAAAAATAAGAAAAACAAAAACTTCTGGGATTTTACCATTTATAATATCTATAATCGGAAAAATCCGTATTCTTACAGCATTGAAAATACCTTTGACCTATCCGGCAGAAATGTAAGGCCCGTTCTTAAGCGCCAATGGTTAATTCCCATATTACCGTCAGTATCCTACAATTTTAATTTTTAATCCCTATGAGAAGGTACCTGTTTCTTCTATTCTGCTTCATTTCAGGGCTCTCCTCCTGTGTGAATGTTGAGGATGCTCCGGATATCCCGGATACTTCTGTATACAGTATGATATCGCCTCAGGACACTCTCATCGAGGTATTTTTAGCTAAAGTTTACAGGCGCGCTGATTTTATTCCCCTTGATTCGGGAAAATACATCCCGGATGCCAAAGTTTACCTATTCTCCAAAACCGACTCCCTGGAATTAAAGTTGAACCGTCGGACTAAAAAGTACGATAGCAGAAATGCCGAATTTATTAAAAACGGCGAAACCTATTATTTGAAAATATACCTGGAAAATAAAATCCTGTCGGCTCAAACGCGGGTCCCGGATAAATATACCCCTGTAATAACGGACATTTCTGTTTCTGATAACCTGGCTACACTTAGCCTCGAGTGGTCAAAATCAGGTGATCAAAAGGGCTTATACCGTGTACTTTCCAGCGTGGATTTTGATACTAACCTGCTTACAGGTTTCTTTTGGGGCAATACGGGAGGAGTGCTGGATACTCAGGATACCTATTTCAAAGGAGAAAAAATTATCCTTACGGATGGTAACTTTATCATTCCTGAAAATGCTACAAAAGCAGACTTGTATTTTTCGCATTATTCCTATGATGAGGCAGGATACAATTTTATCAGGAAACTGGATGTTATACAAAACAGAACAGAATTTTTAAAACATTTTGAAGCTCCTGTATTCCTGGAATATAATATTGACGGAGGAGCTATTGGTGTCTTCGGTTCGTTTTCCAATTATGAAATACGTAAAACTATACGGCTATGAAAAAACCACTCTTTCTTCTATTGCTCCTCTTTTCAGGATGCAGAGATAATACCATTTATCATGAATATCACAGCATAACAGGAGTATGGGATGTGGTAAGCATTTCACCTGAAACCACTGCCCCTTTGAATTTTATACACCTCAGTTGTAATGCTTCCAAAAAGAACGCAGGGAATGAAAACCAGGCTTGTCACGGCTATATAAACGCCACAAAAGATGAAAAAGGGAAACTGACAATGGTTTATAAAATTGCTAATCCGAAAGAAATAACTATAAAATATATTACTGACGGATACCAGGGAAATATGGACGACCAGGATAAAAAAATACAAACCCTTCTGGTCGGAACATGGACATACACCGTAGATAATGATACCCTGATATGGAAGAGCGACAAAGAAATAATATTCAAAAAAAGGACGGAGTAACCTCTTCCTGATAAACCACCATTCCGCTAAATAACATTTACCATTTTTCCATTACGATCATGAACTCCTTTGACCCCATTTTTAAAGAAATCCGTAAATATATTACGCTTAACCATGAAACTGTTCATTTGATAATCCCTCACTTAAAAAGAAAAAAATATCTTAAAAATGAAGTATTATTACATTTAGGTGAACGTAGTGACAAAATATTCTTTATTGTCAAAGGCGTCATCAGAGAGTTCTTTATAAATAGAAATGGGGACGATCTTACCACCCAAATAGTCGCTGAAAGTAATTTCTTTTATTCTACGGTTTCTTATCATTCCGGACAGCCCTCCTATAGGATTGTTGAAGCTCTTGAAGATTGTGAAGCAATATGTATTGAAAAGCACAATTTCATAGCTCTTGTTAACCAAATCCCTGAATTACTCCATCTGAATTTACAAATTCTGGAACATACCCTGCTAAACTTTGAACAGCGTTCCGAACTTTGGAAAATCAGGCCCGCTTCGCTAAGATTAGAAATGTTCCTTTTAAAATATCCTTTTCTGGCCAATAGGGTCAGTAAAAAATACATTGCCTCATTTCTAAATATTAATCCGTCTACTTTCAGCAGAATAAAATTCTTAAAGCCTGGCCACTTATGATATCTTATGGGGAAGAAGCTGTCCTCCCTATTTCCGCCCATATTTCTCCGTACGCGCATCCTTAATCACTCCCTTCCAGTTAAGGCCGAAGCCGAAATCGTAGGTGTGACCTTCGGTGTCATGGTGGCATTCCATATCAAAGGGCTCGTCTTCGTTTTGCTTTTCTACCACGCTCATATTGGCGGGCATCTGCATGGGTAATAGGCCGGAGGGCTCGTATTTTCCCGAGATAATATCCAGTACGGCCTGGTCACTTACCGAGAAGCGCACCACTATACCGTCAGCCTTCTTCTCGAACTCATGAAAGACCATTCCGCGGTTAAGGTTAGCTACCACAATCACCGGCTTATTCCCCATCATTTGGCGGGTATCAATGATGGTCTTCAGGTCCAGGGTGTTCGCTACGGTCACGGATTTCCCCTTGTACGACCGGTCCGTTACCGTGGGATCTATCACCGGGTCTCCTGCCGCCAGGCTGTGTTCACGGGCATCCTGTGCCGTATATTTTTCGTATTGCAGGCTGATGGGCACGTAACCGTTTCCGCCTTCCGCACGGTCGGTTTTATCATAGCCGCCACCGTCGCTGTTGGTATACGGGGCCGACACAAATACCAGGGCAAAATCAGCTTTGGCCGGGTCATCGGTAAGGTTATAATACTTGCTGAGCAGCTCTCTCTTTACTGGAAGTTCCAGGGCGGGTTTTGACCACATCCCCCACCAGTTCCGGATGGCCGGCTTGTAAATTTCCGGTACATACACGGTTTTCTTCTCCCGGACAGGCAGTACCCCGGCCTTGTTTTTGAGCATCACCACCGACTTCACCTGGGCTTCGTATCCTTCCTTCATAAAGTCAGGATTACCCACCACCCGCCGGGTTTCCGCCACGTCCAGGTAAGGGTTTTCAAACAGCCCCAGCCTGAAAATATTCTTCAGTAGCCGTACGCCCGATTTCTCAAAACGGCTTCGCATGGCTTTCTCGCCCTGCTCTTTCACACCCATCCGGTACGCTTCCAGCACCGGGCCTACTTCGTTATTACCGCCGAACTGGTCCATTCCCGCCATTAATGCCAGGTAGTGCCTCTCGCCCACGGTCAGCTTTTCGGCTCCCCAGGGCTTACCCGCAAAATCCCCCGGGCTGGCACCTTCATTCCCGGTAATGCCCCAGTCGGTACACACCACGCCGTCATACCCGTATTTCTCCCGCAGGAGGTCAGTGATGATGTATTTACTGTAGCCATTGGCGTAATTAGTGCCGTCTTTGGCCTGCTTATACGAAATGGTGTAATAAGGCATCACCGCAGAGGCCATCCCGGTTTTTCCTTCCAGCTTAAAGGCTCCTTCGGTAAAAGGTTTCAGGTGGGTTTCAAAATGCCCGCCGGGGTATACGGCAAACTTACCGAAGGCCCAGTGGCCATCCCGGCCGCCTTCTTCCGGCCCTCCGCTGGGCCAGTGCTTCACCATGGTATTCACACTCTTGTAGCCCCATCCGCCGCTGATCTCATCCGCTCCGGAAGAGGTCTGGAAGCCGTCAATATAGGCCCGTGCCATATCGGTGGCCAGCGCCGGGCTTTCGCCGAAGGTCATGGCGGCCCGGTACCAGCGCGGTTCCGTAGCCAGGTCTATCTGGGGCGACAGCGCCGTGGTGATCCCCAGTGCACGATATTCCTGTGCCGCAATATTCCCAAACTTCTTCACCAGGGTCGGATCAAACGTGGCGGCCATGGCCAGTCCGTCAGGCCAAACCGAGATCTCTCCGCCGGCGCCCGCATTAAACTCAGCAGACGCCGTGCCCTGCCCCGCATGCCGCGGGTCTGAGCTGGTATTACCGGGGATACCCAGGCCGGTTCCTTCCAGGAAAGCCTGCATCTGGTTATTCCACTTTGCGGCCACTTCGGGGCTCTGAACCCGGGTGATCAATACGTGCCTCAGGTTATCCTTCTCTAAAAAAGCCTTCTGCTGATCCGTTAACTCCCAGGCATTGACACCGGCTTTGGAAAAAGGCTTTCCGCCGTAGGTAGCTGAAGCGAAACCCACCTCCCCTGCCGGAATGCTCTGGTGCCCGCTGTAAAGCATCAGGCCGGCTATCTGCTCCACGGTCATTTTTTTCACCAGGTCTTCGGCCCGGACATCTACCGGAAGCCGCCAGTCTTCGTACTTATCCAGCTTGCCGTTCCGGTTCAGGTCCTTGAATTTTAAGCCTTTTATAGTAAGTATTTTTACCCCCGACTGAGGCGAATAGCCCAGCCGGGCTCCGTTCGGGTTAGACAGGATTTCAAAGCTGCCGGTTTGTGTATAGCCTGAGGTGCAGGCCAGGGCGGCAGCAAAAAGGATTAATATAGTTCTTTTCATGGGTTGATTTTTAAAATATTCCTGCGTCTTTCACGCATCTGAATCCTACATGCACCAGGCTGGTTTCCGGGGAAGAAGAAGCTATGCCTCCTATCTTAAAGCCGTGACAGACCGACGGGTCGCACAGGAAAGAGCCCCCGCGCTGGTTTTTTTCCCCGGGGCGGCTTTGGGAGTCGTCACTGCACCACTGCCATACATTTCCGCCCATATCGGTCAGTCCCAAAACATTTTTCCCGAAATATCCCACCGGTGATGTACTCAGAAATCCATCTTCTCCCGTATTATGTACCGGGAAGGTGCCCTGCCAAAAATTGGCTTTATATGTGCCGTTTTCACGGAAATCATCGCCCCAGGTATACGTATTGCTGTACTCCTTCCTGCCGTTCTTTTCAGCCAGTATAAACTCTTCACTGGTAGGCAGCCGCTTTCCGGCCCACTTACAATAGGCCTGTGCGTCATTCCAGGATACCTGGGTTACCGGGTGGTCATCGGCGGCTTTTCCGGCCTCCCGGCCGAAAGGGTATTCCCAGTAAGCGCCCTTCACCAGCTGCCATTCCCCGGTAGTAAAATCAAACACGCCGCCGTCACCGAACTTCTCAGCTTCGGTGACATACGAGGTGGCCCGCACAAACTCCCGGAAGCCGGCCACCGTCACCGGCGACACGTCCATCCAAAAGTGATTATCCACCCGTACCATCCCCTTCTCCTCCCCGGGCTGGCACGCCCAGGAGAAGAGCAGGAGAAATACTAAAGCCGTATTCTTTTTCAGGAAACCCACCTTTTAAACGGCCTATAACTCACGAATACGGATATTCTTAAACCATACCGTATTACCATGGCCCTGAAGTGAGATTTTACCTTTCTCATGCGGGGTGGCGTAAGGCCAGCTTTTGAATTTACTTTTGGCAATATCCGCTTTCCAGCCCTCGCTGGCGTATTCATAATCTGCCACTTTTTTCCCGTTCAGCCAGTGCTCCACCTTATTTTTGTGGATTTTGATCTTGCCGCTGTTCCACTCCCCGGCCGGTTTTACAGCCGTCAGGTCCAGGGGTGCATATACATCGTAATTTCCCCCGGTTTTATGCACATCCTTGGGCTTTTCCGGGTAATTTACATCGTCAATGATCTGGTATTCCGGTCCGTACAGGTAAGGCTGCTCTTTTTCGCCTTTCTTGTCTCCCACCTTATAGA
Organism: Leadbetterella sp.; assembly: GCA_019638185.1. Classification (GTDB taxonomy): domain Bacteria; phylum Bacteroidota; class Bacteroidia; order Cytophagales; family Spirosomataceae; genus Leadbetterella. The sequence goes on from JAHBUH010000003.1 coordinate 111,304, forward strand.
TAATACCGCTGTTGCCCTTTGGCGAGATTTTAAAATCAAATTCCAGCTCAAAATCACCGTATTCCTTTTTGGTGACCAGATCTCCCTCCTTACCGTCTGTGGTAAGCTCTCCGTTTACAATACTCCAGCCCGCGGTGCTGCTTCCGTCATTTACTTTCCAGGAATACCATTGATTCAGGTCTTTTCCGTCAAAGAGTTTTACCCATTTGCTTTTTTGGGAGAAGCCCGCATTTGCAGCTACCATAGCTAATAGAAAAAATACAATTCTCATAATTTTAAGGTTTTTTATTCTTCAAATTTAAACGTTATCGCAGGTTCCTGCGCGAGTTTTGCCAAAGATTTTTTAGGAAGGGTTACCGTGGTAACATTGCCCTCCGTTTTCCATTTTACCGGGGTGTTATCTTCCAGGATAACCATTTTACTGCCTTTCCGGGGAGCATTGCCTTCCCAGGAGACCGTTTCCGTTAAGGCCGTTTTCCGGAGCCGGATGGCATACCGGCGGTTATCTTTAGCCCGTGTAAAATAGAAATCGCCTGACTTAAAGGTATCTACGGTACGGGTAGCATAAATAGCTTCCCCGTTCTTCTCCAGCCATTTTCCGATCTCCTGCAGCCTTTCGATCTGCACGGGTAAAAATTCGCCCTCAGCGGTAGGCCCAACACCCAGGAGGAGGTTTCCGCCTTTGGCCACAATTTCCACCAGGGTATGAATAGCCCATTCTGAAGACTTGAAGCGGTCATTGGGCACATAACTCCACGCGCCGCCCAGGGTGATGCAGCTCTCCCAGGGGTCATCCGATTTCCCGGACGGTATACCCTGCTCCGGTGTACGGTAGTTTTCAAATTCCCCGTGCACCGTACGGTCCACAATCAGCATTCCTTCCTGGTTCTTACGGGCTATTTCCGCCACTTGGGGCATATCGATCTCCTGGTCAAACTCTGGGATGGGCGCTCCCCAGCTCAGCACTTCGGCATTTACCGTACTGCGGGGCCTCACCCAGCCACCATCCAGCCACAGGATATCCACTTTGCCATACGCTGACGTCAGCTCATTGATCTGGTTATGGGTATACTCCTTGAATTTATTCCACCGCCAGGGGTGTTTCCGGATGTCATAGTTCACGTTCCGGTCCGGTGTGGCATATTTATCCCACCAGAAATACTGGGAATGCCAGTCGGGTTTGGAATAATACGCCCCTATCAGCATCCCTTCTTTCCTGAAGGCATCAAAAACATAGCGGGCCACATCAGCCCTCGGGTTATTTTTGAAGGGGCCGGCAGATATTTTATAATCGCTGTATTTTGTATCAAACATATTGAAGCCGTCGTGATGCTTCGTGGTAAAGACCAGGTACTTCATTCCCGCATCCTTCGCGGCTTTAGCCCACTGTTCCGGGTTAAAGCGCACGGGGTTAAATTTCTCCGCCTGGTTCCAGTACCACCGTTTGTAATCGTCATAGCGTATGGTGCTGTCCCGGTCTATCCACTCTTCGTTACATATACTCCAGCTTTCAATGATGCCCGGTACGGCATAAATTCCCCAGTGAATGATCATACCGAACTTCTGATCCCGCCAGTTTTCCAGGTTAGCCGCCACTTTCGGATCCGTGGGGTATTGGTATTCCGCAGAAGTGGGGTGCAGGGTGTTCTGAGCGAAACCGGGGATCCAGAGGATAAGACAAAGTACAAACAGGTTTTGTAATTTCATTGGTTTAAATTTTAACTATTCCCTTTTCAAAGTATAATAATAACAGAAATTTTTAAGATTCGGCAGAATCGGAAACGACTTTCTGACACGGTACCGTGCTCACTTTAAAATTTTATGCGGAGAGCCGTTAAATAATATTCCCTATATTGCGTTGATTTATAAGTGCTATAATACTACCTGATTACACAAAGCCCTTTTTGAAGTGAGAGTTTTCTTATTTTCGTTCCTTCTTTTTCCGGGAGTGGTTTACTCGCAATGGAACTACAAAAGCAGATATACGGAGGGATACTACGGTGAATTCGGAGGTCCCAGTCGCGGGGTATCTTTTAATTATAGTCGTGTCCTGTATGAGCAGCGCAAAGGATTTGTATCCTCTTCTATCGGTATCGCTTATATGTTTGGCTCTGCCTCTGTACTCGGAGAGCCCAATCCTTTCGCTTACCAGAACAGTGCACTGGGTATACCGGTAACCTTAACCTATAATTACAGCCTGGGTAACCTGGACCAAAGGCTGAGAAGCCGCATGACCCGGAAATGCATCGTCCGCCCGCCAAAATATAGCCTGGATTGGTTTGTGGAGGGCGGAGCAGGGGCCACTCCCTTTTTCTTTAACAAAGCTTCTTTTGAAAATAACCGGGTTACCCCTTTTGCCTTACTGGGCTTAAGAAGCCAGCTGAAGATAAGCAGGCCGTATAAAAATAACGATCTTGTTATTTTTGCCAGAGGCGGATTTTCCCCCTTCTACGAAAAAAAGAGAGTTAACTTTTCGGCATTGGGCTCCGTCTACGGATCACTTGGATTCGGGATCTAAGCCCGCATGATATTTTCTTCAGCGATCAGGCTTTTACCGCTCAGCTTCCGATAAAGCTGGGCCAGTACCACCACGTCTTCGCGGCAGTACTCCCGGATCTTGTCCACATGCGCATGAAGGTAATATTCGCTGTTCACCTCTGATCCGTCCATAGTACCCTTACTGCCCGGTATATCAAATACCGACGCCAGCAGATCCAGGGAAGTATAATGCTTGAAATCACCGAATTTCCACATTTCCAGGGTATCCAGGTGCTGAATCTCCCAGGGTTTCTTTCCTGAAATATTCAATACCCCCGGTAAAGGGATGCCGTTAATCAGCATTCTGCGACACAAATACGGGAAATCAAATTCCTTTCCGTTATGGGCGCAAAGAATAAGGTTTTTGCCGGCCGGATGCTTCTCCACCAGCTCTTTAAAACTGATCAGTAGCTCCTTTTCGTCTTCCGCATACAGGGAGCTCACCTTCAGCCGGGTGCCGTTTTCATAGAAGCCCCCTACTCCGATGCACAAAACCCGCCCAAACTCGGCGTATATAGCGGCCCGCTCAAAATAGAGCTCCTCATAAGGCTCCTCGCGCTTGAAAAATGACGCTTTCTTTTCCCAGTGGGCTTTGAGGCGTTCGGGTAACGCCTCAAAGTCACGGGTAAGGGAAACGGTCTCAATATCAATAAATAAGATGGTATTCATAGCTGTGGTGGAAATTAGGACGGTCCTTACAGGCCGTAGCGTGCCGAGATCTCCAGCATGCGGTCAATGGAATTCCGGGCCGCCACAATGGTCTCTTCCGGAAGCAGGATCTCCGGCTCCTCGTTTTTCATACACAGGTAGAGCTTCTCCATGGTGTTCAGCTTCATGTGCGGGCAGTCGGCGCAGGAAGCGCAGGCTGTTCCGTTCCGTTCCGTAGCGGCCACGTGAAAGATCTTATCCGGCGATGCCTTCTGCATCTGGTGGAGGATACCCGTCTCCGTAGCTACGATAAACTCCTTCTCCGGGCTGTTAATGGTATATTTCAGTAAACCCGTAGTAGAGCCTATATAATCTGCATGCTCCAGAACCGCGTTAACGCTTTCAGGATGCGCGATCAGCTTCGCATTGGGGTACTTGTCTATCATGTCCTGAATAAGCCGCGCAGAGAACGTTTCATGCACCATACAGGCCCCGTCCCAAAGGATCATATTTCTGCCCGTCACCTTATTCAGGTATGCACCCAGGTTTTTATCCGGAGCAAAAATGATCTGCTGGTCTTTGGGCACACTCTCCACTATTTTTACGGCATTGGTACTGGTACACACGATATCCGTTAGGGTTTTCAGCTCTGCCGAACAGTTCACGTAGGAAATCACCAGGGCATCGGGGTACTGTTCCTTAAAAGCTTTGAATTTATCAGCGGGCGCCGATTCCTCCAGTGAGCAGCCGGCATGAATATCCGGTAAAACCACCTTCTTCTGAGGCGATAATATCTTAGCCGTTTCTGCCATAAAACGTACTCCCGCAAAAACAATCATGTCGGCCTCGGTCTTTGCCGCTTCCTGTGACAGCCCTAGGCTGTCACCGATATAATCTGCTACATCCTGTATATCAGCCGTCTGGTAATAATGCGCCAGGATCACTGCATTCTTTTCCTTTTTCAGACGCTGTATTTCTTCTACCAGTTCATTTTCTTTCATAACTACTTTTTGTTTCTTTAAAAATCTGCCCTCTGTCTATTTGATATTTTTTCTTTACCGGGGTTTATATTTTGACGTTTTTATTGGATTTCGTCACATTCGGCTCCGGACCGTAGCCCGGAGCCAGGGGGTTTGGTTCCTTCGGAACTGGTTATTCGGAACGGCACACTATTTCCAGGCTTACAGCCGGGAGCCGGAGGTGTCTGGTTCCCCGGGGACTAATTTACGTAGTCTCCGCGTAATTCCCTGAACCGTACGCGGGCCTGGGCATTAAAAATGCTTCCCGGGAAATCCGTCAGGATCCGGCGGTAGAGCTCCATGGCTTTGGCCTTATCTTTCAGGTTCTCTTCCGTTACTTTGGCCAGCAGGTACAGTGCATCATCCGCCAGGATATCCGTGGCATACTGGTCCAGGATAATGTTCAGATCGCTCACCGCTTCATCTATCCTATTGACTTTCAGCAGAGTATTGGCCCGTAACCACAGGATCTCATCCGCCAGGGAATGGGCTTTATACGTCTTGTACAGGGTATCCAGCACCCGGATACTCTCTTCGTACTTATTCTGAAAGATCAGCAGGTCTACTTTTGAAAAACGCGCCATGGCCGTTTCCGAAGTATCCAGGCCGGTATTGTCTTCAATCAGCAGGCTCAGCTGCATGGCATCGTTGGAAATCTCTTTCGAAGTGGCCTTTTTCAGGATATCCAGGATATCTTTCGAAAGCTCAAACTGACCGGTATAATACTGGAGCTTGGCGTTCTTTAAGCGGGCTATTTCACCCAGGTTATCCTCCTTCTGCGACTTTTCCACCTGCATATACAGTAGTGTGGATTCCCAGGGCTGATCCATCAGGATATAGATATCGCCCATGTCCAGCTTGCACTGATCCCTGAAGCGGGGGTTATTCTGGGTAGATTTAATAACCGTCTCCAGGGTGCGGATAGCCTCACTGTAATCATGGAGATAAAAGGCCTGGAGCAGTGCCATATTCCGGGTGGCTTCAGCCGTTTTAATATTATTTCCCAGGTCAGATATCAATAGCTTATACTGGCTGATCAGGTCTGTTATAGCTTCATTTTCAATAGGGTAAGTATTTTTTACCACCTCTTCCTTGCTCTTGATCATCCAGGTACGGGCATAAGGATAATACTCTCCGTTAGGGTATTCATCCATGATATACTGGTACATCCGGGCTGAATTTTTAAAGTCTTTTGACGCATAACTCTGGTAAGCCAGCTCCAGCATCTTGCTTCCCCCCTGGTTCAGCCTTTTATCCAGTGACCGGGCCTGGATAAAAGCCCGGGAGAAATCACCTTTCTGAGCATACCACCAGATCAGGATTTCTGGGTAGAAGGTATCATTAGGCTCATTCTGTATCCTGGAAAGTAGTAAATTTTCAATGAAGATGATCTCTTCTTCCGTCGTAAATGCATCCTGGATAGTAGCCTTCACATAATCCGGATTTCCACTCCGCCGCCCATACCCCAGCACCTCTTCTATCATCTTATCCTTCATATTCAGCAGGTTATAGGTAGGGGCCAGCCAGGTATCCAGCTTATGGGGGTTTTTAGTTACCTCCCTGTCTTTCAGAATCAGCTTTACCAGCAGCTCCAGTTTCTGATTGCGGTATAAGAAATTCATCAGCTCCTGGAGCTTCGTTTCTGATCCAGCCGCCTCATCAATCAGCTTATCAAATTCCCGGGCAGCCAGGTCCTTACGCCCGCTGTTCTCGTATACTTCCGCCAGGTCAGCCCGGTAAGACACCATATTTCCATAACGGCCTATCTGCGCTTTAATAAACTTCTCTGCCGTATCGTAATCGCGCAGCTTAAAAAGAACAGCCACATACTCGGCATGTATAACAGAGGCAAAGCGCTTATCTGTACTGAGCTTCTTATAGATTTCCGCCGCCTTATCATACTCGCCCTGTTTATAATAGATATAGGCCAGTTCCTGCTCTTCCTGGCCATAGCTGTAACCGAAAGCCAGGAGTACGAGGATAACCGTTTTTAAAATATGCCTGAGCATGATAATATTAATAATTTAATCTTTTAAATCTTTATTCTATTGTTTTTTTATATCTGTGTTGATTTGTGGATAGCTTTTCCGGATGTTGGTAACCTTTTCAGTGTGTGTATAAGTTTTAACGATATTAACATTTAATTGTTTGAAATTCAATCTTTGCCCTTTTTTTGTGGATTAAAATTATTTTGTTTTTCTATCCCCGGATGCCTCTGAATAATCCGGGGGCTTTTTCCTTACTTCACCAGGGTTATCCCATCGGGGGCCAGACATGCAGCCGTCAGGGTCCGGGAATTGTGGATTTCTTAGTGTTATTCACCGGCTTTTACACCGGTCAGACACAGGGTTGTCCACAGGCAGTGACCCCTACTCAATTTTAAGCGTACGAAATTCATAATTGGCCCTTACCCGCAGAGGCTCTTTGGTGGTGACTATTTTTTCCGGTAGTGTAAGCTTTTCCAGGTCTCCCGGATCCCATATTCCGTTGTCATTCTTATCGTATATAACCGTAATGCTATAGGTCCCCGGTATGATATTTTCAAAGAGAAACTTTTTGGTGAAGCGCTGCCTCGCCAGTTCTTTGGTCCGCTGCTCATCCTGCAGAATGGCTATTTTAGGCATCTCAGTATCAGGAGTTTCCCCTTCCAGTAAACCGGTCTGATCGGTTTGTAAAATAGGATTTTTCAGGACCAGTACCGCATTGGTATCTCCCTGGAAATTTTCAAAAATATTCGGGGGAATGGTAAGTTCTGTTTCCTTTTGAGCCCGGGTTTTTATTTTAATATTAATATGTTGATTATCAATTACTTGAATATTAACCTTTTCTTTTTCCAGTGTATCGGTCAGGAAGCGGATCTTCCCCGTGTCCATACGGATCACCGGCTTGTCAAAGAAGAGCTTATAGGTGATATCCGTGGTAAGTTCCTGCCCGTTTCGGATGTTGGAATTGATAGGCAGGGTTTCTGTCTTTTTCTTGCGGCTCCGTTCTTCTTTGAAATATATTTTCTGACGGAGGGTATCGGTTACGAGCAGAGAATCCTGCAGGAGTATTACGGCGTTAACGGTATCCGGAACACTTTTTTTCAACTTGTAGAAAAGAAGGTTATTACCTGCAAGGTGATGAGAAAGATAGGTAGTAGTGTCTGCCAGGTTTTCATAGGAGACGTCTGCTTTCAGCGCTCTCTTATCCAGCTGTATAGTAAATTCATCTTTGCGGGATATGGCCCGCTTGATCCGGTTACGGCTCCGGTCTGAAGGGTATACTTCCAGATCTGGTAGCTGTATGTTAGACTGGAGATCCAGGCTGTCCGGGAGAAAGCCCAGGTATTCTTCTTTCTGATCAAACCGCAGATTATTATTTTTATCAGTAAAGGCCAGGAGGAAGTATTTATTATTTTTCAGATTCTCCAGCGCGAATTTTCCGCTGGAATCTGTCTTTACAAAATACAAAGGTTTCTTCTTGGCAAAGGGTAATGTGTCTGCAGGGTATAGTCCTACGGTTACATCCAGCTTAGGTTCTTTGGTGAAGAGATCATTCACGGTACCGCTGAGCTGTAGTGAGTCCAGCTGATCTCCTGTGCTGATCACCAGCTTCAGATTCCGGGCCGGATTTTTTTCAGTCAGGTCTTTTATGCCGTTCCTGAAATTTAAAGTATAGGTGGTGTTCTCAGCCAGGGGTTTATCAAACTTCAGGGTGACCGTATTATTTTTCACCTTGGTTTCATACGGTGATCCCGGGTCAGGTACAATGAATAATTCAGAGTTAATAGACGAAGCATCCACTAACTCGTTAAAGGTTAATTTGAATTCCCGGTCTTTAAAATTACGGGTTTTATTTTCAGGAAATGAGGATACCAGTTCCGGTGGTGTTTTATCATTCTGCCCCCCGGTAGGTGCCACAATCTGCGCACAAGACAGGGCAATAAGGCTTATTATCAGGAAATAAAGTAATTTCATTCGTATAACAATTAGTTAAATGGATAGGCCGGATTAAGCCTGAATCTGCTCTGGAAAAAGCCTCCCGGGAGGCCGACTGTTTCCCTTAGCCGGTGCCCTTTTTTACTGCATCTGCTCATCTTCCCAGGTATAACATCAGTACCGAAATATCAGCCGGAGACACCCCACTTATCCGGGAGGCCTGTCCCAGGTTCAGGGGTTTAACCGATGCTAATTTTTGCCGGGCTTCAATAGAGAGCGACTTCAAAGCAGCATAATCAAAGCTGGGATTTAGTTTTACTTCATCCAGTCGTGACATTTTCTCGGCTAGTAGAAGCTCTTTTTCGATATATTTTTCATATTTGATCTTAATTTCTGCCTGTTCCTTTTGCTCTTTAGAGTACTCCCCTATGATGGAATCAAAGGTTTCATTATGCCCGGATAATACGGAAATACTGAGTTCCGGACGTTTTAATAGGTTATAAAATGTGCTTTTTTCTTTGATGGGAGCGCTTTCTATCCGGGTCAGGTAAGGGTTAATTTCTTCCGGCGTTACCTTATTTTTCTCCAGTTGAGTGACCAGTTCTTCCGATCCTTTTATCTTCTCCTCTACCCTTTCCAAGCGTTCCTTAGAGGCCAGACCTATCTCATATCCTTTCGCGGTAAGCCGGATATCTGCGTTATCCTGGCGCAGGATGGTTCGGAATTCAGCCCGGGAAGTAAACATACGGTACGGTTCATCGGTACCCTTATTGACCAGGTCATCTATCAGTACACCTATATATGCTTCATCCCTTTTCAGGTAAAATTCACTTAACTCGTGAGCCTTGCGGTGGGCGTTTATACCGGCTATAAGCCCCTGTGCACCGGCTTCTTCATAGCCTGTGGTACCATTAATCTGACCGGCAAAGAACAGGTTTTCCACTAAGCGTGTTTCCAGGGTCAGCTTTAACTGGGTAGGTGGAAAGTAATCATATTCAATAGCGTACCCGGGCCGGAGCATTTTTACCTTTTCAAAACCCGGTATTTTAGTGATAGCGGCGTATTGGATATCTTCCGGTAAGGAGGTAGAAAAGCCGTTTACGTACATTTCTATAGTAGTTCTACCCTCGGGTTCGAGGAAAATCTGATGACTGTCTTTCTCCGCAAAACGGTTGATTTTATCTTCTACAGAGGGGCAGTATCGAGGCCCCAGGCCTTTGATCCGGCCATTGAACATAGGAGATCTGTCAAACCCTTTTCGCAGTTCTTCGTGCACATCGGTATTCGTATAACTGATCCAGCAGGAATTTTGCTTAACCAGGTATGGGGTATCGGTATAGGAGAATTTCTCCGGGTTTTCATCCCCCAGTTGCTCCTGCATGGCTTCATAATTAATACTTCTACCGTCTACCCGGGGTGGAGTTCCGGTTTTCATTCTACCCGATTCGAAGCCCAGCGATACCAGTTTTTCCGTTATTCCAAAGGCGGCAGACTCCCCTGTCCTACCCCCACCCATGCTTTTTTCACCGATATGAATACGCCCATTCAGGAATGTACCATTGGTTAATACCACGGTTTTCGCTTTTATTTCCAGGCCCAGGGAGGTTTTGATACCGGTTACCCGTGTACCTTCTACCAGGATATCTGTTACCATTTCCTGCCAGAAAGAGACATTCGGGTTCTTTTCCAGCTTATCACGCCAGTTGAGAGCAAACTCCATCCGGTCAGATTGACACCGGGGTGACCACATAGCGGGTCCTTTGGAGCGGTTCAGCATCCGAAACTGGATCATGGTTTCGTCAGAAACTATGCCTGACATCCCGCCCAGAGCGTCTATTTCCCGTACTATTTGCCCCTTGGCTACCCCACCCATGGCGGGGTTACAGGACATTTGGGCTATAGTCTGCAGGTTCATGGTGACCAGTAAAACCTGTGAACCCATTACAGCAGCGGCATGTGCTGCTTCACATCCGGCATGGCCGGCACCTACCACAATTACATCGTATTCACTAAACATACACTTTGATGTTTCACGTGAAACATGAACTCTAATGTTTCACGTGAAACTTTTAATTTATTCTTTTGAAATAGTTATCTGTTTGATTTTTATAAAAAGGTGTGAAATTAGGCGGAGTGGTTCTCAGTAATTCCACCTGCTTTTCTTTCTCTTTTTTGAATTTTTCCAAATCCGGAGGACTAGGCTTATTGATTTTAGTAGCAGTTTTGCCTTGTCTGGTTGGATCCATTTCCTGTTCCTTAATGGCTTTATCCGCTTCCAGGAGCCGGGTCTCGATATCCTTCTGGCGGCGTTTTAATTCCGGATTCACCCGTTTATTCACCAGGTCTTCTTCTGATTTCTCCATTTCTTTCTGAAGGTTATCCAGCTCATTACCCAGTTTCTTTCCGGCTTCTGTGCCTTTTAATTCGTCCTGCATTTGCTGAAGTTGCTTCCGGAGTTTGGCCTGTTCATTAGCTATCTTCGCAATCTCCTCCGATATTTCTTTAGGCGTTTTTCCTTCCGCACCGATTCCCTGAATGCGCTGATTAATCATCATCTGCTGTTTACCAAAATCCCCCGGCTTTTTACCTTGCTTCTTTCCTTCCCCCCCTGACCCGGAAGATTGCATTTGCTGCTGCATTTGTTTAAACACATCACTCAGCATTAAGGCCAGGTTATTCATGGAAGTCATGGTAGATTGCTGCTTAACCGCGGCGTTCTTAAGTTTACGTTCACGGATCAGTTTAACAGATTCATCAATGTTATTTTTCATGGAAGTTACTTCTTTAGTAACCATGGCCTCTAACTGCATCACCCTACCGGCCAGTGCAAAAAGAGAGTCCTCAATGATCTTGGCATCATTAGAAATATTCAACTGCTCCTGGGAAAGCGGCACAAACCTCGGGTCAGATACGGATATACTCTGGAAGTTTTTCATGATCCGCTCCTGGTCATGCGAAATCTTGATCAGGTTTTCCAGTATTTCCCGAAGCGCATTCATGTCCATGTGGGTTTGCTGCATTTCTTCCGACTGCATCTGCTGTTCCAGGGCATCCGCCATGTTTTTCATTTTCTTGGCAGCGTTCTTTTGAGATTTAGCTGCTGAATCATTTTTCTTTTGCTGAAGATTAGATTTGGCATTTTTCTGTTCCTGGTTAATATCCTCCTGCTCCTCTTCGCGCGGATCAAAAGACTTATTTAATTCATCGCTTTGTTTTTCAATATCCTCCAGCTTATCGGTGAGATCATTAAACTCCTTGTTTAACTGTTCCTGTTCTTTTTCCAGGCCCTGGCTGTCTTCCTGTTTATTGGCTTTATCGGAAAGCTGCTCCTGTTTTTCACTTAGTTCGCGAAGATCCTTTACCGTTTCTTCTATTTTCTGTTTGCGTTGAAGATCCTTGAAAAGATTCAGGGTCCGGTCCAGCTCTTTATCCAGGTTTCGTTGTTGGCGATTAAACTTTTCCAGCTGATCCAGCGATTTTTCGTCCAAACTCTTCTCCAGCATCTTCTTTAATTCTTCCAGCACTTTAGAGTCTTCATTCTTCATGAGCTCATTCAGCATCTTTTGCAGCATCTCCATCTTTTCCACCAGCTTGGGATCCTGCCGGTCAAAACGATTTTGTTTTTCCATCAATTCCTGCAACTGATCTTTCAGTGCCTGGAGTTCTTTGTTTAATTCCTCCTTCTTGCTTAAGAGCTTTTCCAGGTCTTTTTTATCCTGAAAGTCCGTTTCTTTTTTCTTTTTCAGCTCGTTTTCCAGCGCATTCAGATCCTTTTTAAACTCTTTTGATTTTCTGACCAGCTCCTGGAACTTGTCCTGTGTTTTATTCACTTCTTTTTCCACATCCTGTGAATATTCTTCAGAGGTTGGCATATTGAAAGTTAAAAGCGAGGATTTGGTTGATTTTCTTCCGTTAACCCCGTCATTGTCGGTTACCATCAGGTAATATTCCAATTGGTCATTTTTCTGAAGTCCCAGGGTATTCAGATCTACCTGGTAGAAGAAGGTTTGCGAAAGTGAGGTTTTGTTAAACGGAATTTTGATCAGCTTAAAGTTCTTTTCGTTCGTTTTCCGGTAGGCAAACTGAAAATCAGAAATACCGTAGTCGTCTGCTATAGTCCCTCCTATCCCGATGTAATTATACAGGGAAGAATCTGAAATCTGCTCGAAGTTAATTTGTGGATATCTATCGGGGATAACGTTAATAAAGTAGTTGATAGGGTCCGCATTCTGTGAGTTAATATTCTCTAACACGATCTCATACGCCGTAGTTCTGGATATTTTTTTCTGATAATTGTAATCCGAGAACAAACCTTTTTCCACATTAACTTTTTCGGTACTATCAAAGATCATCTGGAAATTATCGGTTTCATCGGTTTTAAAAACCCAGCGGATCACGGTTCCTTCCGGAACCACCAGGTTACCCACATTGTCAAATTCCTCCGCCTGTTTACCCAGGTAAGGCGGGTATTTAAGCGATACATTAAAGGAGAGCAGGTTAGGCCGGGAAACCAGGTTAATCCGGAAAGAATTAGAGGTATATCCCCCGGCCAGGAAATGGAAGTCGGTACTTTCCTGGATATGGCTGAACGTATAATCAAAAGTACGTTCATCAGAAATATTCATTTTATACTTCCGGCCATTGGATACCAGGAAAACCTCTTCCGGAAGAGAATTACCGGTCAGCCGGAGATCCAGCTTGAAATCCTCGTGCTTTATGGCATCCAGCTTTGGGTTCAGGATCTCAAACTGGAAAGGAGCCGGTTCGGCAAAAGTTTTATTAAATTTTACAATGCGCTCCGTACTGTTAAAAAACTTAGGCGCTATGGCCGAGATCAGCAGCACCAGGGCAATAGGCGGAATAGCGTATTTCAGGTATTTTCGGTTCTCCTGCAGGTTAATGGCATCAGCAAAACGGACGAGGCGCAGCTCTTCTGTTTTTTGGGCAATACTCGCTTCCAGCAGCGCGTTTTGGGCGGTAGACAGCCCTGCCAGCTGCAGCGTATTCAGCAGCTTATCTTTTACACCGGGAAAAAACTGACCAATCTGCACGGCGGCCTCTTCATCGCTGATAGGCTGGTTAATATTCCACAGGTAAAAGGCGGGTTTCAGGATATATTGCGTAAGAGTATAGGCAGACACCCCCACAAAACAAAGCAGCAGTACAATCCGGAAGGGGGTTCCAAAACGTCCAAAGTATTCCAGGGAATTAACCACCAGAAAGGCACCTACAATCAGAGCACTACCGATCAGCAGACCTTTGATCAGCTGATTTTTGTATAATTTCTTCTTGTAATCCGCTATTTTATCGAGTGTCGACTGGAGTGCGCTGTTCATCATGTTCAAAGGTTTAAATCGAGCGACACCGGGCAGTGGTCAGACATGACTACATCGGCATGGATCTGAACGTTCTGCAGGGCATCGGGTTCCATATTTGCTGCAAATATATAATCTATCCGCCAACCCAGGTTTTTTCCGCGAGCACCGGCCCGGTAAGACCACCAGGTATAATGATGCGGATCTTTTACCTTGTACCGGAAAGTGTCTACAAAGCCGGTATCAATAAACTTACCCATCCAGGCCCTTTCTGCCGGGAGGAAGCCCGAAGTATTGGCATTGGACCGGGGGTTATGAATATCGATCTCCGTATGACAGATATTGACGTCACCGCAGATCAGCAGCGGCAGGCCTTCTTCTTTCAGGCTGGCCGCGTACGTATAAAAATCGTCCAGGAACCGGTATTTTACCTCCTGGCGCACATCGCCCATAGTACCGGAAGGGAAATAGGCAGAAACCAGCTGGAAGCGGTCATACCGGGCCAGGATAACCCGCCCTTCTGCATCGGAAAGTTCGTGTCCTGATCCTTTAACTATTTGATTTACAGTAATTTTAGACAAAATAGCCACCCCTGAATACCCCCTTTTTACCGCCGGGTACCAGTAGCAGTGAAAGCCCAGATCGGTAAAAACAGGTTCCACCAGTTCCGTCTCAGCCAGTTTGATCTCCTGCAGGCAGAGGATATCAGGATTTTCCCTGATCAGCCATTCTCTCAGGCCTTTGTTCAGCGCAGAACGGATACCGTTCACATTAAAAGTAATAACCTTCATCTGTCTTATAATTATTTATCCGGGTTCTTTGTGAAAATGGGTTTATTACACCGTGTGCACAAAGTTATTTTCACAAAGGGAACTCAGATGTGCAGGCCCACCTCTTCCCGGAAATAACGGATCACGTAATGCTTTAAAAGGTTCTCCTGGCTTTGGAAATCTATGGGAGGCAGTTCCCGGGTCTGCTTCCAGTGCGGCCAGCCTTCCTCATCTTTTCCGGCCAGTTCGTAAAAGCCACCCATGCTCAGCACTTTGCAAATGGCGATGTGCATGAGATCCTGCTTTTGCTCCTTGTCAAACCGCAGCGCACCCTTTCCCAGCTCCTGTACCCCTATCAAAAAAAGAACACCATTCAGATCTTTGGGCTTTTTACCGGTCGTTTGTTCTAAAAAACGAACTAAATTGCCCCATATTTCCTTATTTTCTAACGACATACTTATCCACTTATGAAAAATTTCCTCACTTCTTTCGGCCGGCATCTGCTGGATTTTGCCTATCCTGATATTTGTGTAGCCTGTGAAAACCGGATCACCGATACCCGCAGCGCCATCTGTTTTGAATGCCAGTGGGACTTACCCAGAAATACTAACCTACTGATACATAACGAATCTCAGGAAAATAAGTTCTGGGGAAAGGTGAAAACCAGCGGTATTTATTCCTTTTTACGCTTTACCAAGGGTGGAAAAGTGCAGAATATACTGCATGCACTTAAATATCAGAATCGCCCGGAACTGGGTATTTTCCTGGGAAAACTGTGCGGAAAAGCGCTGAAAGACCAGCATTTGTTCCTACACGCTGATTACCTGGTACCCGTGCCGCTGCACCGGGCCCGGCTGAGAGAACGCGGCTATAACCAGGCCGGGTGCCTTGCTACGGGAATAAGTGAGATCCTGGAGATCCCGGTGCGCCATGACCTGCTGGCCAGGAATAAGAGCACCCTTACCCAGACCCGCTCCGGCGGCCGTTTAAGCCGCTATCGTAACCTGGAAGGGGTTTTTGAGGCTACGGAAACTGCGCCGGAGGTGCTCCGGGATAAAGCCGTGATCCTGGTAGATGACGTACTCACTACGGGCGCTACCCTGGAAGTGGCCGCCACAGCACTCTGGAAAACGGGCATCAGGGAGCTGTTTATCGTTACCCTGGCCGCCGTAAACAGGAGCTGAACCGGGTACGCATATATCCAAAATTCTTCTATCTTTGAAAAAAATACAAAATTTGAAACCGTTTTATACCGAAACCCGCATCCGGTGGTCTGACCTGGATGCTAACCGACACCTGGCTAATGCTGCCTACATGAATTTTACTTCCTACGCGCGTATGGCCTACCTGCGCCAGCTGGGCATCAGCATAGCTGACCTGGCCCGTTATAACCTGGGCCCGGCCGTTCTGAGAGAAGAATTTTCCTTTTTCAGGGAAGGCTATGATAACGAGGAAGTGATCATAACCGCTGAGCAAACCGCTCTTTCTGAAAAAGGTGAAATCTTTGAATTTACGCATAATCTCTATAAAAAGGCTGATGGTACCCACATGGCCTATTCGCGTATCCTGGGGGTCTGGTTTTCCATGGATGGGCGCAAGATCACCCCGCCCCCGGCTGAAATGCTGGATAAGCTGAAAGCGGGTACTGACGTGTCCCGGCTGAGGTCTTTATCGCTAAATGACATCAAAGAACTGCCCGTGAAACCGCATAATATAGTTATTTCAGAGCTCCTTACATGACCCTCCGGGAAGAAATATCGGCTACGCTTAAAAAGCTTTCCGGGAAGTTCAGCCACCCTTACTTTTCAGGGGAAAAGCTGTTTAAATCCGGTCAGGTGCAGATACTTTCGCAGGGGAGAGATTTTTTTGAAGTAGGGGTCAGTGATACTTTTGATGACTTTA
This sequence comes from Leadbetterella sp., assembly GCA_019638185.1. Taxonomy (GTDB): domain Bacteria; phylum Bacteroidota; class Bacteroidia; order Cytophagales; family Spirosomataceae; genus Leadbetterella. The sequence continues at coordinate 127,416 of JAHBUH010000003.1, forward strand.
CGGTCTCTTATCGCCTGGCCGAAAACCCGGCCGGAGAGTGCTCCTGCAAGGCGCCGGAGGGCTGTTCGCACCGGGTGGCCGGCCTGCTGCTGATTGAGGAAAAATTAAATTCCCTGAAGCCCCATACCCACGAAGAAGGCAAAGCCTATACCCGTGAAGGCATGATCAAACGGGTGCTGGCAGAAAGAAGGGAAAGGGCGGCCAAAGCCCGATACCAGCTCATACCCGCCGATAATGTTTACGGAGAACACCGGCTTATCACGCCCCAGGGTGTATCGTACAAAATAACCTTCCGGGATTTTGAAAAGAAAACCGGATATTGCAATTGCACCGATTTTGCTACCAATAAGCTGGGCACGTGTAAGCACCTCATGTATGCTTTTGATCATTTTGAGGGTAAAAACACGCAGCAGCCCTACCCTTTTGTGGAGGTCTTCCTGGATCCCCTGAATGACTACCGGATCACGTGGTACTACCCTCACCCCTTACCCGCACCGGTTCAGGCGCTCACAGGGCTTTATTTTGGCCCGGAGAGGCATGTTTCTCCGCAGCGCACCATGATGTTTTTTGGTTTTGTGAAAGAAGCGGCAAAATATAAGCAGATCCTGGTGCGTCAGGAGGTGCTGGATAAAATAGAGCGGGAGTTTGACCGGCATATCCTGGAGCAGAAACAGGAAAGCACCCGCCTGAGCTATTCAGCCATAAAAGCCACCTTATACCCCTACCAAAAGGAAGGCGTGGCCTTTGCCACCTTCCGGAAAGGCGTGATCATTGCCGATGAAATGGGCCTGGGGAAAACCCTGCAGGCCATTACCACGGCCATTTTCAAGAAAAAAATATTCGGGTTTAAAAAGACACTGGTCATTTGCCCCGCCTCACTGAAAGCCCAGTGGAAGGCAGAAATTGAGAAATTCACTACGGAAAAAGCCGGGCTGGTGGAAGGTACGCCGGCCCAGCGGGCCCGGGCCTACCTGGACCCGGAGCCTTATTTCCTGATCACTACCTACGAGGCCGTGCTCCGGGATGTGGAAGCCATTAATAAAGCCGGGATGGATTTTATCATCCTGGATGAGGCCCAGCGCATCAAAAACTTTGAGACGCTGACCGCTACGGCCATTAAATCGCTGCGAAAAAATCACGGCCTGGTGATCACCGGCACGCCTATTGAAAACAAGCTGGCCGATATTTACTCCATCACGGGTTTCATAGATCCCACCCTGCTGGCACCGCTGTGGGAGTTTTCCTATCAGCATTGTTACTTTGATCTCCAGAATGAAAACAAGATCACCGGCTATTATAACCTGCTGGAGCTGAAAGAAAAGCTGAAGCCGGTATTGATCCGACGCGAGAAAAAAGAGGTACTGGACCAGCTGAACAGCGTAACGATGATCGATATTCCGGTAGAAATGCATCCTGTTCAGGCCGATTATCACGCGGTGTATGCCCGGAAAATCTCTGCTATTTTGTCCAAAAAATTCAAAACCCCCTACGACTGGCAGATCCTTACCCGTAACCTGCAGAATATGCGTATGGTGTGTGATTCCACCTTCCTGGTGGATAAAGATACCGATCACTCCCCAAAACTACTGGAACTGGAAGAAATTTTACTGGAAAAGCTGGATATCCATAATAATAAACGCAAGATCATTATTTTTTCAGAATGGACCACCATGCTGGCTATTATCAGCCGTATGTTGGCTAAAAACGGGATAGGTTTCACCGAACTTACTGGAAATATACCCGTAAAAGACCGGAAAAAGGCCATCCGGGAATTTGAAGAAAATCCACAATGCCGGGTATTCCTGTCGTCCGAGTCGGGCGGGTCAGGCTTAAACCTGCAGGTAGCCGACACCCTGATTAATTTTGAGCTTCCCTGGAGCCCTTCTAAGAAAAATCAGCGTATAGGGCGCATCGATAGGCTGGGCCAGAAAAGCCCGAATCTGACGGTGATTAACCTGATCATGCGCAATTCCATAGAAATGAAGGTGCTTTCGGGCCTGGGTGTGAAGCAGGACCTGTTTGACAGCGTTTTGAATTCCGGGAACGACATGGACGAGGTGGACTTCTCGGAAAAGGGCCGCTCCCAGTTCCTCAAAATGCTGGAAGACTCCCTGGCCGATTTTACCACGGATGAGCCCACGGAACCGGCCGGCGAACCGGAGCTTCAGGTGCCGGAAATCCCCGAAGAAGATAACGCCCGCCTGGCAGAGCTGGAAGTCGTAATGAACAAGGGCATGGAATTTCTTTCCGGCCTCTATAAGCTGAGCACCGGCCGGGAACTTAACCCGGAAGGTAACCGCATCGTGATCGATAAAGAAACCGGCGAGGTGGTGATGCGGTTTCGGGTAAACGTATAAAGTTTCTTTTGTGGAGGCCCAAATGCAGGTCATTGTGAGCTGCGAAGCCGCCAGCACCCCACCTTTGGAGCCGGAAATAAACCTATCTATGTACCTATGTGTTAAACCCTAAAGCCCCCTAAAACAGGTTCAGCTGCCCGTTCCGGATAAACTGCGAAGTATCCAGCTCCGGTAATCTCCGGTCTTTCAGGTAGCGCTGTACCGACAGCCGGTGGAGGTTTTGGATATGCTCCGCGTATTTCCCCTCTCCCTTCATCCGCACCCCAAACCGCGAATCATTTACCTGCCCGCCGTGGCAGTCGGCAATCTGGTGCAGTACTTTATCGGCCTTGTCGGGAAAAGCTTTCCGTATCCAATCCTCAAAAATCTGCGCGATAGCCCCGTTCAGCCGCACCACTGTGTACCCGGCAGCCAGCACGCCTGCATCTGCCGCTGCTTCGATCAGCCGGGGGATCTCGTGATCATTTAAACCCGGAATAATGGGGGCTGTCATCACCCCGGTGGGAATACCGGCGGCAGAGAGCGTTTCCAGCGTTCTCAGTCGCTTTGCCGCCGTAGCCGTGCGCGGCTCCAGCGCCAGGCGCAGCTTCTCGTTAAGGGTGGTGACCGAAAGAAACACGTGCACGAGCCGCAGCCTGTGGAGCTCCTGCAGGAGGTCAAGATCTCGTAAAACCAGGGCGTTTTTGGTCAGGATGCCCACCGGGTTTCGGTACCGCAGGCAGGTTTCCAGGATTTTCCGGGTGATGCCGTACTTCTTCTCTCCCGGCTGATAGCAGTCGGTATTTCCGGCCAGATGAATGGGGCCGCAGACCCAGTTCCTGGAGTTGAATTTAGCCTCCAGCAGCTCCGCAGCATTCTTTTTAACCATAATCCGGCTTTCAAAGTCGATCCCCGCCGAAAAGCCCCAGTACTCGTGAGAATTCCGGGCATAGCAGTAAATACAGCCGTGCTCACAGCCCTGGTAGGGATTCATGTAGAGCATACCGTACATATCGGGGCTTTTGGTGAAATTAATCACCTTTTTGGCGTTTTCTTCGTAAAAGATGGTTTTAATGCGGGCCGGCGGAAAATCCTCGTCGTAATAATCTTCCGCTTCATAGCTCTGAGCCATAAATTTATTGTGCGTATTGATCTGGGCTCCCCTACCCTCTGTTTTGGTTTTAGATAAGTTCATGGTATGTGTTTTTTTTTCAAACGAAATTACGACCGTGCCCCCGCAACCAGCGAAAAAATGCGGATAAGAATTGTAGCAAAATTTTCTTCTTTTCCGGTTTAACCTGTACCTTGTCGATAAATTCACATTTTAACCTATGCCGCGCACTATGACCAATATCCACGATAAGTTCATTAAGCAGATCCTGTCTGATAAACAGCTGGCCATTGACTTTCTTCAGCAATACCTTCCTGAAACATTAGTTCGTGTTATTGACTTCAGTACATTGGAGCAGCAGGACAATTCCTATATCACCGATCAGCTCAAAACTTCCTTTTCTGATCTACTCTGGAAAGTAAAACTACAGGGCGGAGAAGGTCTTCAGATCAGCCTGCTACTGGAACATAAAAGCAGCCCTGATCCTAAAACTGCCTTCCAGCTCCTGGAATACCTGGCCCTGGGTTACCAGAAACAGCTCAGGGAAAAGAAAAAGCCGGAGCTGATTATACCGATCCTGTATTATCATGGTAAAAAGAACTGGCGATTTAAGCCTGTAGAGGATTACTTCACCACCTATCCTGCTCCTCTGCAAAAATATTTACCGGCATTCGCCATTGAATTTGTTAATCTCCACCAGGTTTCACCGGAGCAGATTCTAGCCCTTAAAAACGGCCTGCTGGGCAGCGCTATCCTGCTTCAAAAATATTGTTTTGACCCTGAAGCACTTACTACCTATATTCACAACATCGTAGAAAATCTGAATCCGTACTTGGAATCGAACGACACGAAAGTTATCTTTGTTTACATGATAACGGGTATCCGTCTTGAAAAACAATACCTGACCGAAGCAGTAAAAAAACTACCTGATGACATGAATACCAAAGTAATGACGATATACGATCAGCTGATCCTGGAGGGAAAAGAGCTGGGGCTGACAGAAGGGATAGAAAAAGGATTCACTCAGGCTTTAGAAAAAACAGTCCTGAACGCTCACGACGCAGGTATTAACCTGGCCACTATCCGTGTGATTACTGGCGAAAACGAAGAAAAAATCAAGCAAATTCTTCAAAAAAATAAACGGAAGTAATTCCAAACGGACTCTGCCTGTCCGTAATTTCTAAATAGAGCATCGCTGTGAAATTTACGCTGAGTTGAAATTTTTGCACAAAGAGAACGAAGCAAAAGGCACAAAGGATTTATTCCCCGGAAATCACGTAACTTTGAAAATCTCAATAAACACATTCAGATCGGATAGCCGCCATGCGAAAACACCTCCTCTTCCTGTTACTTCTCAGCAGCACCTGCTCCTTTGCGCAGCAAAAAACCTACTGTAACCCCATGAACCTGGATTACGGCTACACGCCTATTCCTAACTTTAGTGAATGGGGCCGGCACCGGGCTACGGCAGACCCGGTGATCGTCAATTATAAAAACGATTACTACCTGTTCAGTACTAACCAGTGGGGCTATTGGTGGAGCCCAGACCTGCTGAACTGGAATTTTATTTCCCGGAAATTTCTGCGGCCCTGGAACGGCGATGTGTACGATGAGCTGTGCGCGCCCGGCGTGGGCATCATGGGCGATACGATGATCGTGATGGGGTCTACCTATACCGATAAGTTCACCATCTGGATGAGCACCGACCCGAAAAATAATAATTGGAAGCCGCTGGTGGACTCCTTTTCCCTGGGTGGCTGGGATCCGTCTTTCTTCACCGATGATGACGGGAAGGTCTATATGTATAACGGTTCCAGTAACCGTTTTCCCATGTACGGGATAGAATTGACCCGAAACGGGCTTAAACCCATTGGTACCCGTAAGGAACTCTACCTCCTGGAACCGTGGCGCTACGGCTGGCAGCGTTTTGGCGAATACCTGGATAATACTTTCCTGGACCCCTTCATTGAGGGATCGCACATGACCAGACATAACGGCAAATACTACCTGCAATACGGCGCTCCCGGAACCGAATTCAGCGGCTATGCGGATGGCCTTCTGGTGGGTGATCACCCCCTGGGGCCCTTCCAGGCCCAGTCTGACCCCCTGAGCTATAAGTTGGGCGGGTTTTTGCGCGGCGCAGGGCATGGCGCCACCTTCCGGGATAAGGATCAGAACTACTGGCATGTCAGCACCATGGTGATATCGGTGAAAAACACCTTTGAGCGGCGCCTGGGCCTCTGGCCTACCGGTTTTGACAGTGACGGCGTCATGTGGTGTAATACGGCCTTCGGCGACTACCCCACTTACCTGCCCTCAGCCCCCGAACGGAAAAGCGCCCTGCAACCCCGATGGATGCTGCTAAACTACCAGAAACCGGTGCAGGTCTCCTCTACCCTGGGTGCTTACCTGCCTAACAATGCCGTGGATGAAAACATCAAGACCTATTGGAGTGCGGCCTCGGGGAATAAAGGCGAATGGATACAGACCGACCTCGGGAACGTGTCGGTGGTGAATGCCGTGCAGATCAACTACGCCGACCAGGATGTGGCCGATGACCGCCTGGGCAAGCGCACCGATCAGTATCACCAGTATATCCTGTACCATTCTACCGACGGGAAAAACTGGAAAATACTGGCAGACAAGAGCAAGAATAAAACCGATGTGCCTCACGACTACATCGAGCTGGCGAATCCCGTGGAGGCGCGTTACCTGAAACTGGAAAACATTCACATGCCTACGGGTAAATTTGCCCTCAGCGGCCTGCGGGTATTTGGGAACGGTAAGGGCGCAAAGCCCGCTAAAGTCAAACAATTTATCGTGCTGCGCACCGAAAAAGACAAACGTTCGGCGTTTATAAAATGGAGCCCTGCAGACGGTGCCTATGCGTATAACATCTACTACGGCACCCACCCGGATAAACTGTATAACTCCGTGATGGTGCACAATAACAACGAGTATTGGTTTAAGTCGATGGACAGCCAGAAAACCTATTATTTCACCATTGAGGCCATTAATGAGAATGGTATTTCAGAACCGTATGAAATTTTGAAAGCAGAATGAAAGGCTCACAAGACCAATGAACTTATCCGGTAAAAAAATATCGCTGGTTTTAGGAAGTGGCGGTGCGCGCGGCCTGACGCACATCGGCGTGATCCGGGCCCTGGAAGAACGAGGGGCGGTGGTCGATGAGATCGTGGGGTGTTCCATAGGCGCGCTGATCGGCGGGATCCATGCCAAAGGCGAGCTCCATATTTTTGAAGAATGGGTCACCCGGCTCACTAATCGCGATGTTTTCAGCCTGTTAGACTTCACCTTTCAAAGTACAGGATGGGTAAAAGGCGAAAAAGTGCTGAACAAGGTAAAAGAGCTTATCCCTGATGTGCCGATTGAGACGCTGCCCATCCCCTTTACGGCAGTTAGCACGAACCTCACGCGCGAGTGCGACTGCTGCATCAGTTCAGGCAGTTTATATGAGGCCATCCGGGCTTCTATAGCCATTCCCGGCGTGCTGACGGCGGTTTTTCAGGAAAAAGACAAGATAGTGGACGGGGGCGTTCTGAACCCCCTGCCGCTGAATTATGTGCGTAAAAAACCCGGGAACCTGGTGGTGGCCGTGAACCTGGAAGGACCTGCTGAAAGGGCAGATCAGATCTACAAGGATAACTCCATGATTTCGGTTCTTCAGCATGCGTACTACGTAATGCGAAATCAGATCACCCGCCTTTCCATTGATTTATACCGTCCTGATTATGTGGTGGATATACCCCGGGATATCAGCAGCATCTGGGACTATGGAAAGGCTACCTACCTGATTGAAAAAGGAAAACAGCTGGCCGCAAAAACCCTGGACAAATTACCGGAAGAAATTTTGTAGATTTGATGCGCGAAAAAGCAGACAACTATGCACCTTACTCCGATAGAAATTGTAGAAAATATCAGCCGGGAAGAATTTGTAAAAAAATACTATTACCCGCAAAAGCCCGTATTGCTGAAAGGACTGACCGGCTCCTGGAATAAAAAATGGACTTTTGAGCATATCAAAGCGCTGGCCGGAGACCAGGTGATCCCGCTCTACAGTAACGCCCGCACCAAAGGAAATAAAAGCACGTATGAGCCCGTCACCACCATGAATTTCGGGGAGTATATTGACCTGATGCGGAAAGGGCCCACTGATCTGCGGATCTTCTTTTACACCATCAAAGACCACTGCCCGGAGCTGCTGGACGACTTTGAGTACCCGGAGATCGGGCTGCAATACTTCAAACGCCTGCCGGCCCTGTTTTTCGGCGGGAGCGACAGCAAGGTCTTTGCCCATTATGATATCGACCTGCCTGATAACCTGCATATTCATTTTGAAGGGCATAAGCGGGTGCTGCTCTTTGGCCCGGATCAGAGCACCGCATTATACAGAGTACCGTTTTCCATTCATAATGCAGAAGGAATAGACCTGGATCAGCCGGATTATGAGAAATACCCGGCGTTGAAACAGGTACAGGGCTTCGAAGCCTTTATGGAGCACGGTGACGCCCTGTATATGCCCAGTCGCTGGTGGCATTATATTGTATATCGTGATCCCGGGTTTTCCATGACCCTCCGGTCTTTACCCCGTACCGCCGAAGGGAAGCTGGGCATGATGTATAACGTGTTTTTCATGCGGCTGATCGATAACGCCATGCGGAAAATGCGCGGGCAGAAGTGGATAGATTACAAAAACGAATGGGCGCTGAGAAGAACCCATAGGAAACTGGATATTATCTGATTATATAGCGATGAGCTTTGAGATTGACCAAGCCCTACGCAGCTCATAGCTCTAAAATTTCACGTATGAATAAAAACACCTTCCTGCTAAGCATTATCTTTCTTTTGGGAAGCCTTTCCCTCCCGGCCCAGAATCTTCCGCCGGCAGACTGGCTGGTGCAGCCCGTACAGCAAAAAGCGGAGATCATTAAAAACCCGCAGGACATCATCCTGCAAAACGGGTTGGTAAAAAGGGTGTTCCGGGTATCCCCCAATGTGGCCTGCTATGATTATATAAACCTCACCACAGGCCAGCAGCTGATCCGGGGCATCAGGCCGGAAGCCAAAATCACCGTAAACGGGAAAGAATACGCCATAGGAGGGCTCCGCGGCCAGAAAGAAAATGCCTACTTTTTACCCGAATGGTTTAAAAACATGAGCACGGGCCCGGAAGATTTCATCTACGAGGGGTACACGGTTTCAGCGCTCACGCCATTTCTGAACTGGAAAGCAGCCACCTGGATACCGAATCAAAATCAGCCTTCGGGAAAAGTGCTGACCTTAAAATTTAAACCGCAGTTAAAAGAGCTGGAAGGCCTCAGCGTAGCGGTGCATTATGAAATTTATGACGGCATTCCGCTGATCGTGAAATGGGTTTCGGTAGAAAATACCTCCCGGAAAACATTCCTGCTTAACCGGGTGGTAAATGAGGTGCTGGCCACCGTGGAAGAGGAGAGTGCGGTAGTGGGTAAACCCGATGATATGCTGAAGCAGCATGGCCTCTATGTGGAAACCAATTACGCGTTTAATAATGCCATGAAATACCGGCTTAGTGACCAGACCACCCATTGGAAAACTGATTCCACCTACACCTCGCAGGTCAATTATACGTACGAAACCCCCTGCCTGCTGGAAGTTTACCCGAAACAGGATCCGAATGAGGAACTGGAGCCCGGAGAAACCTTTAAGTCGGTGCGTACGCATGAGCTCCTGATGGACAGCTACGACCGCCAGCGCCGTGGCCTCATGATCAAAAGAATGTATCGCACCGTAGCCCCCTGGACCATGCAAAACCCCATTTTCATGCACCTGGTGAGTAAAACCGACGAGCAGGTGACCCGGGCCATTGACCAGTGCGCCGCTACGGGCTACGAGGCCGTGATCCTGAGTTTTGGTTCGCATCTCAATATGGAAGACAGTTCAAAGGCGAACATTTCGAAATGGAAGGCCCTGGCCGATTACGCCCATAAAAAAGGCATCTTACTGGGCGGATACTCCCTTTTCAGCAGCCGGCGGATCAGCGATGAGCACGATGTGGTAGATCCCAAAACCGGGAAGCCCGGCGGAGCGTTTTTTGGCCATGCACCCTGTTTCGGGAGCAAATGGGGCCTGGAATACCGCGATAAGATCCAATACTTTTTTGAACAGACCGGCTTTGATATCTGGGAAAATGACGGGCCCTACCCGGGTGATGTCTGCGCCTCTACCGTGCATCCCGGCCATAAGGGCCTGGAGGACTCCCAGTGGAAGCAAATGGAAATCCAGAAAGGACTCTACCACTGGCTGAATGAGCGGGGCGTGTATATTAACGCCCCCGACTGGTATTTCCTGGACGGAACCCATAAGATCGCCATCGGTTATCGGGAAGTGAACTTTTCGCTCTCCCGCGAGCAGCAGCGCATCCTGAACCGCCAGAATATCCATGACGGAACCCAGGAAAAATCAGCGTCCATGAGCTGGGGCTTTGTACCGCTCACCCGCTACCAGGGCGGAGGCCCGGAAGCCATCCTGGAACCCCTCAGCGAGCACCTGAAAGACTATGAGCAGCTGATGGTGCAATACTACGGCGCAGGCGTACAGGCATGCTACCGCGGGCCCCGGCTGTATGACACCGAAGAAACCCGGAAAGTGGTGGCCGGCACCATTGGCTGGTATAAAAAATACCGGGATATCCTGAATTCTGATATGATCCACCTGAGACGGGCGGACGGCCGTGACTGGGACGGATTCATCCATGTGAACCCGGAATTAAAAGAAAAAGGCTTCCTTATGCTCTATAACCCGGCCAAAGAAAAGATCACCCGCACCATCAAAGTGCCGCTGTATTACACCGGTCTCACGGATAAGGCTGTATTCAAAGAAAAAGGGGGTAACCCGCGCCAGCTGCACCTGGACCGGAAACATGAAGTAGAGCTGACGTTTACCATAGAACCGGAAAGCTATACCTGGTTCCTGGTGGAGTAATTAACGGGATGAACTGTCATTAAGCGGGTAATACCGCTGCTGCTGCAGGTGTTCTATTCTCTCCAGCAGCTGGCAGATCACTTCCAGGCCCGGGATGTTGATCTCCAGGTCGTAATGCCAGGTAACCAGCCTTTCAAAACGGGCCAGTGTATCATAATGCAGGTATACGGTATTTTCTTCCATGATGGTGTCTATCAGGCCAGCCTCTGCCAGGTCATTGAAGAAGTCCATATCGATCCTGTAGACCCGCACACATTCCTCTCTTGAAATACGCTCCATCTTACTGCATACTTTTAAGTTGTTCGAATAATTTCCTTTGCTCCTCACTCAGAGTTTCCGGCAGCTTTATCTTAAACGTGATCAGGAGATGTCCGTACTTGTCCTTCTCCTTGTAAACGGGCAGTCCCTTGTCTTTTACCCGTAACGTGGTACCGTTCTGGGTGAGGGGCCGGATGGTCAGGCGGATGTCGCCGTACAGCGTGGAAACCACCTTTTCTCCGCCCAGGATAGCCGTATAAAGATCCAGTTCCTCTTCTTTTTTCAGGTTATGGCCGCTCAACTGGTAAGGGGTGTTATTGGTCACGGAGAAAGTGATATACAGGTCTCCCTTGGGGCCGCCGTTATAGCCGTCACCGCCGTACCCCGGCAGTTTGATCTCCTGGCCGTCATAAGCGCCGGCCGGCACCGTGATCCGGATTTTTTTACCGCTGATCTCAAAGGTCTGCTTATGCTCCTGCAGCACATCGGTGAGGTTCAGGTTAAGGGTGGCGTGAAGGTCCTGGCCTTTGAACTTACCACCGGCCCTGCCGCTGCGGAAAGAACCGAAATCAAAGCCCTCAGCACCATCAAACATGGAGCTGAAAAAATCACCGGCTTCGCCGGTAGAGTAGGAGTGGCTCTGGCGGTTTCCGGCACTTTTGCGGGCATTTTGTGCCTGTTCATAGGCTTCACCATTCTTCCAGTGCTCCCCGTACTTGTCGTACTGGGCCCGGGTTTCGGGATTGCTTAATACCTCGTTAGCCTCATTGATGGCCTTGAATTTTTTCTCGGCTTCCGCATCATTAGGGTTCAGGTCAGGATGGTATTTCCGCGCCAGTTTGCGGTAGGCTTTTTTGATGTCTTCCGTTCCGGCGGTCTTACTTACTCCCAATAACTCGTAGTAATCTGTAAAAGGCATGTGTTTGTGTTTTTAATAGAAGAACGAAATTAAGTAAAAAACCGTCCCATTTTACGCAGAAAGAATTTTTATCAGGAAAAGAATATTTTTTTTCAAAAAAGAGGCCGGCGATGTGGGGTAAAATAGTTAAACTTTGTCTTAGAATTAGACTACCTTAACTGCCGGATAAATGTACGAAAAGTACAGTAAGAAAAACCGGGAACAGAACCCGCCTGAAAAGCTGAGAATATCTTCGGAAAACGAGGAGGATTCCGGCGCAGGGATTGTCCTGGATGAAGAAAGCTATCTCAGGAGACTGTTTAAGATGTCTCCCGAGAAAGGTTTTGACTTGCTATTCCGGAAATACTATGGAAAACTGTGCAGCCATTGCGTGCGTTTTGTTCACTCCAAGGCCTTTGCAGAAGATATTGTGTCCGAGATCTTTGTGAACTTCTGGCAGAAAAAAGTATATGACCACATCGACACCTCCTTTAAAAAGTACCTGTACAAAAGCGTTCAGTTCCGGTCCTATAACTTTCTCAAAAAAGAATTCTTGCGGGAAACCAATGAGGCCCGGGAGATCGATTTTGCCCGTAAAAGCCCGGTAGAAAAACCGGATGATATCTTATTCTACCATGAGCTTGCCGCCCGCCTGGATAAGATCATCCGAAGCCTTCCCGCTCAATCCCGAAAAGCCTTCCAGATGTCGCGGTTGGAAGGAATGAAATACAGTGAAATAGCGCATGAAATGGATATTACCGTCAGTGCCGTGGAAAGACTCATCAGCCGGGCACTGGCTAAAATAAAAATGGAGCTGCGATCTGATGCCACACAAAATCCGTGAAAAGCTTTTGATAAATAATAAAAACGCATCGTGAACAAGAAATTAGTTTTTGACTTTCTGAATGACAACCTGACGTCTATTCAGCGGAAAAACCTGGAACAATGGCTGAAAGACCCGGCTAATGAAGAGGAGTTTTACAGCTACCTGAACGACTACGAGAATGAGAACATGCAGTACGATGTGGATGTGGAAGAAAAGCTCCGGGAAGTAAAGGAAAGGTTAAGCAGTACTACGCCGGATAAAGCGGGAACGTTGACATCCATGAAGCTTAGCAGCCGGAAACGCACAGTATCTTTTGCGGCTGCCGCTACCCTTCTGATTATGCTGGGCATCTTATGGACCAAGAAAAGGGTTAACGCAGAACAGGTTTCGGGTCTGGCTGAAAGGCTTACTTCAGCGGTGGAAAGCACCATAGAGAAGGTAAATAATACCCGGTTTCCGTATACCGTGGTGCTGCCGGATAACAGCTCGGTGATCCTGCAGCCGGAAGGGAAAATAAGCTACTCACCGGAAGATTTCCGGACAGGAAAACGGGTGGTGTATTTTGAAGGAACCGGGTTTTTTGAAGTGTCAAAAAATCCGGATGCCCCGTTCATTGTGAATACGAACGACTTCAGCACCCGGGTGCTGGGGACCAGCTTTACGTTAAGAACCGCCCGGAATTCCCAGGAAAACGAGATCGTGGTAAAAACCGGTAAAGTGGCTGTTTTTAAAGCCGATAAGGGGAACGGCATTGCACCCGGTGAGCCCGTTCTGCTCTCGGCTAACCAGAAGCTGCAGTTTTCCAAAGGCTCTAACCTGGTACCGGTCATGATCAGTAAGAAAGACCTGGATCAGCCGGCAGAAGCGCTTACGTTTGAATTTGATGAAAGACCGGTGAGCGAGGTCTTCCAGATTCTTTCTTCGGCCTATCATGTGGAGATCGATTTTGAAATGGAAGAAATGAAAAACTGTAAGTTAACCGCATTTCTCTCCGATGAACCGCTCTATGAAAAAATCCGGCTGATTTGCTTTGCACTGGATGCCCGGTATGAAATTAATAACAAAGTGATAATAATAACCTCAAACGGATGCTGATGGAAAGACTATAAATTGCAACGCAAAAGAAGCCCGCCCCGGCAAGGACAGGCTTCTGTTCAGGCTCCCTGAAATTGGCGTTTCAGGAATGGAGCCCGGCTTTAATTAAAACCCAATTGTTAATTAAAAACTCTGTAAAATTATGAAGAAAAAACTACAATCGCGTAGTCTAATACGATGCCTTATGCGAGTAACACTAATTCAATTTATCTTATCTGTTACCGTGATAAGTTTAAGCTTTGCGGGGGATGCCCATTCCCAAAAGCTTTTAACGAAGCGGCTGGATTTTAAAACCCAGGAGCAAAGCCTGAAAAGCACCATCCGGCAGCTGGAAAAAATGTCAGACTCCCGGTTTATTTACAGTAACAGCCTGATCAATACAGATAACAGGATAAGCCTGGACCTGTCCAATGTGCTTTTTACGGATGTCCTCCATAAAATTTTTGATCCGCTCAATATCACCTATACCATCTCGGGAAACCAGGTGGTGCTTCAGAAAAAGAAGGGCGTTTTTAAACCTCTGAAGGCGAAGTTCGGGGATAACCTTTTGCTGGAACAGGAAGACATAAAAGTAACCGGAACGGTCAGGGATGAAAAAGGCGATCCCCTGGCCGGGGTTAGCGTGGTGGTGAAAGGTACCGCAAAAGGGCTGATCACGGATGCGAACGGCCATTTTGAAATAGCCGTGCCGGGCCCGGAGTCTGTACTGCAGTTCCGCATCATAGGCTATACGAACTATGAAGTAACCGTAGGAAACAGAACCCTCCTGGAGGTGACGCTGGAGCTGGATTCCAAGAGCCTGGATGAACTGGTGGTGGTAGGCTATGGTACCGTGAAGAAACGGGATCTGACCGGCTCCGTGGCCCAGGTAAAGGCGGCGGATATCACGGCATTTCCCGTGTCTGACCCGGTGCAGGCTTTACAGGGCCGCACACCCGGTGTACAGATCATCACCAATACCGGCGCGCCTGACGGCGACTTCCAGGTGCGTATCCGCGGCGTGAACTCCATTCGCGGGGGTAACGGCCCGCTGTATATCGTAGACGGTATTCCTTTCAGTAACTATACCGTTAACCAGTACGATATTGAATCCATTGAAATCCTGAAAGACGCCTCTGCCACCGCTATCTACGGATCGCGGGGAGCAAACGGGGTGATCATCATTACCACCAAACGGGGTAAGGAAGGCAAAGCCAACATCAATTACAGTATAGACTACGGTATCCAGAAGCCCATTAAAAAGCTGGCCCTAATGGATGCCCAGCAGTGGGCCCGGTTCTATAACGAATACCTGGTAAATGCGAAAATCCTGCCCGAAGCACCGTTCAGCGACGCCGATATAGCCGCCATGGGCAAAGGCGTGGACTGGCAGGATGAAGTGTTCCAGCCGGCTCCCATCCAGAACCATAACCTCTCCGTATCCGGCGGTACGGATAAGATAAAATACCATGTGGCCGGCTCGGCGTTTAAGCGAGACGGACTGGTGCATAACAGCATGATGGGCAAGTATAACCTCCGCTCCACGCTGGATGTAAAAGCCCATCAAATGCTGGATATCTCCATGCAGATGGGGTACACGTTTGTAGACCGCATGAACCAGGGCGACGGCGGCGGTAACGGGGGATCTTCCATGCTGGCAGCCGCCTACTCGGCACCGCCTACATTTTCTCCGTATAATGACGAAGGAAAATACCGTGACCTCCGCTCTCTCTATACCTGGTCCTCTCACGAGCTGCGTAACCCCCTGATGATGGCCTATGAATCCAAATATAAAACGGCGCAAAACCTGAGTAACATCAATGCTTCAGCTAACTTCAAGCCGTTCAAAGGGTTTTCATTGCGGTCATCCGTAGGTCTGGAGAATTCGGATTCCCGATATGACGGGTATACCAATTCCAACTACATCTACCAGAGTAACAGCGCCTCGGTCAGTAATAACCGGTATACCAACTTCACGAATGAAAACATTCTCAGCTACCAGGCCGATATCAGCAAGGTGCACAGCCTGAACATGATGGCCGGTTATACCATCCAGTCCAGCACCAGCCGGTCTATAGCCGCTTCGGGTAATACCTTCTTATCCGATGTGCCGGAAACCAATGCCCTGCAGACCGCGGGTATCGTAAACACCCCCAGTACCGGGTTCAGCCGGTGGGTATTGATGTCTTACCTGGGACGGGTAAACTATTCCTTCAAAGACCGCTACCTGCTCACAGCCAGTATTCGTGCCGATGGCTCCAGCCGTTATTCTCCCGGCCAGCGCTGGGGATACTTCCCGTCGGCAGCCATAGCCTGGCGGGTGTCATCAGAGCCTTTCCTGGAAAATGTTTCCCAGATATCCGACCTGAAAATCCGGGCCAGCTACGGGGAAACCGGTTCCACGGCCATCAGCCCTTACGGCACACAGAACCTGCTATCCGCGGGTAAGGCAGCTACCGGTGCCGGTAATTACACCTACTTCGCTCCGGGTACCACCTACCCGGGCTCGCTGAAGTGGGAAACCACCACGCAGATCGATGGGGGAATTGACCTGGCCCTGTTCAGTAACCGCATCCGCTTCACGGCTGATTACTACTACAAGTACACTACAGACCTCCTGAATGCGGTTTACCTGCCGTCTTCATCCGGTTATATCTCTTCGGTACGTAACATTGGCCGGATGGATAATAAAGGGATCGAACTCATGCTGGAAGGCGATATTATCCGGAGCAGTGACCTGCAGCTGAACGCTTCTGTTAACATCTCCCGGAATAAGAACACTGTGGTGAAACTGGAAGGGGGCGAGGACATCCTGGGTACCGTGTACAATAACTACGGCTCAGGCACCATCACCGTCATCCGGGAAGGCCAGCCTCTGGGCGCATTCTACCTCTTTAAGGATGCCGGCATTAATAAAACCGGCCAACTTTCCTACGAGAACCTGGACGGAAGCGTGGATGCGAACGGAAACGCCACGTACACCGATGCAGACCGGTATATTGCGGGTAATCCTTTCCCGAACTTCTTCTATGGGGTTACGGTAGACCTGCGGTACAAAAAATGGGCGCTGAACATGCTATGGCAGGGAACCCAGGGTAATGATGTCTTTAACCTGAGCGAAATGCGTAACTTATCCTACTCGCAGGGGATGAACGTTTCTGACCAGGTGTACGGCAGCAGCTGGCGGGAAGGCCAGGATAACTCTAACGTGCGGTACCCTAAAATTCAGCAAACCGGAACCCTGCGCTTCTCTGACCGTTTCCTGGAAGACGGATCGTACCTTCGTTTGAAAAACATCAGTATTGCGTATCATATTCCTGTGCCTAAAAGCCTGAACTGGCTGAAAGCGGCCAGTATTTATGTGGCGGCTCAAAACTACCTGACCTTCACCAAATACACCGGTGTGGATCCTGAGGTAAGTTCAAAAGGAGGGGATATTGACGGTTCCATAGACCACCTGTCCTACCCGAACAGTAAAACCCTTACGATAGGCTCCAGAATTCAGTTCTAAGGATATTAAAAGTTAATAAGATGAAATACATTAAAATATATACCATAGCGGTTTTGTGCGGGCTGTTAAGCGGCTGCTCGGATATGCTGGAAGAAAAAGACTTTACCTATGCCGTGGCCAGTTCCACGTTCTACAATACCCCGGCGGAGGCCAATGCGGCGGTGATGGCGCCCCTGGATATGATGCGGAATGCCTACGGTGACGACTGGTTTGCTACCCAGGAGATCAATACCGAATACGTCTACCCGAAAGGCGTTTACTCGAACTATGCCTACCGCGAGTATAATGGCTTCATTAATGCCACTCACGTGAGCCGCTCAGCTACCGGCTGGGCCCGGATCTGGCGGGCCATCATGTTCTGCAATACGGCCATCGGCCGGTTACCGGAAGCCAATGCCATGAGCCAGGAGCAGATCTCGGCTTACCGGGCAGAACTGCGTTTCTTACGGGCCTATAACTACCTGAACCTGGTTCGCAGCTGGGGCGGGGTGCCCTTACGTACCGAAGAGAATATCACCCAGTGGGACCTGGCAAAATCCAGCCCGGCGGAGATCTATGCCTTTGTGGTGAATGACCTGAAATACGCTGTAGAGAACTGTCCGGATGTACCCCGGATCATAGGCACGCCCGGCAAGAATGCAGCGAAAGCCCTGTTAGCAGAAGTGTATATGTACACCAAAGAGTACCCTGAGGCCCTGAGATTATCCAAAGAAGTGATGAACAGCAATGCCTACAGCCTGGTGGCGGTGACGGGTTCCCGGGATTTTGACAAAGTATTCGGGTATGACCTGGTAACTTCCACAGAAGAGGTATTTTACATCAAAACCTCGCGTACCGACGGTAAAATGTGGACTTACCTGGGATATACTGCCCACCCGAACTATACCATTGACGGCAAGAAAATGCTGAACGGTAACGGTTACTGGACGCACTACACCGATGTGCGCAATACGTTTATCGCCGAATGGGATCCCAAAGATTTCCGCAAAAACCTTAACGTGGGGGTCTTTAATTTAGGCGCCGCCTATGGAGGTACAAACGGGGCGTTGCTGACCAAATACTGGGATCCGAATTCGTCCGGGTATGCGGGTAATGTTTCCATTCCTTTGATCCGCTACACCGATGTGCTCTTCACCTTTGCGGAGGCCAGTGCGCGCGTAGCCGGTGCCCCCACGGCAGAATCCCTGGAAGCCATAAACAAGATGCGCAGACGGGCTTACGGCAAACCCGCCAATACGGCTGATGCTGCACTGGATTATAAGCTTTCGGATTACAGTACGCTGGATACTTTCATAGACCTGCTCATCAAAGAATCGAGGTATGAACGCATGAACGAAGCGAAACAGTGGAACTTTACCGTGAGGCTGGGAAGAGATAAAGTGCAGGCGCTGGTGAATAAAAAGCGACTGGACGGCCTTGCCCTCCCGATCAATGAGAAGCACTGGTTATTTAACATTCCTGATAGCGAATTTGCCTATAACAAAGCGCTGAACCAGGCTACGGATCAGAACCCCGGCTATTCAAACTAACCCTCATAAGACAATGAAAGCAGCAATAAAATCAATCATAGGTTTATGGGTTTTATTTTCCGTAGGGTGCTCTTATGCCCAGGAAAAACAGCCTATACGACTGAAAGTGGGGACCTACAATGTGGGCCATTTTAACCAGGGGAACACCGGCGGTTTCCAGGGGCGGCACTTTAAGCCCGAAGCCCAGAAATGGCGGGCCTGGGTAGGCAGCCAGAGCCTGGATGTACTGTCAGTGAACGAGTGGAACAAGGGTTTTGATAAAGACAGTACGCTTAACGCCGAAGAAGAAATACTGGCACCGTACTATAGCTACCGGTATTTCGGGCAAGCCCATACCTGGATCTATAACGGCATCATGAGCCATTATAAGCTGAAAAACATCCGGCAGAAAAACTGGTTCGGGGAATACTATGCCCTGGTAGGTGACCTGGTGATTGACGGCACCACCATCACGGTCTTATCGACCCACATGCCCTGGCAGCAGCAGTGGCACAAAGAATCGCTGGAACTGCTGATCAAGGAGCTCAAAAACTACGAGCACTTTATCTGCATGGGCGATATTAACGCCCTGGATGAAGAACAGCTCCGGTTCAGGACAGAAGGCTTTAATATCGCTAACGGGGGTAACCAGGGATGGTTTCTTACCGCGCCGTCCAGTGAGTTGAACGGAAAAAAAGACGGGCTGCATATTGATAACATCATTACCAGTAAAAACATCAAGATCATGAACGTAGCGGCGCCGTTTACGGGCCTGAATGACCAGGATCACCTGCCGGTAACGGCGGACCTGATCATAACGCGGTAAGCAGCGGCCAGCCGGATTCCCTGTGGAGGAAAACAAATAACAGGGCGGAAATGTGAGTATTTCCGCCCTGTTTTATTTATACGGTTTCCGGAAGCTTAGTAAGAACCGATATAACTGGATCCCGACTGACCGGTCAGTGCGGCCCCTTTGATCACTTCTTTGGTTTTCCAGTTGATCACGTACAGCTTACCCGCTTCACCCGTAGGCGTAAGCGGTAGATACACGTAATCTCCGCTTACGGCAATGTTCTGGTATTGTCCGAAATTCAGCCCGGCTTCATAATCGTTGCTGATCTTGGTAGCCGTTTTGGTATTCAGGTCTACCAGCGCCATGTATCCGCCCTTTCCGGCAATATTATACAGTACCACACCTACACCGTTTTTAACGTACCGGAAGGCCTGAATACGGGTTCCGGTCAGACCCAGGGCCTGATCCAGGCTGAAATGGTAGTTGTTGTCGTAGTTATTGGTGCTTTTGCTGATCCGCAGGATATCCTGACCGGAAGTGGCCGTAGCCTGGTAAATATGTCCGTCATCGCCTACGTGCTGGGTCATGGTCCGGTAGCTGTGATTATTTACCTTGCTCACTGTGGAATAAATAAGTTTCGGGTTTTGCAGGGAAGGATAATCCACTACCAGGGTGGTGGTACCCAGGTTTATATTGGCGTTATCACTGGCCCATACCGGGTTACCGCTGGCGTTATACGAAAGTTTTTTAGGATCTACTTTGCTCACGTTACAGCCAATAAAGATCTTGGTTTTGTCTTCGTTCAGTACCGGAACGTCAATCCGGCCTACCGAGTAACCCTGCGCTTCAATCTCTGCCGGGAAAGGGAAATCAAACTCGGTAGAGTTAGGAGAATTGGCCTTCACCAGGTCAATCAGCGCAATCCTTACCTTACCCCGCGTATATTTGAAAACGTGGTTAGGCGCGGTACCTTCGTAAACGGTGCTGCTTCCGGTCAGGTGAACTCCCACACCGATACCTTCGGCGGCTTTTACCCAGCGTGGAGAAGTACCGATCAGGTCAGCCAGCTCCAGTTCCTGACCCGTATCGAAATAATTATTTTTGCCTTTTACCTGGTATTTATTGAACACGCCGCCATCTTCACCGGTATATTGAATGTTATACAGCTCTTTGCCATCGTCAGAGCCCTGTACCCGCGCAGTACGGGCCGATCGCAAACTAAATCCTTTATCGTAAATATTCAGTGAAAAGTTAGGATTAATAGCCTCTTCATGGGTAATGGCGTAGGCCATGGTTCCCCCATTACCGGCTGTGCCGGACTCATCCGGGATAGAGGCCGTAAGAGAAATGAATTCCCGGCCGTCTCCCTGCCCTTCATTTTCTTCTCCTGAAGCGGGAGAATCGTTTTCACAACCGGTCAGTGTGCCGAGAACGATGGCTGCACTCAGCATAGCTGTATTGAACAACGTTTTTTTCATATTTGCGTTTTGTTTATAAAAATTTACTAATCGTATAATTCAGTTTTACGGAAATGCTCCTACCCGGTTTTTGTACCCCGAAATTGTCGTATATCTCTGCATTGAACAGGTTCTTTACGTCTGCACTCACTACCATTTTACCGTTCGGGAAGCGATAGCTGGTTCCGATGTCATGATAAAACTGGGTAGGGGTGGTAAACCACTCCGACTTCATCCAGACGGTCCGGAAAGGGGCCACATATCCCGTGTTATAATAAAGATTCAGGATAGACTTTTTCTGAAGCTTATCATTCATCCGGTATTGCACGCTACCGTTAACGGTAAAGAAGGGCTCATTGGGGAGCTGCAGGTTATACAGGTCGTGTGGTCTGCCCTTTTCATCGTACTTCAGCTTAAACAGGGAATTGAATTTAGAGAAATTAAACAGGGCATTCAGGCGGTTGTCGTAGACATAGATGACCTCGCCTTCAAACCCGCGCGACTGCGTTTTTCCCAGGTTCACGTATTTGGTCACCTGTATGTCAGCATCGCTTTCCCGTCCCTGGATGATCTGGTTCTCCACCGCCTGCAGCGTGATCTTATTGAAGCCGTTACGCCAGAAAGTGTTGGCATAGAGGGTGAGCTTATGTTTGCCCTTCTGCACCGATCCGTAGCGAAAACCCAGGTTATAATTGACGTTCTTTTCGGGTATCAGGCCCGGGTTTTCCAGGATGTTATTTTCAGGGTCACCCCACAACTGGCTCTCGGTAGCCATCACAAAAGAGTTTTCGGTAGAACCGATGACGTACATTTTTGGGAAGACGTTATACGAGATCGTGGCCCCGTAACCCCGGTTATTATTCACGCTGGTATGGGTTATCCGGTTAACCACGTTGCCCCCGTCCTGGATGATCAGCTCGGGTTTTGTCTGGGTGGTCCGGTTAAAAGTATATTTTCCCAGGATATTGGTTTTCAGCTTGTTGTTCAGGAATGTCGCCTCGTAATTCGCCGCAATGATATTATTCATCACGTCGCTGACCGTCACCATGTTTTTATCCACCGGCTTCAGCAGGTCATTATCGTCCCGTGCCGTGGTTTCCATTTTGTGATTAACAGACAGCCGGTGTCCCTGTGTGAGAGTGTAAGCCAGGTTAGAGCGCATGTTAGTGATCTGGCGGTTTACTTCCGTCATGCTCTTGGGGCCCTGCTGGCCCATTCCGGCAATAGGCGGAACCGGTATTTCCACGCCGTTCCGGATCAGCATCCGGGGCCGCCCGTCCCAGTTGTACACCTGACCCACCGTATCCTGCACAAAAGTGCTCCGGTAGCTGCGAACGGCATTTACATTCAGCGCCATACCCTTTACCAGGAAATTGTTCTTGTTATAATTCAGGCTGAAAACATGGGCCTGGTATTCGGCAAACCGCCCCACATAAGGCCGGGCCATGGTGGTGCCATGGGGAATTTCATTATAGGTGTCAGAGGCGTTATAGCCCAGGAAGAACTGGTCAGCCCATTTTACATTAGTAAAACCCGCTTCAAAACGACCGCCCAGCGACTCGTACTCATTATTAAACCTTTTGGCGCGGTAATAGCGTTCCAGGGTGCGGTCAGGATGCACATACTTGGAAAACTTGCCCCAGGTGGTGTAACTGTTATCTGTGTGGGTGTAAAAGCCCGATGCCCGCGCGGTGAAGCCGGTTTTCTGGTTCCGGTAAATGCCGGAGAGATCCGATTGGAACGTATTAAATGACCCGTAGGATACTGCAGCGGTAATGTTATTATGGGAAGCGTCTTTTTTCAGGACCACATTAATGGCACCCCCTACATAATCACCGGTAAGATGCGAAGGAAGCACCCCTTTATACACCTCTATGCGCTCTATCATGGCTGGAGGAATATTATTCAGGTTAAAGGAGGAACCATAAGTAGAGATCTCTATTCCATCCAGGAACAGGCCCACGGCGCTGCCTGACATGCCGTTCAGGTTATACTCCACGCGGGAACCAATGCCCCCGTTCTGACGTACGCGCACGCCCACGGTGCGATCCAGCAGCTCGTTGGTATTCAGGTTCCGCAGCGAGGCCTCTTTGGTCTCAATAATGGCCACCGCAAAGCCCGTGGTTTCTATCTCTTTTTTTTCGGTTTTTCCTACTACCTGCACCTCCGATAATTCATTTTCGCTTCGTAACTTTACCGATACGTGGTGGGTATGCTCGGGCTGGTTTACGGTCACTTTCGTTTCCTGGCGGTGGATCTCCAGGGAGGAAACCCGTACCGTGTGGTGGCCGTAAGGTACATTCCGGAGCTCGTAATGGCCGGCTTCATTGGTCATGGTGGCCAGGGTGGTGTTCACTATCTGTACGGTCACAAAGCTGACCGGGGCGTTTGCGTCTGAAGTTATCCGGCCGCGCAGGGTGGCTGTCTGGGCCAGTGATATGGAAAATGAAGAAATAAGAAATAAAAAAGTATATATTGACCTCATATATAAGTAATTACAAAAACGCAACCAGAGTGCCTATTTAGACTAAATTAAAACAGGTGGCAAAATTAGACTAATTATAAATAAAGACAAGGAAACAGCAGGGTAAATACCATATTCTAATCTCATTTTAATGTGATCTCTTTAAAAGACCCTATTTTATACTATTTTCATCCCATGCTGCCGGGGAAAAACATCAAAAAATACCGTATCTTTGCAGCGCTAACAGAAAACATTGAACGCGCGCGATTTCCTAAAGATCTATACACAGGACAGTTTTGTGCAAAACCTCGGGGCCGCACTGAACAGGGAGTCTCATGTCCGTACCGAAGGCCTGACCGGAAGTCTGAACAGCATTTTTACAGCAGCCCTTTTTGATAATACACCCCGTTACACCCTGGTGATCCTGGAAGACCGGGAGGAGGCGCTGTACTTCTTTAATGACCTTCAGAATATTTACGGCTTTGATGCGGCGCAGATCGCCTACTTCCCGGCATCGTTTAAGCGGGAGGCCGGCGAGGTGGAAAACGCTAACGTGATCCAGCGGTCAGCCCTGCTCACCCGTTTCCAGAACCAGGATCCCCTTATCATCGTTACCTACCCGGAAGCCCTTTCTGAAAAAGTGGTCAGTAAGAAAACCCTGGTGGCGCATACCCTGAAGGTGAAGGTGGGTGATACCCTGGACCTGAATTTTGTGACCGAGCTGCTGGTTTCCTATCATTTTGAAAAAACGGATTTTGTATACGAACCCGGCCAGTTTGCCGTGCGCGGTGGGATATTAGACGTCTTCTCCTATTCAGCCGATGTACCCTACCGCATAGAGCTCTTCGGCGATGAGGTGGAAAGCATCCGGGCCTTTGAGGCGGAATCCCAGCTCTCCACCCAAAAGACCCCCCAGATCAGCATTACGCCTAACCTGCAGGAAAGGCTGGCGGTGGAAGAGACCGTTCCGTTTTTTCATTTCATCCCCGCTGATTCCCTGCTGGTGTTTCATGACCTGGGCTTCATCTTAGACCGGGTGCAGAGCCATTACCGACGGGTAGAGCGGGCTTATGAAGAGAGCAGTGCCGGCGATATCAACCTTTCCATACGGCCGAAAGATTCGAACCTGGACCAGGGCGCTGTTAAAAAGGGCATATCCGCTTATAAAAGCCTGGAACTGGGTAAGAAGAGCTATTTTAAAGAAAGCCCGGTATTTTCTTTTGAATCCAAACCCCAGCCTTCCTTTAACAAAGACTTTAACCTGCTTAACCAGGACCTCACCGAAAAGCAGGCCCAGGGGTATACGGTGTTTATCGCTTCCGATTCCCTGAAGCAGCTGAACCGCCTGGAAACTATATTTGCGGAAATTAACCCCCGGTTTAAGTTTAACCCGCTCTCCGCTAACCTGAGAGACGGCTTCATTGACGTTCAGAATAAAGTGCTGGTTTATACCGATCACCAGATTTTTGAACGACTGAACCGCTACCGCGAAAAAGACCGCTTCTCCAAGTCGAAAGCCCTGACCCTGAAAGAGCTGAAATCGCTGCAGCCCGGTGACTACGTGACGCATGTGGATTACGGCATAGGGCGTTTTGCCGGCATGGAGACCATTGATGTGGGCGGCAAGAAACAGGAGGCGGTGCGGCTGGTGTATCGCGACAATGACCTGCTGTATGTCAATATCCACAGCCTGCACAAAATAGCCAAATACTCCGGGAAAGAGGGCGATCCGCCCACCATGAGCAAGCTGGGCTCGGGCGAGTGGGAAACCCGGAAATCAAGGGTCAAGCGCCAGGTGAAAGATATTGCCAAAGAGCTGATTGCCCTATACGCCAAGCGGCGGGAAGCACCCGGTTTTGCATTCTCCCCGGATAATTACATGCAGATAGAGCTGGAGTCTTCCTTCATGTACGAGGATACCCCGGACCAGGCCACGGCTACCGCCAAGGTGAAAGACGATATGGAGAAACCTTATCCCATGGACCGCCTGGTGTGCGGTGACGTGGGCTTCGGCAAAACCGAAGTGGCCATCCGTGCTGCGTTTAAAGCAGCGGCAGACGGGAAGCAGGTGGCCGTACTGGTGCCTACCACCATCCTGGCCCTGCAGCACTACCGCACCTTTTCAGAGCGCCTGGCCCAGATGCCGGTGACAGTAGATTACCTGAACCGCTTCAAGAGCGCTAAAGACACCACCCAAACCCTCAAAGACGTCAAAGAAGGCAAAATTGATATCCTGATCGGTACCCAAAAGCTACTGAGCAAGTCGCTGGTGTTTAAAGACCTGGGGCTGTTGATCATTGATGAGGAGCAAAAATTCGGAGTAAAGGCCAAAGACCGTATCAAAGAGCTGAAGCTGAATGTGGATGTGCTCACGCTGACGGCCACGCCCATTCCCCGTACCCTGCATTTCTCGCTCATGGGAGCCCGTGACCTCTCGGTCATTGCCACTCCGCCCCCTAATCGCCAGCCTGTGGAAACCCGCGTAGACACGTTTAAGGAAGAGCTCATCCGGGACGCCATCAGCTACGAGCTGGGAAGGGGCGGCCAGGTGTTTTTTGTGCATAACCGGGTGAGTGACATAGACACCATCGCTAACATTATCTACCGGCTGGTGCCCGAAGCCCGCATAGGCGTGGCCCACGGCCAGATGGAAGGGGAGAAGCTGGAGAAAGTGATGATCCGCTTTATTGAGAATGAAACCAATATCCTGATCTCCACGAACATCATTGAATCCGGGCTGGATATCCCTAACGCGAACACCATTATCATTAACCAGGCCCACATGTTCGGCCTTTCCGACCTGCACCAGATGCGGGGCCGGGTGGGGCGGTCTAATAAAAAAGCCTTCTGTTACCTTCTGACCCCGCCGCTCTCAGGACTTACTACCGATGCCCGCAAGAGAATGCAGACCATAGAACAGTTTTCTGACCTGGGAGACGGCTTTAAGGTGGCCATGCGGGATCTGGACATCCGCGGGGCGGGTAACCTGCTGGGCTCGGAGCAGAGCGGCTTTATCAATGACCTGGGTTATGAAATGTACCACAAAATCCTGGATGAGGCCGTTTCAGAGCTGAAGGAAAACGAGTTCCGGAGCCTGTTTGAAGAGGAACTGAGCCAGAAACCGTTTAAAATAGAAGACTGCCAGATAGAAACCGATCTCCAGATCCTGATCCCGGAAACCTACATCAGCAATATCTCCGAAAGGCTGTCGGTGTACAATACAGTGGATACCCTGAAAACGGAAGCCGACCTGGAAAAGCTGCAGTCGTCACTTACCGACCGTTTCGGTCCGCTGCCCCACGAAGTAGACGAGCTGTTTAAGATCGTCAGAATCAGGTGGAAAGCGGAATTTATCGGTTTTGAAAAATTAATTCTGAAAAATAATAAACTGAAAGGGTATTTCGTTTCAGAAAAGCACCGGGAATACTACCAGGCGGAGAAGTTTGGCAAAATTCTTGATTTCATAAAATTGTATCCGAAACAAGCCGGCTTAAAGCAGGTGAAAGACCGCCTGGTTTTTGAGGTGCCTGAGGTCAGGGCCATTCAGCAGATCGATGCGTTATTTGACCGTATCCGGGCGCATATTGAAAGCTGAGGGTACGGGTTTCAGATATTTGGTTTATTTTTGCGAATTCGTGTATTAAAAATAATGTATAATGAAGAGAATAACTTCAAGTGTTGCTTTCCTGGCACTTACTCTTTTTGTAGCAGCTTCCTGCAGCAGCGGTAAAAAATCATCCAACGATCCCGGCAAGAGAAGCCGGACCACCGGTGCCGCTTATGCCAAAAAAGAAGGGGAGGGCTTCCAGGTAGCCGATTTTAAAGGGCAGCCCGCCGGACCGAACATGGTGTTTATTGAAGGTGGCCGTTTTGTGATGGGTACGCTGGAAGAAGACGTAACCTATGCCCGTGATAATATTGACCGTACGGTAACGGTAGGATCGTTCTACATGGACGAAACCGAGATCTCTAACCTGGATTACCTGGAATACCTCTATGCCATCAGCAAGGATTCCACCCGGGAGTTTTATGCATCGGCATTACCTGATACCACGGTTTGGGCTAATGAGATGTCATTCAATGACCAGTACGTAGACCAGTACCTCCGCTATCCCGGCTTCCGGAGTTACCCCGTGGTAGGGGTATCCTGGGTTCAGGCAAACGATTACTGCAAGTGGAGAAGCGCCGTGGTAAACAATGAAATGCAGGCTAAATACGGCGATAAAGGCGGCAAAAAAGGCCTGTCTTTCGGAAAGAAGAAGAAGAAAGGGGAGGCCGAAGTAGCCGATGCCGCTCCTAAAGTGACCGGACGGGTGCCGATAGAAACCGGTATTAACCTGCCTGACTTCCGCCTGCCTACCGAAGCCGAATGGGAGTATGCCGCCAAGGCCACCATTGGTACACAAACCGTAGATGAGAACTACGATAACCGGATTTACCCCTGGGATGGATCTTCTATGCGGAGATCGAAAGGCAAAGCAAGAGGTGAAATGCAGGCTAACTACAAAAGAGGCCGGGGTGACTATGCCGGTGTGGCCGGACGCCTGAACGACAAATACCAGATCACTGCACCGGTGTATGAGTACTTTCCGAATGACTTTGGACTGTACCAAATGGCCGGTAACGTAAACGAATGGGTATATGACCTCTACCGTCCGAACTCCTACCGTGACTTTAACGATCTTAACCCGATCCGGAGAAGCGACTACCAGGATGAAGAGAAGAATTACGACTCCAAAAACAATAACTCCCTGATCGATAACAAAGTAAGAGTATACAAAGGTGGTTCATGGAATGACGTAGCCTACTGGCTGTCACCAGGTACCCGCCGCTTCCTGGATCAGGATTCCGCCACAGCCACCATCGGGTTCCGCTGTGCCATGATCTCCGTAGGAGAGCCAGGAAAACGGAAGCTGTAAGAAAAGGTTTTTTAAGATAGAAAAGGCCCGTATATGTATTTGTACGGGCCTTTTTGGGGTTTATTCCAACTGTTTATAGTTTTTTTCCGGGTCTTGAAAGCCTCCGGGATGGCTGAAGGCTTACTTCTTATCCGTACTCCTGAAATGCATCTTTTCTACACTGAAGCTCTGTTCTATCACTTCCTTTTCCAGGTCCAGAATCCTTTTCAGGGAAGGATAATCTACCTTATGGGCGTCATCGCCGGGTTTGTGGTAATCGTCATGCCCGCCGGTATGGAAAAATAACACGGGGATATCTTTCTCGTAAAAAGAGGTCTGGTCGGAGCCACCGCGGCCTTCGTAACCGGTATAATGTTTTATATGCTGCGCTTTATCGATCCGGCCGAATACCGTTTCAAATTCGGGTGAACTACCGTAGCCAATAATGGCCACGCCGTTATCCGGGTTAAAACGCCCGATCATATCCATATTCAGCATAAAATGCACCGTATTCAGCGGAAGCGTAGGGTGGGCCACAAAATAGCGGGAGCCCACCAGCCCCAGCTCTTCCGCCCCGAAAGCAATAAAAAGGAAATTAATCGGCTCTTTTACCTTGTTTTGGGTGAAAACCCGGGCCAGCTCCAGTAAACCGGCAACGCCGGAGGCGTTGTCATCAGCCCCGTTATGGATAACGCCATAACTGGTGGAATCCTTTGAGCTGCCCTGCTTTCCTTCTCCCAGGTGATCATAATGCGCCCCCACGATAACGGTCTTATCGGCCCCGTTATCCAAAAACCCGATCACGTTCCGGGAGGGGCGGATGCTGTCAGGAACCACTACCCGCCTGACCTTTGCTGTAAAATCCTGGTAGTAACCCTGTGTACCCAGGGGCTTCAGACCGTAGGATTTAAAGGCTTTCTGAACATAGGTGGCGGCTTTGTTGGCCTCTTTGCTGCCCGTACCGCGGCCTTTCATCTTATCGTCGGCCAGGTAATAAATATGTTTTTTAAGGCGGGATATTTCTATTTCCTGGGCCAGTGACGGCAGGCTTAGTAATAAAAACAGGGTAAAAGCAGCAGGTTTCATCATCGGTTCTTCATTTAAAACCGAAAGATAAAAAAGACAAACGGAAAACGAAAGGTTTTCAGGAGTGCGAATGAAAAGCAGGTGGCCATCGCGGAATTCTGGCCCGGGAAGCGGTGGGTGCCTGGGGACAGCCAGTAGACTACGTCATTCCATGAACCGCCTCTAAGCACAATTACGTTATGCTCTGTGTTCTTTCTGCAACAGGGTGGTCACTTCGCTTATTGTAATTTTCATTCGCGGCAGGCGTACCCCGGGTGCGCCTGTTTCTATCTTAAAAATGTACGCCTTACCGTGTTATCGCCCGTATCTGCTCAACCGTCTCCTGCCTGTACCCGATCAGGTACCGTGAAGTATCTTTTTTCGTCTCATTCACATAAGCTTGGAATGCAGCGGGGGTAGATAGCTCCAGGTGGTATTTATATTGACCGTAATGGGCGGCATTTTTTAATAATATACTTTGCCAGAAATTAGCAAAATCAGTATGCTTATACTTACTTAAAACGGAATTAGGTACGCGTTTCCCGTCTAACCATACCCCGTACATCTTAGGGTCTTTGAAGCTTTCAAACTGCTCTTTAGAGGGTGGGTTCGCCTTGTAAGGGCCGTATTTTTTAGGAGTTAATGAAAATTTCTGTTTTGCTTTTTCTTCCGGGGTCATTTGCATATACAAATCACCCAACCGGTTAGTTTCCGCTGAAGTAAAACGATATTCTTTGCCTTTAACAGAGTGGGTGAGCACCTTGGAGGCAAGTTTGTCAAATTCTTCGGGATCGGTTTTAGCGGAGGTCGCGTTCGTCCTTTGAGCAGGTAAGGTTTTGTTAGAGGGTTGCTGAGCGAACGTTTTTTCGCCGAACAGGAATACCAGCCCGCCGGTGAAGATCACCGTCAAAGCTATTTTCAATGTAATCAACAGGGGGTGGGGTTTTGCAGAGATCATACGTATACGCTTTTTAAGATGAATAAAATTAAAAGAATGAGATAAGCCCCGGACAGGCATGACGGCCTGTTTAAGCAGAAGCTGCTGGTATCTCGGGGCATTGTTAAAATGTTTCAAGACCTGTTCATCTACCTGGTATTCATGGTTAAGCCGGATGGCCCGTTTATAGAAATACAAGACGGGATTGAACCAGCAAAAGACCTGGAACAACTCCACCAAAAGAATATCGGCACTGTGATGCAGCTTACCGTGGAGGTACTCGTGGTGCAGGATTTCCTTTTCGATACGGTTCTCCTGCCAGTCTTTTTTATGGACCAGGATATACCGCATAAAACTGTGCGGTGAAACCGGCTGATCCAGCAAAACCAGGGTGTGATCCCGGAAAAAGGTACGTGTTCATGAGAACGGATATTCCGTACTATGCTCAGGAGGTTTAAAGCAAAACGAAACAGCAACATGCACGTAATTACCAGGTACGTAATCAGAAGGTAATCTAAAGGCGCTTTGGCAGCCTCCGGGCGGGTCAGTTCTGACGAGCTTTGTCCTACTATAGAACTTGCCGTGGGAAAGGTGCGTACCCATTCCCTGGCCTCCGGAAGCCTGACCGCCTCCGATGGCTGGATAGGGCTTGCCTCAAAAGTTATGCATGGAATAAACAGCGGCAGAATCAGCCCGGCCAACAGGAAAGCCCGGTTAAACCCGAACATTTTCTCCCGCTGAAGCAGGAAAAGGTATACCAGCAGGAACAGCGCCGAACAGGCCAGGAGCTTTAGGAGGTAAATCATGATTTTTTTTGGATTTCCTGTTCCACTATCGCCTTTAACTCTTCCAGCTGCCGGGCCGTGAGCCCCGAACTCTTCGTAAAAAAGGAAGCAAACTGCACCGGGTTTCCTGAAAAGAAATTATGGATCAGGTCATTCACATGCTCTTTGAAATACTTTTCTTTTTTCACCAGGGGGTAGTACTCCCGGGAGTTTCCCCGAAGCGTGTAACCTACAAAACCCTTCTCCTGCATCCGTTTCAGCAGGGTGGCCACCGTGGTAGCGGCCGGCTTAGGTTCCGGGATAGCTTCCAGCAGATCCTTAAAATAAAGGGGATGCTTTTCCCATATCAGCTCCATCAATTGTTCTTCGGTTTTTGAAAGTGACATTCTACGTTTTGTATATTTATTCTACAAACATAGAATATAAAAATCAAAAAGCAAGTGGGAGAGGGTTATTTTTTAAAACCGGAAGATAAAAAATCAGTTCCCCATGGTGTAAAGCGGAAAAATGGGGCTTTCGATGTGTGCTTCGTCTATATATTTCCGAAGTTTTTTATACACAGAGCTCTTGCTGTTCACCAGGCTTTGTGTTTCTGCGGGATCGGTTTCCAGGTTAAAAAGCTCATAGGTGGTTTTGTCCGGGTTTTTAACCTGGAGTTTCACCAGTTTCCACGGGCCGGAACGGACCGCCTGCCGGCCGCCGGATTCATGAAACTCCCAGTAGAGGTATTTATGACGGGCCTGTTTCCCTTTTCCCGTGAGTGTGGGCAGAAGTGAGAGCCCGTCGGTATAAGAAGCAGGAGGGGCTCCGGCCAGTTCGGTAAAAGTGGGGAGCAGGTCCCAGAAGGCGGCTACATGATTTGTTACCCCGGCCTGGCGGATCTGCCCGGGCCAATAGGCAATCAGGGGTACCCGCACACCGCCTTCGTAAAGATCCCGTTTCTGACCCCGCAAGCCCGCCGTGCTGTTGAAAAATGCGGGATCGGCGCCGCCTTCCGAATGCGCCCCGTTATCACTGGTGAAAATGATGAGGGTATTGTCCAGCAGGTTAAGCTCTTTCAGTTTTTGTACCACCTGGCCCACATAGTGATCCATTCTTTCCACCATAGCGGCATAGGTGGCCCGTGGCTTAGACACGGAGGCATATCCGGGTACGGTGGCCTGCGGGCCATAATCGTTTCCGCGGTGCGGTGTTTCTTCAAAGCGATTTTCATACTTGCGGTAAAACTCATCTTCCGGGCCGGCCAGCTCCGCGTGGGGCAGCACGGTAGGGATAAAGAGGAAGAAGGGCTTGTCCCGGTTCTTTTCCATAAACTCCAGTGTTTTGTCCTGGATCAGCCCGGGCGCATACTGAACCTTATGGGCCAGGTCGTTCCCCTCCAGCACCACTTTCCGGTCATTGTGCCAGAGATGGGTAGGGTAGTAGCGGTGCGACTGCCGCTGGCAGTTGTACCCGAAAAACTCATCAAAACCCTTACGGTTAGGGTCGCCACTGGTCCCCACCATGCCCAAACCCCACTTCCCGAAGGCACCGGTAGTGTAGCCGGCCTTTTTCAAGAGCATGGCCAGCGTCTGCACGGAATCGGCCAGCGGTTCCTGGCCCTCCGGCACGATCTCCTTATTTCCCCGTACGTACGTGTGCCCGGTATGCTGCCCGGTCATTAAAGCCGAACGCGACGGCGCACACACCGAGGTGCCCGCATAAAACTGCGTAAACTTTAAGCCCTGCGCCGCCAGCCGGTCAATGTTCGGCGTCTGGATGAACTTCTGCCCGTACGCACCCAGGTCACCAATCCCCAGATCATCGGCCACAATAAGCACAATATTGGGTTTCTTCTGCTGCGCGGAGGCGGAGAAGGAAAGTAGGAAACAGAGGCTGGCAAAAATGAATCGCATAGGTGAGAGGGGGAATGATATTGTAAATATGCCGGAAGGGACACGCATTTGCAAAAAAACGGGATGATTTGATTAAGAAGGGGGCTATTCCTTACGAAACGGGTTTTACAAATTTTTGCAATAAGAAAACCGCTATTGCAAAAATTCTATATTTTTTGCAATAAGTGTTAGCGTTTTGCAAATAGTAACAAAAATTTGCAATACGTAAATATAAGTTCTTATTTACCTCTTGAAAATAAACTCAGGTAGTTATTGAAGACATAAATTTTATCCCGCTTCGACCCTGTTATCTCACTAAGGATTTCTAAATTTTCAAGATCACTGATAATATTATAAGCGGTCCGCAGGGAAACTCCGGTAATTTCCATAACGGTGGAGACGTCAATAACGGGTTTTTTGAATAAATGAGTAAGAACTTTTAAGGCATTATTGGTTTTTGAACCGAGTACCTGAACTTTGTCTTCGACCAGAGATTTAAGTTTAAGAATTTCATCAAAGGTTTTTACCCCGGTTTCAGCGGTTTCTATTACCCCTACCAAAAAGAACTTTAACCATTGTTTAATATCATTCTTGGTTCTTACACGCATTAAGTTATCATAATAGAGTGTTTTATTCCTTTCGAAGAAATCAGACAAATACAGGATAGGTTGCTTAAGAATTTCTTTTTCCACAAGGTACAGGGTAATAAGCAGCCTGCCCACTCTTCCATTCCCGTCGAGGAAGGGATGGATAGTCTCAAACTGGTAATGAATGAGCCCTATTTTGATCAGGTCCGGTAAATAGTAAATATCATTATGAGTGAATTTTTCAATATCACTCATAAGCTCATTGATACTGGTATGAACAGGAGGTATAAAAACCGCATCATTTATGGAAGCTCCGCCAATCCAGTTTTGGCTGGTCCGGAATTCTCCGGGAAGTTTATGCTCTCCTCTCACCCCCTGAAGTAAAATACGATGGGTTTCTTTAATCAGCCGGCTTGAAAAGGGTAGTTCTTTCAGCATTTCAATGGCTCTTTGCATTGCTGAAATGTAATTCTGGATCTCTTCCCAATCATCTCTTTTTTCCTGGCTCACATCCTCTTTATCCAATAGAGCCTCTTCCATATTGGTTTGAGTACCTTCTATTTTGCTACTTTGTATAGCTTCCTTCAGAACGTGCATACTGATAAAAAGATCGATATCAGGAATATGCTCACTGAACATATCCAGCCGACCTATCTGCCGGTCAGCTTTAGATAACAGGCTTTGGAGCTCCATGTCATCCAACAGCCATTTCTTATTAATATATTCCGGCTGGAAGCTTTTGTAATAGTTTTGGTTGACGTAATAACCGGCTTTAAAGTTTTGCATGTTGTTTATTTTTATTGCAAATTTCGCGAATAATTTGCAATAGCAATTCTTTTATTGCAAAAAATCATAAATTTTTGCAATAGGCCTCTTGGAACTCTACATTTCTGGATAAATAATATATCACTGGTTACTTCCGCCCCAGCAGCACCCCGCTCACATTCCAGAAACTGAAACTGCTCCCTTCCCGTGGCCCCTGCGGGATCTTCACACGGAGGCTGTGCTTGCCGGCTTTCAGGTCGCCCAGGTCTATAAACTCGGGGTTAGTGACCGTGGCGGGACACCAGTTAGAGCGGCTGAGATCAGAAGAGGAAAGTCCGGAGGCGAAATTCCCGGATACCGGGTTTGACAGCCGGTAGGACCCGCAGTCCTGCCGCCAGGGCGTGAAGCTATGCACCAACAGGTTATCCAGGAATACCCGGTTCGTTTTGGGCACAAACTCGTCTCCGTTGCCCCAGCCGCCGTGACCGGTGGTGATGTAGCGCAGTTTAGCGTCTTTCAGGTCATGCGGCAGGGTGAATTCTACCAGCAGCCCTTTCTCGTCGGCAAAAAGGGTGGCGTAGTTTTGTCCGCCCATTTCCATGACGTTCACGGTATTGAAAACCGGTAGTACAAAATCAAAGTTATGGTAGCGCGAGCCGCCGTTATGGAGGGTGATCTCCAGGCTGACCTCGTGGCCGCCTTTGTCGTAATTCCCGATGTAGGCGCCTACATAAAGCTCTTTATTGCTCAGTTCGCTTCGCAAATCGGATATGTCCTGGCGGAAAGGCGTAAATTCCAGCCATTCTTTGCCTTTGATCTGGTTATAATTAAAATGATGAATTCCGAAAGAGGTAAAAAACCGCATTAATTCTATGTTTGGCAGGTAGTTTTCGGTGAGGGTCATGCCCTGGTATTCTTTTCCGGAGGCGTCTTTCAGCAGGGGCAGGGTATTAATGCCGTGAGTAAGCCCGTCGAAAAAGTTTTTTTCGCGGCCTTCCGGGATCACAAACACCGACCCGGTGCGGTCATAGGCATCGCCATTGGACCGCTGCTTAAGCTCTACAAACACCTGCTGGTTATTCCCTATTTCCGGGAACTTCACTTTTTTGAGGATGAGGGTTCCGTTGGCAAAACGCATCACTCCTTCTTTGGCCTTCGTTTCTTCGTTCCAGTTGATCAGCTCCCTGTCAAAAACCGGGAGGGTGATAAAACGGCTTTTCCAGATCAGGTCGCGGTAAGAGAGGAGGTCATAATTTTCAGCGGCGATCACCGGGGGAAACGTGGCGTTTTTCTCAATAGAAACGGCCCGGATGATGGTATTCCCGTTTCGCACGGTTTCCAGCACGGTACCCAGGTCGATACCCACCGCAGAAGGGGCAGCATAGCCGGGAAGTGCCCGGGTGTACCAGATCTCGATGGTATTGGAATTAATGACGGTTTTGGCTTTCCGGCAGGAGTAGCCCAGGATTTCCTTCACGTCAGGCAGCAGTTCATATTTTGCGGAAAGGGTATCACGCGCTGAAATGGCCTTTCCCTCCGCCAGTGAAGACACATACATGATCTTCCGGGTGACGGGGTCAAAAAACGTTTGTTCTACCGGGAAAGGAGCCGTGCCCTTCAGAACAGGATCGGAGGTGATCAGGGTGGCGCCGGCATGGGTGAATACGACCGGGGCATTCCGGGTGTCGGGCTGCTGGTCATTAACGATGCGGGCATAGGTGATTTTCCATGTTTCGGGGTTTTGCTGGGCCGTGGCTTGCAGCCCCATCATGATGAATAAGCAAAATAATAACCTCATAAGATGAACGTTTCGGACTATAAAGGTAGTTTTTTGTTATTGAATTTCTTTCTTCATTTCCACGGGTTTTTTATCTTGCCCCCTATTCAAGCTTAAGCTCAATATGATCAACAACTCAGAAACGCGATTTTTAGAAGGCCCGCGCGCGCGATGGAAGGAATTCCGTTACGCGCTGGATGTCTTTATGGAGTTTATCCGGGGATTCAGAACCCTGCACTTTGTGGGGCCCTGTGTTACGGTTTTCGGGTCAGCCCGTTTTGACGAGAACAGTATTCACTATCAGCAGGCCCGGGAGCTGT
Organism: Leadbetterella sp.; assembly: GCA_019638185.1. Lineage (GTDB taxonomy): Bacteria > Bacteroidota > Bacteroidia > Cytophagales > Spirosomataceae > Leadbetterella. The sequence continues at coordinate 163,644 of JAHBUH010000003.1, forward strand.
CGGCCAAAATCTCCACCCTGGGTTTTACCATCATGACAGGCGGCGGACCCGGCATCATGGAAGCCGCTAACCGGGGGGCTAAAGATGCCGGCGGCGCCTCCGTGGCCTGTAACATTGAGCTGCCCCATGAGCAGCATTCTAATCCTTACCTGGATAAATACGTGGATTTTAAATACTTTTTTGTCCGGAAAACCCTGTTGATCAAGTATTCGTATGCGTTTGTGATCTGTCCGGGCGGGTTCGGCACCTTAGACGAGTTCTTTGAGGCGCTGACGCTCATTCAGACGGAGAAGATCGAGCAGTTCCCCGTGGTCGTATTCGGTTCGGTCTATCATCAGCACATGATTGAGCACGTGCGGATGATGGTGGAGGCAAAGACCATTTCCCTGAAAGATCCTAACCTGTTCCTGGTCACCGACTCCATTGATGAGGCGGTAGAGTTTATCCGCAGCAAGACCGACGGCAACTTCGGACTACGCCTGCGGCCGCGGATCCTGCTGGGAGAGAAGGCAGTAATGTAAGGGGACAATTCCACCTACAGGCTGGTATAGCCGCCGTCTACCGTATAGTAGCTTCCGGTAACAAAAGAGGAGCGGTCACCGGCCAGGAAAAGAAATACTTCTGCTACTTCAGCGGCCTCCCCTAACCGGCCTATGGGATGCAGAGCCACCAGCCCGTCCAGGGCTTCCTGGGGCAGGGCACGCTGCACCAGCGGGGTTTTGATGAAGCCCGGCCCTACGGAATTCACCCGGATGCCTTTGGCGGAATATTCCAGCGCGGCGGTCTTGGTCAGTCCCACCACCCCGTGCTTGGCGGCTACATAAGCGGCGCTGTTCGCAAATCCCACCGATCCCAGGATGGAAGCTACATTAATGATGGAGCCGCGGCCTGCGGTTTTTTCGATTGCAGGAATCTGGTAACGCATTCCGTAAAAAACGCCGCTGAGGTTAATATTGATCACTTTTTGCCATTCCTCTATGTCATATTCCCCCACCGGCGCTATAGCACCTCCTATACCGGCGTTATTCACGGCAATATCCAGCCGGCCATAAACATCCAGGGCAATATCCGTGATCTCCTTATTATCTTCCGCTTTAGAGGAGTCAGCGGTAACTCCTATGGCTTCAGCCCCCAGGGCTTTCACCTCACCCACGGCCTCCAGCAGGTGATCCTCGTTGATATCGGTTAAAACCAGCTTTGCCCCGTTCCGGGCAAACAGTAAGGCCGCCGCTTTTCCAATTCCCGAACCGGCACCGGTGATGATGGCTACTTTGTTTTCTAACTCTTTCATGATATTTACTTTTTAAATTCTCAGAATGCAAAACAATCCCGGAAATATCACATATTTTATGACCGGGGTTAGGCCGGGCTATGATCTTACACCGGATTTCCCGTTCCGCAGAGACCAGATTCGGGAAATGAAATAAAACATTTTCAGGTAACTATTTGTTTCTCAATTTATTTCCACTACCTTTGCAGTCCATTTTAGGCGATGAGTCTGTTTTGGCTGAGTTTTTCTTATCCTCTTGACCTGTTTTCAGCAGGTTACGCTTCCCCTGAGAGTGTAAGAAAACTTTGGAGAATCGAATGATCATCCTGATGACGCTTTCTGATTGTGACTTAGGAAGGGCCTGCGCGGGACTGAGTTCGTTAGTTCGTATTTCTCAAATTTTAAATTTCAAGAAAAATGGCGAAAGAAATCGCAGGCTACTTAAAACTTCAAGCCAAAGGTGGTCAGGCTAACCCTGCACCTCCGATCGGTCCTGCTTTGGGTTCTAAGGGTATTAACATCATGGAGTTCTGTAAGCAGTTCAATGCCAGAACCCAGGATAAAATGGGACAGGTGGTTCCTGTGTTAATTACATATTACACAGATAAATCATTTGAGTTCGTTATTAAGACCGCCCCTACAGCAGTACTGTTACTGGATGCATCTAAAGCAAAGAAAGGTTCAGACCAGCCTAACCGGAACAAGGTGGGCTCGTTAACATGGGATCAGGTAAGAACTATTGCCGAAACCAAAATGCCGGACCTGAACTGCTTTACGATAGAATCTGCCATGAAAATGGTAGAGGGTACAGCCAATAACATGGGCTTGAACATTACAGGTGACAGACCTTTTTAATTAACAAAACCAATGGGAGTTCCGGTCCAGAGCCGGAACGTTAACTACCAACACTTATGGCTAAGATAAGCAAAAAAAGAAAAGAGGCCCTTTCCAAGTTTGACAGCGAGAAATCGTACAGCCTGGAAGAAGCCGCAGGGATTCTGAAACAAATCTCTTACACTAAATTTGACGCTTCGGTAGATATCGACGTAAGATTAGGTGTAGATCCTCGTAAAGCGGACCAGATGGTTCGTGGTGTGGTAGCTCTGCCGCACGGTACCGGTAAGCAGGTAAGAGTACTTGTACTTTGTACACCTGATAAAGCCGAAGAAGCCAAAGCAGCGGGCGCTGACCACGTAGGTCTGGATGATTACATTCAGAAGATCGAAAAAGAAGGGTGGACGGACATTGACGTAATCATCACCATGCCTACCGTAATGGCGAAACTGGGTAGACTGGGTAAAGTGCTGGGTCCTCGTGGCCTGATGCCAAACCCTAAGTCGGGTACAGTAACGCTGGACGTAGGTAAAGCGGTTCAGGAAGTGAAAGCCGGTAAGATCGACTTTAAAGTAGATAAGACAGGTATCATTCACGCCGGTATCGGAAAAGTATCTTTCGATACTCAGAAAATCGCGGAAAATGCTAACGAACTGGTTCAGACACTGATTAAACTTAAGCCTTCATCGGCGAAAGGTACGTACGTAAAGGGTATCACGCTTTCAAGCACCATGAGCCCTGGTATTCAGATTGATAAATCAACAATTATAGGACTGTAATCATGACAAGAGAAGAGAAAGCACTTATCATTCAGGAGCTGAGCGAAAAGTTTGCTGCCAACCCTTACTTCTATATTACAGACGCTAGCGGAATGTCGGTGGCTAAAACCAACCAACTGAGACGCAAGTGTTTTGAGAATGGTATAGAGTACGTGGTAGTGAAAAATACGCTGATTGAGAAAGCTCTTGCAAGCCTCGACACAGATTACACGTCGTTCAACGAGTCGGTTCTGAAAGGATTCTCAGGGATCATGTTCCACCCCGAAAGCGGGAAGGCAGCAGCTACCCTGATCAAAGATTTCCTGAAGGACAACAAAGAGTCGATTAAACTGAAAGGAGCGTCAGTAGATGGCGGGCTGTTCATCGGACACGATCAGCTTGACGCACTGTCGAAACTGAAGTCGAAAGCCGAAATGGTTGGCGAAGTAATCGGACTGCTGCAGTCGCCTGCGAAAAATGTACTGGGTGCATTGCAGAGCGGTGGTCAAAACCTGGCGGGTATTCTTAAAACTCTTTCCGAGAAAGAAGCCGCCTGAAATTAATTTTTTAACCGGGGTTATATCCCAATTTTCAAATTTTTAAACTATCTAAATTTTTATAAAAATGGCAGATATTAAAGCGTTCGCTGAGCAATTAGTAAACTTAACTGTTAAAGAAGTAAATGAACTGGCCGCTATCCTTAAGGATGAGTACGGTATTGAGCCTGCTGCTGCAGGTGCAGTAATGGTAGCAGGTCCTGCTGCCGGTGGAGATGCTCCCGTAGTAGAAGAGAAAACTTCATTTGACGTGATCCTGAAATCAGGTGGTGCTAACAAACTTCAGGTAGTGAAACTGGTGAAAGACCTGACCGGTCTGGGCCTGAAAGAAGCGAAAGAAGTAGTAGATACAGCTCCGAAGCCTCTGAAAGAAGGTATCGCGAAAGACGAAGCAGATGCGCTTAAGAAGCAACTGGAAGAAGCCGGTGCTGAAGTAGAGATCAAGTAATTGACGCTTAGCGAAGATAGGAGGCACCGTCCGGAAGGGCGGTGCTTTTTTCCATACTAAATTAACTAAATAACAAATCGACAATAACAAAATGAAAAGATTTTCTTTGTTTTTTACTCTCTGCATTTTATTTACCTCATGTGAAACAGAATTAAATGAAATGTCAGGAACCAGTACTACAGACGCTAAATATTTCGCAAATTTTAACTCTGCCAGGCAAGCTCATTTTAAAGGATTGGAAGTACAATTACCTGAAGGTTACCCAACTAATTTATTAGAATTTACCCCCCGGGACTTTGAAGATATTGCTCTTAATAGAACTTCAAAAAATGTATACAAAGTAAAGCATGTCAGAGGGAATTCCTTAGTAGAAATTATAGAGGAAGTGTATAAACTGTATCCCAGCTTTGATTACTTTGATGCTAAGGCCTATCAGAGAATTTTCCCTAAAATGACTATTGAAGAAATCAACGAAAATAGCGAAACTATTTTGGATTATATTGAAAAAATAATGGCATTTGATATTGTATCTGCTTTCTCTCAACTTAATGGAGCTGAATATTCATTAATTTCTAATGAGAGAAAAGCGAGAGGGTATATTAGTTCCGGCGATTGGTTAAATACGGCATGTACGGTTTCTGTCGTTATTTCTCATCCGAGACTTGATATATCCGGCTTAAGATTGGCCGTTGATAATGCTAATTATTTCTGTGGAGTTTACGGATCGCCAACAAACAATGGGGGAAGTAATGACTATATGGATGCTGTTAGACATGGAATATGGGGTGTTTATTTAGGTAAGGAAGGGACATGGCGATATTCAAATCCTGATAAGGCTATGGATATAGTTAGTCAATTGTTGTTATCACATGAGTGTGGACAATCTGGGATAGGGACAGGAATGGATATGCAAAATAACAGAGTCGCTCTTGAATATTATAGAAATAACGTAGAAGTTACAGGTTCATGGCCTAATAGAAATACTAGAATTAATAAGACATTTAGGGAAATAGCAATTACTATTTCCGCATATCCATGCCATTTGGTATCAACGGTTTCAGAGATTAGCAGTAAGGATGCGTATACTTTGGTTAGACTACAATAAACGGTTACCATAAAATATTTTCAAGAGTAATTATGGATTTTCAGATAAAACAGAAAACGCTATTAGGTATTCTTGTATTCTTTCAAGTGATATTGTTGTCTTGTGATCTAACAACACCTGAAAATCGGAGAATTTCTTTGGGGGTTAGAAATCATTCAGGCAAACATATTGCCAGGACTACCCTATTTATTCAAGACGGTGAAATAAATAATAACGTTGAGACGGGAGCAATAAAGGAGGTAATGACGTTTTATGAAATAGAATCAGGTATTTCGACAGAGTTAGAAACTATTAATATAAGTCAATACTCTAATAGTGGAGAGGGTTTTTTTACTGCTGAAGTGGTTTTCTCTTCCGGAGATACGTTACGTAATGGTATAGGTGTGTATAAGAGAAATAGAATTTATACGGAGAATTTACCAAAGAGCTACCAAACGATGATTATTGATGTAGACTCCAACTATGGAATTATTGGTCGTACAGAAAAATGAAGCCGGTGCTGAAGTAGAGATCAAGTAATTGACGCTTAGCGAAGATAAAAGGCACCGTCCGGAAGGGCGGTGCTTTTTTATGGATAAAAATGAGGTTATGTTAGGAAATCCGGGAAGAAGAGTATAAATTTGTTTTTTGAAAAGTAAATTTATATACTTTTATGAAAACGCCTAAACCCTACAGCATTCCCCCGGAGAAGGCTTCCGGAGATTTTGTGTGTGAAGCCCCCACTATGTATATGACCGCTGGGCGCTCCCTGCCCCTGAGCGGCATGACTCCGCTTCAGAAAATGGAGATCAGTAAAAAGGGCGTCTCTAAAAACTACCTGGAGCAGTTTAAAAAAGCCAGCGCCCTGGATTATGATGACCTGGCTGATGCGCTGGCCGTTACCCGCGCCACCCTCATTAATAAGAAAGGAGCAGAAAAATTTAATGGCCCGCTCAGTGAGAGAATTGTTTCGCTGGCAGATCTCTATGCGTACGGGTATGAGGTATTTGAAGACACGGAAGCCTTTAACCAATGGATGAAGGCCCCTAACCAGGCCCTGGGTGGCCTAACCCCGCTGAGCATCACGGATAGCCTTTACGGCCGTGAAGAGGTGAAAAGCCTGATCGGCCGGATCGCCTACGGGGTGTATTCATAAAAATTATCAGTTCCGGGTTATTAACTCACAGCTCCAGGCACTCCGCTTATGAACGTTTACCGCATCAGTAAAACCGAATACGCCCATGATCTCACCGGCACCGGTGCAAAGCTCTTTGGTGGCCGCTGGAATCATATAAACGTGCCCAGCATTTATACGGCGGGCAGCGCTGCCCTGGCCGTGCTGGAGTATTCTGTAAACGTTAATGTGGCTTTTGTACCCCTGGACCTGAGCCTGGCGGTATTTGAAGTAGACGAAAAATATATTCATATTCCTAAAAAACTTCCGGGCAACTGGGCGGCAGTGCCCGCGCCGCTTTCTGCCAAAGATTTTTGCAGTGCGCTTTTACAGGATAGAATCCCCGTAGTGCGTGTACCTTCTGTGGTGATTCCTTCCGAGTACAACTACCTGCTGAACCCTTCTGCGGAGGGAAAGGCTTTCCGCCTGCTTGAAGTACGGGAGTTCCGGTATGATCTGCGGATCAAAAAGTAATTCTCAGGGCTGCCCTGCAGACCCCGGATACGTCACCCGGCCGTCTTTAGCCAGAACCGTCATGTCACCCAACGCCCCCGTTACTGTGGTCCGGAAGAGCACACTGCCGTTTCCGGCGTTCAGGGCCAGAAGTTCACTGGAATTTCCTTTGTTATCGGCTACGTAAATAATCTCATTGGCATAGGTGATATTCCTGGAGTTGAAATGGGTGCCCTGGAAGGACCAGGTTATACTACCATTCCCCTTATTCAGGGCATATACGCGGGTCTGGCCAGAAATAAAGACGGTATTTCCTATCAGTAAGGGGCTGGCATTGTTCCCGGAAGAACTTAGATTATGGGTCCAGAGGGCCGCATCGGAGAGTACATCCACCCGGGCAAACTCACTTCCGCCAAAAAGACCAAATACATGGTTTTCAATGACAATAGGGCTGGAGTGCTGCACCTGCCGGAAAGAATAAGCGATCAGCCCCTCGTGACCTGAGCCGTTATGTTTATTCAGCACGTGAAGGCCTACGGAGCCACCGAAATAAACATGGTTTCCTCCGATTTGCGCTTTGGTGTTCATCGATCCCCCATAGGTGCCCCGCTGCCATTTAACGGATCCGTCTGCGATATTTACCGCATAGAAGGTTCCGCCGCCACCGCCTGAAGGGGCAAGGGTACCCACAAACAGCACATTTTCATGAATCATTACGCCGGCGCTTATGGGTGCCGCTACCTGCAGCTCCCACTTTTTACTGCCATCAGCCGTATTTACCGCGTAAATTTTGCCATTATTCGCGCCAAAATAAGCCACGTTATTCAGTACCACGGGACTGGCTGCGGAGCCGGCTGAAAACCGCCAGCGGGTATTGCCGTTAGAAGCGTCTGCTGCATATAGGTATTGGTCTGTGCTGAAATACAGGGTGCTGCCCACCAGGGAAAGGGCGCCGTGGATCCGTCCGTTGAACCCCTCGCGTGACCACCTCACCTCTCCGGTGGAGGCATCCAGGGCCTGGATCAGCTGCTTACCGGAAGAGTAGTTGCTTACATAAATCAGGTTATTCGGTGTCTGGGGAAGGGCGCCTGTAACGGTTACGGTCTTTTCCATAGCGTGTTCCCCTATGCTGCTTTTGGCGGTCAGCTTCACCGTATAGTTCCTGTTCTCTGTATAGAAGTGTACGGGATTTTGTTCGGTGCTGGTCTTGCCGTCGCCAAAATTCCAGAGATAACTTTCCGAAAAGTGGGAGGTATTGGTAAAGGTCACTTTTCCTTTGTCGGTTACAAACGTGAAATCGGCATGGGGCAGATTTACATGGGTCAATGCCACCTGCCGGGTTTTGGTGTCGGTTCCGTGCTCATTTTTGACGGTCAGCTTTACATTATACTGCCCGTCATTCTCATAAGTATGGGTAGGGTTAGGAACCAGGGAGGTTTTACCGTTACCGAAATCCCACACGTACTCTTTGGCATAGCTGGAGGTGCTTTTAAATTCTACCACGCCTCTGCCCTTAATTTCAAACGTAAAGTCGGCCATGGGCGGATGCATGTCCGAGATGATCAGCGTTTCCGAAGCCGCATGACTCCCGTGCCGGTTTTTAGCCGTAAGGGTCACCCTGTATTCCCCGTTCTTTTCGAAAGTATGGGTGGGATGCTTTTCGGCAGAGGTCTTGCCGTTACCAAACTCCCAGGTGTGCTCTTCGGCAAACTCTGACGTACTTGTAAATTTAACCACGCCTTTTTCGCCGGCTTCAAACGAAAATTTAGCCACAGGCGGGTTTACATCCGGCTCATTTTCCGAACAGGCAGATACCAGAACCAGGAAAAATAAAGCTTTAAATAAAGTTTTCATAAGAAATAAAAAATATATGTGGTTAATTCAAAAGATAAAAATAGGAAGAAGGGAAACACTAATCCACTGTCAATTAACATTTTAATCACATTCTAATGCGAAAACCCCCTTTTCAGCGTTAGGAGTAAACCGGAATAAAGAATGACGGAGGCGGAACCCGGGCACTATAAAAATGTGTTGTATCTATTGAGTTATTGAAAATAATTTATTAATTTTGCACTCTTTTGGTGCAAAGTAAGAAGATAACAGCCGGGTAGCGTACCTAACAACTTCAAAGTCAGCAGCAAATTGCTCGTCGCCGGAGTTGCTCACTATTAACGGTTCACTTTTCACTTTCACCGACTTACCCGAGACACTTCCGCCTTTCGTAGGGGCAGATGAAAAGGGGTCCTCACTGCGATTTTTTTTCGGGTAGTTTCTGACTGCCGACGAGTTCTTTAATCACTTAAAACAATTTAAAACCTTGAAATTGACAGAAACCGGAAGGAAGTCCTTTGCAAGTGTTCAGCCCGCGTTAGAATATCCCGATTTCCTGGATATCCAGTTGCAATCATTCACGGAATTTTTCCAGATCGATACACCCGCTGAAAGCCGCAGGGCGGAAGGCTTGTATCAGACCTTTATGGATAACTTCCCGATTGCCGACTCGCGCGAGAACTACGTGCTTGAGTTTGTGGATTACACCATAGACCAGCCTAAGTACTCTGTAGATGAGTGTATCGACAGAGGATTAACGTATTCAGTGCCGTTAAAAGCTAAATTGAAGCTGACCTGTAATGACGCTGATAACGAAGATTTCGAAACCATAGAGCAGGAGGTATTCTTAGGGAATATTCCTTATATGACGTCACGCGGGTCTTTTGTGATCAACGGCGCCGAAAGGGTGATCGTATCCCAGCTGCACCGCTCGCCGGGCGTGTTCTTCTCCATGAGTAAGCACACAAACGGTACCAAGCTTTACTCGGCCCGGGTGATCCCGATGAAAGGATCCTGGATCGAGTTCTCCACTGACGTCAATAACGTGATGTACGCGTACATTGACCGGAAGAAGAAATTCCCGGTAACCACGCTGCTGCGTTCCATCGGTTTTGGTACGGATAAAGAGATCCTGGACCTGTTCGGTCTTTCCGAAGAGATCCCGGCCACCCGTGAGAACCTGAAAAAAGTAGTGGGCAGAAGACTGGCCGCAAGGGTTCTGAAAACCTGGACAGAGGACTTCGTGGATGAAGATACCGGCGAGGTGGTGTCTATTGACCGTAACGAGGTGTTACTGGAAAGAGATTCCCTCATTACTGAAAACGATATCGAGCTGATCCTGGATACGGAACTGAAATCCATCATTCTTCACCGGGAAGACGCCAACGTATCGGAATACAACATCATTTATAATACGCTGCAAAAAGACAGCTCCAACTCGGAGAAAGAAGCGGTAGAGCAGATCTACCGTCAGCTGCGTAACACCGAAGCGCCGGATGAAGCTACCGCACGGGAGATTATCCAAGGGCTGTTCTTCTCCGATAAGCGCTATGACCTCGGGGAAGTGGGCCGCTACCGGGTAAACACCAAGCTGAACCTGGATACGCCGCTGGAAACCCGCGTACTTTCGAAAGAAGATATTATCTCTATCGTGAAGTACCTGATCGGGCTGATTAACTCCAAGGCTGTGGTGGATGATATTGACCACCTCTCGAACCGTCGTGTACGTACCGTAGGTGAGCAGCTTTCCGGCCAGTTCGGCGTGGGTCTGGCCCGTATGGCCCGGACCATCAAAGAAAGAATGAACGTCAGGGATAACGAAGATTTCAAGCCGGTAGACCTGATCAATGCCCGTACGCTGTCTTCGGTGATCAACTCGTTCTTCGGAACTAACCAGCTTTCACAGTTCATGGACCAGACGAACCCACTGGCCGAGATCACGCACAAGCGTCGTCTTTCGGCCCTGGGACCCGGCGGTCTTTCCCGTGAAAGAGCCGGTTTCGAGGTGCGTGACGTTCACTATACGCACTACGGCCGTCTGTGTACCATTGAAACACCGGAAGGCCCGAACATCGGTCTGATCTCCTCGCTGTGTACGTATGCGAAGATCAACTCGATGGGCTTTATAGAAACGCCTTACAACAAGATAGAAAACGGTAAGCTGACCGGCGATATCGAATACCTGACCGCAGAGGAAGAAGACGGCAAGAACATTGCCATGGCTACTGCCAATGTGAAAGATAACGGAACCTTCTCCGTAGACCTGCTGAAATGCCGCTACGAAGGGGACTTCCCGATGAAGGCGCCGGATGAGATCGAATACATGGACATCGCTCCTAACCAGATCGTATCCATCGCCGCTTCCATGATTCCGTTCCTGGAGCACGATGATGCTAACCGGGCCCTGATGGGATCTAACATGCAGCGCCAGGCCGTGCCTCTGCTGCGTCCGGAAGCGCCTATCGTAGGTACCGGACTGGAAGGTAAGCTGGCCCGTGACTCCCGTACGCTGATCGTGGCGGAAGGAGACGGGGTGATCGACTACGTGGATGCCGAGAAGATCGTAGTCAATTACGACTGGACCGATAACCAGAAGCTGGTGAGCTTTGATACCAACTTCACCACGTATAACCTGATCAAGTTCCGGAGAACTAACCAGGATACCTGCATTAACCTGCGGCCTATCGTACTGAAAGGTCAGCGCGTGAAAAAAGGACAGATCCTGGTGGAAGGCTACGCTACCCAAGGTGGTGAGCTGGCCCTGGGACGTAACCTGCAGGTGGCTTTCATGCCATGGCAGGGCTATAACTTTGAGGATGCCATCGTGATCTCTGAGCGTGTGGTACGCGAAGATATCTTTACGTCCATTCACATCGAGGAGTTTGACCTGGAAGTTCGTGATACCAAGCGTGGAGAAGAGGAACTGACCTCAGAGATCCCGAACGTATCCGAAGAAGCCGTGAAAAACCTGGATGAGAACGGTATCGTAAGAGTAGGTACCCACATCAAGGAAGGCGATATCCTGATCGGTAAGATCACACCTAAAGGAGAATCCGATCCTACGCCGGAAGAAAAACTGCTTCGGGCCATCTTCGGTGATAAAGCCGGTGATGTGAAAGATGCTTCCAAAAAAGCACCGCCGTCGTTAAGAGGGGTGATCATTGATACCAAACTGTTCTCCCGTCCTTCTAAAGAAGAAAGAGTGAAGCATAAGGAAGAAGTGAAGCGCCTGATGGTGAAGCACAGCAAAGATCTGTCTGCGCTGAAAGAAGTGATGATCGATAAGATGGTTACCCTGCTGGAAGGTAAAACTTCTAACGGAGTAAAACATAAATTCGGTGAAGAGCTGATCTCGAAAGGAGTGAAGTTCAATAAGTCCAATATCTCCAACAACCTGTTCCCGGAGAAAAACCCGTTTGTGGACGAAAGTACCTATAACGTACCGGAAGAGGCTAACCTGCTGGGTGATATCATCCTGGAAGGCTGGACCAATGACGCCGAAGTGAACAGCATGCTGGTATCCCTGGTGAAAAACTACCTGACCCGCCGCTCCGAGATCATCGGGGTATTCAAGCGCGAGAAATTTGTGCTGGAAGTGGGGGATGAACTTCCTGCGGGTATCGTGAAACTGGCCAAAGTGTACATCGCCAAGAAGCGTAAGCTGAAAGTGGGTGACAAGATGGCGGGTCGTCACGGTAACAAAGGGGTGGTAGCCCGGATCGTAAGAGACGAGGACATGCCATTCCTGGAAGACGGTAGCACCATGGACATCGTGCTGAACCCACTGGGGGTACCTTCCCGGATGAACATCGGGCAGCTGTACGAGGTATGTCTCGGATGGGCCGGTAAAAAACTGGGCCGCAAGTACGCCACGCCGATCTTTGACGGGGCTTCGAACGAAGAAGTATCCGCCGAACTGAAAGAGGCAGGCCTGGCAGAATTCGGACGTACTTACCTGTATAACGGTCTTACGGGTGATCGTTTTGATCAGCCTACTACCGTGGGTATCATGTACATGCTGAAACTGGGTCACCTGGTAGATGACAAAATGCACGCCCGTTCTATCGGACCTTACTCCCTCATTACGCAGCAGCCGCTGGGTGGTAAGGCGCAGTTCGGTGGACAGCGTTTCGGGGAAATGGAAGTATGGGCGCTGGAAGCCTTCGGTGCTTCGCACGTGCTTCGTGAGATCCTGACCCTGAAGTCGGATGACGTGCTGGGAAGAGCTAAAGCTTACGAGGCCATCGTGAAAGGCGAGAACCTGCCGAAAGCCAGCATCCCTGAGTCATTTAACGTACTGGTGCATGAACTGAGAGGACTTGCATTGGAGATCACTCTTAATTAATTATAATCATTTTCAAACAAAGCATAGAAAATGTCATTAAAGAAAAATAAAAAGCTGAACAGTGATTTTAACAGCATCACCATAAGCCTGGCCTCCCCGGAATCTATCCTGGAGGGCTCTTATGGTGAAGTTACCCAGCCGGAAACCATTAACTACAGAACCTACAAGCCCGAAATGGGCGGTCTGTTCTGCGAGCGGATCTTCGGGCCGGTAAAAGACTGGGAATGTCACTGCGGTAAGTATAAAAGGATCCGGTACAAAGGCATCATCTGCGACCGCTGCGGTGTGGAGGTGACGGAGAAGAAAGTACGCCGGGAGCGCATGGGCCACATTGAACTGGTGGTTCCGGTAGCGCATATCTGGTACTTCAAGTCGCTTCCTAACAAAATAGGTTACCTGCTGGGCCTTTCTTCCAAGAAGCTGGACCAGGTGATCTACTACGAACGCTACGTGGTGATCCAGCCGGGTATCAAGGAAGAAGACGGCCTGAGCCACATGGACTTCCTGACCGAAGAAGAGTACCTGGACGTGCTGGATAAGCTGCCACGCGAAAACCAGATGCTTCCTGACGAGGATCCCCAGAAGTTTATTGCTAAAATGGGAGCCGAAGCCCTTTATATGCTGCTGTCCCGGCTGAAACTGGATGAGCTCTCGTATGAGCTGCGTCACCAGGCGGCTACGGATAACTCGCAGCAGAGAAAGGCGGAAGCCCTGAAGCGTCTGAAAGTAGTGGAATCTTTCCGCGATGCCAAGACCCGTATTGAGAACAATCCCGAGTGGATGGTGATCCGTATGGTACCGGTGATTCCACCGGAGCTTCGTCCGCTGGTGCCCCTGGATGGTGGCCGTTTTGCCACCTCTGACCTGAACGACCTGTACAGAAGGGTGATCATCCGGAATAACCGTCTGAAAAGACTGCTGGAGATCAAAGCGCCTGAGGTAATCCTGAGAAACGAAAAACGGATGCTCCAGGAAGCCGTAGACTCGCTGTTTGATAACTCGAGAAAAGTGAACGCGGTAAGATCCGACGGTAACCGCGCCCTGAAATCGCTTTCCGATATGCTGAAAGGTAAGCAGGGACGTTTCCGTCAGAACCTGCTGGGTAAAAGGGTGGACTACTCCGGTCGTTCGGTGATCGTGGTAGGCCCTGAACTGAAGCTGCACGAATGTGGTCTTCCGAAAGACATGGCCGCCGAGCTCTTCAAACCGTTTATTATCCGTAAGCTGATTGAAAGGGGTATCGTTAAAACCGTAAAATCAGCGAAGAAAATAGTAGACCGGAAAGATGCGGTGATCTGGGATATCCTGGAAAATGTACTAAAAGGACACCCCGTACTGCTTAACCGGGCCCCTACACTCCACCGTCTGGGTATCCAGGCGTTCCAGCCTAAGCTGGTGGAAGGTAAGGCTATTCAGCTTCACCCGCTGGTGTGTACGGCCTTTAACGCTGACTTTGACGGTGACCAGATGGCCGTGCACGTGCCACTGGGCCAGGAAGCCATCATGGAGGCATCTATCCTGATGCTTTCCTCGCATAACATCCTGAACCCGGCAAACGGCGCGCCTATCACGGTACCTTCCCAGGACATGGTACTGGGTCTGTATTACGTGACCAAAGGAAAGCGCTCTACACCGGAAGAGCCTATAGCAGGGGAAGATAAAATCTTCTACAATGCAGAAGAGGTGATCATCGCCCTGAACGAAGGCAGCCTTTCCAAGCACGCCTTTATCAAGGTGAAAACCAAAGTGAAAGATGAAAACGGCGAGCTGGTAGAGAAGATGATCGACACCGTAGCCGGTAGAGTACTCTTTAACCAGTTTGTACCGGAAAAAGTAGGTTATATCAATGAACTGCTGACCAAGAAAAAGCTGCAGGGAATCATCGGTAAGGTATTTAAAGAAGTGTCTTTTGCCCGTACCGCCCAGTTCCTGGATGATATCAAGGAGCTTGGATTCCAGTCGGCCTTCCGCGGTGGTCTGTCCATCGGCCTGGGTGACATCATGATCCCTGAAGAAAAGCAGGGGCTGATTGATAACGCCCGTGACGAAGTGGAAGAAGTGCAGAATAACTATATGTTCGGTATCATCACCGAGCGGGAACGTTATAACCAGATCATCGACATCTGGACCCGGGTAAACACCCGCCTGAGAGAGACGCTGCTGCGTCAGCTGGAAAATGACCGCCAGGGCTTTAACCCGGTTTACATGATGATGCACTCCGGTGCACGGGGTTCCCAGGAGCAGATCCGTCAGCTGGGCGGTATGCGGGGTCTGATGGCCAAGCCGCAGAAGAACATTGCAGGTTCTGTGGGTGAGATCATCGAAAACCCTATCCTCTCTAACTTTAAGGAGGGTCTTGACGTTCTGGAATACTTCATCTCTACTCACGGTGCCCGGAAGGGTCTTGCGGATACTGCCCTTAAAACGGCCGATGCCGGTTACCTGACCCGTCGTCTTCACGATGTGGCCCAGGATGTGGTGGTGAACGAAGAAGACTGTGGTACCCTGAGAGGAATTAACGTTTCTGCCCTGAAAGAAAACGATGACATCATCGAGCCGCTTTCAGAGCGTATCCTGGGTAGAACTTCCGTGCATGACATCATTGATCCGCTGACCAAAGAGCTGATCATTGTGGCCGGAGAGGAGATCACCGAAGAAATTGCGGAAAGAATAGACAATACGTCGATAGAAACCATCGAGATCCGTTCAGCACTGACCTGCGAAACCAAAGTAGGGGTTTGTGCCAAATGTTACGGACGTAACCTGGCCTCCGGGCGGATGGTGGATGTGGGTGAAGCCGTGGGTGTGATTGCATCGCAGTCTATCGGTGAGCCGGGTACACAGCTGACCCTGCGTACGTTCCACACCGGTGGTACGGCCATGAACGTATCGGTAGAAGCGAACCTGAAGGCGAAATTTGCCGGTAAGATCAGCTTTGAAGATGTACGGACCGTACAGTTTACCAATAAGGAAGGCGAAGAGAGCACCATTGTGATCGGCCGTAGGGGTGAGATCCGGATCATTGACCCGGCTACTAACCAGCTGCTGATTGCCAATAACATCCCTTACGGTTCTACCCTGCTGGTAAAAGACGGGGAGATCGTGGAAAAAGGAGCAGCGCTGTGTAACTGGGATCAGTTTAATGCCGTGATCATGACCGAATTTGACGGGGTAGTGGAATACGACTCCATCGAAGAAGGTATCACTTACCGTGAAGAAGCCGATGAGCAAACCGGTTTCCGTGATAAGGTGATCACTGACTCCAAAGACCGGGCGAAAAACCCAGCCCTGATCATCAAGTCGCTGGAAGATGAAACCAAGGAATATAACCTGCCTGTAAGTGCCCGTCTGATGGTGGAAAACGGACAGGAGGTGAAAGCCGGACAGATCCTGGCCAAGATCCCGAGAGCGATCAACATGAACCGCGATATCACCGGTGGTCTTCCAAGGGTAACCGAGCTCTTCGAAGCCCGGAACCCGTCAAATCCGGCCGTGGTTTCAGAGATAGACGGTGTGGTTTCTTACGGTAGCATCAAGCGGGGTAACCGCGAGATCTTTGTGGAGGCCAAAGACGGTACCAAAATGAAATACATGGTATCGCTGTCTAAGCTGATCCTGGTGCAGGAAGGTGACTTCATCCGTGCGGGTGAGCCGCTTTCAGACGGTGCCATCACGCCGGCCGATATCCTGCGTATCAAAGGACCTACCGCGGTACAGGAATACCTGGTGAATGAAACTCAGGCCGTATACCGTCAGCAGGGTGTGAAGATCTCCGATAAGCACATTGAGGTGATCGTACGCCAGATGATGCAGAAGGTAGACGTGATCGATGCCGGAGATACCATGTTCCTGGAAATGCAGGCGGTAGACAAGTGGCTGTTCCGTGAAGAAAACGACAAGATATTTGACAAGAAGGTGGTAGTAGATGCCGGAGCATCCGAAACCTACAAACCAGGTCAGATCATCTCTACCCGTGAATTCAAGGACGAAAACGGTAGACTGAAGCGTGAAGACAAGAAACAAATGACCGTACGTGACGCTCAGCCTGCGGTATCGCAGGTGATCCTGCAGGGGATTACCACGGCGTCACTGGGTACGGAGTCGTTCGTTTCAGCGGCATCGTTCCAGGAAACCACCAAGGTACTGTCTGAAGCTGCCGTTAAAGGTAAGCGTGACGACCTGGCTGGTCTGAAGGAAAACGTGATCGTAGGTCACCTGATCCCTGCCGGTACCGGACGCAGAAAATACCAGAACATCCAGGTAAATTCCATCGAAGAGATCCAGGCGGCGAACGCAGCCCGTGTTTCTGAGCCCAGAAAGCGTGAATACGTGGATTAAGGAAAGGAATTTGCGTTTCTGAATACTAAAAACGCCCTGCCGGAAGGTGGGGCGTTTTTATTTTAGACGGGGAAACCGGATATACCCTCACATCATCCGCATGTCAGAAAAATGATTAGCTTTGTGTTATGGCAGTAAGGCGCATATCGGTGGATGAATTTATCCGGCATGGGGCCGGATCCCCCGTTATCGATGTGCGGAGCCCGTCAGAGTATCTTCATGCCCATTACCCCGGCGCGGTCTCTGTGCCGCTGTTTACGGACGAGGAGCGGAAAGTGGTGGGTACCCTCTACAAGCAGCAAAGCCGGGAGATGGCCATTAAGGCCGGGCTGGATTACTTTGGGCCCAAAATGAGGCCCATGGTGGAGCAGGTGGAAAAGCTACTGGAGGAAAAACAAACCCGGAGGGTAGTGGTGCACTGCTGGCGCGGTGGTATGCGGAGCGGGGCGGTGTCCTGGCTTCTGGACCTTTACGGCTTTGAGGTGCTGACCCTGGATGGGGGCTACAAGGCCTACCGTAACTGGGTGCTGAACCAGATAGCCCGGCCCCATTTCCTGCGCATTTTAAGCGGCTATACCGGCAGCGGGAAAACGGAGATCCTGAAAGAGCTGGAGCGGCTGGGTCAGCCGGTGCTGGACCTGGAGGGCCTTGCCGGCCACCGGGGGTCTGCCTTCGGCCACCTGGGCCAGGAGCCCCAATGCAGCAATGAGCAGTTTGAAAACCGCTTGGCGCAGGCACTGCATGATCTTTCCTGTAAAAACTTTGAGGACCCGGCTATCTGGGTAGAGAATGAGAGCAGCCGGATAGGTGACCTGGCCATTCATTATAATTTCTTTACGCAAATGAAGGCTGCGCCGCGGGTGGATATAGCTATCCCGTGGGAGGCCCGGCTGGCTTATATTGAGGAAGGGTATGGAAAGTTTGATCCGGCGCTGCTGATCAGCGGGGTGCAACGGATCAGGAGGAGGCTGGGGGAGGCCAATATCCCGCTGGCTGGCGGGCACAGTATTGATAGCCCGGAGCCTGTTTTCGGGCTGTCCGTAAACGGGATGGTAAAAATAAAGCATCTGAAACAAAACAATAAAGCCCGGGAAGGTGACCTGCTGCTGCTTACTAAACCCATAGGCGTGGGTGTACTGGCCACAGCCGCCAAGCGGGAGGTGATCACCGCTGAAGATGAGGCCCTGCTCTACAGCCAGCTGACCCGGCTGAACACCATCGGGGCTGACCTGGGGCGGTCAGAGGCCGTTCACGCCATGACTGACGTCACTGGCTTTGGCCTCACCGGCCACCTCATAGAAATGGCTGAAGGCTCGGGCCTGTCTGCTGTGCTGGAATACACGAAGGTCCCCAAGCTGGAAGCCGCCGGGAAATACCTGCGGCAGAACGTCATCCCCGATGCCACTTACCGGAACTGGAAAAGCTATCATCAGAAGCTGGCCTTTGATGCCTCCGTAGATGCCATGGAATCTTTCCAGCTTTTGCAGGACCCCCAGACGAATGGCGGCCTCCTGGTGGCAGTCAGCCCGGACGGACTGGCCGACGTACAGCAGTTGCTGGCGGAAAAGGGTTATTCCCGCTATACCGAACCCATAGGCCGGCTGGTGGGCCGTGGAGAAAAGACCGTCAGCGTAGCCTGAAACCCGTGAACACTATAGGTTTTCCTATATAGACTTTTCCCTATTAAAATGTAGGCTTTCAGGGATTTACATGAATTCCGGCAGCATCTAGCTTTGTGTGTCGGTAAAATTTAAACATGTAGCCCTATGAAAAGATACCTCTACCTCCCGGTTAGCCTGCTTCGGAATACGCGTGTAACGCTTTTAACAAAGGAAGGCCTGTGGAGCAGCACCCTTTTGAAAAGGGCGGGCTTGCTACTGCTGATCCTCGGGCTGCTCATCTTTCGGGCAGAAGCACAATGCCCCTCCGGTAACATTACCTTAAACTCCCAGAAACTGGTCAATGACTTTCCGACAAACTACGCCGGATGCCAGAACCTGCCGTACAGCATCACAGTCAATGGACCCGATATCACTAACCTGAACGGATTATCTCAGCTGAAAAGTATAGGAATTACGCTGCTAATCAATGTAAACCCCCTACTGGAGGACATTAGCGGCCTCTCTAACGTGGAAAGCATAGGATCTACGCTGCAGATATACAATAACGCGGTACT
This sequence comes from Leadbetterella sp., assembly GCA_019638185.1. Lineage (GTDB taxonomy): Bacteria > Bacteroidota > Bacteroidia > Cytophagales > Spirosomataceae > Leadbetterella. The sequence goes on from JAHBUH010000003.1 coordinate 182,911, forward strand.
GAAAAATGTGACCGGCCTTTCTAAATTAAAAAGCATAGGCAAAGACCTGACCATACAAAGCAATGCCACCCTGCAGAATGTGGACGGGCTGGTTTCCTTAAAGAGTATTAACGGAAAGATACAGCTGGTTAATAACGCGCAGCTGGCGCATATTAACGGATTTGACAAGCTGGAATCTATCGGAGACTCCTTAACCATCAATACCAATGCGCAGTTAGCGAATATTAACGGGCTGTCTTCTCTCAAAACGATAGGTGGCTACTTGCTCATTAATAATAACAGTAAACTGCAGCATCTCGATGGCCTGGCTTCTTTGACATCCATAGGGGGCTATCTGCAGGTTTCCTATAACCCGCAGCTAACTTCCATTAACGGCCTGGCGGGCATTAACCCGTCCTCTATTACAGGCTTTAAGACTATACAAGGGCTTATTTTACGCAATAACGGGACGCTTTCCGTTTGTAACCTGCCCAATATCTGTACTTACCTGGAAGGGTCAGGACCGCGTACCATTACCGGGAACCTGGGCGCATGCATCGATGAAAATGCTGTAAAAACCGCCTGTTCCATACCCGCAGCCGCCTGCCCCACCGGTAATGTGACGTTTGATAAACAGAACCAGGTAGATGAATTCGGAACCACTTACGGTCACTGTACCGCTATTCCGGGCGTAGTAACCATCACAGGAGGGGATATTGTAAATCTGAATGGTCTTTCTGCCGTACAAACCATGGGATATCTTCACATTGAAAATACCGGTGGCGGAAGTACGGCGGGGCTAAAGAACCTTAGCGGCCTGTCTTCTCTGAAAACCATACAGAATGGCTTCAGAATTTCCAATAACCAGGCATTGGAAGATCTGGAGGGACTGTCAGAGCTAAGCACCATAGGGGGATCCCTGTTTATTTCAGAAAACCCTAAACTGAAGGACATTAACCGCCTCAATAAGGTAAAATCCATTGGTACCACGCTGAATATTGATAAAAATCCGGTGCTTAAAAACCTTGACGGTTTCTCTTCGCTGGAGCAGATCGGTGAAAACCTGCAGATCCTGGAGAATGCCCGGCTTGAAACCATCAATACCCTTTCCGGTGTACAAAATGTGAAAGGACTGGATATTTCGGATAATGCGGCTTTACAGCATATAAACGGGCTTTCCGGGCTGAAAACCATAAGTTCTTTCTTTAATATTGCGAACAATGCCTCGCTGCAAAATCTTGGCGGGCTGGGCTCACTGCAAAGCATCACCGGTTATATGCAGTTAGGCGAGAACCCCCTGCTCCTGAACCTGGATGGGCTGTCGGCCCTTAAAACCGTGGGAAGCCACGTAAGGATATCCGGTAACATGGGACTAAAGAGCCTTAGCGGTCTCAGCGCCCTTGAAAATATAGGCGGGGAATTATCCATAAGCTATAACCCGGAACTGGAAAACGTTAACCACCTTTCGGGACTAAAAAATATAAGTGGAAGAGTGGCGATTGAAGCCAATACAAAACTGCAAAGCCTGAGCGGCCTGTCGGGTGTGGTAAGTATCGGCGGGCTATTGGGGGTAGGTGGAAACCCTGTGCTTAACTCGTTACAGGGTTTGGAAAATATAGATCCGGCTACCATTAGCGAACTCACCCTGGTTCAGAACGGAGCCCTTTCTGTCTGTAACCTGCCCAATATATGTGCTTTCCTGGCTACCGGTAAACCCAGGAGTGTTTCCGGGAACCTGGGGGCCTGCGCCGATACAGGGGCCTTAAATGCGGCCTGTGCCATTTCTTCTGCACAATGCCCTACAGGAGATTATACGTTCAATAGCCAGGAGGAGATCGATAAGTTTGGTGCCACCTACGGGCATTGCAGTACTATCCCGGGTAAAGTAACCATCCAGGGGGAAGATATTGTCAATCTTAAAGGCCTGGCCGGGGTTAAGACCATTGGGAAAGGCCTTTCTATCCTGAGTAACCCAAAGTTAGCTAACTTGGATGGCCTGGAGGCACTGGAGAGTACCGGCTCACTGGAGAGTAGTTATGACCTGGTGCCCTTGATTATCAGCGATAATAAGATACTGGAAAATATAAACGGACTGTCAGGACTGAGCAGTATAAACGGCGCGTCGGTAGTAGTGGGAAGTAACCCGGAACTGAAGAACCTGAACGGTTTAGGAAATCTGAATGAATTCCAGGTCTCTACCCTGAACATCGGCTACAATTTAAAACTTCAGCAGATAGACGGGCTGAAGGGCATAGGAAAAATCAGGGAAGTCAGCATATACGATAACCCCGTTCTGGCTAACCTCAACGGACTGAGTGGATTAAAAGCCATTACCATAAACTTGTACGTGAGTAACAATCCCTCCCTCCAAACCCTTAACGGGCTGTCGGGGGTAGTGGAATTTAACACCGAACCGGGCCTTTCAAAGAGCGGGGAGGTCGCTATTTCAAGGAATACCCATCTCGTCTCCATTGACGGGATCAAGGGTATACCGCATGAAAAGATAAAAAACCTGATCATCCAGGAAAACGGCGCGCTTTGGGTCTGTAACCTGCCCAATATCTGTTCGTACCTGGCAGGCCCGGGCCCACGGAGCATCTCCGGTAACCTGAACGACTGTGCCAATGCCGATGCGGTGGTGGCCTCATGTTCTCCCGAACCGCCGAAAGACTGCCCCACGGGGACCATTGTGCTCAATACCCAGGCCCTGGTAGATGAATTTGGTATAAAATACAGCCACTGTACCGTCATTCAGGGAAGTATCATGATCAGCGGACCTGTAACTAACCTGAAGGGGCTGGCTCATGTGAAGGAAGTGAAAGAGACGTTTTCAGTAGCTAACACAGACCTGGAAAGCCTGGAAGGCCTTGACGCCCTGGAGAAAGTGGGAGAATATATGTATATCCAGCGAAATAAGAAGCTGAAGAATGTGAAGGGGCTGGGTGCGCTGAAAGAAGTGGGTCTCATATTCAGGATTGATGAAAATAATGTATTGGAAAGCCTGGCGGATCTTTCGGCCCTGAAATATAGCGAAGAACTAAGGATACACAAAAATCCGAAATTATCGGACCTGACCGGCCTCTCCGCCCTGGAAACCATCACCACCAGCCTGGTAGTGAGTGAGAACGCCCTGCTTAAAAATCTTAACGGCCTCTCCGCCCTCCGGTCTGTAGGCACTCCGCCCTTCGGATATATATGGATAAGAGATAACCCCGGGCTGGAGAATGCCACCTTGCCTCAGCTGGAAAAGATAGGTGAGCATCTTTTGATTGCGGATAACAATAACCTGGAAACCCTCAGTTTTCCGAAACTGAAAACCATAGAGGCCTACCTGAATATCCGGAATAACAACAAACTTCAGAGCCTGGCCGGGCTGGAGGCATTGGAGAGCACGGGAGCACAATTATACATCTATGAGAACCCGCAGTTGAAAGACCTGGATGGCCTGTCGGGGCTGAAGAGTACCGGAGGCTGGTATATTGCCAATAACCCCCTTTTGACCTCTATACAGGGCCTCAAAAATATCAGTAAACCCGGAGATGAACTGACCATTAAAGATAATAAGTTACTGGCTGTTTGTAACCTGGCTAATGTGTGTGCGTACCTGGCCACCAATAAACCGCGTACCATCTCCGGAAACCTGGACGGCTGTGCTACCACGGCTGCAGTAACGGCGGCCTGCTCCACTGCGCCGCCCGCGTGTCCTGCCGGTGATGTGTCCTTCAGCACCCAGGAGAAGGTGGATGACTTCGGAATTACCTATGCGCACTGTACCTCTATTCCCGGGAATGTGGATATTACTTTTTCAACCGTTCAAAACCTGAAAGGCCTGAAAAACCTTAAAAGTATCGGAGGTTCACTGAGCATCCTCTATAATGACAAGCTGGCTGACCTGGAGGGCCTGGAGGCGCTCCAAAGCATCGCTTCCGGCACTACAGGTGAAAAAGGCCTGCAGATTACCGGTAATAAAATACTGAAGAATATAAACGGGCTATCCGGCTTAACCAGTATTAACGGAACCAGTCTGACCATAGATGCTAACCCGGAACTCATTAACCTGGATGGCCTGAAGAACCTGCAGGGCCCCGTGCTCGATATAACCATCTGGTTCCATGGAAAGCTGGAACAAATAGACGGCCTGGCAGGGATCACCAGCGCCCGGGGCGTGTCAATCACCGCTAATGCCTTATCCCAGATTAACGGCCTGAGCGGGCTGAAAGAAGTTTCCCGGAATATTATTTTGGGGTTAAACCCTAACCTGAAAAACCTGGACGGACTTTCCGGCGTACAGAAATTTAATACCGGCGCGCCCCATGAAAATAGCGGCTCCCTTTTTATTGAAGGAAATGATCTCCTTAGCTCTATCGACGGACTAAAGGGCATACCATCCGGAAGTATAAGAAACCTGGCCATTAAAGATAACGGCGTCTTATCGATCTGTAATTTACCGAACATCTGCGCCTACCTGGCCTTACCATCAGGAAGTAACCCGCGCAGCATCTCCGGAAACCTGGGGAACTGCGCTACGGAAGCGGCCGTAACCGCGGTGTGCGGCACAGCACAGCAGACGCTGACCCTGGGAGCAGCAGTAAACCCCACGCTCTGCGGGGCGGCCGACGGCCGGATAGGGTTCACCACCAGCCTGGAAGCGGGCCCTTATACGCTTAGTTTCAAACGAGGCGCCAAAGACACCACAGCTGCAGTAACGGTAGCAAACGGAGGCTTTAGTCTCACGGGCCTGGGCAAGGGCATTTACAAAGGCTTTGCTATCACGCACACGGAGGGAATGGTCTCCGCCACAGGCGAGCGCACGCTGACCGACCCGGCCCCCTACAGCTTTGCGGTAGGGAGTAAAAGCGATCCTACAGGCTGCGGCGACCTGAACGGCCGGATCGTTTTCACTACGAACCTGGATGCGGAAAGCTACCTGCTGCGCTTTAAGAAAGGCAGTAAGGATACCACGGCCACGGTAGCGGTGAGCGCCGGAGGCTTCACGCTGAGCGGGCTTTCTGCGGCCACATACTCGGCCTTCAGCATCAGCAGCGGAGGCTGCAGCTATCTGCTGGCAGGCCCGGTAGAGCTGCTGAACCCCCAAAGTGCCGGGGGAGCCATCACGGCCGGCGGGCCGCTGGAACTCTGCGAAGGAGAGCAGGTACAGCTGACCGCACCGGCGGGCGCCAGCTACGAATGGAGCACGGGGGCGGGGGGGCGCAGCATCTGGGCCTCCACGCCAGGCGTGTACAAAGTAAAAGTGAAATCCGGGCAGGGCTGCATCAGCGAATCCCAGATCACCGTGAGCCGCAAGGAATGTAACGTACCGCCCATGGCCGTCTGTAAGCCGGTAGTGGTGCTGGTGGCAGGAAGCGACTGCCAGGCCCTGCTGCGGGTGGAACACCTGGACGCAGGGTCTTACGATAAAGATAACGACTGGTTCACCCGCAGCATCGATATAAACCCCCTGCTGCGGGTAGGCAGCTACAAAGCCACCCTGACGCTGGTAGACATCAAAGGGGCCTCTACCTCGTGCCAGAGTACGGTACACGTAGTAGACCATACGGCACCGGTTATCCAGGCGCGCAGTATCACCGTAAGCCTGAATACGGAAGGCAGAGCCTCCATCACCCCGGCGGATGTGGACGCCGGCTCCTACGACGGCTGCGGGGGGCTGAGCCTGAGCATAGACCGGCGGGACTTCGACTGCCGGGACCTGGGGCAGCGCCGGCAGGTCATCCTGAAAGGGACCGACGCCTCGGGGAACGAAGGCACCGCAGTGGCCTTCATCCAGGTGGTAGATAACCTGCCACCGGTAGTGACCACTAAAGCGGTACGGCTCACACTGGATCAGAACGGACGGGCCAGCCTGAAGCCGGAAGACCTGGCGGGCAGCATGTGGGACAACTGCTCGATCTGGAACGTAACGGCCTCCAAACTGAACTTTGACTGTAATGATGTGGGAGAAAACAAAGTCACCCTTCGGGTAGAAGACGTGGGGGGCGGAGCCACGGAAGCAGAAGTAACGGTGACGGTAGTAGATAACACGCCCCCGGTGCTGCAGGCACAGGCCATAACGCTCTACCTGGATAAGACGGGGAAGGGGGGCGTGAAGGCAGAGCAGGTAGGGGCGGCCAGCACGGATAACTGCGGGCTGGACAGCCTGGCGCTGAGCCGCACGGAATTCAGCTGTGATGACATAGGCGAAAATGAGATCCAGCTCAAAGGCTGGGACAAGAGCGGTAACGAAAGCGGGCTGATGATCACCATCACGGTGGCCGATACCATCCGGCCGGTCATTGTGGCCAGAGACGTAACGCTTTACCTGGATGACACGGGCAGAGCCAGCCTGAGCCCTGACGCCGTAGACGGGGGCAGCACAGATAACTGCGGCATAGAAAGCCGGGAACTGCAAAAGACGGGCTTTAGCTGTAATGAAAGGGGCATCCATACCATCCAGTACCGGGTGAAAGATAAATCCGGGAACGAGAGTACGGCAGAAATCCGGGTAACGGTAAAAGATACCACGGCCCCGGTAGCGCAGGCCCAGGATCTGATCGTGGAGCTGGACGGTAGCGGCAAAGCCGCCCTGACAGCAGGAGAGATCAATGACGGCAGCTATGACAACTGCGCGATAGAAACCATGGAGATATCGCAGAGCAGTTTCAGTTGCAGTGACCTGGGCAAGCGGCTGATCACGCTGACGGTCAGAGACGGCAGCGGCAATACGGGCAGCATACGGGCGGAGATCCTGATCCGGGATCCGGAGGGAGTATGTCCGTGTTCCTACGGGATACTGGCGCAGAACAAGGTAGTGCTGAGGAGTAACCGGGTGCATGCAGGCGGGATCGGTGTCAGCGGCTCCAAGGGGATGGTGAAGCTGAGAAACACGCTGGTGGATGCAGAGGGGACGTTTGTGAAATCGGAGCGGACGCGGTTTGATAACGAGAGTGAGTCGTCGGTTTACATGCGGGGGCGGGCACCGGAGCCGGAGGGCTTCCGCAGCAATGACAAGAAGGAGAAGAAGACGGAGCGGGTAAAGAAGAACGCGACACAGACCTTCACGGCGGGCAGCTACGGGCGTATCAAGGCAAAGAAAGGGGCTAAACTCATCTTCAGCGGTGGCGATGTGCAGATTAGGAGCCTGAAGCTGGGCAAGGGAGGACAGGTGAGCTTTGGAGGCGCTACGGCACTGCTGGTCAGAGACTATGTGAAACTGGGCAAAGAGACGGAGTTTAACGGGGCGGGAGAGCAGGTGCGGGTGTATAGCGGGGGACAGGTGAAGATCAGGAGCGGTTCGGAGGTGAAGGGTTATGTGCATAGCCGGGGGAGTGTGAAGACCACGGGGCGGAAGGAGAAATACCTGGAGGGCTTCTTTGCGGGGGACAGGATCCGGGGGAGCCGGAATACGGAATGGTCGGGCGGCGGAGTAATGTGCAGGGGGGGAGAAGACCAGGTATTACAGAAGCTGGAGAAGGGCGAGCGGCGCAGGGCAGAGGAACAGCAACCCATAACGGCCGACAGTGTGGCGCAGGGCAAAGCCCTGTGGGTACGGATCTGGCCGAACCCGGTTCGGGTACAGATGCGGGTAGAGGTAGCGGGTGAGACGGAAGGGGGGCAGGTGATGCTGGTGGACCTGATGGGCAATGTGCTCAGGCAGCAGAGTTACGGCGGCAGGACGGCCACGCTGGAGATGCAGACGGAGAAGCTGGAGCCGGGGCTGTATGTGTTGAGGGTGAGCTCGGGCGGTGAGGTAGTGACTTTGAGGATAGTGAAAAATGAACGATAAAATAATATACCCATGAAAAAATTTATAGTATTCCTCTGTCTCGCCGTTATGACGGGCTGTTCCAAAGAGGACGACCCTGAGGTAATTGAAATCCAGAAACCCGAAGAGCCCAAGCCGGCGGATCCCAAACCCAAAGAGCCTGAAACCCAGAAAGACATCATGGCCGTAGACAATGCCGTGCAGACCTTTATGAAGAAATATAATATCCCGGGAGGCAGCCTGGCCGTGTCTAAAAACGACAAGCTGGTCTATCAGAAAGGTTATGGTTATGCAGATGTGGATAAAAAGGAAGAAGTTACGCCCGAACATATTTTCCGGCTGGCCAGTGTCAGCAAAGCCTATACCGGCGTGGCGGTCCTGTTATTGGTTCAGCAGGCGAAACTTTCCCTGTCGGATAAAGTATTTGGCGCAGGGGCTATCCTGGGCACCCAATACGGTAAGCCGCCGTATAATAATAACCTGGCTGCCATGACCGTGAAAGACCTGCTTCTTAATATCTCCGGGTCATGGGGTGCCGCCACGGGTGGGGACGTTATTGATCTCAACCCGCAATTTACCAATGATCAGATGCTGGACTGGATCATCAGTACACGGCCCAATCCCAGAGCGCCGGGAGAACTCTACGATTATTCAAACGTAAACTTTTGGATAGCGGGCAGGATAATTGAGAAAATTTCAGGGAAAAAATACATTGATTTCGTAAAAGAAAACATTGTCAAACCCATAGGAGCAGAACATACCGACATAGCCGGGAAGACCCTGGCTGACCTGAAGCCGAAAGAAGTGAAATACTATGGACAGGAAACAGACGCTCCTTATGTATACGGTATCTCCTTCCCGAGGCGGGACGCCGATGGTGGAATTACGGCTACTGCCCCTGACTTATTGCGCTTTGTAAACGCCATTGACGGACTTAGCGGCCGCCCGGATATCCTGACCGGTGCGTCGCGCACGCTTCTGAACACTACCTCTAAAACTAATGACTACTATGGCCTGGGTTTAGGGGTATGGAAAGAGCAAAACCTGATATACAGCTATGGAAGCCTCCCGGGTACACGGGCCGGGTTTATGTGTAATAATGGTAACGGCCTGAGCGTGGCCATCCTGTTTAATTCACGCATAATACCCGAGAAAGAAGAGACTTTCGTTTATGCCATGCAAGACGTGCTCCTGGATTTAGTCAGGAATAATACCACCCCGTGGCAGGATATAGACCAGTTCGGAAAATAAATAAGGGTTTCCTTGTTTCCGGTTGGGGATACTTTGAATGCTCAACGTTTTCAGCTAAATTTTGAAAAAAATCCGGGACGGATGAAAAAATACCTGCTTTTACTGCTTTTATCCTTACCCGGATCCGGGGGATACGCCGGAGGTCCGGGAGCGGAGCAGGATCACATCCAATCGCTGATCGAAGAGTCTCCGTCATACGGCCGGGACTCTTTGCTCATTACGGAATTCCGGGCCTTCTGGGCCCGGGGCGGTGAAGAGTACCAGGAATTCCGGGACCGCTGCCTGTGGCAGATCGCCCAGGACGCGCCCGTCAGTAAATGGCCTCCGGCCAGGGCCCATTACTTCTACATGCAGGGCAGCGAGTACCTCCGGAAAAACCAGCTCTATTCGGCATTCGACTACCTGGAAAGGGCCATGATCGAATTTAAAAAACTGGGCGATGAGCACAATTTCTCCATTGTAAATAATAAATTTATCCCCCTTATGACCTGGAATATGTATGAAAACGATATTCCGGCGGAATCCAAAGCGAAATACTCCAGCTACTTCTCCGAAGCGCTCCGCTCCGCAGAAGCCGCCGGAAACCCGGGGGTGATCGCCAATATTAAAATCACCTGGGCTGCCTACACCCTCTTTATATTGAAAGACTACCGCGAATCGCTGCGGATGGCCGATGAGATCATGGAACAGATCAAATACCAGGACCCGGAGAAATGGTTTGATTATTTTCATATCACTATGCTGGGGCAAAGCCTGAACTACCTGCACCTGGGCGAAACCCGGAAGGGAGAGCAGATCCTGGAGCAGGTGGTGAACGACTGCCTGCAGCGGCCCGACTTTAACCAGGCACAGTACATCCTGGGCCAGGTGGCGGGCTTTGTGGGACGCTACTACCTGGGCCGGAAAGAATATAAAAAAGCCCTGAAATATGCCACCCTTGCTGAAAACCGGGTGAACTTCATGGAATTTCCCTATTATTCCAACTACCTGAACAAGACCCTCTACGAAGCCTATAAGTATAACGGCCACCCGGACCAGGCCCTGAAATACCTGGAAAAAATAAGAGCCTATGAGCAGGAAGCCAAAGCCGAAAAGCTGAGCCAGGGCTTTGCCGAATGGCAACTGAAATACGAAACCGAAAAGCACCAGAACCAGATCGCCAGCCTGGAAAATGAAAACCTCCTGAAATCAGAACAGCAAAACCGCATCATCCTGAACGCCCTGGTGGTCATGGTGATCACCGGGGTAATCGCTACCGTTTTTATCGTAAAGAGTAACCGCAAGCTCAAGCATAAAAACGAGGAACTGAAGCACAAAAACGAAGAGATTTCCAGGGCCGTGGCTCAGGGCCAGACCATAGAAAGGAAAAGGGTGGCTTCCGAACTGCACGATAACCTGAATACCAAGATCGCCGCCCTGAAATGGCGCATGGAAAGCACGGAAAACCCTACTCCGGAGCAGCTGGGGACTTTTGTGCAGATCCTGGACGATATCTATGCCGATGTACGGCTCATAGCCCATAATCTCATTCCCACGGACCTGGCCGCCGTAGGTCTGGTGCCTTCCCTGCAGAAGGTGATCGATAACCTGGACAGCCACCCCATCAGCTTTCAATTCTCCTGCGAGGCGTTCAGCGGCCGGCTACCGGTAGACCTGGAATACCAGATCTATAACATTGTGCTGGAACTGATAAATAATGTCCTGAAACACTCCAAAGCCACCCAGGCCCGCGTCAGCCTGAGCCGTACCGCAGATAAGGTAACCCTCACCGTTTCCGATAACGGCATCGGCCTGCCTGCAGATACGGTGGAAGGGGTGGGGCTGACCAACATAAAATCAAGGGTAGAGCTCCTGAAAGGCCGCATCAGCCTTCAGAACACATCGGGCACCACCGTCAGGATAATGCTGCCCCTCAGCTGAAGCTTCAGATCAGCTTGTACTTTAAAGCATACTTAATGATGCCAATGGAGTTTTTCACCCCCAGCTTCTGCAGGATATTGTGCCGGTGATTTTCTACCGTGCCCGGGCTGATAAACAGCTGCTCGGCAATCTCCAGAGAAGAATATTCCTGGGCAATCAGCTTCACCACCTCCAGCTCCCGGGCCGATAACGCCTTCAGGTCCTGGAGATCCACCTCCTCGCTCACCATCATGGAAGGATTAAGCAGTTCTTTCATGACATCGCCGCTGAAAAACTTCTCTCCCCGCAAAATCGTATGAAAGGCCTTGGTCAGCTCCTCTTTGCTGGCTTTTTTCGTGATATACCCGGAAATTCCGGCCTGGAACGCTTCGCGTATGGTTTCCGCCGTATCATTAACCGTCAGCATCAGTATCTTCAGATCAGGGTACCGCGTACGTATTTTCAGGGTAAGGTCAATACCGTTGAAATACGGCATATTCATATCGGTAACCAGGATATCCACGTCATGATCCGCCAGGAAATCCGCCACATTCCGGCTGTCGCCCAGCGTACCCGTCACTTCCATATCCTCTATTGAATTAATCAGAAGAGACAGGCTGTCCAGCAGGATCTTGTGATCATCCACGATCAGTACTTTGTATTTCTTCATCAGGGTTCCGGCGTATTATGAATTCAAAAATAAAGGTTTCAATAACTCCCGGCTAATTTGTCGGTATTTAATTCTTTAAAATTTTGCTATCGGCAATCAAAAAAGATATACATTTGCGACTCTAAACCCAAAACCTGAGATACTCTTGTAACCAAACTCATCTTCCGGACCGGCCTAAAGGCCTTTTAATCACATTATAAACCTTCTTCATTTTATACGTTTTTATGAAAAAATGTTTTTTTTCAATAGGTCTTATTTCGGGCTTACTGATGCTTTGCTGTATTTCTTCTTATTCCCAGAAAAGGATAGGCGTGTACAACGTGGCCGGATTTAGTTCAAAAACTAATGCATACTCCTCTCTTAATAATCAGAATGGAAGTGTATTTGGTGCTGTTCCGGCCTACTGTGTGGATTTTTACTCCAATAATTCTGATTTCATTACCATAGACCGTAAAAATATTTACTTCATCACCTTTGAAAAAGAACTGCAGAAAACCGAAAACTTCATGGATGGTTATGTGGTAGAACAAGGGAAAAGCGAGGGCATGGACTACCTGGTACAGAGCCTGTTTGATACAGATACATATACCCTGATTATCCAGGTCTTTGACGTAAAAGAAGAACGCGTGCTTTGTTCTTCCGAAAAAAAACTGGATAAAAACTTCCTGGGCATAAAAGATCTTAGACAGCAGGTGAACGGGATGCTTCTGGAGATTAATTCTAAGTGTTTTGAAAGTAGCATTCCCGTAGTGAGAATGCTTTCATTTAAAGGTAAAAAAGCAAAAGAATTACTGGTGGCAGCGGGGAAGGATTTGCGGGTTAGAAGTGGTTATAAGTTTGATATTTTTATGAATGTCGAAGAAAAGGTGGGAGATAAAACTATTTCCCGGAAAGAAGTGGTGGGCAAAGGAAGCATTGCAAAAGTTGAAGATGAGAATTTTTCCATTCTTGAAATAACAGATGGAGCGGAAGTAGTATTAGCCGAAATCAATAAAGGCACTCAACTGTTATGCAGAGCCACCTCAAAGTAAAACTACCGGATAGAAATAACGTATATACCCAAAACATATCAATGAAAAAATACCTGATTATACTTGCTGTAACGGCACTTTCCAGGATCTCTTATGCACAAAATGAGTTTGAATACACCATTCTCAAAAACAATAGTACCAAGGCAGATCCGGTAATGGTTCCACTTCATGCTCAGATAGAGGATTTGCTGGCCGACACCGAAGGAGTTCATTTAGCTGATTGGGATGAAAAAACGCACAAATTAAACTATATGCATAATAAAAAGCTGCAGAGGCCTATTGCACTTGTGAAGTTTTGCGATATACGATGGATTAATACCTTAAATAATATCGACCTGACCCTGGTTACTGACACTACAGGTAAAACCAAAGAAGCGTACTTCAGAATTACTTCCGAAGTAAAGCTGGTGACCAAGCAGGTGGAGGTGAAAACTTCCCAGATTATTGATATCAAACAAAATAACTTTAAATCTGAACCACGGACCTCACTTAGGTCAGACAAAAAAGACAGGGATATTATTCTGATCGAAAAGTTTGTAGAAGAATTTGGAGGCGACCCGGCCAAATTGAAAAAGGACAACTTCGACACCTATAATAAGCGCCTGGTAAAAGTAAGGGAAAAATATATGCCTCAGTTAAAAGAGCGACTAAGTGAGCTTCTCGTTCTTCATGCAGGCAGTGTGGTAGATCAACTGAAAAGATTTGAACCCCTAAATATCGGCAGAGCCTACCAGGTAATCCGGGATCCGGACTCCGCCGATGAGAAAAAAATCAAAAGTGTGACCTTTGATGCTACCCCGAATGATCACGTTAAAGCGGGGGAATATGTTCTTCTGTATGAAGTAGTGGATTTCAATGGCCATAAATCGCTACGATATGTCAGTCCTTTCCGGGTAGATGAGACGGGTGAAAAATCAGCAAAGGCAGACCTGGCCAGCCTGGGGGGTAAAAAGGCATTGGCAGAACTGATGAGAAATAAAGCCGAATTGGTGATGTTTGATGACAAGCGGTCCGCATTGGCTTATGATAAACAGCTCCGGAGCGAGAAGGAAGATTACATCGTAGGTGTGAAAAAGAGCTGTGTTTTTTGTAACATGGATCTTGAAACCAGCCTTTATCAGTTACCTATTGTCAAAGTGGTGGAAAGAAATGCACCGGAACTGGTGATTTTTCAAAAGCTGGCCAAATTAGAAAGGTTTATAGATTATGGCAGTGAAGAGCTGCTTAATAAACAATTAGGTGTAAAATACCTCTTTTATAAAGAAGAAGAGCGTTTAGTGGCTACTGATATTGAAACCGGGCGAATCATTGGCAGTGAAAGGCCCCCGGGCTGGTTAAGCGCAAATTATGGAATCGCGGCTAAAAACCTGTTTATCGATACATTTGAAAGACCCATTAAGTTTATTAAAAACGAAGAAGTCTCTAAAGGTAAGCTGAAATCGTTTATTGCGCAGTCTGATTTCGGATTTCTCTTTGGCGAGAGTATTGGTGTTTACGAGCTGGTAGATGAAAAGGTGGGGAATAAAGTGATAAAACGTAAACAGGAAATCGGTGATTCCTGGTTTAGCAAGCCTATTTCAGATACCGTGGCAGAATTTAAAGTTAAAAGAGGAGAGAAAGAAATTCTGGAAGCGCAGCAACAAGGGAAAACGTTAGTTTTTGAATACAAAATAAAATAATCAGGATGAAACTAAACACAATAGGGCTGATCTGTACCTTGATACTTCTTTCCTGTACTTCGGGGAAGAAGCCGGTGGAGCAGAAAACGGTATATGAATACCAGCGATCCGGAATGGTAAACCTCAGCCGTCAGCAAAACGGACTACTGTCCGTTAATAGCATTCAGACCGCCGAAGACGTGAATAAAGCAGTAAGTTTTGCCGAGATAAACGCGCTGGAGAACATTCTTTTCAGGGGAATCCCCGGCTCGTTACAGGCTGACCCCATCATTAGCAATGAGAAAGAAGCCATGACTAAGCAGGCGCTGACTAAACTGATATTCAATGAAGGATACAGGATATTTATGACGGACTCTCGGCTGATTGAACGACAAGACAGTAAAAACGCCGTAACCGTAACTCAGGAGGTAACATTTGATATCCCTGCCTTAAGAAAGCACCTGGAACAAAACGGGGTGATAAGAAAGTTCGGATTATAAACAATCTATGAGCAATTAACGAAACAATGAAAATAGTAAAAACCGTCCTGATCATTCTCCTGCTTTCCGCAGGCCGGCTGGCCGCCCAGGGAACTACCCCGGCCAATACGCAGCCCACCATCATGGTAATTCCCTTTTCCCAGGAAGGAACCAGCCTGAGAACGGCCTATGAACAAAACGAGCTGGTCAGGGTAGCGATCACAAAAGTAAAGGAGGCCTTTGATAAAAGAGGGGTTAATACCATAGACTTGCGGGCTAAAATCAAGCAAACTGCTAATACCGGAGCCCTGCAGGAAGACCAGAAATCTGACCTGAAGGATGAAGTCATCAATAATTCCGGAGCCGACGTGTACGTGGAAGTGGAGGCAAATGCCAACTATACTAACACGGGGAATAGCGTGACTCTTATCCTCACCGCTTATGACGCCTTCTCCGGCGAGTCGTATGCCAATAAAGTCGGTAATTCTCCGAAATTCTACACCACTAACTTTGAAAAACTGGTGGAAAAGGTAGCAGATACGGAAATCCCTAACCTCTTAAACACCATCCAGGAAAAATTTAACGATGTCATTGATAACGGGCGGACGATCACGGTAAAAGTCGGCATACACGAAAACTCTAAATTTAAAATGGAGACAGAGGTAGATAAAGAAGGCAACTTCCTCTCGGATGTTATTGAAGACTATATCGTAGAAAAAAGTTATAAGGGGAAATACCACATCCAGGGTATGACCGCTAATCAGCTCACGTTTGATATCGTAAAAGTGCCCCTGAAAGATGAGTCGGGAAATAACTTCCGTGTATCGCGGTTTGCCTCCGACTTCAGGAGGTTCCTGCGCAGTAAAGAAATTCAGTGTACACAAACCATTAATGGGAACAGCCTGGTTTTTACCATCAATTAAATGAAGAAGCAGTTCGCCATCCTGGCGCTTTTTATAATCGCCTCCCTGCAGGCTGTGAGCCAGAAACATGCAATCCGGCTTGAGTTTTCAGATGTATACGACCAAGAAAGGATATGGACAGAAATCCAACGCACAGGGTTAACCGGGATAGATCCCACATCTGATAATGAAGTACGGATCAGCTATGACCTTTCCCGTGTTCACCAACTGGAAGGCATGACTAATTCTTTTTCCGGTAATGCAAAAGTACTGATCCGCCTGAAAAACAGATCCGGGAAACCGGATACCACCTGGAGCTTTTCTTCCCATGTCAAAGTGAAAAACAAGTGGGACGCCTATGAAAAACTTACATCCGATTTTCTAGAAGATAGCAAGGGCCTTAAAAACAGTTTGATGGTCATTAATCATACGCTGGATATTTTCTATTCCCGGAATTGTACGTCTGTTTTGGCAGAAGCGAATGAGTACTTCCGGCGAAAAAACCTGAAAGAAGCCTATGCCAATGCAAAAAAGATAGAAGACGGAATTTGTGGAAAAGAGGCAAAAAACCTGATAGCACAGGTTGAAAATACCTATTCTGATGAATTTTGCGGGGAAATCCTGCCCCGGATAAAAATATTGGCAAGCTCAGGGGTCGCTTACCAGATGGAAAAGGCTATTGAGCTCCTGTACCGTTATCCGCCAAAGGCAAAATGCAATGACGAAGTACAAAAGGTGGCTAAATCAGTAGGGGATTATATTTCAAAACTTCCGCAAAAACAAAGTATAGAAATAAACAATATTCTCTCTAACGGACAGAGTTTCAATAAAATTTTTGAATACTAAAGTGCTTTTAACCGCATATAAAGTTTTAACTTTATACGCATGAAAATAAGAATACTCACTTTAGGTATCGTATTGGTCTCCTTCTTTTTCGGCTTCAGGAGAGCAGCGATGAAAACGAAGAAGGCCACGCGGCCTAACATCGTCTTTATCATGTCAGATGATCACGCCTACCAGGCCATTTCAGCCTATAACCCGGCGCTGACGCATACGCCGAACATTGACCGTATTGCCCAAAACGGCATGCTCTTTACCAATGCCTGCGTCACTAACTCCATCTGCTCGCCTTCCAGGGCGGTGATACTGACCGGGAAGCACTCGCACATTACGGGGAAGATCGATAATAACTTCCCGTTTGATACCACAAACATCACTTTCCCGCAGATTCTGCAGGCGAACGGCTACCAGACGGCCATGTTTGGGAAGTTGCATTTCGGGAATAATCCCAAGGGTTTTGATGAATTTAAAATCCTGCCGGGGCAGGGCGACTATTATAATCCCGATTTTATTACCAAAAAACAGGGAAAACAGAAGTTTACCGGCTACGTGACGGATCTCATCACCGATTTTACCCTCAACTGGCTCAAAAACGAGCGCGACCCGGAAAAACCCTTCTTCCTGGCCTACCTGCATAAAGCCCCCCACCGCGAGTGGCTGCCGGCTGAACGGCATTTTGACGAATACCTGAAAAAGACCTTTCCTGAACCCGAAACCCTGTTCGATAACTATGAAGGCCGGGGCCGGGCCAGCAAAGAGGCCGAAATGAACCTCCTTACCCACATGAACTGGGCCGGTGACTCCAAGATCTTCCCGGAAAATATGGATAAGCTGGGTATCAAGGAAAGCCATCCCTATGATAAGGGGAACTATAATTACGTAGTAGGAAGAATGAACCCCGAGCAACGGAAAAAATGGGATGCCGCTTACGGAAAAATGAACGAGCAGTTCATCAAAGACTTCCCTAAAATGACCGAAAGAGATAAAATGAAATGGCGCTTCCAGCGCTACATGCAGGATTACCTGGGGACCATCGCCGCGGTGGATGAAGGCGTGGGCCGGGTGTTGGACTTCCTCAAAGAGAACGGACTCGATAAAAACACCATTATTGTCTATACCTCTGATCAGGGCTTTTACCTGGGCGAGCATGGGTGGTACGATAAGCGCTTCATCTTTGACGAATCTTTTAAAACCCCGCTGCTGGTGCAGTGGAACGGCGTGATCCGGCCCGGTTCCAGGAACTCTAACATGGTGCAGAACCTGGACTTCGCCCTGACCTTCCTGGACGCCGCCGGCATAAAAGCCCCTTCCGATATGCAGGGCGAAAGCCTCCTGCCCATCTTTAAAGGAAACACGAAAAACTTCCGGGATGCCGCCTACTACCATTACTATGAATACCCCGGCGTGCACATGGTCAAACGGCACTACGGCATAGTCACCGAAAAATATAAACTGGTGCACTTCTACTACGATATTGACGAATGGGAACTGTACGACCGCACCCGGGATAAAAACGAAATGAAAAACGTGTATAATGATCCCGCCTACGCCAAAGTCAGGGAAGAATTACACAAAAAGCTGACGGCCCTGCGGAAAAAGTACAAAGACTCGGAAGAGCTGGATAAAATGTATATCGAAAAATACAAAGAACTGGAAGGGAAATAAATGACCGCCACTGACGAAACCGGGATAAAGAAAAACCTTCCCGTAGTTTTATCCATTGCCATCTTCATGCAGATGCTGGATTCCACCATCCTGAATACGTCATTGCCGGCCATTGCCCGCGATTTCGGAGAATCATCGCTGAACATGCAAAATGCGATCATTGCCTACGTGCTCACCCTGGCCGTATTCATGCCTGTAAGCGGTTTCCTGGCAGATAAATACGGTACCAGGCGCGTCTTTATCTTTGCGGTTACCCTCTTTGCCATCGGCTCCCTGC
The DNA here is from genome assembly GCA_019638185.1 of Leadbetterella sp. Classification (GTDB taxonomy): domain Bacteria; phylum Bacteroidota; class Bacteroidia; order Cytophagales; family Spirosomataceae; genus Leadbetterella. The sequence goes on from JAHBUH010000003.1 coordinate 201,321, forward strand.
TTTGTGGTTTCTCCCGTAACCTCTCCCACCTGGTCATTGCACGGATCATCCAGGGCGTGGGCGGCAGCCTCATGACCCCCGTGGCTAAGCTGGCCCTCATCCGCACCTTCCCTAAAAAGGAGCTTGTCCAGGCCATGAACTATGCCATCATTCCGGCACTCATAGGCCCTATCCTCGGACCCCTGGTGGGCGGATACATGGTAGACTACCTCTCCTGGCACTGGATATTCCTGATTAATATCCCCATCAGTGTGGTGGGCCTGTTTATGAGTTTACGCTACCTCCCGGACTATCATTCCCGGGTCATCGACTTTGACCTGAAAGGCTTCCTCATCTTTGCGGCAGCCTCGCTTCTGCTTTCCGTAGCCGTGGAAATGTTTTCGGAAGCCCATAACGTTACGCCCATCCTGCTTATGGTGGTGATCGGTTTTATCCTGATCTACTTTTACTTTAAGCACTCACATACGGATAATAACCCCATCTTCCCGTTCAGCCTGTTCCAGGTGCGCACCTTCCGCCTGGGCATCCTGGGTAACCTGGCCACGCGCCTGGGCATCAGCTCGGTTTCCCTGCTGGTTCCGCTCATGATCCAGATCGCTTACGGGAAATCGGCCGTTATATCGGGCTGGCTTATAGCGCCTATGGCCTTCACCGCTATCTTCGGGAAATCCTTTGTGATCCCTATTCTTAACCGCTACGGCTATCGTAAAACCCTTATGGTGAATACAGCGGTCATCGGGTTCATCATCTGTCTTTTTGCTATCCCCGGCAGCGGGGCGCCCGTGGGCTGGTTCTTACCCCTGGTGGCGGCGCTGGGCTTTTTTAACTCCATTCAGTTCACTTCCATGAATACCATTTCCATTGCGGACCTGCGCGACTACCAGAACAGCAGCGGTAACTCCCTGATCTCGGTTAACCAGCAGCTGGCCATCGGTTTCGGGGTTTCCTTCGGGTTGATTGTATTGCGGTCGTTTGAAAGTACGGTGGAAGGCATTCATACGGCGTTCCGGTATACCTTCCTGGTGATGGGAGTCACCACTATCCTCTCCGGCCTGCTTTTCCGGAGGCTGCATATTTCTGACGGGAAAAACCTGAGAACGGAATCGTGAGGTTCAGCTCCTGAATTTATCGTAAATCTGGTGATTGACTTCCGAGCACACCTGGGTCTTTTCCAGCTTTTCTTCCAGCAGGCGGCGCCCGTTTCCGGGAAGCTGCTCGTACAGCTCGGGATCATTCAGCACCTTCAGCACTCCTTCTGCATAGGCATCGGCACTCAGCGCGGTCACCATGGCCGCACCGTAATTTTCCAGGTGGGGGGAAAGGCCCGTCTGGTCAGAAACCACCGCCGGCATGCCGTACATCAGGGCCTCCAGTACGGCCAGTGAAAAGCCTTCTGAATAGGTGGGGAGTACAAAAATCCCGGCCTGGTTAAAAAGATCGCTCTTGGTTTCGCCGGTTACGGTACCCAGTACCTCCACATGCTTTTCCAGGTGGTTTTGTTCTGTAAACTCCTGGATATACTCCAGCATGCCGTCATCCGGGCCGGCTATCAGCAGGCGTACATCCGGCCGCGCCTTCACTATCTTTTTTAACGCCGGCATCAGGATATCCAGCCCTTTCTTATGGTGAAGCCGCCCTATATAAAGCAGCTCATTCCGGCGTCTTTTATCCGGAGGAGTGGGAATCACCGCATGGATATCTATGCCGTTCGGGATCACCACCAGGTTATCCGGCCGGTGGCCCAGGTAGTCGGTCACGTCTTTTACCTCTCCCTCGTGGAGGAGGTGGATGATCTTTACTTTGTTCAGAAAATTCTTTTGAAACCACTTGGAATACACCAGCCGCTTATAATACACCAGCCCCCGGAAAGTATAAGGATGAAGGCTCCCGTGAATGGTCACCACCGTTTTCTCATGCAGGTGCAGCTTATCTACCAGCATCTCCCCGTAATTCCACAGGCAATGAAGATGGTATACATCGATATCCTTATCGTTTGCTTCTACATAATCATACAGCGCCGAGCTGTAAAGGGGAATCACCCGGGTCATGGTCTCCGGCTTAAACGTGATCAGCTCCACACCCGGCGGAACAGGGAAGCGAGAGTGCCCCTGCAGTTCGGTAGACAGGATCCTTACCTCATCGCCCTTTTCGGTTTGAAAAGAGGCCAGATCGGAAACCACCTGGGAAGTGCCACCGTTTTCGTAGGAATAAGTCAGGATATGACAAATGATCATCGCTAAAACATTTATGCTGTAAAAATACGAGCTCCGGCAGAAATAAAACACCCGCCGGCTAATAAACGTTCTGATGACCGCCTAGAACTGGAATCCCAGCCGGAGCTGAAGGCGTTTTATATTCCGGCTCTCTTCCCGGAAATTATCGGCATCCACGGCGTCAGAAATGGAGTAATACTGGTATTTGTACCCGAAATTCAACAGGAATGCCGAACCCGAGCGGGTAGGGAAAATAAAGCCCACGGCGGGATTAACCATCAGCCCGCCTTTTTTGGACACCTCGTCTTTCCCGTCCAGCCAGAGAGTACCTGCGCCAAGGTCCAGGGAAGCCTGAATTTTGGAAAGGGTAGGCCCTTTCTCAAAAAGCACCTGCCGCACCCCCGCCGCCACCGGCATGATCAGGGCGCCCTGGTACGCATCCAGGCCTGTGGTAAGCCCTACGGCGGTCCGGGGCAGGATCCGCCAGCCGTTAAAAGTCTGGATGCTTAAGCTGCCGGTGTTCTTCTCCTTATATTCAGTCTTCGGATAAGCGATGTAAGAAGAGCTGGCCAGGTAAAGATACGGGTTCGGGTAATACGGGTAATAATACGTGGGGCCCGTAAGGCTCCTCCCCGCCAGTAGCCCGATCTCCGTTTGGTTAACAAACCGCGAGGTCTTTACTTCTCTCTCCTGGGCAGTAGCGGAAAAGGCCAGGAAAAGCAGGATGACATATATCTTTTTCATTTCTTCGCAATTTTACTTAAGAGTTGTAAATCAGATGGATTCGAATTGTCATACTGGTAGAACCCGTCAGCACCTATCACCAGCAGGATTTTGGAGCTGAGCTGGATCACATCATACGCATGATGATCCCGGAGGTGTTGGAGCTGTTTGATATCCTCATCATAGAGAACATTATAAGACTTCAGCCCGTTTTCGCCTTCGCAGAGCGAAAGAATATGTTCATACACCGACAGCCCGTGCGGGCTATGCATGGGGTAGCTCTTGATCAGGGAAGGAGCATACAGGTTTGCAATATTAATGATCTGGAGCTGATTAGGGGAGGTTCCGCAGGTACCGGTCCGCAGGGTTACATAGGCCCTGTCGCCCTGAACCACCACGGGGTCACAGGCCCGGGCATGGTTAAAGATGGTCATCCGCTCGGGTTTCGCCGGGTTCTTATTGTCATAAATATACATCCCCGTGTTTGAGCCGATAAAGAGCTTATCTTCATACGGAAAAATAGTTTCTATCCCCCAGCCCAGGTTGATTTTCCCGGCCGAGTCCGGTTTAGCCGGGTTACTGATGTTAAAAACCATCAGGTCGCTGTCACTTACCGTATAGAGGAAATCATCATACAGGGTAAAGCGGGCCATGGAGCCGCCCTGGCCGGAGCCGTCGCCCTTCGGGCCGGCCGTACTGCCGGTATTAAACGACAGGTAATCGCCGCTGCCCCAGTAATTTCCCAGGAAACCGGGGTCTTCATTTCCGCAGTTGGTCTTATACGTTTCTTTCCGGATCTCCTTGGCGTAGTCCGTCACGGAATTGGTGCGGGGATCAAAGTACCACGAGCGCCCTTCCCATACGCCCCGGCTGAACATCCGGGTCTTCCGGCCCAGTTCTTTTACCTGCAGGGGGTTACTCAGGTCCAGTGACACCAGGTCCATGTAGCTATCGGCATACAGCACATCATCTTTTACCGCAAAATCCAGGACACCCGGAATGGTAATGAAAGAAACGGCTTTCGGAGAGTGCGGGTCGGAATTGTCAATGACGTGAATGCCTTTCTTCACTTCGCCGATCAGCAGGTACTGGTTATAGGCATAGATCTTACCGGGCTCTTTCAGATCCTGAGGGCTGGAAGTAGAAATCCCCTTCAGGATGGTTTCGTACCCTATGGTGTAAGGTACCCATACGGCATACGTACGGGTTTGGGTGCACTCATCGGTACATCCCCAATGCAAAACGGCCAGTAATAAAACAGGTATAAGTTTACGCAACATAGTATTACGGATTGTGAAATAGAGACCCGGTTTCTTCGCAAATGGTTGGAACCGTCCCTGGAAAATTAGAAATTTTCCCTTCAGGGGGCGATTTGCGGCCTAAATGTTCGTACTTTTAGCGCCGAAAATCAGGAAATGATTAATGGCTTTAGACTGGGCAGACCTCAGGAAAAAATTCAAAGGAGAAATCCTGACCGATAAAGTAACACGTATACTTTATGCCACGGATGCATCCGCATACCGGGAGATGCCGCTTGGGGTGGTTTTCCCGGCCGATGAGCAAGACATTCAGACCCTGATCCGTTTTGCGTATGACTATCGCGCCACCCTCATTCCCCGCACGGCAGGCACATCGCTGGCCGGGCAGGTGGTAGGAAAAGGGATCGTGACAGACGTTTCCCGCACCTTTACCCGTATCCTGGAAGTTAACCCGGAAGAATCCTGGGTACGCCTGGAGCCGGCCGTGGTGAGAGATGAGCTGAACATGCACCTGAAGCCCTTCGGGCTGTACTATGGCCCGGAAACTTCTACCGCTAACCGGGCCATGATCGGCGGGATGGTGGGAAATAACTCCTGCGGCTCTAACTCGGTGGTGTACGGGAGTGCGCGTGATCACCTCCTGGAAGTCACCGGCTACCTGAGTGATGGCAGCCGGGTTACCTTTAAAGACATTCCGAAAGAGGAGTTCATCCGGAAAATCCGGGCCATTCATGAAAAGAAACAAAGCGCCTGGTCACTGGAAGACCGTATCTACGTCCATATCTTCCGTACCCTGAATAACCTGGATAACCAGGAAAGCATCCGGGCTGAATTTCCCAAGCGCACCATTACCCGCCGGAATACCGGCTACGCCATTGACGAACTGCTGGAAACGGATGTCTTTACCGAAGGCAGCCCTGAAACCTTTAATTTCTGTAAGCTGATAGCCGGTTCGGAGGGCACGCTCATGTTCATTACCGAGCTGAAGATCCACGTGAATCCTCTGCCGCCTAAGTTCCAGGGGGTAGTGGCCGTGCATTGTGCCACCGTAGATGAGTCACTGCGGGCTAACCTCATTGCCCTGAAATACCGGCCCAGCGCGGTAGAGCTGATTGACCACTATATCCTGGAATGTACCAAAGCCAATAAGGAGCAGTCGGCTAACCGTTTCTTTGTGAACGGCGACCCTGGCGCCATCCTTTGTGTGGAGCTTTCCAGGGATACCGAAGAAGAGATCCGGGAGGCTGCCGGGGCTCTGGAAGCAGAGATGCGACAGGCGGGTTTTGGCCATGACTTCCCGCTAGTGCTGGGTCCGGATGTAAAAAGGATATGGTCGCTGCGCAAAGCCGGCCTGGGGCTTTTATCTAACCTGCCTGGTGATGAGAAGGCCGTGGCCGTGATAGAAGATACCGCTGTGGATGTACAGGATCTGCCTGAATTCATCCTGGAATTTAACCAGATTCTGGATAAAAACAGAATGTTTTGCGTACATTACGCCCATGCGTCTACGGGTGAGCTGCACCTGCGGCCCATCATTAACCTCAAGACTCACGAGGGGAAAGCCCAGTTCCGGCTGATTGCGGAAGAGATCTCGGCCCTGGTCAAAAAATACAAAGGTTCACTCTCCGGTGAGCACGGCGACGGCCGCCTGCGGGGAGAATTTATCAAAGAGCAGATCGGCGCGCATAACTATGAGCTCATCAAAGAACTCAAAGCCGTCTGGGACAAAGAAAACATCTTCAATGCAGGAAAGATAGTGGATACGCCGCCTATGGACGAGTTCCTCCGCTACTTCCCGGGCCAGAAAACCCCGGAGTTTAAAACAGCTTTCCGTTTTCAGGACCAGGATATTCTCCAGCATGCGGAGCAGTGTAACGGCTCCGGCGACTGCCGGAAAAGCCATCTCAGCGGCGGCACCATGTGCCCGTCGTACATGGCTACTAAAAATGAACGGGATACCACCCGGGCCCGGGCCAATATCCTGCGGGAAACCCTCACCCGCTCCGACAAAATGAACCGTTTTGACTCGGAAGACATCAAAGAGGTGCTGGATCTCTGCCTGGCCTGCAAGGCCTGCAAAGCCGAATGCCCCTCTAACGTGGACATGGCCAAGATGAAAATGGAGTTCCTGCACCAATACTATAAGGATAACGGGGTGCCGCTGCGTTCGTGGCTCATCGGGAACTACCCGCGGCTGAATAAGCTGGCTACCCTGGCACCAACGGCCTATAACTTTATTTTTAAGAATACGGGACTGCGGAAAATAGCTAACCGCCTGGTAGGATTCCATCCGGAACGTACCATGCCGCTACTGGCAGACACCACACTGAAAGCCTGGTTTCGGAAGGAATATGGCCGGATAGCAGGTGATTCAGGCCGGAGCGTATATCTCTTCCTGGATGAATTTACCAACTATAACGATGTGGAGATCGGTAAAAAAGCCGTGCAACTGCTGGTCAGGCTGGGCTTTTCGGTCATCGTGGAAGATCATGCCGAATCCGGGCGCTCCTACCTGTCCAAAGGCCTGCTGACGCAGGCCAAAGAGCTGGCCAATACTAACGTACAATTATTCCGGGATAAAATAGGGCTGCCGGCTGTGGCGGCGGATGCCCCTTCCTCAGCGGGTTCAGACGGCGATCTATCGGGCGGGGCGCTGTTGGGTTCCACTCCTTCAGGCACTCCTGCGTCAGGCGGCATTCCCCTCATTGGCATAGAGCCCAGCGCCATTCTCACCTTCCGTGACGAATACCCCGAGCTGGTCAGTGAGCATCTGGCAGAAAGTGCGGCAGAACTGGCTAAACACGTATTTACCTTTGAAGAATTCATAGGCGGCCTGGTAGACCGGAAAGAACTTAACGCTTCACTGTTCACGGAAGAAAAGCGGCTCATCAAGCTCCATGGCCACTGTCAACAGAAAGCAGTGAGCTCCCTGGTTCCCAGCAAGAAAATGTTAAGCCTGCCCAAAAACTACGAAGTGCAGCTCATTCCCAGCGGATGCTGCGGCATGGCCGGATCCTTCGGTTATGAAAAAGAGCATTATGATATCTCCATGAAAATAGGAGAACTGGTGTTGTTCCCCACCGTACGCCAGCAGTCCGAAGATGTGATCATCGCTGCCGCCGGAACCTCCTGCCGGCACCAGATCCATGACGGCACCCATCGCCGTGCCCTGCACCCCATAGAAATACTGTGGGAATCCCTGAAATCCCGGGACTAAGACCCCTCGCCCTCTGACGGGGAAATCCCTGGAATAATCCGGGAAAAATAACCGTCTTTCAATACGCCCCGGAAGGGGTGTGGGAGCTTCGTATACGTGCCAATTCCGTTCCCGTCCTATCACAAACTTGGGAAAGCATAATCCCCCGGGATAAATTAACCGTTCACAGCGGCTTTACCCCCGTGAAAACACCCCCCTAAAAACAGGATTATGGCAAGAATATGCATAAATTTTCTAATAAAACAAGGAAATTTGCTGTCCCAAAAAATTTTGGCACATACTTTGTATTGGGAGTAGACAATCGAAAACTAAGGATTCGTAAAAAAACAAGTTAAAAACAAAAAAAGACAAAGTCAAATTAAACAAATGAAAAAAGTATTTTTAGCCGCCGTAACACTAATTTCTGTAGCTTTTGTAGGAAACGCGAATGCACAGAACACAACAGCTGAAGTAAATGTAAACATTAAATTGTACAAGGTTCAGTCTATCTCTGTATCCACTCCATCTGTAGACCTTGAATATAAAACAGAAGCTGATTATCGAACTGGGGTAACCACAGCAGTGAATGATCACCTGGTTGTGTTCAGTACAGGAGGATTTATAGTTAAAGTTAAGGCGGAGAGTGATTTTATGAAAGGTAGTTCAGAAAGCATTGCTGCTAACACCGTGCAGGTAATAGCTGCAGACGGATCTAAAAAGCCAACAGGTACATTAAATTATGCCGATAATTTGATGTTGTCAACAACACAAGCCCCTTTAATTACTTCCGGAAAGGGAGGCGCTGATTTAAAGTTCAAAATTAGCTACAAGGGAGGATTTGGAGATGACTACATTGTTGACAGATTTAAGAATGGTGACGGGAATCCCAATATTTATACTGCCAAGGTTACTTATGAAATAGTGCCCAATTAATAAAAACACGTATCTTTGTGATATGAGGGTGTTGTGGGCTGGGCTTACAGCACCCTTTTATCATAAAAATAGCTATGAAAACGAGTTTTCTGATTCTTTCCCTCCTGTTCGGAGGGGTGTTACACAATTATGCACAAACGGGCATTTCCGTATCGCCACCACGGGTATATTTTGAACTGCGCCCGGGCCAGACGGGTACAGAGAAGGTCAGTGTAAGCAATACCAGTAAAAATACAATATTGGACCTGTCCGTTAGCCTGGCCGATTGGAACTACGATGAAAACGGCAATAATATTATTTCGCCGGCGGATTCCCTGCCTAATTCTTTTACCAAGTGGGTGACCATCAGAGAAGGTTCTTATTTTTCATTAAAACCGGGAGAAACCCGTGACCTGACGGTCAATGTATCTATTCCGGCCTCGGCAGATCTGAAGTTTTCTGCTTATACCGCTTTACTTTTTATCACGCAAATGAACCCCGTAGACGATGTGAACGCAAAAGGCTCCCAAATAAAGGTGAGTGTGCGCTCCGGCATTAAATTATATTACAGACCAATGGGGCTTTCGAAAGTTAAAAAACTGGAAATAACTGATTTGAAATTTGACTCTGAGAAGAGTAGCCTTACTTTGAATTTTCGTAGTCAGGGCAATGTTTGGACTGATGGTGTAATTTATACAGATCTGCTGAATACAGGTACGGGAAAATCTTTTAAAATAGAAGAAACCCCATTCCTTACCCTGCCAGGCGATAAACGTGTAATACATATACCGCTACCTAAAGATCTGCCTAAAGGAAATTATACTGCAACGATTATGATGGATTTTGGAAGTGATTCGGAAATGGAAGCGGCAGAATTGAAGTTTACGTATGAATAGGTTTGCAAAGTATATAACCATAGGCCTTGTTTTCGCTGCTCAAATCACTTATGCTCAGAATTTTAGCGGATGGGGAGGTGCGTACGTCCAGGTGGGAAGCTATTTGGGTGAAAACTCTACCCAGCCCTACGTTCTGGACATTACCGGTACAGGTCCGGTCAATGTTTCTGACTGGAGACTTACCGTTCGTGTTACCAGTGTGGGAAAAGACGGAAACGGGAATTCTTTTCCTCTGGACAAACTTCTGTTGACGCCCAGTACATCCCTCATTACAGCCTGCCCCTCCAATGCCTCCACCGTAAGCCAGGTAGGTTTTGTGCCTAATATGCTACTGGCATTTAGCGAACAGGATCTGGTTATGCGGCCTCCGGGAGTTAAAATTTATAACCAGGACGGATGCAATGGCGGACTGAATACTTTTTACCGCTACCAGTTTGGTATAAATTGGGCCGTCTTGGGAGGAGCCTACTTGGGTCAGTTGATTGCCTGGTATAAATACGACATCAACGTGGAATTTAAGCTGTATGCTAACGGGATACTAAAAAATACAATTCCCATACGCACACAGGTAGAATTAAAAGACCCTTTAACGGGTAGTCCTCCCGTTCAAAATAGCTTCAGTCTAACGGTAGGTGCAGGGGCTCAAAACGGTATCCTCACCCTGCAATCCCGGTCCGATTATGAAAACGGGAAAAGTGTAACATACAATAACGGCCTCACTGTAAAAACCAATGCGAATTACCAGGTAACCGTGAACGCAAGCCCTGGCACCCCTTATTTTTCTTACCAGAATAATAATATTGACCTGGATGTGCTGAATGTGCAGCTGGCCACTACAGCATCGGGGGTGACTAATCTTAACCCGGTAACGCTTTCCACCGGTGCGCAGGTGATTGCCAAAGGGAGTTCTACGAATAATAATAACCAGAATTTTAATGTGACGTATTCTGTTAACCCTGCCCAAAAAGATAAATTATTTTATGCTTTTAAAGATAAACAGCAAGGCGAAACTACGTATACCACCACACTGCAGTACACTATTTTAGCGCAATGAAGAAGACCGGGTTAAAATATATAGCTTTCCTGCTGCTGACCGCAGCATTTGCCGCCCCTTTTGTGTGGGATCGGTGGGGAAAGCCTGTATCTGAGCCTGAAACTCATCTGCAGGAAGAAAGCAGGGAAGAATTGCCGGCTATTCCCGCTCCTGCTCGGGATTCGGCAGTAATAGAGAAAGAGGTAATAGAGAAAGAGGTATCTCCGGCTTTACAGCCCAGTACTGTGCCGGGCACACTCCGGGAACTGGCTCCCCTAAAGACAAAATCCGCTATACAGGATAACGAACCTGTCAGAGATGTAAATCCTATCATACAGGATAAAATTATCCCGAAATCAAATATTCCTGATAATAATAATAAACCTCCGGTATTGGCTACCCCGGTTGATACCGCAGAAACTGCCCCAGCGGAGGCGCCTGTGATCACGCATAAGGAAGCACCGGAAAAATCCGCTGAAAAGGAAGGAATTCCTGCTGTACTGCCGCCTTTGGCAGTGGTGGAGGCGTATGCCCCTGCAGAGCTGGATGTTACTTCGGGAAAAATTATCCGGACTTCACTGCGTCTTGTGAACCGGTCCAAGGGAACCTTTTCGGGGCAGGTAAGGGTGAAAGTGCCGCGAGGGATTAAAAGCATTTCGGGTGATCTCATCCCGGTAAATGTAAATGAGGGCGATACCCTCTTTGTCCCCACAGTATTTATGCTGGGTGGCGCGGTGCCGGCGGGAGAGAACCGGATAGAATATACCCTGACCGATGCCTATGACCGGGAGGTGGAAAAAGAAGCTACACAGATTCCGGTGGGCGAAAAAGTAAGCCTTCAGCTCAGCCTGGATCAACCCATGATCATGGTAACCCACATGAACGACTCCCTGGCCATTGGTGCACGGGTGCATAACCGCGGAAATACCGACCAGCCCGTAACCGTGGTAATGGGCGTACCGGTTAATCGCGGGGGAAAATCATTTTATGAGCTTAAAGGATGGGTCAGGGCCGGGAACGACAGCCTCTTTGTACTTAAAATGCGGCCTGCGGATATCCAGTGGAACGAGAGCAGCGTGGTGTATATTAACATCAGCGGCTTATATGGACCTGAAAAGCAGACCTTCGGAAACGTCACCCTGGGTGTGCAGAGTGTGGTATCATCGGGGCGTTTTACAGATAACAGCTGGTCTTTCATCCAGGGCTACGATAACTCCTACATCCCGGAAGATATTTCGCTCAGCTACCGGCAGTTTGGCCGGAACAGCATGTACCAGGTGATGGGGGGCGGCCATATTAACCTGCCCGTAGGTAACCTGGCCCTGCAGGGGCTGATCTATAAATCCGAAGGCCAGGATGAGTTGGTCGCCCTGAATACCCAGATGACTTACCGCTATGACCGCAGCAGCATAGCCGTAGGGAATATTAATGAAATGCTGGAGTTTTCTACGTTTGGCAGAGGGGTAAAAGCAGTAGTTTCAGATAAATCCGGAAAGAATGCGCTTATAGTGGGGGCTATTGATAACCAGTTTAACCTGTTTAGTGCCCGGCCGCTGTTTGAAAACGGGTACAGTATTTTTGTAAAAGATCATATCGGTGCCCCGGGAGCGAAAGAGAATTTCACCGTAGACTATATGTTCCGCGAAGACCCCTGGGAAAAAGCGAAACACCACATGGCCGGTGGCGAATGGCAATGGAATAAAGGGGCAGACTGGAGAGTGTTAGTGCGCTCACACGCCGCCCTGTCAGACTATGTCCAGAAAAACGGGCTGACTCCCTCAGGTTCTGCCGAGCTGCAATACAGCGGTTCAGTCGATAAAAATTCCGTTTCCGGTAATTTTTACTATAGCTCCTCCTACTTCCCGGGTAACCGGAGAGGTACCCTTAACCTCCAGCAAAACTTTACCCGGCGCCTGGAAGGGGGTGCAGGCCTGCGGGCTAACGCGTTTTACTCCAACTTCTCGCCGCGTTCCTATCAATACACCATGAACGTTCAAACCGGTAACGGGAGAGTGGAAGGTATATATACGTTCCCGAATTCCGGCAAGACAGGTGTGGGGCTGGGCTACCAGTACCAGACCGAGACGGGGAACATGGCTTATCTGGCCCAAAGCGACCTGGTGAAAGACCGGGCCGTTACCCATGCGCACCGCCTGGTAGAAAGCCTGAATTGGCGAAACGGCAAGCATTATGTGAATGTTGGGCTGGAAAACGGGGTGGTGAAGCTCTTTAACCGCAACACCTGGGAACCCCAGGGCAGGGCCCTGCTTTTCTACAGCTTCGGGCGTTTTAACCTGAATACCACCTATCAGCATGGGGGCTACTACCTGAGTGAACAGAATTTTGCGCAGCAGATGAACAAGGTGACCCGCCGCATCATGGCTAATGCCTCCTGGAACCAGGATTTACTGGGTCAGCGCCTGCTGCTGAGCACGGGCGTGAACTACAGTCGCGACTTTATCATGGGGTCTACCTGGTCTACCATGCTTAATTCGCGTTACCACATTAGCCCCCGCTATTCAATATTCCTGAACGGCGTGGTGTATAACTACTCCTACTCCAAAAACATTTCGCTGAACAGTTATAACAGCACCATGTATAACGTGGAAGCGGGGGTGTCTCTGAATCTTCAGCAGCCCAAGCCGTCTACGGGTAAGAAAAGTAAGTTGACAGTTACTGTGTTTCATGATAAAAATGGTAACAATGTGCGGGATTCGGATGAAACTACGGCCACAGATTATATGATCCTCCTGGATAATAAGGTGTTTATTACCGATGAGAACGGCCGGTTCAGTTATTCCTCGCTGCCTTTTGGTACCTATACCGTTAAGGCCGGGGCGCAGGCGGGCTGGTTCCATACCGAAACCATTATCCGGATAGATGGGTTTAAAGAAACCGTAGAAATTCCCCTGAAGCAGGCCGGGTCTGTGCGGGGAAGTATCCGGTACGCCTTTGACGAAAGAACGGCCAAAGACTTTGTGCCCGTGATGGGCGGCCTGACGGTGAGGATCTTCCGTAACGGAGAGCAGGTGCAGCGGGCCGTGACCGATAACGACGGCCAGTTTATTGCATTTTTGCCTAACGGCCAATACACCGTGGAGTTGGAGACCGGCGCACTGGATGCTAACGCCCAGGTACAGAACCGTACCCAGGCCTTTACCGTGGAGGCCGGCCGGATTTCCAGCCTGGAACCTTTCACCGTGGAGATCCGCAGTAAAAAAGTCAATATCCGGCAGTTTGTACAGGTAACCCCTGAAAACAAAAGAACGGGAGAATAAATTCCCGTTACCACACTCCAAACTTCCAGCGGTTAATGATCCGCCGATATAAACTGGGCCGGTTATTCCTGCGGATAAAGCGGGTGATGGCGGGATCCGGAAGGATGTCAGGGTTCAGGCGTACAGGGCTTTCTCCATAGCCCAAATCCTGGTGGAGCGTGGCCGCCACAGGATTAGAGCCGGAGCCGTCATCGCCGATGGTTTTGATTTTAGAACGTACGGGAATGAGACAATATCCTCCGTATTTCACGTGATGGTAGGTCCAGCGCACCGCCCAGGAGTTGATCAGCCCGCGTTGCTGCTTAATGATCATGGGCAGGATGTCTTCGCCGGCATTTTTGAGGCTATCCTGCCGTTCGGGGCTGCTCATAAACTCCGGGAAGTCACTTACCTGCCAGTCTACCTTTTCCCAGCGGTCTTTCCAGGTGCCCCAGCCCAGGGAGGAAGCCCGGAATACCAAAGCCGTATCCTGGGAATACTCTTTTACGGCGCCGATGCCGAAACTATATCCTGAAACCGAGAAAACGAGCGGATTTTCTTCGAAAACCCTTAGCGCATCATTCATATATGCCAGGAAGTCGGGGGTGGAAAGCAGGTCATCTTCCAGGATGATGGCTTTGCCGTAGGAGTTAAGCACTTCAGAGACTCCCGTGATGATGGAACGAGCCAGGCCCATGTTTTCTTTCCGTGCATGAACGGTTACGGACCGGAAGCCGGTAACGGTGGCCAGGTAGGCCCGTAAGTCTGTAATCTTCTCCGTGTCCGTCTCCCGGCGGGGGCCGTCAGAATAAACGATGAGGTCGGAGTCCTTCGCCAGGGGGTTTAAAGCCAGGGCATCTACCGTATTTTCTAAATGTTCCCGGCGGTTATAACAGAATATGACGATGGGTGCTAAGGACATAGAGGATCCGTATGTAATTTTACGGCAAATTAGTAAATAATTCATGAGTATAATCAAACGGCAGACCATCTTAGGCACCATCTATTCTTACATCGGGGTGGTAGTGGGTACGCTTACCATGGCGTTGATTGTACCGAATTTCTTCAGTGTGGAAGAATATGGCCTGATCAATATTCTTTCGCGGTACATGATGGTGCTGGTGGTGGCGGCCAGCCTGGGGTATAACAATGCCGGCACCCGTTTTTTCAAATACTTCCGGGATCCTGCGCGTAACCATAAAGGCTACCTGTTTAACGGGCTGTGTGTTCTGGGGGTGGGCCTGCTATTAACCGCCTTATTCCTGTTCTTTTTTAAAGACCGGATCGTGAAGACGAACAGCGGCGATAACCGGCTTTTTGTAAACTACTACTATTTACTATTGCCCCTTATTATCTCTACCGGGGTTTTTAACCTTTTTGATAATTACGCCAAGGGGCTGTACGATACCGTGATGGGTACTTTCCTGAGCCAGTTGCTGCAAAGGGCCCTGGTGCTGGTGTGTGTGATCGTGCATATTGCGGGGCTGATTGACTTCCGCACTTTCATGTACTGGTGGGTGGCGGCCATGTCGGCCCCCATGCTGTTTATGATCCTGCACAGCATGCGGCTGGGTAGCTTTTCCCTGCGGCCTGACGGCTTCCTGTGGAATTCCCCCATTAAAGAAGAGTTTTTCCGTTTTGCCGGGTTCAGTGTTTTAACCGGCGTGTCTTCCATGGTGATTACGGCCCTTGATACCATGATGGTCTACCGCATCCTGGGTTTGGGTATGAGCGGGGTATATAACTTCTGCCTGCTGTTTGGGAGCGTGATGACCATGTCGTATAATGCCAATGTAAAAGCGTCTACGCCTATTGTGATGGACGCCATCCAGAAAAAGGAGAACTGGCGGATAGAAGGCATATTTAAGAAGAGCGGCACCACCCAGCTCATGTTTGGTACGGTGCTGCTGGTGCTGGTGTGGGTGTCCGTAGACGGCCTGTTTTCCCTGGTGAAGCCGGAATACCTGCTGGGAAAGACCGCGCTGATCATTATAGGCATCAGTAAACTTTACGATCTCTCCTGCGGGGTAAATTCGCTGATCCTGGCGTATTCTCGGTATTATAAATATGATTCCTTCCTGGTGTTATCGTTTATCGGGATACTTTATGTGCTGAATCACTACCTTATTCCACCGTATGGCCTGGAGGGGGCGGCGTATGCCACGCTCATTGCCACCATTTATTACAATACGGCCCGCAACATCCTCATCTGGAAATTTTTCAGGATACACCCGTATTCGTGGGGGCAGGTGAAGATCGTCGGGATAGGTGCCGCGCTGTTAGTGCTGGGCATGCTGCTTCCGGAACTGAAGGGCAGCGTTCTGCTGAGTCTTTTGTCTATCAGCTACCGGTCAGTGATCCTGATCCTTTGTTTTGCCGGGCTGTTTTATGTGACTAACATCTCACAGGAAGTCAGTGAGGTGATGGAGAAAGCCGTGAAAATGGGGCGGGCTTTTCTGAGGCTTTAAATGCCCAGCACGTTCTCCTGCCGGTAAAAAACACTGGTGCACTTGCCGTGAATAGAGCCGATGGCAATCCCGGAAAAAGGGATATGCCTGAAGCCGTGAGCCTTCATAAATTCGAATGCCTCCCGGTAATCCGCCCTTTCGGAATCGTCCAGGATAAGCACTCCGCCGGGGGTAAGCCGCTGAACGGAGTTTTTAAGGCACTGCACCCTTCGCCGGCCATCGATCAGGATGATATCGAAATTCTTTTCATTTTCCAGGACGGCGTTTTCGTAGCGGTCATCTTCCAGGCTCACAAAAGTCAGCTCCACATTTCCGGGTATTTTCCCTTTTACGGTATCAAACCAGGTCTGATCGTATTCAATAGACCGGATAAAGCCCAGCCGGTCGGCAAAATACAGGGTAGAGTTTCCGGAGCCGTACTCAAACAGGGAGAGCGAGCGGTTCAGCCGGCCTTCCAGGAAATCCAGGAGGGAATAAGTCAGCCAGGGAATGGGTGCGCCCTGGGCATCTACGGCCTGCCGGAGCTTATAGGAGTCTATCCAGCCGCGGTCGGCCAGGTACCCTTTTATGCTGAAAGACAATAACCCTCTTAAGATGCGTGGGTTCAATAATGATAAGTAGCTTCCTGTTTTTTCCATTCCCTGATAAAATTGTTCGAAAGCTATCACTATTTGAAAATGATAGCAAGAAAAAAATCGGATAAACTTAAAACCAGGTATTTCTATGGACTTCTAAGTGCATTCCCCTAATTTTGTGGCTCTTTTCAAAAACACTTAAAATCTATTGTAAAGCAATGGCACAGGTATTAGCCGACAGAATTAATCATCTGGAAGAATCATCAACGCTGGCGATGTCCAAAAAGTCAAGGGAGCTGGCAGCACAGGGACATAAAGTGATCAACTTGTCGATTGGGGAGCCGGACTTCAAAACTCCCAAACACATTTGTGATGCGGCTAAGGATGCCATTGATAAAGGGTTTCACTCCTACACGCCCGTAGCCGGGATCCCCGAGCTGAGAAAGGCGATCGCCGAAAAATTCAAAAGGGATAACCAGATCGACTGGGCCCCTGAAAATATTATTGTATCTACCGGGGCTAAGCACTCGCTGGCTAACGTGATCTCCGTGCTGGTTAATCCCGGCGAGGAAGTGATCATCCTGGCACCTTACTGGGTAAGCTACTCGGAAATGGTGAAGCTGGCCGAGGGAAAGTCCGTAGTTCTGGAAGGCGCTTTTGAGAACGATTTTAAGGTAACGGCTGAACAACTGGAGAAAGCCATCACCGATAAGACCCGCGTGATCATGTTCGCTTCGCCGAACAACCCCACCGGATCGGTATACAGCGAAGCTGAGCTGAGGGCCATCGCTAAAGTGGTGGAAAAGCATCCGGACGTTTTTGTGCTGGCGGATGAGATTTATGAATACATTAACTTCCGCGAGGAAGGCCACTTCAGCATCGGGTCTATCCCCGAAATAAAAGACCGGGTGATCACCGTAAACGGCATGGCCAAGGGTTTTGCCATGACGGGCTGGAGAATAGGGTACATCGGTGCTGCAAAGTGGATCATAGACGGTGTGGAAAAGCTGCAGGGCCAGGTAACCTCCGGCACGAACCACATCGCCCAGCGGGCTTCCGTGGTGGCCTGGGATGACATGACCGCCGCTGAAACCATGCGCAAAGCTTATCTTCAGCGGCGCGATGTGGTAGTGGGGCTCCTGAAAGAGATTCCCGGCTTTAAAGTGAATGTACCCGAAGGAGCTTTCTACGCGTTTCCGGATGTAAGCTATTATTTTGGGAAATCAGATGGCACCACGGTGATCCGTAATTCAGATGACCTGGCTTTATGGCTGCTGGAAAAAGCCTATGTAGCCACCGTGGCCGGGTCGGGCTTCGGCGCGCCTAACTGCATCCGGATCTCTACTGCCGCATCGGAAGAATCGCTGCGGGAGGCCATTGCACGGATCAAAGCGGCCGTAGCTACATTGAAATAATGCAGGAAGAATATACATACCACCGCCCGGTGATGTTAGCGGAATGCCTGGAGGGCCTGAATATCAGGCCGGAAGGTATCTACGTGGATGTCACTTTCGGCGGTGGTGGCCATTCCCGGGAGATTCTGAAACACCTGGATACCGGTCACCTGTACGGTTTTGACCAGGATGAGGATGCGCAGGAGCAATCCCGCCGCATTTCTTCCCCTAATTTTACGTTTATCCGGGCTAATTTCAGGAATATCCGGAAATACCTGAAGGTGTACGGAGTCAGTAAGGTAGACGGCATCCTGGCCGACCTGGGGATCTCCTCCCACCAGATCGATACGGCTGAGCGGGGGTTTTCCACGCGTTTTGATGGCGAACTGGACATGCGCATGAACAAGGCCTCCGAGCTGAGTGCCCGTGAGGTGGTGAATACCTGGCCGGAGGAAGAGCTGCATAAGATTTTCGGCATGTATGGCGAGCTGAAAAATGCCCGGAGCGTGGCACGAAACATCAGCCAGGCCCGGAGCAGCGCGCCGGTAGATACGGTGGCGGACCTGAAAAAAGTGCTGGGCCCGCTGGCCCCCCGGGGGAAAGAAAATAAATTTTTTGCCCAGGTATTCCAGGCGCTTCGCATAGAGGTGAACGAGGAAATGAAGGCGCTGGAGGAGTTTCTGCTCCAGGTGCCGGAGCTGCTGAACCCCGGCGGACGCCTGGTGGTGATGTCTTACCATTCCCTGGAAGACCGGCCCGTGAAGAACTTTATCCGGAGCGGCAAATTTTACGGGGAAGTGGAAAAAGACCTCTTCGGGAACGAACTGAAGCCCCTGCAGGCCGTGACCCGGAAGGCTGTGGAGGCTGGCGCCGCTGAAACCGCCCTTAATCCGAGGGCGCGGAGCGCCCGGCTCAGAATAGCAGAGAAGCCGGCGTAAAAAATCCGGAAACTTCCGGCCTGCAAATTTTTTTAAGCCGGGGCGCGGTTGCGATTGAGATTTTTATTTCTAAATTTGGGTAGTGCTTTACTATTAATCTCAATTATCATGAATCAGTTCCGTCGCCGGAGGTCCCAGGATTCCGTTCCGGCCAAAAAGAAGAAAAGCTGGTTAACTTCTGCTGCCGACTGGATTACCCTTAAATTAGGTTTGGAAGAACGTTTAACAGCCCCTGCGCTGGCGCGTATCCTTTGGATGGGGGTACTGACGGTGGTTTACATTTACTTTCAGCATAATTTTGACCGCCTGATCCGCGATACTGAAAAAGCAGAAAAAGTATTGGAGGAAAAACGGGCCATGTACATCTCGCATAAGGCCACTTACCTCTTTTCCAGCAAGCAGTCGGAAATCGAAAAAAACCTGGAAGGGTTTACTAACGCGCAGTCGCCGGTTAAAATATCCATACAAAATCCCAAATAATCATGGCGGCTCCCAGTAAAATAAAAGATACCTTTATTCAAAGGTCATGGAAGGTATGGGCGGGGCTCCTGGTGCTCTCCCTGCTCATTGTGTATAAGATTGTGCGGTTTCAGACCACTGAAAAAGAGGAGTTAATGAGCCAGGTGCGCGATACCCAGATGAAAGAACGGGTGATAGAGGCCAAACGAGGCAATATTTATGCTTCCGACGGGGTTTCTATCCTGGCTACTTCTACCCCGGAATATAAAATGGTGCTTGACCCTACCGTAGCCCGGCCCGAGCTCTTTAAGAACCAGATCAGCCGGCTGTCGGAAAAGCTGGCCGCCTACTTTAAGGATAACAGCGCTGCTGCTTATAAGGAAAAGATCGTGAATGCGCGGCATGCGGGCCTCCGGTACATGGTGCTGAATAATAAGCGACTGACCTATAAGGAAAAGGCCGAGCTGGAAACATTCCCCCTGTTTGATATAGGACCTGCCCGGGGCGGAGGCTTTTTTGAGGAGAAAGAGATCCGCTTCCACCCTTACCACAGCCTGGCAGAACGGACCATCGGGAACCTTGATAAAAAAGATATCCGGAAAGGGGCTACGGGCCTTGAAGCAGAATTTGATACGTATTTAAAAGGCGTAGACGGCAAAGGCTTTTACGAAAGGCTGCCCGGTGGCTACATGAAGCCGGTAGACCTGGAGTCGGATATTGCCTCCACGCCGGGATTAGACGTGGTCACCACCCTGGATGTGAACTTCCAGGATATCGCGGAGAGCGCCCTGCGGGCGCAGGTCAGCAAGACCCAGGCCCGCTACGGAAGCGTGGTGCTGATGGAAACCGAAACAGGAGAAGTGAAGGCCATTGCTAACCTGACGCGCCATACCGATGCCGACGGGCAGGTGTATTTCAGTGACGATATTAATTATGCCGTGACCGGCGGTACGGACCCGGGATCTACCTTTAAGCTGGCCTCCATGCTGGCCATCCTGGAAAAATCGGGTCTTAAACCTACGGATCATGCCGTGACCTGTAACGGTCAGATCCGGCATAATAACGTGGCCTTCACGTGTACGCACAGCCACGGCGATCTCACCGTGCAGGAGGTGTTTGAGAAATCCTGTAACATAGGTATCTACAGCCTCATGAAGAGGACCTTCGGGTTTGGGCGGTCGGATGAATTTTATTCCTACCTGCAGAAGTTTAACCTGGAAAAACCCACCGGCTTCCAGCTGAGGGGGGAACCCGCTCCGCTGATTAAAAGCACGGCCAGCAAAACCTTCAGCAGCACCACCATCCCCTGGATGTCTATCGGCTATGAAACCCGGATCACACCTATGCAGATGCTGGTGTTTTACAATGCCGTGGCTAACGGCGGCTATGGCGTGCAGCCCCTGCTGGTGAAAGAGATCCGTTCGGGAAATGCAGCGGTACAGACCTTCCAGGCGAACCGCATGACTACGTCCATTGCGTCAAAGAGCGCCATAGACCAGGTCAGGCGGATGATGGAAGGCGTAGTGAAGAAGGGTACCGCCCGGAACATTAACTACGGAGAATGTAGCGTGGCCGGTAAAACGGGTACGGCCCAGAAAAGAGTGAACGGTGGCTATCAGAAAGGACTGTATTATACGTCATTTATCGGGTATTTCCCGGTCGATAAGCCCCGCTACAGTTGCGTAGTGGTCATTGATGAGCCCATAGGGCAGAATGTATATGGCGGTGACGTGTGTGCTCCCGTATTCAAGACCATTGCCGATAAAATCTACGCCTATGACATGGGTATGCACAAGACGCGCATCGTGAAGGCGGAGGCCGGAAAAACGGCCGGTAAACTGGCTACAGGCAGGGCTACTGACCAGGCGGTGATAGCGCGGAAACTGAACTTCAGCCAGCGTCCGGCGGGTGACGGCTGGATAAAGCCGGCAGCGGTAGACAAAGACTCGGTGGTTTGGGTGAGCCGTGCGGTAGATGGTGATCTTCAGAACCTGATCGGGCTTACCCTGCGCGATGCCTTGCCCGTGCTGGAAAATAAAAACTATGTGGTACGCCACACCGGTTTCGGGCGGATAGCCGATGTAAGCCAGGATGGCCGGCGGGTGAACCTGGTGTTACGATAAAACAGTTACCCGGGAAGAACTTACGGGAGCCGGGTACCCGGAGCGCATTACTAATTGGTACTTATGAGCAGATTGATCGATTTTCACGGATCATTCCGGGAAAAAACCCTTACAAACCGCCGGTTCAAGCACGGCCAGGTACTGCGGCTGATCGCCGGCTGCGGCTTTGAAAATCACTTCGTGGGCCGGTCTTTTGAGGGCCGGGATATCCGGAAAATAACGGCAGGAAGCGGAAAGAAGAAAATTCTGCTTTGGTCACAGATGCACGGCGATGAAGCTACGGCCACCATGGCCATCTTTGATATGCTGAATTTCCTCCGGTCGGAAGAGCCGCAGTTTGCCGGTATGCGGCAGGCTATCCTCTCGGCCCTGGAGTTGCATTTTGTGCCCATGCTTAACCCTGACGGCGCCGAGAGATTTCAGCGCCGTACGGCCCAGGAAATTGATATGAACCGCGATGCCCTGGCGCTTCAGTGCCCGGAAAGCCGTATCCTGAAGTCGCTGGTACTGGACCTGCAGCCGGAATTTTCCTTTAACCTGCATGACCAGGTCATTTACTACGCCGTAGGGGAGACCCCCGTGCAGACCACCATTGCCTTCCTGGCTACAGCCTATAACCCGGAGCGGGAATGGAACGAGGTCCGCACCCGTTCCATGCAGGTGATCTGTAAAATGAACGAGGAGCTGAAACCGCTCATCCCCGGCGGGGTGGCCCGCTTTTCAGACGAGTTTGAGCCCCGGGCGTTCGGCGATAACATCCAGAAATGGGGCAGCAGCCTCATCCTGGTGGAATCAGGAGCCTATCCCGGCGATCCCGAAAAACAGTACATCCGGGCCTTAAACTTTCATATTATCCTGGAGGCATTGTATTCCATTGCACGGGAAACCTACACCGGCTATCCGTTGGAAGAATATGAAGCCATCCCGGCCAATAACCGGGCCTTCCTGGATCTGAAGATCACGAATCTGACCGTTCCGCACCCCCAGGGAGAGTACAGGGTAGACCTGGGGATAATCCGCACAGAAAAAAATACACGCGGAGCAAAGAATTTTACGCATACCAGCGTTATAGAAGACATAGGCGACCTCTCTGTTTTTCACGGGATCGAAGTGTTTGATGCACAGGGGGGAACATTAAGGCCTGTAGGGGATTTCCCCGCTTTAAAAGTAAAGTATGCTCCCGGAAAGCTGCAAATCGGCGAAAAGGCTACCTTTGTGATAGACCACGGCAGAACACAGACCCTAGTACTGAATGGTAAAATTGTTTAAAACATCCCTGTTTTTTCTTCTTTTAGCCACGGCTGCCCATGCCCAGGAACGTTCCGTGTATGGCCGCGTAATAGACAGCACCCGGCATGAAGGGATTAATAACCTCATCATTCAGAACGTCACTTCCGGCCAGATGGTGAATACCAACACGACGGGCGATTTCTTTATCCGGGCACTTCCCGGTGACTCCATCGTGGTGATGGACATCGGCTACGAGCGTATCGGCACTACTTATGACGGCAAGAACCGCTACCCGGTCATTGCCACGAAAAGGCAGCCCATTATGCTGAAAGAAGTGGTGATCACCGATAAGCGCCGCCAGGACCTCCAGGCAGAGATCGATGAATTCCTGCGAAACCCCCAAAGCGGCGGAGCCATCCGGCAGGAGATCATAGGAAACCTGCTTTCCACGAACGTCACCCAGCCGGGAATCGGCATTTCCATTGATGGCCTCTATGAGCTCTGGAGCAAACAGGGCAAGCTTAACCGAAAGGTAGCCGACCTGAAGTATAACGACATCAAGGAGTTTTACGTGGATCTGAAATATAACCGCCGGCTGGTAGCCCAGATCACCAGGCTGGAAGACCACGAGATCGATGAATTTATGGCCTATTGCCGCCCCGGTGAAGATTTTATCCTGCGCGCTAACGACTATGACCTCACGAATAAGATCCTCCAGTGCCTCAAAGACTACCGCACGTCCCGGATCTTCAGGAAGGTACGGTGAGCCGCTGCCGGAGGGCCTTCCCTTTTGCGGTCAGCCGGTATTTCTGATTGCGGCTGTTAGGCTTATCAGGAAGTGTCATTTCAATCAGGTTTCTGTGGATGGCCGGCCGTATGTAGTTGTAAATAACCGTAGGCCTGTGCTTTAACCCCAGCAAAGTAACAATTTCATTCGTAGATAAGGTATTGTCCAGGATACGGATCAGTTGCAGTATTTGTTCGGTATCTTGTTCGGTATCTTGTTCGGTATCTTGTTCGGTATCTTGTTCGGTGTTTTGTTCCGTGCTCGGGTAAACCGGCTCTGCTGAAGGCAACACTACCCTCAGGAAATTTTCGGAAAACAGGAAACAATTTTTGGAATAAAATGGCAGGACACGTGGTATTCCGGATCCTAATTGCTCCACCAGGTCCAGGTCTTTGAAGATACGCATTAACTCCTTGTTTCTTAAAACAGAGACACCCTTAAAAAACTCATCGGGAGTAAGGCCCTCCGGCAGGCTTCCGTAAGAAGTGATTTCCAGCCGGTCACTGAATATTTCAAACTTTGGAGCTACTTCACGGGTATAATCGTTATGAACAAACGCATTAATGATTATTTCTCTTAATGCAATGGCATTCCAGAGGCGCTTTTCTTTACGCTCTTTCTCGGTGATTTTCGTTAATGTCCGGTTTTCAAGATTGAGCCTGTCCAGGACCTGTTTGGCCGCTTTAATTAGTGACTCATAACCGTATTCATTGCTTTCGGTAAGCTCTACCCGGTCCGTTCCCCCATACCGGGCTACTTTGATAGAAATATTGTTCTGGTCGGATAAGAGATAAGCCACATAGTTAAAATGCCCGTCGTCATTGAGAAGCTCAAGATTTTGAGCAAAGTACTCATTCAAAGTCAGTCCGCTGTTTTGAAAGTAAATCTGAAGCTGCTCAAACTTCAAATCTTTTTTGGGAGACGTAATTCTGCCAATGGATTGACGTGTTCGTTTGGCAAAAAGAGTTTCGATCATCCGGGCGGGCATGGGCTCTGATGAACTGCCCACGCGGATAAAGGCGCCTTTTTCAGAAAGGCCGTATCTTCGGATATAATAAGGTTTCTCATAACCTCCGGCTACCATAATTTTCAGGATACTTTTGCCGTCTGCATTCTCAGAAATAATATCAAACAGCCCAATACAGGAAGGTAAAATGTTATTCTTTAAACGGTCTTTTAAAAGCAGCTGCGTCTGATCTGCTTCCTGGATACCCACGGCCTCTCCTTTTTTATTGATACCGATATAGATAATGCCGCCTTCATGGGAGTTTAGAAAAGCGACTACTTCTTTTTCCAGTTCGGGGGTTAACTGCTGTTTATACTCCAGCCGATGGTTCTCATTCATGATGGTGTGGATAATCTTTGATTCTGAGGCAAATATAAGAATTTCCGGCAGAAATTTTCTTATAGTGGTTTTTAACCTTTACACCTTCATAAACGAAATCTCCTGGTACGTATCCGATATCGCGAAAATGCGGTATCCGTGGTCATACAGCGACCGGAAGAATTTTTTGCCTTTATCGCGGCCGTCGGGGAAGAAACGTTCGTGGGTTTCGAGGAGCAGCTGGCGGATGGGGATGCCGGAGCGGAGGATGTCATCGATCACCAGGTATTCCGAGCCTTCGATGTCCATTTTCAGCACATCGATATGCTGATGGCCGGTTTCCGCCAGGATATCCCGGAAACTTTTTAAAGGCACTTCTACATAATCTTCTTCGCTGACCAGGCCGTGGTCAAATACACTTCCGGAAACGTGCTCTTTGTTTTTGGGCAGATGGAATTTCACTTTTTCGGTTTGGGTCCCCAGGCCGTAGGGATAGAAATGGAAAGAAGGAGGCATGTTCTGGCTCTTCAGCCAGTGGATCGACTTAGGCGTGGGGTCAAAACCGAAAACCCGGCATTGGTAATCCCGGATGATCTCCGTATCAAAACTGATATCCTCCCCGATACCGAATGAGTAAATGATGGAGTTTTTATCCAGGAGGGTGGGGTTTACATAGAATCCGCCGTAGCCGCTGCCGTACCACTTTTTCGGGCATTTATGCTCGATATCGATGAACGCAATTTTCCCGATACGGGCCTTGATCCAATACTCTAAGCGCTTAAGCTTCCTGTTCCTTTCCATGTGTATTATTGATCCTGTAAATATAAATGATAAAGTGATGCCCGCAAAAACGCACCTCTTATTCTTTCTTACGGCGCTCATAAATGATCAGGTCTATCACCTGGTCATACGACATCACCCCGTATTCCCGGCCGTTAGCCTTCAGGAAAAGGTTATAGAAAGGCGTGATCACGTATTTCTGCGCTATGTTACGGTAGGGGTCCCAGCGGGCATTTTCTATTTCGGCATCGCGGTAAACGGCCGGATCCAGCCGGCGGTAAAGCGTTTGGGCGTAGGTACTGTCTACATTCCCCAGCCGCCGCAGTGAGCGCCAGACCACGCTGTAGCGGGCGGAGTATTGAAAGAGGGGGTCAGGGTAGTTTTTCCCGGTCAGCCAGGCAATGTAGTTGGCCTCATCTTCAGAGGCAAAACCCATCTGGTGGGCCATTTCGTGCAGCGTCACCGCCGGCAGGTCGGCGTTAGTATTAATGCGGTTTACATGCGCCTCGCCGCTCCAGAAAGTATAGATACCGCTGGTGCCCATATAAGCCAGAAGTCCGCTGCCGGTGGCCATTTTAATGGAAGGGGTGCGGTAATCCAGGAAAGGCAGCCGGGCATGGGAATAGGCCAGGGGCGCTTTTTCCAGGAGGGTGGCCGGGCTTACGGCATACACGGCGCTGTCGGTCAGCTGCCGGCGGGTTTCATTCGTCTGCTCCACCAGGTCTTCGCACAGCTGCCGGAGCTCTTCCGGAGTGGCCGGTGCCGTATCGTATTGCAGGAGGATACTGACCGGCTGGCGGTAGTACAGCAGGCCCCAGGTGATGGCATACAGAAAAAAAGCGGGCGAGCTCCAGGCCAGTAGGGAGAGCAGGGCGTCTTTCAGCGAACGTCGCCTCCGGATGATCTGCCGGATAGTCCGGATCAGTAAAACCAGCAGCAGGCCGGCCAGCATATAAATGAATACCAAACCCACCGAGAACGGAATGGGACCGGTGATCAGGCGGAAAAACCGGGTAAGCGGGTAAAACAGCCCGGGAACAAAAACCGCCTCGATCCACTGCGTTTGGGCGCACAGAAACCGGAACAGTACCAGCTGCAGGGGGAGGGTGATCAGCCCGAGGGTTCGAAGGGAGAGTTTTTTCATAGGGCTGTCCGTAACAGAAAGCAGAGGCCGCAGAATATTTTCTGCGGCCTCTCTACTGATTAATTGAGAACATTAGAATTACCGGATAGGAATACCTTCACAGCCTTTGCCGCCACCGGGGTAGAACCCGCAGATCAGCACGCCTTCTTCACCGTTCTGGAAAGCCGTGTTAATGATCTCCTTCACTTCTTTCACTGATTTTACCTGCTGGTTTCTGACCGAGGTGATGACAAATCCCTTTTCGAAATTCGTATTGTCAGAGAGCAGTCCGCCGTCACGGATGCTCTTGATCCGCACCCCGCTCCGAATGTTGTAATTCTTCAGGTCACCTGCACTGAGCTCTTCCAGTTCCATACCCATCTTACCGAAAGCGGAAGAAGTTTCCGCGTCTTTTTTGATCAGGTTTTCACCACCGGCGTTATTGCGCAGGGTTACGGAAATGTTCTTGCTGGAGCCGTTACGGTCAATGGTCAGGTTTACCTTTTCACCCGGGCGTTTCCGGCCGATCAGCTCACGGAACTTGGCTTCCGAACGGATGGCCACGCCGTCAGCCTGGGTAATCACGTCTCCCTGTTTCACACCGGCCGCTTTGGCGGCACCGTCATCGGGAACGGCATTCACATAAATGCCCTGCTCTATTTTAACATTGAACTCTTTGGCATTTTTGCTGTTCAGCTCTACGGGTTCAATCCCCACATAGCCCCGCTGTACGTCACCGTACTTGATAATATCCGCAGACACTTTTTTCACAATACCCGAAGGCACCGCAAAAGCATAGCCGGCATACGCACCGTTAGGCGACGCAATGGCTGTGTTGATCCCGATCAGGTGGCCATTCAGGTTCACTAAGGCCCCACCGCTGTTTCCGGGGTTTACGGCGGCATCTGTCTGGATAAACGATTCAATAGGACTGGCAGTGGGCTGCTCTTCCGGCTCCCTGCTGAACGGGTTCCGGCGCTGATTCCGACCCAGGATGTTAATGTTCCGGCCTATAGCCGAGATAATTCCGGCGGTAACGGTAGATTCCAGGTTAAACGGGTTACCTACGGCCAGTACCCATTCACCAATCTTCACTTCATCGGAGTTGCCGAACGTGATGGCAGGCAGGTTATTTTCTTCGATCTTGATCACGGCAATGTCCGTGGAAGGGTCGCTCCCGATCACCTTGGCCGTATAGGATTTCTTGTTAAAAGTAATCACTTCCAGGGAAGAAGTTCCTTCTATCACGTGATTATTGGTAACAATATACCCGTCATCTGAAATGATCACCCCTGAGCCGGAAGATTCCTGGTTCTGCTGACGCGGGGAGCCAAAAACATCCTCATCGTAACCGAAAAACTGCTCGAAGATGGAGTTCGGCCGCCGGTTATTGAACTGGCGCGTAGTGATGGCCTTGATGTGTACTACCGAAGGCGCGGAGGCTTCTGCGGCATAGGTAAAGTCGCCGGGTTTCCCGGCCGGGAGATTCGCGAAAGAAACCATGCTGTCGCCTGATTTCCCGTCGGCACTTTTAAAAATGATCTCATTTCCACTGAGTTTGGTGAAGGCCCGCACGCCAAACAGGGTTACTAAGGTAGACAGTACCGCCAGCAGCACCGTCTTCATGTTATTGCTTAATTTCATAATTTTAAATACGTTATACTTCTTTTTAAAGGGTATGGGTTAAAGGGGGAAACACACCTTTATGTAACGCAAATCTATCACAGAAAATTTATTAGGATCAAACGTTCTTAACAAAATTTAAGAAAAAGTTAACCACATAGGCACATAGTACACATAGGTCTAAATGTAAAGCAACCGTTTTTTACTTAAACGTATGTGTACTATGTGCCTATGTGGTTAAAAATCAGTTCACCGAGATCAGCCGCGGCTCTTTCACTTTTGCCTCCTCCTTTTTCGGAAGCTCCAGGTTAAGAACACCATTTTCATATGTGGCCGAGATCTGGTCGGTATCTACCGCACGGGGCAGGCGGAAGGAGCGGCTGAAAGAATTATAGCTGAACTCTTTCCGGATATAGTTTTCTTTCTTCTCCTCACTGTCGGCTTGCGATACGGAAGAAACGTTCAGGGTGCGGTCGTGAACCTCAATCTTAAAGTTGTCTTTCGTAAAGCCCGGAATGGCCAGTTCGATAGCATAGGCGTTTTCGGTTTCCTTAATGTTAGCCGAAGGGCTCACCGCAGCGCTTACAGGAAGATTGTTAAAAAACTCATTGAACAATGAATCGTAATTTCTTACCAGCGTTTTCATAATGATTAAAATTTTTTGTTTTACCAGATCCTGAACAAACGGAATACCATATCGAAAAAATGGACAATATGGCAGAAGTATATATTTTTCGGCAAAACAAAAGTGACAAAATGTCTCAATAGTGTCCGGGCTTCCCGGGCAATAAAATCCGGATGGCAGAATTTTTTTCCGGGAAGCCTTGTTTAAAAAGAAAAAAGCAAAAGGATGTTTGTTGATTTTAAAACGTTACCGGAGAATGCCCGGGTATGGGTATACCAGGCGGATCGTCACCTGAGCGAAGCCGAACAGGCCCGGGTCCTGGATTTTCTTAGTCCGGCCGTAGAGAGCTGGGTAACCCACGGAATGCCCATGCGGGGTTCAGTGCAGGTGCTTTTTAACCGGCTGGTGCTGATAGCGGCCGATATTGATTTTCAGCATCCTTCGGGGTGTTCCATTGACTCTTCCACCCGCTGGCTGCAGGAACTGGGCGCTGCTATGAACATTAGTTTCTTTGACCGCTCAATTGGATATTTTGAAGATGGAGAATGGAAGTTCTTTTCGGTTTTTGATGCCAGGAAACAGGTTTCCGGAGGGATTATCCGGCCGGATACCCGGGTCATCAATCCCCGCGTGGAGACCGTAGGTGACCTGGAAAACGCCCTGGTGCTCCCGGCTTCGGCCAGTTTCCTAAGCCGCTATTTCTCAACGGTAGAAAGCCGCTGATACCGGGCATGTAAGCGCCCCGGGGGCGGTGTTTTTTTGCTCTGCCTTCATTAATTCCGATAAAATATTCTGCGTGCATAATATTTTTTGATCAAAACCGTTTAAATAATTGGATTTTTTTGAGCCAGGCCATAATTTTATTCTTATTTTCTAATTGATGGGTATTGATACAGGAATTGATTTCCGTTTATCGGAGGAACACAAAAGTATAAGAGACGCCGCCCGCGATTTTGCGCAGACGGTTTTATTGCCGGGAGTCATTGAGCGGGATATTGAGTGCCGCTTTCCCGCAGAAGAAGTCAGGAAGCTGGGCGAGCTGGGTTTTATGGGCATGATGGTGGATCCGCAGTACGGCGGCAGCGGCCTGGACACGCTGAGTTACGTGCTGGCCATAGAGGAGATTGCGAAAGTGGATGCCTCGGCAGCCGTGGTGATGTCAGTGAATAACTCCCTGGTATGTTACGGCCTGGATAAGTATGGCACAGAAGCACAGAAAGAAAAATACCTGAAGCCGCTGGCCTCGGGAGAGAAGATCGGTGCGTTTTGCCTGTCGGAACCGGAGGCAGGCTCGGATGCCACTTCGCAGCGCACTACGGCCGAAGATCAATCGGATCACTACCTGGTAAACGGGATCAAAAACTGGATCACGAACGGCGGTTCGGCCGGTATTTACCTGGTGATAGCGCAGACCCACCCGGAACTGAAGCATAAGGGCATCAATGTGCTGATTGTGGAGAAAGGACAAAAAGGCTTTGAGATAGGCCGGAAAGAAGATAAAATGGGGATACGGGCCTCCGATACCCACTCGCTGAACTTCAATGACGTGACGGTCCCTAAGGAGAACCGGATCGGGGAGGACGGCTTCGGGTTTAAGTTTGCCATGTCTACCCTGAACGGCGGGCGGATAGGCATTGCGGCCCAGGCGCTGGGTATTGCGGCAGGCGCTTTTGAGCTCTCCGTAAAATACGCCAGGGAGCGCAAGGCGTTCGGAAAGCCGATAGCCGAACACCAGGCCATACAGTTTAAGCTGGCCGATATGAAGACCCGTATAGATGCCGCTCGCTGGCTGGTATACAAGGCCGCCTGGGATAAAGATCAGGGGCAAAGCTACGTGGAATCAGCGGCCATGGCCAAGCTGTATGCCTCCGAAGTGGCCATGTGGGTGACCACGGAGGCTGTGCAGATTCACGGGGGTTACGGTTACGTGCGCGAGTACCACGTGGAGCGTATGATGCGCGATGCCAAAATCACCCAGATTTATGAAGGCACATCCGAGATACAAAAACTGGTAATAGCGCGGGAAATCCTAAAGTACAATTTTTTATAGGGAATGATACATAGAAGCCGATAGATTATACTATTTTTACGGGATTTTAATCTGTAGCGCTGACCCGGTTACTACTATATACTTTAAAATAAGAATATGGAAGATTATAACAAGATAATTGAATCCTTAGGTGTAAAGTTCGGAAAGGCAAGGCATATTAATATTCTGCAGCCTATAAAGATCAGGAATTTTTATGATGTTGAGAATACCCTCGTGGTTTTATACAACGGGGATGTTAAAATAGAAGGGATAGAAGACAAAGTGAAGCCCGGCGACATCCTATTTATTCCCGGGGGAAAACCCTGCACCATCACCTACGGAACGGGCGAAGCCAAACCGATCTCCTACGAGGAGTTCATGACCCAGCGCGACGTGTACTTTGAGCCCATGACGGATCCGGAGGAGGTCGGGATCGTGAAAAACTCTTTCGGGCTGGTGGCTTTTGAAGCCAAGGTATTTGATTCCGTAAACTTCTTTTCCTCCCTGGATATCCCGCCTTTCTTTATCCCGCAGAATGCCCGGCTGGCCCAGCTGGTGAAAGACATCCTGGTGGAAGACTTTACGGATCAGGCCGGCCGGGGCCGGGTGATCTCCATTAAAACCGAGGAGGCCGTTATTGAGCTCATCCGCCATATCCTGAGAAACCAGCTTTTTGTGGAGCAGCTGGCTACTAACAGTACCTACTTCAAGGATCCGCGGCTGATCGATATCTTTACCTATATTAAAAATAACCTGGCCGGTGACCTTTCCAATAAGCAGCTGGCTAATGTGGCCAATGTTTCGGAAGATTACGTGGGCCAGTATTTTAAGATCCTTACGGGCATTAATCCCCAGGATTATATTGAATACCAGCGGATGGAAGAGGCAGTTAACCTGCTGAGAACCACTAAAAAGAGTATCCGGGCCATTGGCGGCGAGGTGGGTTATAAAGACACTGCGTATTTCTGCCGGCGCTTTAAAATGATGTTTGGTATCCCGGCGGGAAAAATGAGACGTAGGGATTCACTGATGATATAACCGGAAGGGCCGCCCGCGCGGCCCTTTTTTATTTTACCGCCTTCAGGCTCAGGTCCAGGCTCTTCACCGAATGCGTCAGGTAACCCATGGATACGTAGTCTACCCCGGTTTCAGCATACTCCCTGACATTTTCCGGTGTGATACCGCCCGATGCTTCTACCGGGAAGCGGCCATCAATCAGTCGCAGGGCCTCGCGGATCTTCTCATAGCTGAAGTTATCCAGCATGATCCTGACCACACCGCCTACCTCCAGTACTTCTTTCAGCTCATCCAGGTTTCTGACCTCTATTTCTATCGGGATATCCAGGTGGTGTGCTTTGACGTACTCCTGTGCCGCCCGCAGCGCATTTTTAATGCCACCGGCATAGTCTGCATGATTATCTTTAATGAGGATCATATCAAACAGCCCGAAGCGGTGATTCACCCCGCCCCCGATCTTCACCGCCCATTTTTCCAGCAGCCGGATACCCGGGGTGGTTTTTCGTGTATCCAGTACCTTACAGCGGGTGCCTTCCAGCTTATCCACTATAGAGCGGGTGACCGTGGCTATGCCGCTCATGCGCTGCATGCAGTTCAGTACCAGGCGCTCAGCCGTCAGGATGGAGCGGTCGGGGCCTTCTACATACAACACGATATCGCCCGGTTTCATGGGGTCACCGTCTTTCATCAGCACCTCGGTTTTCAGCCGGGCATCCACGGTTTTAAATATCAGCTCGGCCAGCTCCACGCCGGCCAGAATGCCCGTATCTTTCACCAGCAGGCGGGCTTTGCCCATGGCGCCCTCAGGTACGGTAGACAGGGAGGTGTGGTCACCGTCACGCACATCCTCTTCCAGGGCATTATGAATAAAAGCTAAGAGATCTTCTTTTTTAATTTCCATATATAATCAGCTCACGGCTGTTTTAACGTTTGAAGGACTTGAACCAGCTCCATATCTTCATCATCACCACGCCAAAAACCGCCTCCTTGAAGATTTTGGTAGACATTTTGGACTGGCCTTTGGTTCGGTCGGTAAAAACGATGGGCACCTCAATGATCCGGAATTGATAAAGATAGGCATTAAACTTCATTTCAATCTGGAAAGCATATCCCACAAAACGGATCTTATGCAGCGGGATTACCGAAAGCACCTCCCGGGAGTAGCAGATGAAGCCGCCGGTGGGATCCATGATAGGCATGCCGGTGATCATACGCACGTAAATGCCGGCAAAATACGACATCAGCACCCGGCTCATGGGCCAGTTGATCACATTTACGCCTTTGATATACCGGGAGCCGATGGCCACATCATAGCCCTGATCCCGGCAGGCGGCCAGCAGCCGGACCAGGTCTTCGGGGTTATGGGAGAAGTCGGCATCCATCTCAAAAATATAAGCGTAGTCCCTTTCCAGCGCCCATTTAAAACCGTGAATGTAGGCGGTTCCCAGGCCCAGTTTTCCTTCTCTTTCTTCCAGGTGCAGTACCGCGGGGTATTCTGCCTGGAGCTTCCTGACCACCTGCGCCGTGCCATCAGGAGAGCCATCGTCTACGATCAGGACTTCTAATGCCTCCCGTAAGCTGAAGACCTTCCGGATAATGGCTTCAATATTCTCCAGTTCATTATAGGTGGGGATGATAACCAGGTTTTTCATTCTATGGCGGGTTTTGGCGACATCTCCTCTTGCGAGACTTCCAGGCGCTCACTGGCGTCTTCCAGGATTTTCAGCATTTGCTTTTTATGAGACAGGTAATATTCGTAATTTTCGAAATACGTGGCAGAATCAATTTTATGCTTCTTAAATACTTTTTCCTGGAGATAAGTGTAGGCGGCCCTGGAAGAGTCAGGATTGGGGAGAAAAAAGTGATCTACCTTTGTTTCCAGCAGCTTAAGGTCTACGGTCACATCGGTCATCTCTTTTTCTGAAAGCCGTCTCCCGGGTCCGGAATTACAGCCACAGACCAAAGTTAGTAAAATTATTGCTATTTTTATACCAATGTTTCTCAACGGGTAGCATTTATAGCGGCAAATTTACGGAACCTGTGGTTTTAAATTTACTTAATATTCCTTAAAAAGACTTGAAAGATATCATCAATAAGCTGAATAAGTATGAAATAAAGATCCGTAAGGCGGTGAATTCCCACCTGAACGGGAACTTCAATTCCATTTTTAAGGGAACGGGGCTGGAATTCAGTGACCTCCGTACCTACCAGTATGGCGATGACGTACGGGCCATAGACTGGGTAGCCTCGGCCAAAGGGCAGGGTACCTACGTGAAGATCTTCAAGGAGGAAAAGGAACAGACCGTTTTTTTTATGCTGGACGTCAGCGGATCCCAGGAAGTAGGTAAGCAGGGCAGCGTTAAGCTGGACACCGCCCGGGAGCTCTGCGGGGTGCTCACCCTGGCTGCCATTAAAGAAACCAGCCAGGTGGGCGTCTACTGCTTTTCCGATGAGAAGGAAGCCTACATCAAACCCGATGCCGGCATGAAGCAGGCCTATAACATCATCTCCCGGATCTACAAGCTCAGCCCGTCTTCTCTTAAAACCGACCTGGCCGCGGCCATTTCCTTTACGCTGAATATTCTTAAAAAGAAGAGTGTGGTGATCCTGATCTCTGATTTCCTGGATACCCGCTACGAGCATAACCTGAAAGCCCTGGCCCGGAAACATGACCTGGTAGTGCTGCACGTGTATGATAAAAGGGAGATCACCCTGCCGGATCTGGGCATTATCCCCGTACTGGATAAGGAAAGCGGCAATGTGGCATGGGTAAATACGAACTCCGGGGCGTTTAAACACGGGCTCCGGGAAACATTTGAAGAAAACCGGCAGAAATTGCAGAAGGTTTGTGTACAGAATAAGGCCAATTACCTCGACATCGAGTCGGGATCCGATTATGTGGCCCGATTAATCCAGTTATTCCGGGTAAGAAAATGAGGAAACTGACGCTGGTATTCTGCTTATGGACCCTGACGGCGGCGGCTCAAAAGCCCAAAGCGGTCTTTTTTGAAGATTCCGTCACCGTGGGTAAGGAGGTCCGGATGGCCATGTCTTACCTTCACTCCAGTAAGTCCGACCTGGTTTTCCCGGATTCCAGTTTTGATTTTTCACCTTTCCGCTATGTATCGTCTGAGCTCTTTGAAACCCGCACGGTAGACGGTAAAAGCCTGGACAGCGTGATCTATACCCTGGTGACCTATAACCTGGATTCGGTGCTTTTTGTACGGCCCTATATCAAAAACCTCCGTACCGGTGATATGATCTATGCGGATACCGCGCGGGTTCGGCTGAAGTTCAGCATTACCGATGATAACATCCGGGAGCCCGAAGTAAAGGAGACGGTAAACGTATTCCTGGTCAAAAAAGAAGTTAACCTTCCCAAAATAGCCTATTATGTGCTGGGGTTCCTGGTACTGGTATTCCTGATCTCGGCCTTTTTCGGCGACTGGATCCGGAAGAAATACCGTTTATGGAAGTTTTACCGGGGGCATCAGCGCTTCCTGGCCGATTTTAAGAAAATGTCCCATTCGCCCCGGAACCTCAGCAATAATGAACGGGCCCTGAAAGAATGGAAAATTTACCTGGAAGAACTGGAAAAAGAGCCGGTCTCCACCATGTCTACTTCGGAGCTGGGGAAACTCTATGAGAATGAAAGACTGGAGGCGGCGCTGAAGATGTTTGATTCGGCCATTTTCGGCGGAATGGTCAGTGAAGAGATGCCGTCTGCTTATCGTGTTCTGCAGGATTTTGCCATAAAAAGATACCGGCAGGCCCGGAAACGGGAATAAAAAGCGAAAGAGTGAATTGTTTTGAATAAAAGACAGTATGCCCAATAAACCCTATGATTGTTAGGAATATCGTAGGATTTTATTTTAAATTGCGCAACGAAAAATTTCAATCCTAAAATTATTGATATGGAAAAAAGTATATGGCGAACCAAGCCGATAAGTGCTTATGAGGCCGACATGAAAAAAAGTACCCTGAAACGGGTATTGGGTAAATGGAGTTTAACGGCTATCGGAATTGGCGCCATTATAGGAGGCGGGATATTCGTATTAACAGGTACTGCCGCCTACTATCACGCCGGGCCTGCCCTGGCGCTGTCTTTTGTGGTAGCGGGTGTGGCCTGTATTTTTGCGGCTCTTTGTTATGCTGAATTTGCGTCTATGCTACCCGTGGAAGGTTCGGCCTATGCCTATGCCTACGGTACCGTGGGAGAGGTTTTTGCCTGGCTGATCGGCTGGGGGCTGGTACTGGAATATATGATGGGGGCCATGACGGTGGCCGTGAGCTGGTCAGGCTATTTTAATAAGATGCTGAAGATGTTCGGGCTCTATATCCCGGAAAACCTGGTGTCTGATCCCATCTCCTATACCGGTGAAGGCTTTGCCTTTAACCTGCCGGCTTTCATTATTGTACTGATCGTTACGTTTATCCTGGCCAAGGGAACCAAAGAGGCCGCCAGTACCAATAACCTGATCGTGATCCTTAAGACCTCTGTGGTGCTGTTCATTATCCTGGTAGGGGCGTTTTATATTAATTTTGAGAACCTGACCCCTTTCATCCCGGATGAAACCACCATCACCGGGCCGCACGGTGAACCGGAAGTGGCCTATGGCTTCAAGGGGATCATTATGGGGGCGTCGGCCGTGTTTTTTGCCTACATCGGTTTTGATGCGGTTTCTACCCAGGCGGCAGAAGCCATTGATCCTAAAAAAGATATTCCTTTCGCTATTATAGCTTCTCTCCTGATTTGTACCACGCTTTATATCCTGATGTCAGTGGTGCTGACCGGTATGATGAACTTCCGGGAGTTCGGAACTATTCCTGACGGCCTGACGGCTCCGGTGGCTGTTGCTTTTGAGCACGCTACCGGTATGACCTGGGCGGTGATCCTCATCACCGTAGCGGCTACCGTAGGACTGATCTCCGTGATGCTGGTGATGATGCTGGGTCAGTCCCGGATCTTTATGGGAATGGCGAAAGACGGCCTGCTCCCGCCGATTTTCAAAGAGATCAACCCTAACACCAAAACGCCGGTAAAAAATACGGTGATCATCGGGGTTATAGTGGCTTTTGTGGCGGCATCTACGCCTATCAGTACGCTGGTGCACATGTGTAGCTTCGGTACGCTGTTTGCATTCTCCATGGTGTGTTTTGCGGTATGGCGCCTGCGCTACACCGAGCCGGATCTGAAGAGAGGTTTTAAAACCCCTATTCTGCCGGTGATTGCCACACTGGGTATTGCCACTAACATCTACCTGATCATGAACCTGGAGCGCTCTGCGATCTACATGGCCATAGGATGGCTGACCTTAGGATTCGTGGTGTACTTCATGTATGGCCGGAATAATTCGGTGCTGAATAAAGGCGGTTACGACAAGATAGAAGATTAATTCCGGCATCTCCGGAATAATTATACAGGCGGGCCCACAGCGGCCCGCCTTTTTCTTTTTCCCTATGAATTAATTTTTTATTTTTGCCGGCTCAAGAATAGCTCAAAGAGAATAGACCTCTCTCTTTCTGATTTATAAAACTCTGCCATGGGTCGGGGAGAACAAAATCAATTTTTTAAAAAATGAAAGTAGCGGTAGTGGGAGCCACCGGCCTGGTAGGTGGAGAAATCCTGAAAGTTCTGGATGAAAGAAATTTTCCGGTCACTGAAATTATCCCGGTGGCGTCGGAAAGAAGCATTGGTAAAAAGATTTCGTTTAAGGGGAAAGAGTACACAGTGGTGGGGTACGATGAGGCCATAGCCCTGAAGCCGGATGTGGCTATTTTTTCAGCGGGAGGAAGCACGTCGCTGGCCATAGCCCCGAAATTTGCGGAGGCAGGCATTACGGTAGTGGATAACTCTTCGGCCTGGCGGATGGACGCCACAAAGAAGCTGGTGGTGCCGGAGGTAAACGCTGACGTGCTGACTCCGGAAGATAAGATCATTGCTAACCCTAACTGCTCCACTATCCAGATGGTGGTGGTAATGAAACCCCTGCACGATAAATATAAAATAAAGCGGGTGGTGGTTTCCACCTACCAGTCAGTGACCGGTACCGGTAAGGCCGCTGTAGACCAGCTGTTCGGTGAAAGGGCCGGCGATGAGTCCATAGCCAAAGTATATCCCTACAAGATCGATCTGAACGTTCTTCCGCACATTGATGTATTCCAGGAAAACGGGTACACCAAGGAAGAAATGAAGATGATCAAAGAGACCAATAAGATCATGGGCGATGACAGCATCAAAGTAACGGCTACTACGGTGCGGATCCCCACCATCGGCGGACACTCGGAATCGGTGAATATCGAGTTTGAAAATGATTTCGACCTGGATACCGTACGGGAGCTGCTGGCGGCTACCGAAGGGGTGATCGTGCAGGACGATCCGGCTAACCTGCTGTATCCCATGCCCATTCACGCCCACGGAAAAGATGAGGTATTTGTAGGGCGGATCCGCCGCGATGAGTCGCAGCCGAAGACCCTGAACCTCTGGATCGTGGCGGATAACCTGCGGAAAGGGGCGGCTACCAATGCCGTGCAGATCGCAGAGCATCTGGCAAAGAAAGGATTGATTTAAACAACTATACGGTTTCTTTGTGAAGTCCCGCTGAACGGCGGGACTTTTTTATTCAAACAGTTTCCCCTGCACAAACTCCGGCCGGACCTCCCTGCCCAGCAGCGGGAACCGGGCCACTTCCTGGTAATGCCTCTGGTGCTCGCGCTTACGCAGGAAAACAAACTCTTTCACCTGGAACAGGTCTTCAAACCGTCGTTCTTTCCATTTTTCCCACATGGCGGCACCCATTTCTTCCGACAGGTCCTTAAAGACGGTCAGGTGAGGAATGCCGGGGGTGTTAACCGGTGTGCGGGCAATGCCCCGCAGCTCATTTTTCCGGGTGGTTATCCGGGTTAACTCGCGGGGAGCCGGCTTTACCTGGATATAAAAAGTATGTACAAACGAGCCGAAATCAGCTAAGCGTAGCGTAAACGGGTTGATCTGGGAAATGAATTTTTGCAAAAGGGGTACAATGCGCGCTTCATAGCTTTCATACTGGGCAAAATCAAGGACGGTGATGTGAGGATTAAAGAAAGGATTGGCGCGCATATTTACTTCGCTATGAATGGTATCTCTTAGCTTTTCAATTCTGAAAGCAACTTTCTTTTCCGGTTCGATCAATAGTAAGTAGGAAGCCCTTGAATTATCCATGAACTATTGGTATGTATTAGTGCTCTGCTAGCCAAAGATATAGCAAATATCTCAATTTTCAATGTATTTTTGCAGATCAAATCAAGCCTGTGCATGGAAGCAATTGAAATCGTAAAAACCTACTACACTCATTTTAATAACGGAAACTGGGAAGGGATGCAGTCACTCCTGGATGAAAACGTACGGCATGAACCTAACCAGGGGGAGCCGAGAACGGGCCTGGACCTCTTCCGGAAGTTCCAGGAGCACATGGAAAGATGTTACGAAGAGACCCTCACGGATATGGTGTTTTTCAGTGAGCCGGCTGGCCGGAGGGTAGCCGTGGAGTTTGTGGTAAACGGGATCTACAAGGCTACCGATGACGGCCTTCCGGAAGCTAAGGGCCAGAAATATGTGCTGCCGGCGGCGGCCTTCCTGGAAGTGAATAACGGGAAGATCACCCGCATCACCACTTACTATAACCTGCCGTTATGGGAGTCGCTGATACAGGCTTGAGCTACAGTGCCTTCCGCGGAGCGGAGATCCGGGAGGTGACAGAGGCCCTTGCTGCACTCCGGATCACGGTTTTTCATGATTACCCCTACCTGTATGATGGTAGTCTGGCGTATGAAAAACAATACCTGGAAACGTACATACAGAGTGAAAACGCTTTTCTTTTTTCGGTTTTTGACGGAGAAAACATGGTAGGGGCCACTACCTGTATCCCGCTGGCCCATGAAACGGCCGATGTGCAGGAGCCTTTCCTCCAAAAGGGGATGGACATTAGCCGGGTCTTTTATTTCGGGGAAAGTATTCTCTTAAAGAACTACCGCGGACTGGGGCTTGGAAACCGGTTTTTTGAAGAAAGGGAAGCCCATGCGGCGTCTTTCCCGGGGGTGGATACGGTGTGTTTTTGTGCCGTGAAACGCCCGGCGGATCACCCGCTGAAGCCGGCGGATTATCAGCCCCTGGATGCCTTCTGGACCCGGCGCGGCTACGTAAAGGCGCCTGATATGGTGAGTTATTTTGAGTGGAAAGATCGGGGAGAAGAAGTTTCCACGCCCAAACCGATGGAATACTGGTTCAAAAAGATATGAGAATAGCAGCGGCTAATTACCCGGTAAAATACCACGAATCCCTGCCTGTATGGGAGGCGTATGTAGAAGGCTGGCTCCGGGAGCTGGCCGGGCAGGAGGTGGATATCGCCGTTTTCCCGGAATACGGCTCTGTAGAGTTGGTAAGCCTGCTGAGCCGGGAGTTGCAGCAGGATGCCTACGCCCAGATCAGGGCCATGGAAGAGTTTCACGGGGCTTTCCTGGAGCTGTACAGCGGCCTGGCACGCCGGTACGGCATGACGGTGGTGGCGCCCAGCTACCCGCTGCGGAGCGGTGAAAAAATGATTAACCGGGCCTATGTTTTTGGCCCTTCCGGCCTGGCCGGTTACCAGGATAAGCTTTTTATGACCCCGTTTGAAAGCCGCGAATGGGGTGTTTCTGCCGGTGAACCGGAGCTGACGCTCTTCCGGACGGATAAGGGCAGTTTTGGCATCCAGATCTGTTATGATTCAGAATTCGGGATAGGGGCGCATGAACTGGTGAAAGCCGGTGCCGGGGTCATACTGGTGCCCAGCTGCACCGAAACTATCCGGGGCGCCACGCGCGTGCATGTGGGTGCCCGGGCGCGGGCCCTGGAAAACCAATGCTATACCCTGGTTTCCCAAACCATGGGAGAAGCGCTGTGGACACCCGCCGTAGATTATAATTACGGGTACTGCGGGGCTTATTCTACCCCGGATACGGGTTTCCCCGAGCTGGGAATGCTGCAGACCGGCACGCCCCAGCGGGCCGGGTGGATGATCCAGGATTTTGACCTTACCCTCCTGGATAAAGTAAGAGAGGAGGGCGGGGTGCTGAATTTCCGCGACAGTGCCGCTACTTCCCAGCTCCTGAACGGGGAGCGGCTGGTGGTGAGGGAGGTGGAGGTTAAATAAGGGGCCGTCCGCATTTACGGACAGCCCCCGGGGTTCTATCATCCGTTTCCGCGGCCTCTGCCTTCTCTTGGGTCTTTCCCGCCGGGCTTTCTTTTGACGTTATGCCCTTCATGCCGGCCTTCTTCCAGCTTTTTCAGTTGCTCCGGAGTAAGCACGGCGGCATATTGCTTTTTCAGCTCCGCTCTTTCGGCTTTCATTTTCTCCCGTCTTTCTGCTGCTAAAGCCTGCTGCTTGCGGGCTTCTGAGAGATTGATGTCGTACATTTTCTTGTATTGGTCATCGCTGAGGGCCAGTCTCTCTTTCATGTAGGTAGTACGCCTTTCTGCAATTTTCTCCGGAGTAGGCCGCTCCCTGCTGGGGCGCTCTGCTTTTTTATCCTGTGCCCATGCTCCGAAAGAAACTAAACCGGCCAAAATGATCATCAATGCATTCTTTTTCATAACTTCAATTGTTTAAATTAAAAACTGATTTCCGGTAATAAGAGTCGGGAAGGAAGAGAAGGTTTAAGCGGTTTAAGGTTATTTAACGTTATTAAATATTGTTTAACATGATCCGATATGGCATTCTTCCGGTATTTATCTGCCTGTTTTGCCTGCCTGTTCAGGGGCAGCACACCGTGATTAAAGGGGCCGTAGTGCGTGGCGATACCGCCCGGAAGTCCATTGCACTGGTCTTCACCGGGCACGAATATGCCGATGGCGGAGCTACCATCCGGGAGGCCCTGAAAGCTTCAGGCGCACCGGCTTCCTTCTTTTTTACGGGTGATTTTTACCGGAGCTATCCTGCCCTGATCGGGGCCCTGAAAAAAGACGGCCATTACCTGGGGGCGCATTCTGACCGGCACCTGCTGTACTGTTCCTGGGAAAAGCGCGACAGCCTGCTGGTTACCCGCCAGGTGTTTCTCACCGATCTGCGAAATAATTACCGGGAGATGAGAAAAGCAGGGATAAAGAAGGCCCGGTATTTCCTGCCTCCCTACGAATGGTACAATGAGGCGGTGGCCGGCTGGGTCCGGGAAGAGGGACTGGTGCTGGTGAATTTTACCTCCGGTACGCTATCTAACGCCGACTATACCACCCCCTCCATGCTCAATTACCGGAGCTCGGAGCGTATCCTGGAAAGTATCCGGAAACGGGAGCGGGAAAAAGGGATGAACGGCTTTATCCTGCTGGTGCACATCGGCACAGACCCGGAGCGGACGGATAAACTCTACGATCATCTTCCGCAGCTGATCCGGGAATTAAAGCAAAAAGGCTATACGTTTATGCGGATAGATGAACTGCTCAGGCCGTAAAACGGGGCAGGGAAGGCGCACTTTAGCGGGCCTTCCCTGCTCTGTTTATTCCAGCTTAAATTCAGAATCAGAGATCTGGGAATTGATCCGGATGGAAGTGAACTTCTTTTCAATGGTCATGCCCATGGTTTCCTGTACCAGGTGGGTGGCAAACTTCACCCCCGGCTCAAAATCCTTGTAATCTTTGTATAGTACGTTAGCGGAGCCGGCCGGTCCTTCCGCCACCTGCTTCAGCTTCAGGCCTGAATTTACCGAATAATATTCTTTCAGGGTGGTGATACCGGGAATTCCCGCCACAGAGATCACGTAGCAGTCTTCCTCATCGTGTTTCTCATTCCCGCCCAGGCTAAGCGCAATATCCCCGGTAAAATACAGGGTCTCCGGGAAGATCAGCGCCTGGGTCAGCAGGGCTTTGGAGGCCGACTCATCCAATACCTGTGAGTTGCCCATTTGCGATATCTTCGCCTGTTTTCCGTCAAAAACTATTTTTGCCAGTTCTACACCGCTTTGATCCACTACCGAAGAGTATAAATTAGGAGCCTTTTTAGACTCAATGTTTTCCATGCTCTGGCCCATGACCTCCGTAGAGGAAACCCCGTGAAAATCTTTCACTTTCTCCATATTGGTTCTTCCGCCAATGGCCGTAAAGTATTTCTCCAGCACCTGCTGTGGGGTGATATCCTGTGCAAAAACGGGCGCGGAAAATAATAGCGCGATCAGTAATTTTTTCATGTCTGGTATATTTAGAATAAATTATAAAATACAAATAAAACAGTTTATTAACAGATTTTGCCCATATTCCGGATTAAAGGGGGATTAAATCGCACAGCCGGTCTTATTTCCCGAAGGTGTGAATTCTGCTGCAATGTTTTATCTTTGAATCCGTTTTACAATAATAATTTATAAACCGTAATGTACAAAACCCTGTTTTTGCTGCTCTTTTCGCTGTCTGCTACTGCCCAGATCATTCCTCCTGCTGAGCCGGTTCCGGAAGAAGAGCCTGTGGAGCTGGAGAAGCCGCGGCCGGAATGGAAAGACAAGATCCATTACGGCGGAAATATCTGGCTGGGTTTCTGGGGAACGCTTTACCTGGAGGCTACGCCTATGGTGGGATGGGATGTGTCAGAGAAAGGTACAGTGGCCGGCCTGGGGGCCTCTATTATGTATTACGGGGCCAATAAGATTTACGGCGGCGGCCTGTCTATAGGCCCGAAGGTTTTTGTGCGCCAGGCTATCTGGCGAACGGTCTTTGCCCATGCGGAATACGAACTCATGAACTCTTCGCCGTATAATTTCTATGACGTGGATCCGCAGAGCATCAAAGAGCTTAACCCGAAGAATAAGTGGGGCGGAACGGGCTACATAGGAGCCGGCTTTTACCAGAACGGGATGCGTACCCAGGGCGGAGGCTTTATTTCCGTGCTGTATAACCTCAATGCGCCCAATTCGGGCTACATTAACCGCCAGTCTATCGGAGACGGGCGCCTGGTGCTGCGGATCGGGTTTTTTATCTGAAATTACAGGATGACCGTACGGTTTCCATATATAAATACGCGGTCGGCGAAAACCAGTCGCAGGGCCTTCATCAGCACGCGGGTTTCCACATCGCGGCCGTCGCGGGCCATATCTGATGCGGAGTAGCGGTGGTCCACGTCTTTGGTATCCTGGGCTATGATAGGGCCCTGGTCCAGGTCATCGTTTACAAAATGGGCCGTGGCGCCAATGATCTTCACGCCCCGCTCATGCGCCTGCCGGTACGGATTGGCGCCGATAAAGGCGGGCAGGAATGAATGGTGGATGTTAATGATCTTATCAGGGTAGTGGGTTACAAACTGCGGTGAAAGGATGCGCATGTACTTAGCCAGCACCAGGTACTCCGGCGAGTAAATATCCAGGGTCTTTAAAATAGCGGCTTCGTGCTCTTCCCGGGTCTTGCCTTCCGCATCAATGTAATGGAAAGGGATACCGAATTTAGACACAAAGGGCTGCAGTACATTGTGATTGCTGATGACCGCCAGCACGTTGGCATTGATCTCCCCGAACATATACCGGATCAGGATCTCCGACAGGCAGTGATGCTCTTTGGTACAGAAAACCACTATATTCTTTTTCTTCAGGAAAT
Organism: Leadbetterella sp.; assembly: GCA_019638185.1. Lineage (GTDB taxonomy): Bacteria > Bacteroidota > Bacteroidia > Cytophagales > Spirosomataceae > Leadbetterella. The sequence goes on from JAHBUH010000003.1 coordinate 245,891, forward strand.
CCAGGCGGAACGTGACGCCCTCATCCGGGATCCGCTCCCGGAGCTCAGCCAGGATAGCGTCACGATTCAGGTTATGGCCGTTCTCAAACTCGGTGCGCATGTAAAAACGCTTGTCGGGGCTTACGTATTCCGTCTGCTTGATGATATTGCAACTGTTATGAAACAGCACCGCGCTGACGTGGTAGATCAGCCCCTTGGCGTCCGGACCTTCAATGAGGAGTATGTGCCTGGCCATCTTATTTTTTCCGGAAAAATGTAGTGATCACTACGCCTTCAAACCCGAAATGCTCGCGGATCTGGTTCTGTAAAAAGCGCTGGTACGACTCCTTGACGTACTGGGGCAGGTTACAGAAAAAGATAAAGGTGGGTGACGGAGTGGGCAGCTGCACGATATACTTAATCTTCACCGTTTTCCCTTTGAGAGAGGGCGGCGGCGTGCGCTCAATGATCGGCAGGAGCACATCGTTCAGCCGGGAAGTGGGAATCTGCTTCTTTTTATTTTCATACACTTCCATGGCAGCTTCCACCACCTGGAAAATACGCTGCTTATTCAGGGCAGAGGCAAAAACCACCGGCATATAATTCATGGGCGCAATCCTCTCCAGGACCTCCTTCTTCAGGGTATCGGCGGTTTTGGAATCTTTCTCCACGGCATCCCATTTGTTGATCATCAGCACGATCCCTTTTTTGGCATTATGCGCCTGGGCAATGATGCTGATATCCTGGGCCTCCAGGCCGCGAGTGGCGTCCAGCAGGATGATACACACATCCGACTTGTCCAGGGCTTTGATGGAGCGAAGTACCGAATAGAACTCCAGGTCTTCGTTTACTTTTGATTTCTTGCGGATTCCTGCGGTATCGGTCAGTACAAAATCTTTTCCGAACATCTTGTAACGGGTGTCAATGGCGTCACGGGTAGTGCCGGCAATGTCCGTCACAATGCTCCGGTCCTTGCCCAGGAGCGCATTCAGGAAAGAAGACTTCCCGGCATTGGGCCGGCCCAGGATGGCGATTCGCGGCACGCCGTCTTCGTTTTCCTCCTCCTTGTCGTCTGGCAGCTGTTCGATTACCTTGTCCAGGAGGTCGCCGGTACCCGAACCGTCAATGGCCGAGATGGCGTGAACGTCACCCGGAAGTCCCATGCCGTAAAACTCGGAAGCGGTGAGGTTAGCCCTTTCAAAAGTTTCGGCCTTATTCGCCACCACAAACAGCGGCTTTTTAGACCGGCGAAGCACATTAGCGAACTCTTCGTCGAGCTCAGTAAGGCCTTCCTTGGCATCCACCACAAAAAGAATAACGGAAGCCTCCTCAATGGCCAGTTCTACCTGGCTTCGGATGGCTTCTTCAAAGGTATCGTCGGATCCCACCACGTATCCGCCGGTGTCGATCACGGTAAAATGCTTATTCAGCCAGAAGGCGTTGCCGTAATGACGGTCACGCGTTACGCCGGGCTGGTTATCGGTAATGGCTACCCGCTCCTCTATTAACCGGTTAAATAGGGTGGATTTCCCCACGTTCGGTCTGCCTACTATTGCTACTATATTGGCCATAATTTCTGTTTTTATACGATCCGCCTTCCCCGGAGGGTGGCGAAAAAGGTCACAAAATTACTAAAAAAATCGTAAAGTAGTTGATTTTAAACAAATAATGCATTCCAGGAAATAAACAGGATGGCCAGGATGGCCAGCCCGAGGCCCACCCGGTTCAGGCGGCTCAGCTTTTCCCGGAAAAATAGAACGGACACCAGCGCAGATACCAGGATCACCCCCATGTTATACAAGGGGTAGACAAAAGCCCCGCTGCTCCCGTAATGGTTCAGGGCCCGGATCAGGAAATAAAAAGACAGGAAATTAGGCACGCCCAGGGTCAGGGCCGCCACCAGGTTTTTAGCCTCAAAGGCCTCCCGGCCTTGCAGCAGGCGGTAAGCCCATACGGCCAGTCCCGTGATCACCGCCCCCAGTACCATCACCAGCATAACGGGTATGGCTCCCGGGCTGTTCCGGATCACATGGATCTGGATATAATTAATGGCCGTGTTTGTAATGCCGTACAGGAGAAACACGGCCAGGGCCAGCCCGCCGCTTTGAAAGAAACCGGCTTTAGCCCCGCCATCATCGGCTTTATAGGAAGCAATGGCCACCGCCACCACGCCCAGCACCAGCCCGGCGTAGTTCAGCGGGCCGAAGGCCACGGAATCCGAACCGAAAACAAAAAGGCTGAACAGCACCGGGATCACCAGCGAGATGTTATTGGCCAGTGAAGTCAGGGTCATGCCGATTCGCTGGGTGGCGGCTCCGCTCAGGATAAACGTCAGGATAAAACCCAGGCCCAGCGCCAGGCAGTACCAGGTCCAGGGCTGATGAAGATCCAGGCGGAAGGTCTCGCCTTTTCCCATCAGCAGGTAGCCCAGCAGGAAGCAAACGGGGTAATTAAAAACTATGGCCTGGAAGGTATTAATGCTGTAACGCGGAAACAGCCGGAAATTGACCAGTAAGCCTACGGAGAGCACAATGCTGAGAATAAGATAGATCATCGGGCCGGGTTTAATGAGATTGGGAATGTGATCCGGAAGGAAAACAAAAACCCGCCCAAAAATGTTCAGGCTTAAAAATGACCTGTTCAGCCCGGTTAGCGGAATATTGTATCGTAATCCTTTATACCTTTGTACCGGTATAAGCGCCCTTAACGGGGGACTGTTTCCGGGCTGATGGCGGTTTGCCGCCCAGCGGTTTGCTGCCCGACGGTTCGCCGCCCGACTCATAGCTAAACGTTTACGCATGAAAATCTATTTACGCATATTGGGTTTCGCCGGAGACCTGAGAAATTTTGTTATTCCCTTTGCCTTCTTCTCCCTGATCGCCGGGGTTTTCGGGGTATTGAACCTGGCTTTGCTGAAGCCCCTGCTGGATGTGCTGTTTGACCAGGTGAGCCCGGAGAAAATACAGGAGATCCTGCACAGTCAGCCGGAATGGTATAATTTCTTCGGGCAATTTTACAAGGGCTTGGCCCAAAGTGCCATTGATAACGGCAAGCTGGGCACCCTCCGCTTTGTGGTATTTGCCGTAATTGCGGCCAGCCTCATTAATAACCTGGCCAAGTACCTGAGTGTGCGGGTGCTGGAGAAGTTTAAGACCTCCATGATCGCTAACCTGCGCAACCGCGTTTTTTCACACACCATGGGCCTGCACCTGGGCTTTTTTACGAATGAGAAAAAGGGCGAGCTGATGTCACGCATTACGGGTGACGTGCAGGAAGTGGAAAATTCCATTGCCAGCTCCTTCTCCGCCGTGATCAAAGAAAGCATTTCACTGGTATCCTTCATCGTGGCGCTGGTGGTGCTGTCGTGGAAGCTTTCGCTGTTTGCGCTGCTCCTGGTGCCGGTGATCTCGGGCTTCCTGGCCTATATGATCAAAAAACTGAGGACAAACGCCACCGACAGCCAGCAGCGACTGAGCAATATCGTCAGCGTGATGGAAGAGGCCTTCGGCAGCATGCGGGTGGTGAAGGCCTTCCGGGCCGAAAAATATGTATCGGATAAATTTTCTAACGAGAATGAGCAGTACCGCCGCGCGGTGTACGGGTATTCGCGGCGGCGGGAGCTGGCCGGGCCGTTTTCCGAGTTTTCGGGCGTAACGGCGGTGGCCGGGCTGCTGTATTTCGGCGGAGCCATGATCCTGAACCAGACCGGTGGGCTGGAAGCCTCTGATTTTATTACTTTTATTGCCCTATTTTCCCAGGTGACCCGGCCGGCGAAAGACATCTCCAATGCCTTCGGACAGGCGCAGCGGGGGATTGTGGCGGGAGGCCGGATTCTGGAGTTGATGGATAAGCAGGTGGAAATCCCGGAAGGGACCCGCGAGATGGCGTTCGATCAGGAGATTTCCTTTAATCACGTGAATTTTTCCTATAACCCCGAGCGGGAGATCCTGAAAGACATCCATTTCCGGATTCCGAAAGGGCATACCGTGGCGCTGGTGGGCGCCTCCGGTGGCGGGAAATCCACCATTGCTGACCTGCTCATCCGCTTTTATGACGTGACCGGCGGCAGCATCACCATTGACGATGTAAACATCAAAGACCTGAAGCAAAGCAGCCTGCGGAGCCGCATGGGCGTGGTGACCCAGGAGCCTATGCTTTTTAACGATACTATTGCCAATAACATCGCGTTTGGCCGGGAGGTGTCGGAAGTGGAAATCATCCGGGCGGCGAAGATCGCTAATGCCCACGACTTTATCCTGGCGCAGCCCCAGGGCTACCAGACTAACGTAGGCGACAGGGGCTCGCGGCTTTCCGGCGGCCAGAAGCAGCGCCTTTCCATAGCGCGGGCCATCGTGCAGAACCCGCCCATCCTGATCCTGGATGAGGCCACCTCCGCCCTGGATACCGAATCGGAAAAACTGGTTCAGGAGGCGCTTACTTCCCTGATGAAAAACCGGACCACCCTGGTGGTGGCGCACCGCCTGAGCACCATCCAGAATGCCGATACCATCCTGGTGATCAATAACGGCAGGCTGGTGGAATCCGGCACCCACGATGTCCTGATGCAGCAGGAAGACGGCTACTACCGGAAGCTGGCCGGCATGCAGGAGCTGTGATTTTGAAGGAGATAAGAATAATTTTAATGCGGATTTCACAATTTATCATCCCGGATAGAGTTTTTTAGAATATTTTTACAACAAAAAAACCGGGTTGAAAATGTATTCTGGAAGGAAATGGGCGCTTTGCGCGCTGCTGGGCGTTGGGCTGGGGTTAACTTCGTGTGAGAGCCTGACAGAAGTATCCAAGATCAGAAACGGGGCTGAAGGAAACGGTTCCCTGCACACCTCAAACAAGGGGCAGAGTAACCAGACCGTGAACAGCTGGATCTATGATAACATGAACGTCTTTTATCTTTGGGGGGATAAAATGCCCGCCAAGGCTAACACGAACCGGAGCCAGGATCCGGATAAATACTTTGAGTCGCTCCTTTACCAATACGGCACGGTAGATCGCTTTTCATGGATAGAAGAAGATGCCGAAGCGCTGGTGGCCAGCCTGCAGGGGGTGACCAAGTCAGCCGGGGCCAGTTTCAGCGCCTTTTATGCCGGGCAAAACACCAAAGAGGTGGTTCTGGCCGTGCGTTACAGCATCAAAGACTCTCCTGCCGCAAAAGCCGGGCTTACCCGCGGGGATATTATTACCAAGGTGAACGGAGTAACCATTGATACGCTAAACTACCGGACCATCATGAGCCCGGATAACCTGACGCTGACCCTGGGTGAGCGGTCAGGGAACACCTATGTCAGTAACGGGAAGACCATTTCACTGACCAAGACGGTGATCCAGAATTACCCGGTTCATTTCACGAAGATCATTGAAGCCGGGGGGAAAAAGATAGGCTATGTGGTGTATAACCAGTTTATTGACGGGATCACCTCAAACGGCGTGAGCAATAAGCAGTTTAATGATGAGCTCCGGGCGGCCTTCGCCGACTTTAAGAGCAAGGGGGTGACGGAGCTGGTGCTGGACCTGCGCTATAACGGCGGAGGATACAATACCGCTGCAGAAGTGCTGAGCTCCCTGATTGTGAAAAACCTGAAGCCCGGAACGCTGATGTACCGGCAGATCTGGAGTGTGAACGCCAAAAAGCTGATCGGTGCGTCAGACGACTATTATGAACATAAATGGCTGAAAGAAGACAGTAACCCGGGTAGCCTTGACCGGGTATTTGTGCTGACCTCTAATGGTACGGCCTCTGCCAGTGAGCTGGTCATCAATAACCTGAAGCCCTTTATGGAGGTGATCCTTGTGGGAGACCATACCTACGGGAAAGACGTAGGCTCTATCACCATAGACGATTCCGATAATAACTACCGCTGGAAATGGGGGCTTCAGCCTATCGTGATCCGTACGGTGAATGCCCTGGGCGAAGCCAGCTACGGTACTAAAAACGGGTTTACACCGGACTACCCGGTAACAGATAATTCCCTGCCTTTCAAGCCCTTCGGTGACCCCTCAGAGACGCTCCTGAAAGTGGCCCTGGAGAAGATCACCGGTACATCCAGCGTGCCGGCAGCCCGGACCGCCGCCACGCTTACCCTGCCGGAAGTGGCTAACAGCGGAGGCTTTGATAACCCCCGGAATAATATCCGGGATATGTATATCAACCGGAAGTGAAAAAAAACTGTATTTCATTGTTCTGACAACGAATATTTATTGGTAAATTGCAGATCGTTAAACGTTTCAAGATGGCAACACAAACACTGAGCTTCAATATCACGAAGACCGACAAAAGCAGAATAGACCAGTTAGACCCTCAGAAAATTATTTTCGGGTCGCTGTTTACAGATCACATGCTGGTGGCAGACTACATAAACGGAGAGTGGCAAACCCCGGAGATTCTGCCTTACGGTAAAATGGAATTTACGCCTGCTCTGGCTTCTATCCATTACGGCCAGTCTATTTTTGAAGGAATGAAGGCCTTCAAATCAGAAGAAGATGAGGTGTTTATGTTCCGGCCATTGGAAAACTTTAAACGGTTCAATATTTCTGCCGAGCGCATGAGCATGCCGGCCGTGCCGGAAGAGATTTTTATCGGCGGGCTGGAAGAGCTGCTGCGTTTAGACGCCGCATGGGTGCCTAAAGGAGGCGATAACTCCCTGTACCTGCGTCCTTTCATGTTTGCTACCGATGAGTACCTGGGTGTACGCACGGCATTGAACTACCGTTTTATGATCATCATGAGCCCGGCAGGCTCCTATTACTCCCAGGCACCGAAAGTGAAGGTGGAAAAAGAGTTTATCCGGGCAGCTCCCGGTGGCGTGGGCTTTGCCAAATGTGCCGGTAACTATGCGGCCTCTCTGTACCCGGCTAAACTGGCCGCTGATCAGGGTTATACCCAGCTGCTCTGGACAGATGCCCTGGAGCACAAATATTTCGAAGAATCTGGTACCATGAACGTGGTTTTTATAAAAGACGGAAAGATCGTTACCCCGGCGGTAAGCTCTACCATCCTGAAAGGCACCACCCGCGAAGCCCTGCTTCAGATTGCCAAAGACAAAGGTTATGAGGTAGAAGAGCGCAAGGTGTCTGTGGAGGAGATCATCGACGGCCTGCGGGACGGTTCCGTTACCGAGGTTTTCGGTGTGGGTACCGCCGTGGTGGTGTCGCCCTTCTCGGCCGTAGGCTATGAAGGCGAAGACCTGCCTTTACCGGAAGTGACCGCCGCTTCAGTTTCCCAGATTCTTAAGACTTCCCTGAATAATATCCGTACCGGCAAAGAAGAAGATAAATACGGCTGGGTATGGCGGGTGTAAGCCTGTTTCGTTATCTTTGTAAGGCCACCTCCACCGGGTAGCCTTATTTTTTTGGTAAATTATGCGAATTCTCTTTTTGCTCCTCCTGTTTTTTCAGGCCACCGCTCAGGAAAAAGTGTACCTGAGGGTTAACCAGCTGGGCTACCTGCCCCGGGAAACCAAAACCGCCCTGCTGTTTTCCAAAGCCCCGGTAAAGCAGAAAGTAAAGTTGGTGGAGGCGGAAACCGGCCGCCCGGTAGCCACCCTGAAGCTAAAGAAAGTGACGCACGGTAATTGGGGCGTTTTTGATCATTATTACGAGGCCGACTTCTCTAAAATTACCCAACCGGGCCAATATTACCTGGAAACCTCCGGAACCGGTGAGAGGTCATCTGCCTTCCGGATAGACCAGGCCGCCTACAGCGGGCACCAGGAAACCCTCCTGACTTTTATGCGGCAGCAAAGGTGCGGCTATAACCCCGCCCTTGACGTTCACTGCCACCAGAAAGACGGCTACAGCTTTTACGGCCCCATGAAAGATACTACCTGGGTAGACGTCACCGGCGGCTGGCACGATGCCGGCGACCAGCTGAAATACCTCATCACCTCCAGCTATGCCACCGCGCACATGCTGAAAACCTGGGAGCTCTATCCTGAAAAATTCAAAGATGCGGTGGATGCATTGGGCCGGCCCTCGCCAAACGGAATCCCCGATATCCTGGATGAAGCCAAATGGGGCCTCGACTGGCTCCTGAAGATGCATCCCACGCCCCATACCCTGATTCACCAGGTAGCGGATGACCGGGATCACAAAGGCTACAAGATGCCGGATAACGATAACTCGGATTACGGATGGGGCGCTAACAGTTTCCGCCCGGCGTATTTCGCGAACGGGCAGCCGCAGGGGCTGAGCAAATACCAGTCGTCAGCCACCGGGCTGGCTAACCTGGCCGGTAGATGCGCAGCGGCCTTTGCCATGGCCGCCCGCATCTGGAAATACGATGAGGGTTTCGCTCAGAAATGCAAGGCCGCAGCCCGGAGCGTGTATGCCCTGGGCCGGGAGAAAGAAGGCTACCAGCAGGGCAATTCCTACAGTGCGCCCTACCGGTATAATGAAGACACCTGGAACGACGATATGGAATGGGGTGCCGCCGAGATGTACCTGCTTTTCCAAGAGCCGGAATACCTGGAGCAGGCCAAACAGTATGCCCTGAAAAGTAACACCGCCGACTCCTGGACGGTAAAAGACACCACTGACCATTACCGCCTTTACCCTTTCCTGAACTTCGGGCATTACGTGCTTCACGGCCTGGTGGATAAAGATTTTCAAAAGAAACTGGAGGGTTATTACGCCGACGGAATAGAATATACCCTGGCGCGGGCCCGCAAAAACCCGTATAAGATAGGCGTGCCTTTTATCTGGTGTTCCAATAACCTGGCCACCAGCCTGGCGGCCCAGATCATTTTATACCAAAAAATGGCGGCTACTACTACAAAGTACGACAGCTACCTAGTGCTGCAGCGCGACTGGCTGTTCGGGCGCAACCCCTGGGGTACCTCCATGTTCAGCGGTATCCCGGAAAACGGCGAGCACCCGCGCGAAGTACACACCAGCCTGTACGCCCTGAAAAAAATGGAGATCCCCGGCGGGCTGGTAGACGGCCCCGTTTACGCCTCCATTTACAACAGCCTCATCGGTGTCCAGCTGGTACACCCGGATGAATTTGCCGAAGTACAGAACCGGTTTGTGACCTATCACGATGACCTGGGCGACTACAGCACGAACGAACCCACCATGGACGGAACCGCCGGCTCCCTGCTCATGATGGCCCATTTCAGCGAATAAATTGAGTTATCGGTAGTTTTTTATGGGCCGGGCTTAGGGAGTGTCACGGATTCCGTATTCCCCGGCGTATATTTGCGGAATGGTAGAACATTCTTTTTTCCCGGAAAGTCCCGCTGAGCTGAGCCGGTTTACCGCCTGCCTGGATAAGGACCCGGCCATAGTGATCACTTTTCACCAAAATCCCGACGGCGATGCTTACGGCTCCTCCCTGGGACTGAAGTTTTTCCTGGAAAGCCGGGGGCATCACCGCATCACCCTCATCAGCCCTACCGAACCCGCTGAATACCTGAAATGGATGCCGGGCGCGGAAGAGGTGGTGGTCTGGAAAACCGGGGAAACAGACGCACTGATCTCGGGGGCTGATCTCATCTTTTGCCTCGATTTCTCCGCAGCCTCCCGTTTAAAAGACATGAAAGATGCCGTGCTGAATGCAGCAGCGCTGAAGGTGATCATTGACCATCATGAACTGCCGGAGGAGTTCGGGGATCTCTACTATTGGAATGTAAAGGCCTCTTCTACCTGCGAGCTGGTTTTTGACCTGATCCATGACCTGGAAACAGACCCCCGGATCACCCGCGAATGCGCCGTCTGCCTTTATACCGGGCTGCTGACCGATACCGGTTCTTTCCGCTTTGACAGCACTACCCCGGCCGTGCACCGCATAGCTGCGCAGCTGCTTGAAAAAGGCGTGGTGCCTTCCGAGGTGCACCGTAACCTGTTTGATAATAATCCTTACGAGAAATTGCAGTTCCTGGGCTATTTGCTGGCTAATAAGCTGGTCTTCCTCCCGGAATACCGGGTGACCTATATGGCGGTTTCGGCTGAAGAGCTGAAGCGCTTTAACTCCCGGAACGGCGATACCGAAGGGCTGGTAAACCAGGGGCTATCCATTCAGAATGCAGTGATGTCTGTGCTTTTTACCGAAAAAGAAGACCAGGTACGGATATCTTTCCGGTCCGTTCATGACCTTTCCGTGGCGGATTTTGCCCGGAAGTACTTTGAAGGCGGCGGTCATAAAAATGCAGCCGGCGGTAGAAGTCAATTATCTTTGAATGAAACTGTTGAAAAATTCCTAACTTTGCTCCCCGAAATAAAAACCGGGCTGCTGAGGCAGCCCCGGTGAAACCAATTACGTAATTATAATCAAGAAAAAGAATGAAATTAAAATTATCGGCCCTGTTACTTCTTACGGTAGGAATAATCTCCTGCAACAAATATAAAGTAACCACCACAGAAGACGGAGACAGACTTCAGATCCACGAAAAAGGAAAATCGGGGAAAACCGCTAAAGACGGTGACGTCATTAATTTTGACCTGGTCATTAAAACGGCCAAAGACTCGGTGATCAAAAGCTCTTACCAGGATGGAACACCGTTTACCGTTCCTATCCAGAAGGGTTTCTTTAAGGGATCGTTTGAAAACGCCCTGTATCACATCGGGGAGGGAGACAGCACCACCGTACTGGTTAGTGCAGATACCCTTTTCAAGATGATGGGCCAGCCGGTTCCACCGGAGATCGGTACCGGAACGGATCTGAGCTTCATTGTAAAAATGCACAAGATCCAGAGCATGGAAGAGTATAAAAAAGAAGCGGATGAGCGGAAAGCCAATGAGCCTAAAATCATCCAGGAGTATGTGGCTAAAAACATGAAAGGAGCTCAAAAGACCAGTGAAGGAGAGATTTACTACGTGCAAACTGCCCCCGGTTCAGGTGACCTGATCAAGGACGGCGACGAAGTAAAAGTGAAATATGTAGGTAAATTTATTGACGGGCTGGAGTTTGATTCTTCCAAGGGCGATGAGACCTTAAATGTGGTAGTGGGCTCTCACCGTGTAATACCGGGATGGGAAATTGCGTTAAAGACTATGAAAAAAGGCGGCAAGAGCACCGTGATCATTCCTTCTCCTATGGGATATGGCGAGCAGGGAGCTGGTCCGATCAAGCCAAACTCCCCCCTTGTCTTTGACCTGGAGGTAGTAGATGTGGTAAAAAAGTAAGTTTATAATATGATGAAAAAAAGCGTTTTAGCAGTTATTGCGGCAGTAGGATTAACTTCCTGTTTAAAGGAATCCGTGGATTCGGATACCACCCGTCTGGGGAAAGAGCAGGAAAAAATAATGGAGGAGTATGTGATCGCTAACGGTCTGACAGCGAAGAAAGAAGCGTTTTATGATTTGGGAGGGAACTATTACCCGATTTATACCATGATCAATACCAAAGGCGATACGGTGACCCGGTATACTCAAAATCAGGCCATCTGGGTAGCGTATACCATCAGAACCCTGGAAAACCGGGTGGTGGAAACCAAAACCGCGGCGGACTCGGTGTTATTGTATGAAGGCGGGAAGACCTATTCCGGGAAAATCAATGGCTTATCGGTTTTATCGGCGGGAATTCTGGGCAATGGCGGGAAAGGCAGGTTCCTGATCCCTTCTACCATAGGCTACGGGGCTAACCCTCCGGGAGGAGTAGAATATAACGCCGTTCTGATGGTGGATGTGGAAGTGCTGGGCCGGTTAAGTGAATCGGAGCAGATTGCGTTTTATATAAAGCGGAATAATTTTAAGGCCACCCAGGTAACGGATTCGGGCCTGATGTTTTCCAAACTGACCACCACCACGGACAGCGTGGCCAAAGGGCCTACCGTGAAAGTGAAGTATAAAGGAAAATTTGCGAACGGAGTAGTTTTTGATGAGAACTCTACGGGGGCCAGCTTTCAGCTAAGTGGTGTGGTTCCCGGATTCTCCGAAGCCATTAAGTTGATGCGGAAAGGAGAAAAAGCTACGGCCATCCTGCCTTCCAAAATAGCTTACGGGGAAAACGGCGGCGGACGGATGCCGGTGTATATGCCCCTGATATTTGATATTGAGGTACTGGATAGCTATTAAAAAAAGGAGCGAAAGCTCCTTTTTTTATATCCTTTTTAAGATTTCTTCTCCTATTTCCACCGTTCCGAGGATTTTCTCTTTCGGCGTATTCTCATCTGCTATATCACCGGTCCGGAAACCGGCTTTCAACACCTGGTCTACCGCGCTGATCACATCCCGGGATTCTGCCTTCAGTCCAAACGAAATATCCAGCAGCAGAGCGGCTGAAAGTACGGAAGCCATAGGGTTAGCCAGGTTTTTGCCGGTAATGTCATGCGCTGAACCGTGAATAGGCTCATATACCCCGGTGCTTTCTCCTACCGAAGCGGAGGCCAGCATACCCATGGAACCGGCTATCTGCGAAGCTTCATCCGTAAGGATATCGCCAAACAGGTTACCCAGAACCACCACGTCAAAACGTTTCGGGTCTTTGATCAGCAGCATGGCCGCGGCATCAATGAACTGGTGCTCCACGGTTACTTCCGGGTAGTCTTTGGAAACCTCCTGGATAACTTCGCGCCAGAGCCGGCTGGACTCCAGTACGTTCGCTTTATCTACGGACATAAGCTTTTTCCCGCGCGTCATAGCCGCGTCAAAGGCCTTACGGGCTATCCGCTCCACCTCGTACTTATGGTAGATCATCAGGTCAGAGGCCGAGTCTGCGGTACGTTTTTTCTCGCCGAAGTAGACATCGCCTGTCAGCTCCCGGAAGAAGAGGATATCGGACCCCTTCAGGATCTCCGGCTTGATGCTGGAAGAAGAGAGAAGTTCGTCAAATAACTTGATCGGGCGCAGATTAGCGAAAAGCCCCAGCTCCTTACGCATCTTTAAGAGCCCCTGTTCCGGCCGTACTTTGGCGTTCGGGTCGTTATCGTACTTGGCGTGGCCTACGGCTCCGAAAAGGATGGCGTCTGAAGCGCGCATCTTGATCAGGGTTTCGTCCGGAAGCGGCTCACCGGTGGCTTCGATGGCCACGTGGCCGATCAGCGCCTCGTCATAGGTAAATTCATGGCCGTATTTCGCCGCGATTTTCTCCAGTACTTTTTTGCCTACGCGGGTCACTTCCTGACCGATCCCGTCTCCGGGTACTACTAATATATGTTTTTTCATTGGGTTATGTTTATATACTTATCAAATTCAGCATCTTTTGGGTAGCCTCAATAGCAGATACGGTCTGGTCGGAATCCAGGCCCCGGGTTTTGGTGCTTTTGCCGTTAATGTCCCAGGTGATGATGGTTTCACAGAGGGCGTCGGTTTTTCCGCCGGGCGGGATCCGTACCGAATAATCCAGGAGCACGGGCAGGTCAATGCCTTTTTTCCGGAAGGCCTTCTTCAGGGCATTCATGAAGGCATCGTACTGGCCATCACCCTGAGCATTTTCTTCGAACACCGCTTCGGCCACCTGGATTTGCAGCGTAGCAGAGGGCTTAAGGCCCCGGGAGTGCGTCAGTACGTAATTCAGGATCTTCACGTTCTCGGTGACGGTATCGCGGTCCAACACATCCGATATAATGTAGGGCAGGTCTTCTTTGGTGACGGTTTCCTTGCGGTCGCCCAGAGCAATGATCTTGGCGGTCACTTTTTTCAGGTCTTCGTCATTCAGGTGGATGCCGAGTTCCTGCAGGTTTTTCTCGATGTTCGCTTTCCCCGACGTTTTGCCCAGAGCATACGAAGTTTTACGACCAAAACGCTCCGGGTTCAGCTCGCTAACGTACAGGTTTTTCTTCTTGTCGCCGTCCGCATGCACCCCGGCCGTCTGGGTAAACACATTTTCACCTACTATGGGCCGGTTCTCCGCGATCCGGATTCCTGAGAAGCTTTCCACGATCCGGGAAATGGAGTACAGAGACTCTTCCACCACCGAGGTGGTCACCTCCGGCAGGAAGTCATTGATCACGGCCACTACACTGGCCAGGGGCGCGTTTCCGGTGCGTTCTCCCAGCCCGTTAACGGTCAGGTGGATGCCGTGTGCGCCGGCCTTCAGGGCATTCAGCACATTGGCGGTGGCCAGATCGTAATCGTTATGGCCATGAAAATCAAAATGAGTGCCGGGATAGCGGTTAACGATCTCATGGATATAAGACCAGGCCTCATCGGGTGTAAGAACGCCTAAAGTATCCGGCAGGAGGATCCGCTTTACAGGCTGCTGTACCAGGAAATTGAGGAAATCAAAAACATATTCCCGGGAACTGCGCATACCGTTACTCCAGTCTTCCAGGTAAACGTTTACGGTGATGCCCCTTTTCTGCGCTTCAGAGATCACCAGGGCGATATCGTCAAAGTGCTGCATGGGGGTTTTGCCTAACTGGTGGGTCAGGTGATTCAGGGAGCCTTTGGTCAGCAGGTTCATAACCCGGGCGCCGGCCTCTTCCATCCATCGGATAGACGCCAGGCCATCTACAAAGGTCAGCACCTCAATGTGATCCAGGAAGCCGTTTTCCCCGGCCCAGCCGGTAATGGCTTTTACGGCCTGGAGCTCTCCTTCGGAAACCCGTGCCGAGGCCACCTCCAGGCGGTCTACTTTCACGTCCTGGAGCAGGAGTTTGGCTATGGTTAATTTTTCGGAAGCGGAGAATGACACGCCGCTGGTTTGCTCGCCGTCGCGGAGCGTCGTGTCCATTACTTCTATTTTTCTCATATCTTTTGTATCATCCTGGCCTGCCTGTAAGACAGGTAACCCCGGGCCGCAGGCCCGGGGTGGAGGGGGTTAAATACGTGTTTCTTCGAAAACGCCGATCTCTTTCTTCAGCGATAGCAGGTAGTCGATATCGTCGTAGCCGTTCAGCAGGTTATTCTTTTTGTAGCCGTTGATCTGGAAGCCTTCGCTTTCGCCGCTTACCAGCAGGGTTACCTTCTGCTCGGGGAGATTAACCTCCACCTGGGTGTTGGGGTCGGCTTCTATGGCTTTGAAAATCTTATCCAGGAATTCCGGGCTGACCGTCACCGGCAGGATCCCGATATTCAGGGAGTTTCCTTTAAAGATATCGGCAAAGAAGCTGGAGATCACGCAGCGGAACCCGTAGTCATAGATGGCCCAGGCGGCGTGCTCGCGGCTGGACCCTGAACCGAAGTTCCGGCCGGCTACCAGGATTTTACCGGAATAAGTAGGATTATTCAGCACGAAATCCGCTTTGGGGGTGTCGTCGCTGTTATACCGCCAGTCGCGGAACAGGTTATCGCCGAATCCCTCCCGCTTGGTGGCTTTCAGGAAGCGGGCCGGTATGATCTGGTCGGTGTCTACGTTCTCCAGGGGGAGGGGAACGCAGGAAGAAGTCAATATATTAAAGCTATCGTATGCCATTGAAGTGAAAAGGTAATAGTGAAAAACTAAAAACGGTCTGCCGCTGCGGTTAGGGAGCCTTAGTCCTGTAATAACTCCCGGGGGTCAGTTACTACGCCTGAAATGGCGGCGGCAGCGGCTACCAGCGGAGAGGCCAGCAGAGTCCTGGAATTAGGTCCCTGGCGTCCTTCAAAGTTCCGGTTAGAGGTAGACACGGCCAGCTTTCCTGACGGAATCTTATCGTCATTCATGGCCAGGCAGGCCGAACATCCCGGCTGGCGGAGCTCAAAGCCCGCTTCGCTAAGGATATCGTAAAGGCCCTCTTCATGGATCTGCTTTTCCACAATATGCGATCCCGGAACTAACCAGGCAGTAATATGATCGGCTTTTTTCCGGCCTTTCACAATGGACGCAAACGCCCGGAAGTCTTCGATCCGCCCGTTAGTGCAGCTTCCCAGGAACACGTAATCCACTTCCTTGCCCAGCATGCTTTCGCCGTGCTGGAAACCCATATAGTTCAATGATTTTTTGTAGCTGGCTTCGCCGTCTTTCACCTCTGACGGGTTCGGGATGTTCTGTGTGATGCCGATGCCCAGTCCGGGATTCGTTCCGTAGGTGATCTGCGGCTCAATGTCTTCAGCCCGGTAGTTCAGCTCCAGGTCAAACTCCGCACCTTCTTCTGTTTTCAGTTGTTTCCATTGCTCCACATATTTATCCCACTCGGCCCCTTTCGGTGCTTTTTCCCGGCCTTTCAGCCAGTTGAACGTGGTTTCGTCAGGAGCGATCATCCCGCCCCGGGCACCCATTTCAATAGACATATTGCAGACCGTCATCCGGCCTTCCATGCTCATGTTCTCAAACACCTCACCGGCGTATTCGGCAAAATAGCCCGTAGCCCCTGATGCCGAGATCTGGGAAATGATAAAAAGCACCACGTCTTTCGGCGTTACGCCCCGGCCCAGTTTCCCGTTAATGGTAATGCGCATTTTTTTAGGCTTGGGCTGCATGATGCATTGCGAGGCCAGCACCATTTCCACTTCAGAAGTACCGATACCGAAGGCGATACAGCCGAATGCACCGTGGGTAGACGTATGCGAGTCACCGCACACAATGGTCATCCCCGGCAGGGTAATACCGTTTTCCGGCCCTACCACGTGTACAATTCCGTTTTTGTTATGCCCGAGCCCCCAATGCGAAATTCCGTATTTGGCGGTGTTGCTCTCCAGGGCCTTCAGCTGATTGGCTGAAAGCGGGTCCTGCACCGGTAAATGCTGGTTTACCGTAGGCGTGTTATGGTCTGCGGTAGCAAATGTACGATACGGGTACATCACCCCTATCCCTCTGTTCTCTAATCCGAGGAAAGCCACAGGGCTAGTTACCTCGTGAATAAAATGCCGGTCGATGAACAAAACGTCCGGCCCATCCTCTACATGCTTAATTACGTGACTGTCCCAAACTTTGTCGAAAAGCGTCTTTTGTGCCATAGTATACCAGGTTGTTTTAAAACAAGAATCCAAAATTGAATTAAATTTTACATTTCTTCAACAGGACTCCGGTTCAAATAATAACGCAAAGAGCCCAAAGTGTATTTTTGGGCTTTATTTAAATTCTTTCTAAGAGGAACTACCTTCCGGTAGTACAGCTATTTTACCATTCAACAGGTACCCCTTGTATATTTTAAAAAAAAGACTATTTTTGATAAAAAGGTAAGAATTTTCACTCTCAAAACACTATAAAACTATGTTTACTACCTTACTTATTCTACTCCTGATCACCTTGGTTCTGTTCGTGCATTTTGCCACGCAGTACAAGGTTTTTCAGTGGATCTACGACACGTCGTCGGGTGGGCGACGGCTGAAGGTCAATTATAAGCTGATTGTGGGTGCCCTGGCGGCGTTCTTCCTGATCCTTATCCAGCCCTATGATATCATCCGGATCAACGCCGGGGCAATAGGCCTGAAAGAGTCGCTGATTGGCGATAACCGGGGCATAGGTTCGGTAAAGCTGGTGTCGGGTTTCCAGGTGTATAACAAGTATTTTGAGCGCCTGTACGAGATAGAAACCGACCAGAAAAACGTACATTATGAAACCCTCGGAGTAATTGTGAAAGGCGGCTTCAGCTGTAAGATCAAGCCTACCTTTAACTACAAGGTAAAGCCGGAAAATGCCAACCAGCTTTTTGTGGAGCTGCGTCAGACCTTTAAGCAGGGCGGACTAAAGGCCGTGGAGACCACCTGGCTGGAAACGGCTATCCTGGGCGGGGTGAATGACGTATCGAACCGCTTCGCGGTAGATTCCATCTTCAATCACCGGGAGGCCTTTGAGCAGCAGATCGGGCTGGAGGTGAATAAGCGCGTGGGGAAATATTTTGAGGTGACCCAGCTGCGGACCAATATCCTGCCACCGGAATCCCTGCAGAAATCCATTGAGGGCAAAACCCAGGCTATCCAGGAAGCGGAGGAGTTTGAATACCGGGCCAAGCGGGCCGTAGCCGAAAACAAGGAAAAAGTGGCCCGGGCGCAGGGTGATTACGAGGCTGCTCTCCTGGAAGCCAAAACCAAGGAGGCGCTTTCCCAGCCCAAAATGCTGGAGCTCTACCGCGCCGAAACCGAGCGGACCTGGGCGGAGAAAGGGGTGAGCCCTTACGGATCCAATAATACCATTATTGTGGGTAAACCGGATCAGAACCTGCTGCTAAACCTGAAGAAGTAGGGTTGAGGGGTAGAAAATTATGCGGTTCCTGTCTCCGCCCGAACTGACACCGGGAATGGTGAAAGTGTCAGTTCGGGCGCAGACGAGAACTTAGCGCAGACGATAACCAGGCACCGGAATTCTAAGAGAAAAAGCTAAATAAATCACAGTTTACCGCCCAGCTGCACAATCAGGTAAACTACCGGTACCAGGTACAGCACAAATAAACCGATATAGAATGCGTACAGGGCCGTTCTTACCGCTTTCCGTTTTATGAACGCGGCATTCCCCAGCAGGAAAGGCACCACCGTGGCCAGCAGTCCAGGGAAAATATAAATGGCCTTCATAAACACAAAGGTCCGGCCCATCAGGGAAAACAGCACGGAGAAGCCCAGGAACCCCGCGATATACAGCAGGTAAATCCAGGAGGCATCGCGTTTCAGGTTATCCCAGCCCCGGAACAGGTTTTTTACCAGCATAAACAGGCCCGTAAAAAGCAGGAAGACGGGAATAAGTCCCACGGCCAGGGAGACCTTGCCGATGGCCGTGATCACCCGGTTATCATTCTGCCATTGCGGCGGCCAGTTATCAAACCCCAGGAAATAGAAATGGCCGTATACCTGGGAAAAATGCGAATGCAGGTGTTTAAACCGGTGCTCCCCCGTATACGACAGGTGCGGATTCCGGATCAGGTCAACGTACTGAAACTTAAAATAGCCGGAATAGATGGAGAGGATGCCCGGGATGTAAGACGACTCCAGCTCGTACAGGTGCGGCAGGTCATAAGTGGGGGTATTGTAGGTAAACAGCTTACCGTTTTCCTTATAATCACGGATATAGCCGTTAAAAGAAAGAAACGTAAAGGCGCTGAGCAGGAGGCCCAGTGCGGCCGTTCCCAGGTAGCCTTTCCTTAACGAGAAGCTGTAGTTCCGGTGCAGGATGGCCAGCACCACCAGTACAATAAGCGTGCCTATGAAATATACCCCGAAGTTCAGTTTGGCCATGGAGCCCAGCACCAGGGAAATGATAACCAGGAGGGCGTACTTTAAAGACGGCTTATGGAATATTTTAGTGATGGCGTAGAGATTCACCGTTCCCAGCAGGATGATGAGGCCGTCATTTGTGGCCTGCCCGAAAATAGAGATCAGCCGGGGATTAAATGCAAAAAAAGCAAAAACGAGGATCTTCAGGGTTTCCGGGAAATGAAGCGGCCGGATAAACCGAAGGAAAATATACACCGTGGCACAGCCGGCCAGCGCGTTAAAAAGCTGGGCGGAAATATGCTTGTAAAAAGGACTGGTGATGCCCAGGAGGTTCCAGGTGTGAGCAATAATAAAATGATAGAGCTTAGGGTGGTAGCATTGCCAGCATTGCGTGGATTTAGGGAGCACCCCAAACCGCGCGATCAGCTCGATGACCGTAAAATGATCGTCATTGGCATAACCGCCGTTAACCAGGGCAAGTGATAACATCAGTAAGCACGAGAGGCCTAAAATCAGCGTGTAGGCACTCGCTTTCCCCCGAAATTCCAGGTGCATAGTTATTCATTTAAAGGAGCAAAACTACTGAAATTTCTTCAGACTACCTGACCAGGTCATACACCCGCACGTAATCTACCTCAAACTGAGCCGGGAAAGCCTGCTCATCTATGCCCTGCTGGCCGCCCCAGTTGCCCCCCACAGCCAGGTTAATCAGCCAGTGAAATTTCTTGTCAAAAGGCCAGGCTTTGAAGCCACTTTTTTCATTGGCAAAACTAAAGATCTGCACATCATTCACGTACCCGCGGATATAGTCGGGTGTCCAGTCTACCCGGTAAAGCTGAAATTCTGTGGTGGCGTTCTCAATCTTCTTTTTGGCCGTTTTCTGGGTGCCGATGGAGTGGTGATAGTCTTTGGTATGTACGCTGATGTGCACCACATCCGGGTCATAGCCCACGTGCTCCAGGATATCTATCTCGCCGGAATTAGGCCAGTCGCCGTACGCCCATTCCGTAGGAAGCATCCATATCGCCGGCCAGGTTCCGCGGCCGGCCGGCGCCTTGGCCCTTACTTCAAACCGGCCGTACAGGAAATCCCCTTTGCCTTTACTGACCAGCCGGGTGGAGGTATAATCCAGCCCTTCCCTCTTTTCTTTCCGGGCGGTGATCTTCAGAATGCCGCCGGAAACCTGCACATTCTCCGGCCGGGCTTCCGTGTAATACTGGAGCTCGTTATTTCCCCAGCCGTTATAGGGCGAGCCCACATCGTAGCCCCATTTGGCCGGATCCGGAAGACCTTCATAATTAAATTCATCCGCCCATGACGGCGTTTTGCTAAATGTATATTCCACCGGTTCGGGCCGGGTATGTTCTGCCGGAGCACAGGTAAAAAACAGGGGCAAAAGGAAAATGGCTCGCTTTGCCCGGTGACGGGTATTACTCATAGTTAAGGATGAATTACCCGTAAATATACACATTAAACTTTAGGCGGCAGCAGCTTATACATGACGGGTGTCACAATCCGCGTCAGCACCAGCGAGGAGATCAGCCCGCCAATGATCACCAAAGCCAGCGGAGAATATAGCGGCGAGTGCTCCAACACCAGCGGCATGAGCCCGCCGATAGCCGTTAAAGTGGTTAAAACAATCGGGATAAATCGCGTTTTACCTGCTTTCTCTATGGCTTCATCAATGCTCAGGTTTTCTTCCTTCCGCAGGTAATTGGTGTAATCCACCAGCAGGATGGAGTTTTTCACCTCGATCCCCGCCAGCGCGATGATCCCCACCACGGCCGTAAAAGACATGGTATTGCCGGTCAGGAAGAGGATACCCACTGCACCGATCACCCCCAGCGGGATCACCGATAATACAATAAATGAGGACTTAAATGTCCTGAACTCAAGGATAAGTACCGCCAGGATTCCGAAAATGGTAATGATAATGATGGTGCCCAGCCCGCCGAAGGTCTCCGCCTTCTGCTCTTCCTCGCCGGCCAGCTCGTAGCTATAACCCTTGGGGAACTTCATTTGGGAAAGCTTCGCATTGAACTTTTTCAGGGTCTCTGCCGTGGTGTAGCCTTCTTTCACAAAGGAGGATACGGACGTGTACCTTTCCTGGTTATAATGCTGGATACGGTTAGCCGAGCTTTCGAATTCAATGGTGGCCAACTGGCTCAACGGGATCTGCGCTCCGCTTACAGAGGGCACATACACCTTGTCAAACACATCGGCATTTACGGTCTTGCCCCGCGGCAGCGAGAGCAGGATCTCGTTATTCTCCCCGTTTTCATCCCGGAAATTGCCCAGAGGGAATCCCGATATAGCCATTCGGATGTGGCGGTCGATCTCTATGGTAGGAATCCCCAGCAGGCCGGCTTTATCGGTATTGACTTTCACCCGCAGGTCGGTAGATTTATTACTGATGGGGTTATTTACGTAAATGGTACCCTCGGTGTCTTTGTAGAGCTTCTCCACACGGTCCGCCAGGGTTTTCAGGGAATCCAGGTTTTCGCCGAAGACCCGGATGGTGAGCGGGGCTTCTACGGGCGCTCCCTGTTCAAACTCCAGGGCTTTGATGCGGGCGCCGGGATAGCGGTCCAGTTTTTCACGCAGCTCATTGATGTAGGCGGTGCGTTCGGGAACCTCGGTGCCGTCCTGCAGCTGTACAAAAAGCTGGGCATAATTAGTGGCATTCCCGCCCCGGGGGATCACGTTATAGTAGATCCGGGGGTTATCTTTCCCGATGTTTGCCGCATAATTTTTTACCAGGCGGCTTTGGGAAAGCAGGTTTTCAGTGTAGCGTACGGCGGCGTCAGTCTCGGAAAGCGAGGTGCCCAGGGGCGTCTCGATATTGATCAGGAACTGGGGTTTTTCGGATTTCGGGAATACGGTAATGCCGATCACCCGGATCAGCAGCACGCTGCCGGCAAACATGGCTACGGCCACCGCCAGGGTTTTGAACGGGTTCAGCAGGGACCAGTGCAGGATCTTCTGGTAAGAGCCGTCAATGGCCTTGTTCATGTACTGCAGCACGATATTCCCGTGCTCTTTCTCCTCCCGTGGCATCAGCAGGCTGGCCAGGAAAGGCACGATGGTCAGCGATACAAACAGCGAGGCCAGCACGGTGGTGATCACCGCCATGGGCAGGCTTCGGATGAAGTCGCCGGAGGCCTCGGGCAGGAAAGTCAGCGGCAAAAAGGCCAGGATCAGCGTGGCCGTACAGCCCAGCACCGCCATGGAGATCTGCTTGGTGCCCTGAATGGCCGCATCTTTCCGCGAATACCCCTCGCGCAGGTAGCGGGAGATATTCTCCACCACCACGATGGAATCATCTACCAGCAGGCCCAGGGAAATGATCAGCCCTACTACTGAAAGCTGGTTAATGGAATAGCCCATGAGGTCAATCCCCGCCAGGCCGATGGCCAATGACAGCGGAATAGAGATCATCACAATAACGGAAGCCCGGATCCCCAGCGGGATGAGGGTGATCAGTACCAGGAAAATGGCGATACCGAAGTCGCGCGCCAGGCCCAGCAGCCGCTTAGACACGCTGCTGGCCTGGTCAAAGCTCTTCTCCAGCGTGATATTAGGGGGAAGGCTCCCGGAAAACGACTCGATCACCGGGCTAATCTTGGAATCGATTTCAAAGATATTGGTGCCGTATTTCTGGCTGGCGGTGAGGTAAATCCCTCTTTTGCCGTTCAGCCGGGCCAGGTAATTGTTTTCTTCGTAATCATAGTATACGTCCGCCACATCTTTCAGGTAGGTGATGTTCTGTCCTGAAGAGCTGACCACGGTGTTCCGGATCTCATCCAGGGAGCTGTAGGAGCCGGAAGTCTTTACGTTGATCCGGCGGTTACCGATTTCAATGGCTCCGGCCGGGATGTTCATGTTTTCCGACTGGATGACCTGCATCAGGCGCGACAGCGGGATATTGAAACCCGCCAGGCGGTCAGTGTTCAGGTCGATCCGCACCTGGCGGTTAGGCACCGCATGGATGTCGATGTCCTTGATGCCCTTCACTTTTTTTAGCTGATCTTTGAGCGCCTCGGCCTGCTGGTTCAGCTCATAATACGAAGCCGACTCGGAGAGCAGGGCACACTGGATGATATTTACCGTTTCCGGGGTCACTTTTACCACGTCAATGGAATAGATGTCCTGGGGCAGCTTATTCCGCAGGGCATTGATCTCGCGCAGCACCTCGTTATTTTTCTCCTTTTCATCGGCCCGGAAATCAAATTCCACCACTACGCTGGCCACGCCGTCAGCGGCATAGGAAACGATCTTCTTTATTTCACCCAGTGAGGATACCTTGTCTTCAATGGGGTCCACCACCAGTTCTTCCATGTCTTCCGGGCTGGTGCCGGGGTACACCACAATGATGGAGTTAAAAGTAGCCCGCATGGCCGGGTCTTCGGCCTTGGGCATATTAAGGAGCGAGGTGATCCCCAGCGCCATGATCATGATAAAGATGATGATGGTAAACTGGTGGTTCTTTACCGAAAATTCCGTGATCTTCATGGCTTAGAGGTTATTGACGGTTACGGGATCGCCGTTAGAAACAAAACCACTGCCGGTAGTGATGATGACGTCACCGGCCTGTAAGCCGGAAGTGACCGCTACATAACCGCCGTATACTTTGCCGATGGTAACCGGTTTTTTGAGCGCTTTTCCGCCTGAATACAGGTAAACGTCTGCTGATGTGCTGTGGGCATTCACCAGGGCCTCTACGGGTACCGCCAGGGCGGTAGTGGATTTCCGGGTATGGATGGATACCCGGGCCACAAAGCCCGAAATGAGCCTTTTGCCGTTAGGGGCTATTTCCACCTCCAGCCCGTAGGTGCCGGTGGCCGGCGTGATCATCTGGGCTATCTGGGTTACTTTTCCTGAGAAGATCTCACCGGGGTAAGCGTCCAGGCTTACCTCGGCTTTGTCGCCCGGTGAAACCTTTACGATATCGCGGTCGGTCAGGCCTACGTTCACCAGGTAAGCCTCCTGGCCCGTACCCAGGATAAACATGGGTGAAAACGGCGCGATCAGCTCGCCCTGCTCGGCCAGTTTCATCAGGATACGCCCGGAAACGGGGGCGTAGATCCGGGAGAGCTTTTGGTTGAACTCGGCCGCAGTGAGGGTCTGAGTGGCAATGTCCAGACCGCTTTTGGCGTCGTTCAGGGTGGTACGGGTCAGCGCCTCGTCTTTGTAGAGGTTTTCGGCCCGTTCATAATCGCGTTTGGCTTTCTCATAGCCGGTCCGGGCTTGGTTCACCTGCGCCTCGATCTCCGAGAGGTCCAGTTCAGCCAGCAGTTGGCCGGCTTTTACGTACTGGCCTTCATTGACGTACGACTTCCGGATCATTCCGCCCGTTTTAAAGGCCAGCTTGATCTCTGACTTGGACGTCAGCATGCCGGAAGAGCTCACGGTTTCGTGGAAGGTCTGCTCTTCTACGGCTGCGGTTTTTACGGCGAGGGCCACTTTGTCGGGCGTCTTTTCCGTGGCTTCCTTTTTGGAGGCGCAGCCGGCAGCCAGGACGGTTAATACTAAGATGGTCTTTTTCATTGTTGTAAAAATTATATTTTTTATTCCCCGGGCTTCGTCCGGGGGCTATCGGTTTTGGGGTTTGTGGGACGGGTCAGGTCCAGTTGGTCTGGGTATTCAGAGCCTTGTGCTGGTTGCCTGGTGCCGGTTGTCCGGGGCTAATCGGCGGCGCTTTTTTTCAATGCGGCATATTTCAGCCAGACGTCCAGCCGGCCCAGGGATTGGCCCAGTTCGGCGATCAGCTGATCGTTTTGGGCTTTGTGTACTTCCAGCGGGATGGCCGCGCCGTTTTTGTAGCGGCTGTTTACCAGCTCCAGGATTTTCCCGGTTCTTGTCCTGTCACTTTCTTTGCTTTGCAGGGCGCTGATGGCGGTCTCCAGGTCCCGGAAATTCCGGTAAACCTGCATTTCCACCTGTTTACGGGCTTCATCGGTTTTGGTACGCAGGATCTCGCCTGATATCCGCGTCTGTTGTATTTTCATTTTCTTTTCACCGGCATGGAAGATGGGCCAGTTCAGTCCCACCTGCGCCACCATGTAGGCCTGGTCCCGGAAGGTGTAGCCGAACCCCTGGAAACCGGTATTGGCCCCCAGGAACACCTGGGGTAGCATAGCATTTTTCTCCTGCATCTGAAGGAGGGTCTGCGTAGTTTTCAGCCCCGCATTCAGCTGTTCAAACTCCGGCCGGTTCCGGAAGGAGTTATCGGTGTAATGCTGAAGCGGCAGCACGGCCGGGAGGGACTGAAAGAGGGCGGTATCCGCCTCAACGGCCTCTTCCAGGGGCCGGTTAAGCAGGAAATTGAAGTAAGCCCGGGCCACCCGGCTATTTTTCTCCGCCTCGGTTTTCCCCTGCTGCACCTTACTTAGTTCGTATTCCGATGACAGCACCACGTCTTTCAGGGCTTCTTCGTGCTGCACCAGCTTCTGGTTCAGGCGAAGAGAGCTTTCCAGTAATTTTTCCGAGTTTTCGTAAATCCTTATGGCCTCCAGGCTTTGCAGGTATTGGTAGTAGGCCGCTTCAATGGCGTGGCGGAGCTCATATTCGAGGAATTTCCTTTTGGCTTCTTCGGTCACCAGCAGGTCTTTCTGGAGGGCCACGTTATAGCGGATGTCGCTGTTGAAAAGCGGCATCTTGATCTCCAGCTTGGTATCGTGGAAATTCATGGGTGCTAACTGCTCACTGGCGTTCTTCACCTGGGGGAAGGCATTGCTTTCTGTCAGCTGGTTCAGGGTGCTGTACACCGGATTCAGGAGATCGCCGATAGGAATCTCGATCTTTCGTCCGCCAAAGGCCACCGAGTAGGTGGGTGCAAAGTTCACCAGGGGAAAATAATTAGTTCGGGCTATTTCTATCCCTTTTAAGGCTTTTTCTATCTCCAAGTTTTGCTGTTTTAGGGCCAGGTTACTGGAGATTCCCTCCTCCACGTAGCGCTGAAGCATGGCCGACTGGCCGTTTGCTGTCAGCGCCGGGCCAAGGGAGATCAGTAAGAATAATAGCTTTTTCATAAGTATGATTATTTATGGCACTTAGACGGCTAATAGCTTTCCAGCATCCGGATCAGGCTGTCCAGCCCGCCCTGTATGCGGGAGTCACGTTCATTTTCATCAAACATAGTGCACCTTTTCCGCAGTTGAATGGTCACCAGTCCGTGCACCGTAGCCCAGATCATCATGGACAACTGCTGAACATCGGCACCTTTAAAATGGCCGGCCGCCTGGCATTCGGCAATCAGCATCTCCAGGGCCATATAAACACTTCTGCCGTCTTCCCATACATCCTCGCGGATTTCCAGCGCTTCCATGGGAGCGGTCAGCAGGAACATCAATTCGTACAGTTCCGGGTTAGCAAAAGCAAACGCCAGGTACTCCCGACCCAGGGTAATCAGCCTTTCAAAAGGATCAGCAATGTGCGCCACCTTCACAAAGGTCTTGGCAAACTCCACAAAGGCCTCCTGGTGCAGGGCAAACAGCAGCTCGTTCTTATCCTTGAAATAAAGATAGATGGTAGCCGGACTATACTCAATATCCTCAGCGATCCCCCTGATGGAGGTTTTTTCATACCCCAGATCCAGGAACAGCTTCTTCGCCGATTCCAGAATACGTCTTCTCATTTCTTCTTTTTCTCTTTCTTTTCTATCCGATATACCCATTGCCCAAGAATATTAACGACGCAAATATAATGAACAGTGTTTAGTAAATTATAATTGGTTATTATTTTTTTATTGTTCACCCGGCTCAAACCCCATAAAAAAGCCGCCTGATGTTAAGTCAGGCGGCTCGTATCCCTAAAATCTACCGGAACTTATTCCCATCCGCCGCCCAGGGCCTTGTACAGGTTTACGGTGGCGGTCAGTTGCTGCATTTTGGTTTCTATAAGTTCAAACCGCGTTTCCAGCGCTTCTCGTTGGGTAAGTAATACCTCCAGGTAGTCGGCCCGGGCATTCTTGAACAGGCTGTTTGAAATGGTAACCGACTGGCTCAGGGCATTTACTTCCTGGGTTTTCAGCTGGAAGGTGCTGTCCAGGTTTTTGATTTTGGATACCTGGTTTACTACTTCAATGTAGGCCCCCAGGATGGTCTTTTCATAATCAAAGACCGCCTGGATCTGCCGGGCGTTCGCGTTATTATATTCTGCCGTAATGGCCCGCTTATTGATTAAAGGAGCCACCATATCGCCGGCTATATTGGCCAGGATAGACTGGGGTTTTACCAGGTAAACAGGATTAAAAGCTTGCAGGCCCACACCGGCTGTTAAACCCAGGGAGGGATAAAACCGGGCTTTGGCCACCAGTACATCCAGCTTACGCGCGGCCAGCTCCAGCTCGGCCTGCCGGATATCCGGGCGGTTCTGAAGCAGGTCTGCCGGTAAACCGCGGTGAACGATCTCCGGGCGGAGGTCTTCAAAAACGCCGGAGCTGCGCTCCACGTGCTGCGGATTCCGGCCCAGCAGGAAGTTTATCCGGTTTTCAGCTTCCAGGGTTTTTTGATTTACCTCGTATTGGAGAGCCTTGGTTTTGAGGAGTTGTGCCTCAAAACGCTTCACGGCCAGCTCATTGGAGCGGGTGGAAATCTTCAGTAGCTGTGCCACGGTAAGGGCGTCAGTCTGGATGGAGACGTACTGATTAATGATCTCCATCTGCTTATCCAGGGCCAGCAGCTCATAATACGAATTGGCGATCTCGGCCACCAGCTGGGTCATCATGAAGTTTTTACCCTCAGTAGTGGCCAGGTAGCGCTTAACCGATGCCTGCGTGGCATTGCGGAGCTTGTGCCAGATATCCAGTTCCCAGGTGGCATAAGCGCCTACGGCAAAGTCAGGCATGGGGTCCGGAATCTCTTTGCCGGGTTTCATCTCTGCGTGCTCTTCCAATGCGCCCTGCGAAGTGTAGCGTGCGCCTTTATCCAGGCCTATTCCGCCTCTCAGGTTTACAAAAGGCAGGTATTCCCCTTTCCGGGCCTGGATCTCGTTCTTCGCGATGGCGATCTCCTGGAGCATCATATTCAGCTCCTGGTTATTGGCCAGGGCGGTATCGATGAGGGCCCGCAGGTATTCATCCTTGAAAAATTCCTTCCGGTCCAGCTTCCCGGAGTTCTGCAAAGCAGATACCGGGTTAGCATAGGCCTCAGGAAGGTTTACCTTCTCCGATCGCTGCGTTAACACGGGGGTCTTACAGGCCGCAATGTTAAAAAGCAGACCGCCTAAAGCGGCATATTTTACTATTTTATTCATGATCAAAAAAGTCTTCTGTTAAAGGTCCTTCCAGCTCATCCTGGATTATCTTCCTGCCATCGGCCATTTTGCCGAAAATATAGTAGAGCCCGGGGATGATGATGACTCCGAAAATAGTACCGGTGAGCATACCGCCCATGGCTGATGACCCGATGGTACGGTTACCGATAGCCCCGGCGCCATGTGAAACGACCAGGGGAACCAAACCCGCCACAAAGGCAAAGGAAGTCATCAGGATAGGCCGGAAACGGACTTTTGCGCCTTCAACGGCGGCATCGAAAATACTGGAACCGGCCTGTCGCTTCTGCACCGCAAACTCCACGATAAGTACCGCGTTTTTCCCCAGCAGACCCACCAGCATGATGACCCCTACCTGTGCGTAGATGTCATTGGCCAGTCCCATGGCTTTCAGCATAAAGAAGGAACCAAAAATACCTACGGGCAGCGAGAGAACCACGGCCAGAGGGATGATAAAGCTCTCGTATTGGGCGGCTAAAACCATGTACACAAACAGCAGCACCACCGCAAAAACGTATATCGACTCGTTACCGCGCATGGCCTCATCATAGGAGAGCCCTTCCCAGGCAATGTCATACCCGGAAGGCAGGGTCTTAACGGCGGTTTCCTTAATGGCTGCAATGGCATCGGCAGTGGTATAGCCGTCAGCCGGCAGCCCCCGGATAGAGGCCGAGTTATACATATTGTAGCGCGTGATCTCATTGGGGCCCTGGGTTTTCTTCAGCGACATAAACGCTGAGTAGGGCACCATCTCATCCCGGTCGTTCTTTACGTAGAGATTGAGGAGGTCAGTGGGAAAGCGCCGGAACTCGGGAGCCGACTGCACATACACTTTGAAAAACTGCCCGAACCGGATGAAGCCCTGGTCATAGTTACTACCGATCAGCAGGTTCAGGTTTTCCATGGCCCGGCCGATGGACACACCCTTTTGCATAGCCGCTTTGCTGTCAAAAACCAGTTCATACTGCGGGTAATTGGCAGCAAAGAAGCTGAAAATACCGGTCAGCTCTTTGCGTTTGCTCAGGTTATCGATAAACTCTTTGTTGATTTTATCGAAATCATGGTAATCGGTAGTGGCATTTTCATCCAGCAAACGCAGGGAAAATCCGCCTGACGATCCGAAACCGGGGATGGCCGGGGGCTCAAAATACTCTACCGTGGCGGCAATGTTCTTGGATTTTTCCTCCAGCTCGGCCATGATCTCGCCTACCGACTGGTGCCTTTCCGACCAGTTTTTAAGGTTAATCAGACAGGTACCGGCGTTAGAACCCCGTCCTTCGGTCATGATCTCAAACCCGGCCAGGGAGGTAACGGATTCTACGCCGTCTACTTTTTCACATATTTTCTGAAGCTCACGGGAGATCTGGTTGGTTTTTTCCAGCGTGGAACCCGGCGGCGTCTGGATGATGGCATAGATGGTACCCTGGTCTTCGCCCGGGATAAACCCGCCGGCCAGGAATTTATTCTGGAAAAATATACCGGCGCAGAAAATCAATAAGATGGCCCAGGTAACGGATTTCCGGTTAACGATCTTCTTCAGCAGGTCCGTATACCGGTCCGTAAGCCGGCCGAAGAGCCGGTTAAAGCTATCTAAAAAGCGGGAAAAGTAATTCTCTTTTTTAGTATGATGGGCTTTGAACATCATAGCGGAGAGCACCGGTGTAAGGGTCAATGCTACCAGTGCCGATATGATGTTAGAACTGGCCATGGTAATGGAAAACTGGCGATAGAACGTACCTACCGGCCCCGTCATAAACGAAATGGGCAGAAATACGGCCACTTTTACCAGGGTGATAGCTATGATGGCTCCGCCGATCTCCTGCATCACTACTTTCACGGCTTTGTAAGGACTCATGTGCTCTTCGGCCATCTTGGCATGCACGGCCTCTACCACCACGATGGCGTCATCTACTACAATACCGATAGACAGCACCAGGGCAAAGAGGGTCACCAGGTTAATGGACATTCCAAACATCTGGATCACGAAAAATGCCCCGATGAGTGATACCGGCACTGCCAGGATAGGAATGAGGGTAGACCGCCAGTCGCCAAGGAAAATGAATACCACCAGCGCTACCAGGATAAAGGCGTCACGCAGGGTATGGATCACCTGTTCAATGGAGGCATCCAGGAACTGGGATACGTCATAGCTGATCTTGTAATCTACCCCCGGAGGAAACGACTTCTTCATTTTTATCAGCTCACTTTTCACCTGGGCGATCACGTCATTGGCGTTACTGCCGTAGGTTTGCTTAAGCATGATAGACGAAGAGGGGTGGCCGTCCAGGTTAGAGTAGATATCGGTAAACTCGCTGCCCAGCTCTACTTTGGCTACGTCTTTCAGGAGAACGGTTTCTCCGTCAGGCTTGGCCCGGATGATCACGTTTTCATACTCTTTGGGCTCGTTATATTGGCCTTTGTAGGTGAGCACATACTCCAGCGACTGCGCCTGGATACCGGAGCTTTGCCCCAAACGGCCGGGGCGGCCTATGATACTCTGCTCGGCCAGGGCTTCCATTACCTCTTCCCCGGAGATGTTATAAGCCCGCATGCGGTCCGGGTTAAGCCAGATCCGCATGGCGTAGCGCCGGGTACCCAGGATATCAGCCTTGGCGATCCCCTTGATCCGGCTGATTTTGGGAATGATATTTACAGCGGCGTAATTGTACAGGAACTTCTCGTTAATGCTTTCATTAGTAGCGTAGAGGTTCACGTACATGAGCATACTGGGCTGGATGGGCATTACGATCACCCCTTCGTTCTGAACCAGTTTCGGCAGCATGGTCATCACCTGGTCTACCCGGTTTTTGACCAGCACCATGGCCTCATTAGGGTTAGTGCCCGGTTCAAAAACCACGTTAATGGTGGCCTCACCCGCGCTGGTGGCGTCAGTAGCCATGTAGCGCATGCCCTGAACCCCGTTAATGGCGTTTTCAAGGGTGATCAGAGAGGATTTTACAAGCACGTCAGCGCTGGCCCCGGGGTACGCCAGCGTTACGCTGATGGTGGTGGGGGCGATTTGGGGGAACTGCGAAATGGGCAGCTGCTTAATAGCCAGCATCCCCACAAAGACAATAAGAACCGATAGTACTATGGAAAGTACCGGCCGGTGAATGATTTTACTGAACATGGCTTTATTCGGCGTAAAGGTTTAAACTGGAGATAGCCTGTGATGATGGAAGCATTTTAAACTTAATTTTTTCGTTTTCTTTCACCATTTTTATTCCTTCCAGCAGAATTCTGTCGTCTGCGCTAAGGCCGGAGGCTATCGCGTAGAGGTGAGGCAGTTCAGCGCCTACCGTTATTTCGCGGGCATGTACCTTATCGTCTTTTCCTACCACAAAAACATAGCGTTTTTCCAATACCTCGAAGGTAGCCTTCTGTGGGATCAGCAGGGCATTGTGCACCGGTGTGGTGATCACGATACTCCCGGTCTGGCCAAATCGCAGCAGTCCCTGGGGATTGGGGAAAGTGGCCCGGAAAGGAATATTACCGGTTTCATTATCGAAATCGGCCTCAATGGTTTCTACCACTCCGCTGTGGTTAAACAGTTCGCCATTGGCCATTTTAAGGCCTACATTGCTCAGGATCCCTTTATTTGATTTGTCCATAAAGGTCAGGTACTCGGTCTCGGGCACATTGAAGTAGACCCACATTTTGCTGTTATCGGAAAGCTCGGTCAGCAGTTCACCTTCTTCCACATAACTGCCTAAACGTACCCTGAAACTGTTCAGGATACCGTCAAAAGGCGCCCGGATCTCCGTAAAAGCCAGGTGGGTTTTCATGAGGTCGAGGTCCGCCTTTGCCTTGTTGTACTTGGCTTTGGCCATGGCCAGCTCATTGGGTGAAACCACATTGCTTTCCACCAGCGTTTTGGTGTTTTTCATTTCGATGTCTGCGTATTCAGCTTCTGCCTGGGCCTTTTCCACTTCGGCTTCGTATAGGTTAGGCATGACCTTGAAAAGCAGTTGTCCCTTTTTTACGTGCTGGCCTTCATCCACATAAATTTTCTGCAAATAGCCTTTTTCCTGAGCCCTGAGCTCAATGTGGTTAATGGAGCGGATCTGGCAAACGTAGTCTTTGGTGACCAGGGTATCTGCCACCGCCGGAGTGGTTACGAGGAACTCTTTCTCTTCCTCCCGGGCTTCTTTGGGTGGTTTGCAGCTGGTATAAAACAACCCGAATGAAACTCCCATTAAAATGAGATTTCTCTTTAACATAGTGATAATAAAAATTAAGAAAAAAACAATGATTTAGCGGTGTACGAAGAGAAAGGGCACAGGAGTCCCGCCTTTCGTACGGAAATGTCAAGGGGCAGTGTACGCCCGGAAGATCACAGGCGGAGGATGCGAATGACCAGGTAGAGGGCTTCGCCGGAATACGGGATTAAAAGAGGTTTGCGGAGCGATAGTTGCTCACTTAATATGTCCAGAACAGAATACGTACAGTCTTTCAGCGCCAGCCAGGCAAAGGAGGCATCCCCCACCAGGTCTTTCTGAAAAGTATTGGTCGTTTGTTCTATGATTTCATAGGCTGGTCTTTCACTGGATTTCGAACGGCTCTCCTTTGAAAAGTATTTTAGCGGGTGGCTTTGATGACCGGTGGAAACATGAAGTACCTCGTAGTCTGTTTTGTGGGCAGACACCTGGTACACCCCACAGAACAAGACTATTAACGGAAGAAAGAGATATTTACTGCTCAGCGCCTTCATCTGCCGGCAAAGCTAAGAAAAACATTACCGGATTTGGAGAGCGATGATCGTTAAAAATTCCTAAAATTTTCCAGAAATTAAATTGATTATATTTTTTCGTGGTTTTGTCTGGTTTTATGGTGTGGCTGTTCAGCGTTATGCTTCAAATTTCGTTTCATTTGTTAATTTTGCAGAAAAACCAAAAATTATGAAGGCATACGTTTTTCCCGGGCAGGGAGCACAATTCAGCGGAATGGGTAAGGAGCTTTACGAAAGTTCACCCCGGGCAAAAGAGCTTTTTGACAAGGCCAATGAAATACTGGGATTTGATATTACCCGGATCATGTTTGAAGGAACTGATGAAGAGCTGAAGCAGACCAATGTGACCCAGCCTGCGGTTTTTCTGCATTCGGTGATCCTGGCCAGCACGGTAGAGGACTTCCGTCCGGATATGGTGGCCGGTCACTCCCTGGGAGAGTTCTCGGCGCTGGTGGCCTCGGGGGCGCTGAGCTTTGAAGATGCGCTGCGGCTGGTGGCCAAGCGGGCCGAGGCTATGCAAAAGGCCTGTGAACTGAAACCTTCCACCATGGCGGCGGTACTGAACCTGCCGGATGAAAAGGTGGAGGAAGTAGCGGCGGCCATAACGGCGGAATCGGGCGAGACCGTGGTGGCGGCTAACTACAACTGCCCCGGTCAGCTGGTGATCTCAGGTACGGTAGAAGGCATTAATATTGCCGTGGAGAAGATGAAAGAAGCCGGTGCCAAGCGCGCCCTGGTGCTGCAGGTGGGCGGAGCTTTCCACTCACCGCTGATGGAGCCGGCCCGCGAAGAGCTGGCCCGCGCCATTGAGGAAACCGAGTTTAAGACGCCGTCCTGCCCCATTTACCAGAACGTGAATGCCTTACCTTCTACCGATGTGAAGGTGATCCGGGAGAACCTTATTGCGCAGCTTACCGCGCCGGTTCGCTGGACGCGCACCGTGCAGAATATGGTGGCTGACGGGGCTACGGAGTTTGTGGAGTGCGGGCCGGGAAAGGTTCTCCAGGGGTTGGTAAAAAAGATAGCTCCGGAAGTAGAGACTTCGGGTGTGCAGTGAGGGGACCGGTTTCTGGGGGAAGTGCTGCATTCACGGGTAAATTTCACATCCGGGGGCGCGGTTTTGCCGGGAACAAACCACATAATTGTTATATAAAGAATGGAGAAAAAGTGGTCGTTTAAAAATAGCCCGTCTACCGGTGGGGAGTGGGAAGTGGTCAGGAAGCTGGAGGCGGAACTGGGCATCGCCACGCCTTTAGCCATCATGCTGTGGCAACGGGGTATTTTCGGTTTTGAAGAGGCCCGGCATTTTTTTCGGCCGCAGCTGGCTGATCTGCATGATCCCTTCCTGATGCAGGATATGGACCTGGCCACAGACCGGTTGACGCGGGCCGTGGAGGCCGGCGAGAAGATCCTGGTGTATGGCGACTACGATGTGGACGGAACCACCGCTGTGGCCATGGTCTACGATTTTATCCGCCGGTTTCATACCGCTGTGCTGTATTATAACCCGGATCGGTATACGGAAGGCTACGGGGTCTCCCAGAAGGGCATAGACTATGCCGTGGCGGAGGGTGTAACCCTCATCATCAGCCTGGACTGCGGCATCAAAGCCGCAGATAAGGTGGCCTATGCCGCCGGGAAGGGCATAGATTTTATCATTTGTGACCACCATGAGCCGGGCGATGAGCTGCCGGCGGCGGTAGCGGTGCTGGATCCCAAAAGGAAAGATTGCCCCTACCCGTACAAGGAACTGACGGGAAACGGGGTGGGCTTCAAGCTGCTTTCCGCGTATTGCCTCCGGCACAATATCAGTTTCCGGGTGCTGGAAGAGTACCTTGACCTGGTGATGGTGAGCATTGCCTCGGATATCGTGCCTATCACGGGCGAAAACCGGATACTGGCCTATTATGGCCTACAGAAGCTAAATACAGCGCCCCGTACCAGCCTGAAAGCCCTGAAATCAGTAGCAGGAGTACAGGGGGAGATGTCCATTGAGTCAGTGGTGTTTACCATAGGTCCGCGTATCAATGCCGCCGGGCGGATCCGTCACGCCCGGGCTGCTGTGGAGCTGCTGCTCTCGGAAAACCCGGAAGATGCCCTGGCGCTGGCCTACGAGATACAGGCGCATAATACGGAACGGAAGGGGCTGGATTCCCGCATTACAGAGGAGGCCGTGGCGCTGATCCGCCAGGACGACTGGCTGCTGCACGAGGCCCGGAGCACAGTGCTGTATCATGAAAGCTGGCATAAGGGCGTGATCGGGATCGTGGCGTCGCGCTGCATCGAGCAGTTTTACCGGCCTACCATTATCTTTACCAAAACGGGTGATGGGCTGGCGGCGGGTTCGGCCCGGTCAGTTACGGGTTTTGACCTGTACAGTGCCGTGGAGGCCTGCGCGGATCACCTGGTGCAGTTTGGCGGGCACATGCATGCGGCCGGTATGACCATAGAGCTGACCCGGATAAACGACTTCCGCAAGGCGTTTGATGAGGTGGTGCGGGCCCGGCTCACTGAAGAGCAGCGGGTGCCGGTGATCCCGGTAGACCTGGAAATTTCCCTGGAAGAACTTACCCGGCGATTCCTGCGCGTCATGAAGCAGATGGCGCCCTTTGGCCCGCAGAATATGCAGCCGGTTTTTGCTTCGCATGCCCTCAGAGTGGCCTCTGAGCCCCGGGTGCTGAAAGAGAAACACCTCCGCATGGATGTGGTACAGGAAGGGTCAGATGTGATTTTTCCCGCCATAGGCTTCGGATTGGCTGAGCCGTTTTATGAGGGAATACGCTCCGGGAAACCGTTTTCCATGGTCTATTCCCTGGAAGAGAATACGTTCCGCGACAGAACCACTTTGCAGCTGTTTATCCGGGATATCAAGTTTTAATAATACCTTTGTAAAAAAGTAGTGAGGATGGTATTACGCACGGAAGACCTGGTAAAGAAATACGGACAACGGCTGGTGAATGACCATGTCAGCTACCAGGTGGAACAGGGGGAAATAGTAGGGCTACTGGGGCCAAACGGTGCAGGGAAAACCACGTCGTTTTACATGGCCGTGGGGCTGGTGAAACCCAACTCCGGGAAAATATGGCTGGATGACCTCGACATTACCCGGCTCCCCATGTATAAGCGGGCCAAGCTGGGCGTAGGCTACCTGGCCCAGGAGGCCTCGGTATTCCGTGACCTCAGCGTGCAGGATAACATTTTGGGGGTGATGGAGCTTTCCAAACCCCAGATGACCCAGGCCGAACGGCGTGATAAGACCGAAGAACTCCTGGAAGAATTTAGCCTTACGCACGTCCGGAAAAACAAAGGAATGGTGCTTTCAGGTGGCGAGCGGCGCCGGACGGAAATAGCGCGGGCACTGGCCGTAGACCCTAAGTTTATCCTGCTGGATGAGCCTTTTGCCGGGGTAGACCCCATTGCGGTGGAAGAGATCCAGGGCATAGTGGCTAAGCTGAAGCACCGCAATATCGGGATTCTCATCACCGACCATAATGTAAATGAGACCCTCTCCATCACAGACAGGGCCTACCTGCTCTTTGAAGGAAAAATCCTGAAGCACGGCACCGCCGAAGAACTGGCTGCCGATGAACTGGTAAGAAAGGTGTACCTGGGTACGCACTTCGAGCTGAAGCGCAAGATCTGATCACTGTATCTTTACTCCCCACAGCCCTGCGCTGTTCCGGCGGGCTTCCTGCTGGCAAAGAATGAATTTATCGGCGTATTTTACATTGGGTGAGACCGTCAGCACTATGGCGTAGCCTTTTTTGACCATTTCGGCATTAATGAAAGTGCCGTCAGGGAGATAAACGTAGGCAAGGGTCCGACGGTAGCGGTCGTAGCGGCGCACGTCGTATTCCAGGCGTACTTTCTTTCCCAATAGGCGTTTACGGAGGTAGGCGGAGGCCTCTTTCCCGTAAAAGCCGGCTTTTTTAGTGGGGGTATCCCTTATTTCATGGGCATCAATGCCGATCAGCCGGATCTTTTCATCGGGGCCGTTTTCTCGGGTAACCCAGAGGGTATCTCCATCTACTACCCTGCTGACCACGCGCATGTCCGGGGTGGCCGGCAGCTGGTTAAACCCGAAGAGGAGGAGAAAAAGGAAGTGTTTCATAGGGAATAGCACGAAAATAAAAAGGAGATGCACACCCGGTGTGCACCTCCTTTTACCCTCTCTGAAAATTATTTCTTGGCAGTGGTATCTGCTTTAGATTCATTTTTCTTCTTAATGGACTTGTACTCTTCGTTCAGTCCTTTCAGCACATCCTGGGTGATGTCCAGGTCTTCTTTGGCATACAGTACACCGCCACCTTTGGAGTAGCCAATCACCATGTCGTACTTGTCTGAAGCATTGTAATTCTTCAGGTATTCATGGATCTTGGTCAGCAGTTCATCGGTCTTTTTAGCCTGATCCTGCTGCAGGTTTCCTGCTGCATTTTCGCGGTACATCATGATATCCTGCTCTTTTTTCTGGAGCGCGGCCTGCTGGGTAAGGGCCTGCTGTTCGGAAAATCCGCCGGCCTGTACTCTTCTCTGGAACAGGGCTACTTCATTCTGGAACGACTGAGCTTTTCTCTGAAGCTCATTTTCAAGCGCGAAGCTCTTGTTCTCAAATTCTTTAACTACGTCTTTATAATATTCGTAGTTATTCAGAAGCGTATCTGTATTTACATAAACGATTCTTCCGGAAGGCTGGCCGGAAGCCGACTTGCTTTCTCCCCCTTTTTTATCACAACCCACAAACGTCACACTCAAGCCTAAAAGCAGAACAATGATTTTTTTCATTTAAACAGATGATTTTTTAAAAAGTCTGCAAATATAGTGATTTTCTTTAATTTATCACCACTTGAGCGGAACGCTTACCCGTACATCGTCCCAGCTGATGATCAGCTCTTTGTCGTCATTGCTTTTAATGATCAGTTTTTCTTCGGGCGTAGAAAGTTTAGTTACGGGAACTTTCACTTCGGCTACGTTTTTATCTTTGATTTTTTCGTATCCGAATGCTCCCCATTGCTTCATTTCTGTGTTCAGGATCACGGTCCACTCGGTTTCATTAGGAATAGAGTAGAGGGTGTACGTTCCGGCCTTTACAGGTGTTCCGCCGAAATTCACATCTTTCCGGAAGGTGATCTCGGTGGCGTTGTTGGCACCGGTGCGCCACACTTTTCCGTATTTCTCCAGTCCTCCGAAGATCACCCGGCCTTTTTTGGAGGGCTGACCATAGGTCACGCTGACGTTAGCACTTTCATGAGTTACGGTAGGGCTTTGCGGGGCTTTCTTTTCCTGTGCGTAAGCGGCTACTGTAAACAGGGCTAAAAACATTACCAATAATTTTTTCATGCTTCAGATTTATTTTTATGTATAAACGGTGATTTTGCCGGTTTATTTCTTTTCTGCCAGTTGCTTAGCCATTTCTACCGGATCTGTAGGAATATCATTTACCACGTCAGATTCAATAAGGCCGTCACGCAGACGGATAATGCGGTGGGCATACCGGGCGATGTCTTCTTCGTGAGTCACCATGATGATGGTATTTCCTTTGGCGTGGATGTCGGCAAAGAGCTGCATGATCTCGTAAGAAGTACGGGTATCCAGGTTACCGGTGGGCTCATCGGCCAGGAGGATGGACGGGTCATTCACCAGGGCGCGGGCCACGGCCACCCGCTGGCGCTGACCACCGGAGAGCTCGTTAGGCTTGTGACTGCTCCTGTCGCCCAGCCCCACGTTTTCCAGCACTCGTTGGGCTTTTTCGGTGCGGTCGGCCTTGTTATAGCCGGCATAGATCAGCGGCAGGGCCACGTTTTCCAGGGAAGACTGGCGGGGGAGGAGGTTAAAGGTCTGAAACACAAACCCGATCTCCTTGTTCCGTACCTCGGCCAGTTCGTTTTCCGACATATCGCTCACGTCTTTGCGGTTCAGGATGTAGGTACCGCTGGTGGGGGAGTCCAGGCAGCCGATGATGTTCATGAGGGTGGATTTCCCGGAGCCGGAGGGGCCCATGAAAGCCACATATTCGCCTTTTCGGATGGTAATGGAGACTCCTTTGAGGGCGTCTACCACCTCTGCACCCATGATGTACCGCTTGGTAATGTCTTTTGTTTCAATGATGATCATAACCGCTGTCTGTTCGTTTCCCAAATCTAAGGGCTTTTGGATATAATCGGTTCAGGTTTTCTATCAAAGTCCCAATTAAAGGATAGATGGTTTAAAAACCCGGCAGAAGCATAGTCTGTCCGCCTGAATTCGCTTAAGTTTGTAACCGGAATTTAAGGACTGAGGGTCCGGCCGGTCAGTGGGACAGTGCACGCTGCCGGTGAACCGGCGGATGACCGAAAGCTAAAAACCTGAGATACATGAGAAAATTTCTGAATTCGCTGATCAGTGGCGAATCCCTGTCTTTTGAAGAGGCCCGGCAGGCCCTCACGCTGATCGCTACGGGCCAGGCGCACGCCTCCCAGGCGGCGGCCTTCCTGATGGGAATCCAGCAGAAGGGGATCACGGCAGAGGAGCTGCGGGGTTTCCGGCAGAGCATGCTGGAGCTGGCTGACAGCCTGGATTTCCGGGATCTGTACCCCATGGACGTATGCGGCACGGGCGGCGACGGAAAAGATACGTTTAATATTTCCACCACGTGCGCTTTTGTGGCGGCGGGGGCAGGCGTGAAAATTGCGAAGCACGGAAATCACGGGGTGAGCTCGGCCGTAGGGAGCAGCACGGTGCTGGAGTTCCTGGGGGTGAAGTTTACCAATGACAAGGATCACCTGCGCCGGAAAATAGAGCAGGCCGGCATCTGCTACCTGCATGCGCCCCTGTTTCACCCGGCCATGAAGCACATCGGCCCGGTGCGTAAGGAACTGGGAGTGAAAACGTTTTTTAATATCCTGGGACCGTTAATGAACCCGGCAAACGTGAAGGCCCAACTGAGTGGGGTATCGGATCTGAAGACCTTTGAGCTGTATAAAGAGGTGTTTTCTGCCCAGGAGGGGCGCTTTGCGGTGATTCATGCGCTGGACGGCTATGATGAGATCTCCCTGACCGGCGGGGTAAGGATATGGCGGAACGGCACCGATGCCGTGATGCAGCCGGCCGATGCCGGCCTGGCGGTAGTAGCCCCGGAAAAGCTGAGCGGGGGCCATACGCTGGAAGAGTCAGCGCGGATCCTGGTGCAGATCCTGAAAGGAGAAGGAACACCGGAGCAAACCGCCGCTGT
Source organism: Leadbetterella sp. (assembly GCA_019638185.1). Classification (GTDB taxonomy): domain Bacteria; phylum Bacteroidota; class Bacteroidia; order Cytophagales; family Spirosomataceae; genus Leadbetterella. The sequence goes on from JAHBUH010000003.1 coordinate 286,042, forward strand.
AAATGCTAACGCCGGCCTGGCCATCAGCGTATCACGAGGTATCAGCTTTGAGGAGGGGATAGCGCTGGCGGAGGAGTCCCTGCAAAGCGGCCGGGCGTTCCGGAGCCTTGAGAAACTGGTGGAGTAATATTTTTTCATTTTAAATCATTCAGGTTATGTTTCAACTGGGTTTTGTGTCGGCCATCCTGCCCGACCAGTCTTTTGAAGAAGTGATGTCTTTCGCTTCGGAAAATCATTTTGAATGTGTGGAGGTCATGTGCTGGCCGGGCACTAATGCCGATAAACGCCGGTACGCCGGGGTTACCCACCTGGATGTGGATGCCCTGGATGTGGGCCTCACGCAGGCCATACTTGAAAAAAATAAGGTATTCATTTCCGGGCTGGGCTATTATCCTAACCCCCTGGATCCGGATAAGGAGAAATCCGAATTTTATATTGAGCATATCAAGAAGATCATCCGGGCGGCTAACCGGCTGAATGTGCCGGTGGTGAATACGTTTATCGGCCGGAACCCCCACTTGCCTTTGCAGGAGAACCTGGCACTTTTTAAGCAGCTCTGGAAACCCATTATTGAGGTGGCTGAACAGGAACAGATTAAAATAGGGATAGAGAACTGCCCCATGCTGTATACTCTGGATGAATGGCCGGGAGGCAAAAACCTGGCAGTGTCTCCGGCCATCTGGGACTATATGTTTGATGCTTTCCCCACCCCGCTGTTCGGGCTGAATTATGACCCGTCACACCCGGTACTTCAAAGGATGGATGAGATCAAACCCCTTTATGCCTACAAAGACCGCTTGCATCATATCCACCTGAAGGACATCCGGATCTACCAGGATAAGCTGGACCGGGTAGGGGCGTTTGCCCTGCCGTCCGAATACCATTCGCCTAAACTACCCGGCCTGGGCGATGTACGCTGGCCGGAGTTTTTCAGCGCGCTGGGCGATATCCGTTACCGCGGGCCACTGGTGATTGAAGTGGAGGATAAGGCCTACGAGGGTTCACCGGAAGATGTGGTGGCGGGTATACGTACGGCCAGGAATTATGTACGGCAGTTTCTGTCCTGATAAAAGAACTTATATTCTCACAAAGCGATGGGTCACATCATGTAAGATTTTGTCCCCCGGACGATAAACAAAAAATGACTAATCCGTATAAAAATACAAAGCTAGTCATTTTTTGGATCTTAATCAGTCCGTCTAACGGGGCGGAGGCGTACCTTAATGTTTCAGGACTCTATTTCAACGAGTTAATATACATAGCGATCTTCTCCAGGTCTGTCTTAGGCAGGTGTGACATCGGCGGCATAGGTGCCGGGTAATCCGGCCAGTTTTCCGCCTGAGGGCTTTTGATCAGCTCAATCAGCTTGGCAGTCGTGTATTTTCTTTGTGCAACATCCCGGAAGGCCGGCCCGATCATTTTTTTGTTTTCATCGTGGCAGGCCAGGCAGGTATGCTTTTGTAACAGAGGCTTCATGCTGGCAAAAGTAGGTGCGGCCGGTTTGGCGGCAGCTCCTGCCGCAGCCCCTGCAGGTTGATTCCGTCCGTCAGGAGATACCGTAGCGCCGGCTGTTTTGGAAGGGGCTTTGGCGGCCGGTGCCTTGGTAGCCGTTCCCTTCATTTCATTGGGCGCCAGTTTTGTGCCTTCCGGAATGGCGTTCAGCGTATAATACACGGTAGGATGCACCAGTGACCACGAGCTTTGCTCTGCCCGGATGCCGTCCAGGCTCAGCTCATGAATGTAGTAAGGCCGGAGGCCGTCGATCACCACGCGGAGGGTTTTCCGGTCTTCGCTCAGGCGTACACCCTTTACTTTCAGGTCTTTTTCATTTACCGGCGGTGAACCGTACACCGGATGGTGCTTATACAGGAAGCTACGCACGGCATAGGAGTTCAGGCTTTCGGCTGATTTCCGGTCTACAGGCATGGTAAATTCGATTTCGAAACCGTCCGGCATGGCTTTGCAGGTCAGCATCTCAAACGGCAGCTTACCGTTCCACAGCAGCCGCTGAAAGCCCTGGTTGGCATCGCCGGCAGAGCCCCAGCCGCGGTTAGTTTCACCTACAAACATGGAGCCGTCCGGAGCGAAAACCATCCGGAGCACACCCGACTGAAAGCCGGAGCGGAAGTCCCAGGCGGCGCCCTGGTATTCGCCGTTGATCTTTTCAAGGTAAACGCGCATGATCTTGGACTGGCCCTGGTCGCCCACAAAAAGCTGCCCGGAGAAAGGCCCGAAGTCGCCTTTGGTATTATCTACCAGGATCTCCGAGTTAGAAATTCCCAGGATACCGTGAGGCAGCCATACAGCCGGCGGCTGAACGCTCGGGAATTTGGCTTTCAGCTCATAGAAGGTCTGGGGCACTTCATCTACCACGTTTTCAGGTTTCAGGATGTTTCCGCCGGCATCGCGTACCCGTCTTACATCTCTTTCTTTATAAAATTCTTCTTCTGTAAAACCTACCAGGTCAGCTACTTCCTTCCATCTCAGGCTGGCAGGGTTTCCGTAAAATTTCCCTTTCTTCACCTGCCATACGCCACCTGATCCGAACCAGTCGCCCTGGTTATCGGTATAGAAAAGTTCGCCGTCTACCATGCCCAGTCCGGCCGGTGACCGCACGCCTGCAGCATAGAGCTCCAGCTGGCCATCTTCTGAAATCTTGAAGATGGTTCCCCGGGTTCTGGCCCGTGATTCCCCGCGCCACCATTCTTCATCACCGAAGGCCACGTTACCGCTCACGAAGTACCGGCCATCGGGAGCCAGTTTGGGTCCGAAGGAGTATTCGTGGTAATGGCCGGAAACTTCCCATGCGTGGATGGTCTCGTATTTATCGGCCCGGCCGTCCCCGTTAGAGTCGGTGAGCTTGGTCAGCTCGCCCCGCTGGGCGCAGTACAGGGAGCCGTCTTTGTACATCAGCCCCAGTACTTCGTGGAGGCCGGCCGCAAATTTCCGGAAATAAGGCTTCACGGAAGTAGGATTATCAATGATCCACACGTCACCGCGCCGGGTGGCCAGTGCCACGGAGCCGTTAGGGAGCATCTCTACACCCCCCACTTCCAGCAGCACGCCTTCAGGTACGGGGAGGGTTACGATCTTATAGAAATCTTCTTCTTTGGGTGATTCCTGGGCACGGGCCTGCAGGCACAGGAGGAAGAGTATTAATAATGTTATATTTTTCATCGGTATAAGTTTTACCTGAGCGGTTAATTAAAAAATGATGGCATATTTCAGGATATTCTCCTCCGGTTTCACCAGCAGCTCTTTCCGGTTCAGAATCATAGCATCGCTGCCTTTTTCGATCCGGATAAAGTATTTTTTGCCGTCTACGGCATAGAGGTTGGTATCTACCTGCTCTATGAGGTCGCCGCTTGCCACCCGTCCGGCCAGGTCCTGTCCGCCGGTGATTTTGATCTCCCTGTCGAGGTACTTGGCCTCGGTGATCCTGATCTTATCGCTCACCTGACACCCGGCTATTTTGTAGTTAAAGGTAGGCAGGTCATTTTCATCCAGGTCATAGCCCAGGGGCCGGTAGCCGGTGCCGGTGGTGTCACTCCAGGTGGTGGAGCCCATCCGGTTCAGGAGCAGGTCATGGTTAAACCGTGTCAGGCTGCCCAGGGGTTTTGAGGAACCGTCGCCACGGTCGTCCCACATGGGAGTAGCATCCAGGAAATCGCCTTTCCAGGCCTGAATGATGGCGCCTTTGTCCAGGTCGTAGGTATAATGAAGCCCCTCGGGAGAACCGATGGAAATGGCATGCACTACGCGGAAGTTCTTATCTTCAGGTTTCTTTTTCCAGTCCATGAAGCTCCGCAGGTTCACCGGCGTGTTGGCATTAACTATGATGGGATCCTGGGGTTTGGCTGCGATCACCGATCCCGCAGAATGGTGCGGAGTCTGGCGGAAGCCGGGTCCGGAAGACCAGAAGCCCAGCACGGGCTTGATCCAGTTGTCCCGTTTGTTATTAAATATCTCAAAGGTATGATCGCCCTGGGTGAGATGGACCTTCACGGCCCTGTCGCCCGAGCGCATCCAGATATTGGGCTGTACTTCTTTCCCGTCTATTTTAAGGTAGCTGTGGCCGCCCAGTTGGGTCACAAACGTATAGTCTCCTTCTTCGTGCGCATGGTATTTGCCGTTAATGAAGAACACGTAGTTATTGGGCTCACGGGTTACTTCCCAGGTGATCTCGTTAGTTTTACCCTGCTCATCGATCTTCACTTTGGAGAGGTCGGCGTCATGCATGTGGCTGCCGTAGTAAACCTTATAAGTGAGGTCAGAAACGGTGCCCGGTTTTTTATTGAAATTATTCACTACTATATTCCGGAAGGCTACGGAGCCGTGGTCTCCCTGGATTCGCAAAGGCCCCAGCGGAACCTCATTTTCTGCCATCGGGCCGCCGGTAGGGCCGCTGAGCTCCACGTTTTCATGGATGAGCAGGCCGTTCAGCTTTACAAAAAGAATCTTTGCATTGGAGATCTTCTTCCCGGCAGCGTCAAAGCGCGGTGCCTGGTAAGAGATTTCCATGGTATTCCACAGGCCGGGGGCTTTATAGGCATTGAACCGCGGGGCGTAGCCTTCGTACTGGTTCTGGCCGTCAGGCTTGGAGAGGTCACGGCGCTGGTAAATCCCGCCGCAGTCGTAATATTTCGGATTTTTCACCCCCCAGCTGTCGAACAGCTGGATTTCATACCGGCCCTGAAGATAGATCCCGGAGTTAGAGCCTACACCCAGCATGAAGTCGAGCGACAGATCCATATCGCCGTATTCCTCTTTGGTGAACAGGTCAAACTTTTCGCCATATTCTTTTGACGTGTGGCGGCATACCAGCACACCGGTTCCGGGGCGGGAAACCAGGGTGTTTTTTTCGCCCAAAGGGGCCGTCACATCCCCTACAATTTGCCAGTTGTCGCTTTTCAGCGCAAAGGCCGACAGGTCATTGAGGGGAATCGGGGTCTGTGCGCAAAGTCCGAAAGGAGCCCAGCACAAAAGACCAGCAATGATTTTTTTCATTCAATCCAAGATATTAGGTTCAGGTACAAAAATAAAGAAGAATATTACAATTCTCTTATCGGGGGCTCAAAGATGAGAAGCTTTTTACTATTTTTGATAAAAAATTTTATTAAATCGTATGACGATCACCCGAATCTCGTTTTTTTTGTCTGCAGCCGTGCTTTTCCTGGCCGGATGCAGCCCCCGGCCGGTAAAATCTCCGGCACCGGTGTTTCCTCTACCTACGCAGCAGCAGCTCAGCTGGCATGAGTTGGAAACCTATGCCTTCATTCATTTTACGACCAATACTTTTACCGGCAAAGAATGGGGCTACGGTGACGAGAGTCCGTCGATTTTTAATCCCAGCGGCCTGGATGTGGACCAGTGGGTCAGCACCCTGAAGGAAACCGGCTTCAAGGCGGTGATCCTGACGGCCAAGCATCACGACGGCTTCTGCCTCTGGCCCAGCGCGTATACTGACCATACCGTGGCGGCCAGCCCGTATAAAAACGGTAAAGGCGACATCGTGCGGGAGGTTTCAGATGCCTGTAAGAAATACGGGCTGAAGTTTGGGATCTACCTCTCTCCCTGGGACCGGAACCGGGCTGACTACGGCAAGCCCTCTTACGTAACCTATTACCGCAACCAGCTGAAAGAGCTTTTTGCGAACTACGGACCGGTGTTTGAGATGTGGTTTGACGGGGCTAACGGTGGCGACGGCTATTATGGCGGCGCACGGGAGAAACGCCGGATAGACGGCAGCCGCTATTATGATTGGCCCGGTACTATTAAGATGGTGCGGGAAATGGAACCCAATATCCTCTTTTTCAGCGATGCCGGCCCGGATATCCGCTGGGTAGGGAATGAACGCGGCATTGCGGGCGAGACAAACTGGAATAACCTCACCCCGGACACCCTGTATGCCGGCAAGGCCCGGATAGAAAAACTGTTGGGCACGGGTAGCGAAAACGGCTCCCAGTGGATACCCGCAGAGGTGGATGTTTCCATCCGCCCGGGCTGGTTTTACCATGCGGAAGAAGACGGGAAGGTAAAAACTCCGGAGCAACTGTTTGATATTTACCTAAGCTCCGTAGGCCGGGGATCTAACCTGCTCCTGAATATTCCGCCGGACCGCCGGGGACTGTTCCACGAAAAAGACGTAGAGTACCTGAAAGGCTTTCACCGGCTGGTGGAAGAGCGCCTAAGCCATAACCTGCTGGAAAAAGCCAAAGTAAAAACTTCAGCTTCCTATGATAAAACGCAGAAGGCTTCCCGCCTGACAGACGGTGACCCGCAGACGTTCTGGGCGGCTAAGGACGTACAGGCCAACGTGGAAATCACCCTGCCCCAGGCGGCGGAGATCCGTTATATCCAGCTGTCAGAGTACATTGCGCTGGGTCAGCGGGTAAAAGCGTTTGAAGTGGAGGCTTATGACGGCAAAAAATGGACCTCCGTGGCCCGCGGCACCACCATAGGCTATAAACGTATCCTGAAAATCACGCCGGTTACCGCCAGGAAGCTGCGGATAAAGGTGCTGGATGCCAAGGCCCCGGCGGTACTGACGGAAATAAAGGCGAACTAGGGGAGGTGATAAAAGCGGACCGCTACTGCGGTGAAAAATTGCGGAACAGGCTTTTATAGGAATGCTTTATGTAGGCTGTTCTTGATAATTAAAAAATAGAGAGATGACAGAAATCCGGCCTGAAAAAAGGGCCGGATTTTTTTGTAACTGTGTCATGTGATATTTCGAAGTTAAAACTATTTTCTCGATTTATCCCGTGACACAGTTTAGGTTACACTCTCAATTATATCCTTACCGTTTGGCTAATAGATCTAGGTATAAATAATATCTATTCCACTATATTAGTGATTTATTATTAGTGATTTGTGTATTATCAATTCCTTTTAGTTCCTCCACAATATCTTTCGTCAATTTACCTAGTACCCTTTTGCCTGCATCTTCCAGATTAGAGTAGTTATTAAATACCATTCGATATATATCAGACTTGCTCGCAAATAATGTTCCTTCATATTGTTCATATAAGTTTTCAAGATAAGAGTCATTATAAACTACGATATTCTTAATGATGTCAGACACATAATCTTTATGTTGATTGTATATTTCAATTAGTTTTAGGTCTTTTATATTTCTTTCAATCTTCTTATTTCCTTTACTTTTAAAATAGATTTCAAAAGCGTCTTCATTACCGTAAATGAAATCAATTCCTTTTCCTTTTTTTAGCTTTAATGAAAATTTCCACTCACTACCAAAACCCTGTATGTAAGGGTGGATATGCGACGACACACTCCATTCATTATCTCTTTTCAATGTTGAATTACAAATTTTGCAACTAGGAATAAGATTAAAAAAAGATAAAGCAAGGTATGGGTATTTCACTTTAGTCAGAAAATGGTCAAACTCCGGTCTTGTAACGTCTTTGGAATTGTTCCTGACCGTGAATGTGTATTGCCTGTTGCAGTATGGGCAAACATTTATACCTAATCTGTGTGCTAGCTCATAAGCATAATATTTATACTTTGATGTTCTTCTACAAAATGCTTCATAATTGAAAACTTGATTTGCTTCTTTTTTAAAATTTGAAATACCTTTTTGCTCAAGTTTGTTAGAGATATCTTCTAGTTTCTCAGGATTACTAACTATTAACTCTTCTAAGGAGCAGACACTAAATATCAAATCCCTCAAATCTTTTTGTGACTCTAAGCCCTTTTTAATTCCGGTCTGCAGTCTTTTAAAATGCTCTGTGGCAATTTCATCAAGATTATCATTTACAATCTGAATCATTTTTCATTGATTTTAGTAATTTCAGTTCCCTCTCTAGCTGAGAGATTCGTCCCTCTAGATTCAATTTGTCATGAAAGAGTTCATAAATCCTTTTTTTAATTAAGGGCTCTCCAATTTGATTTACCAGTAGCTTAAATTGATCTTGATCGTATATCTCTCCGTCTATGAGGTTATCGATCATATCATTAATCTTTTTCTTAGCGTAGTGCCCAATTAAGCCATCATTTAGAAAGAATCCATCTGAAAGTAAGCTATGTATATTCGCACCGAATGTATTTCTTTTATCCCGTAAAGGGTTCTTTACAACTTTGCATTCTCCCTCTTTTCCCTTTTCCAGAAAAATGACATGGCTATTAGTCACATCTGAAAGTACAAAGGGTGAATGAGTTGTCCATACCTCACCGTAGCGCTGACGCCATTTATAAAAAGTGGCTCTGCTATACTACATGATCTCAGATGCTTTCAACATCTTTGCCGCATTCAAACTCCTTCAGAATCCCCGAAATCTGGGTAGGATTAAATTTACTCGTCTTCATAATTACAGTTTTAAAGTTAAAAAAAAATCTCCTTTTAAACCGTACTTTTTTCGGGGGAGCTTACAACAGACTCACCAACACATCCACGTGGAAGCCATTTATTCTTTTCTGCCTGATTTTAATGCACCAAATATAAAGAAAGCAACCTGAAGCTTGCTTTAGTTTTTTGTATTCTCTAACAGAAATCAGGCTTGGGCATCTATCTGAAGATAAATATTGTCGCAGAGGTGTATATCTACCGGGAGCTAATATTTAGATCAAAGCACTATTCTCTTCCATACTTCTTCTTTATGAGAGCCAAAAAGGTTTTAACACTAAAGAATCACGTGAAGATATAATAATACTATAATTTTGATTTGGTAGATAGAGTCGGTTTTGCTCTATTCTCCAATGGTTTTGTTTACTAGAGATAAATGGAACACAAACCATACCTTCTCTCGCAAATAAATTACAGGAATCACAAGTGCCATCGGGCTTTAAAAAAAGTAAAGGAGAAATTAAGGCATCTCCGCTAATAGGATCTATTCCTATCAACTCGCTATCCTTAGATTTCTTATACCATATTTTATTGGCTACTTTATTTTCATTCTCCTCCTGTATATTACAGGACAAGATAACAGTAATGATAATTAACAGTAATTTCCTCATCATTATATTTCAATTCTTTTCCAAACTTCCGTATATTTTATATTCCTATTTTTAAAAGATAAAACTAAAGAGTCTTCTGAAAGTTGTAGAATTTTGTATTTATGACTAGGAGTAATTAATGTATCTCTTATTACTGACCAACTAATGTGGGGATATGCCAAGTCTCCATAGTTTTTTTCAAAAGGTTCGCAAATAATACATGAATAAATTTTAAACTCACATTTTTCATAAATTCCATCACTTCTAAATCGACGGATTTTTTCCAGCCAATAAGTATTAGTAATTATAGTATCCTTGTTTGGGAAATGTCCAACTGTACTATTTAAATACCATGAAGTACCAGCAAGAAACCCTCCTGAATCCTTTAATTTACAAGATATTAATAATATTGGCAAAACAGTGGTCAGAGCTATTTTACTGAAGAACCCAATAGGGTTTCCCATCTTTCTTACTTTCATATAAAACTTTGTTGAATTTTGTTTTCAGATAAGGTTTGAAAGTTTCCATTATATACTTCCAATCTTTATCCTTATTTATTTGCGCAGAGATACTTTCTAAAGCCCAATGATCATTTAAATAACGAAGGAAATTACTTAATACTCCATTAAGCCTATCTGTCAGGGTTCTGGGACTTAGCCGTTTCAGATGAGTACGCAGGATTCAGAGCAATAAATAGAATCTTGGCTATACCTCTTATTCTTACACCTTCTTTAGTTACCGTTACCAAATAAACTTTAATTTGCTTATTATAAGCATTATATTTATATTCTTCAATAAGGGTAACATTGCATTGTTTGCATTTAATGCATTGTTTTCTGCTTTTTGTATATTCATATTTAATCAATTTGCTGTTACAATTCTGACAAGATCACCCACACATTTGATACACATGGAAGTCATTTATGCTATTCTGCCAGATTTAAGGCACCAAAAATAAAGAAAGCAACCCGAAGGTTGCCTTAATTTTTTATATTTCTCGAATGAAATCGGGCTTGGAGGTCTATCTGAAGCACCACCAACATGTTTGACACATTACCAATACTACCAAATTCTCACATTTCTGATTTCTACCTCCGATTGATCCAATGCTTCCAATATATATCTGACACCGTTAAACCCGGTTCCCAGGTTAATATGGAACTTAATGTATTGGCCTTCTAACGAGGCATCAGACATATAATGAATAAGACCATGTTTTCTCACCTCTGCCTCTTCATTATAATGATTAATGGCATCTCCAATAATGACGGGAACTTTTTCAAAATCTTCGCGCAGATATACAGGCTCAACTAGTAGCTGTATATCCAAACCATGACCATCAGAAGGCATATACCAGTTAAATTTATATTTCTTTTCCTGTCGCTTCAGATTCAGCCCTTTGAGCTCTTTCCTGATTCTTTCTAATGTACCCTCTTCTTCTGGTTCAATAACAAATCGATCTAAAGGCAGGTTTAACTCAGGAAGTTTAGAGAAATGTAATTCTTCACCATTTTCACCTAGCCAGGCCATAACAAATTTATAGGCATGACTATGAGGTCTAAGTTGATAAATAACATTTTTAAGAATAGACACACTGGATGATTCATCATATTCGTAAACAATATCTTCACTATTCCCAAAAGATCTTGCGTAACTCAACCTGTATTTTTTCTTAATTAAAAGTGGCACAATCTTCTCAATAAAACAGCCGAAGTGTATTAAACTCAGATGCTTATTATTATCATAATATTCCTTCAAAAAGGATTTAGGTGCCGGAAATTTTGTATGATATTCAATTAGATCTTTAATGTAATTTTCATCTTCTTCCCACCACAATGCCCCCTTTTCGTCTATTTGTTTTTGAATATAATCAGGGTCAAAAATTCTCGGATATTTTTTTTTCTCTTCTTCCATTAACAGTTTGATGTTAGAATTATTTGTAAAGATATAGCTTCTATCGCAACAAGAGCTAAATATATTTCTGCTTGGGCAGCAATTGTCGCCCCCCTGATTGCCAGCTCACATATGCATTGCCAACAAGTCCTATTGCGCCGGCTGCCATTGCCATTTGGGCAAATGCTTTACGTTCTGCACAATTAGGTAAGGAGCTATTGATTACTCGGTTCACGACTAACTTAACCTCCTCCAAGGTCATTGAGGGTCTCAATCCCTTTATTATATCATCAATAATTTTCTTTAGAACTGCTACGGGTACAAATTCGGGTGCAGGCTCAACCGCAGGTATATTCCTATTTCGTATATCATATAAGATCACGCCTGCATCAACTTGATCAATCTTAATTTCTTTCCCTTTATTCCAAGGACAAACCATCCATGATGGCATTTCCGGTAGGGCTTTGGTGCCAGCGTGCCAACCTTTTATAGAGCAGCCGGTAATTGGGTCATTTGCCTTATTAATATAGTTATTTAACTCTGTTAAACCTCCGGCCTTATGGTTTTTGCTCTTAATTTCATACATCTCTTTATTCTCTTCATCTGCAATATCCACATACCCTGGTCCACCGTTGGGTCCTGCATCTTTTAAAATATACTCCGCTTTCATGGAACTTCCATATATCGCTTTATACATACTTTGAATGGTTCTGTGAGCATATATTCCGTCAGTGATCGAATCAGGCATTTTACTGGGTAAATCACCTACGGTTTCTTTAAAACGTCCTGTTTCTCTGCACCATACTGTAGGTCCTCCTTTCAATAAGACTTCCAACTCCCCTAGTTTTTGGAGAATAAGCTGCTTCAACCCACCTGGGGGATCATCTTGAACTGTTTGATTAACTCTGGCATTTGGATTTGCTTTTAGTTGAATTCTTAACACCTCTAGTTCGTCAATTTTCTCAACTATTTGACTTTTTGTAGAGGCATTAAAGCCCTCCATTAAGTCTACCTCAGATTTTAGCTCCAAAGCTTGATTTCCCAACTGGTCAAGTGCATTTAAAGAAGTTGGATTATTTGCGATGATATTAATGATGTCTCTAAAGTCATTAATATATCCATTGAAAAAGCTTAAAATAGTTTCGTAATCCACCAC
>JAHBUH010000030.1 GCA_019638185.1 Leadbetterella sp.
AAGTGCGAAGCCTGCTGGAGCTGGAGATCCTCAGCCGCTACCACTACCAGAAGGCCATGAAATTTATGGCGTTTGACCGGGATCGTGACATCCAGGAGGCCCTGAAGGTTTTGGGAGATCCCCAGCGCTACAAATCCCTGCTGAAAAAATGATCCTTGCCCTTGATGCCTCTACCACAGGCTGCTCTGTGGCCCTGTTTAAAGACGGGAAGGTGGAATTTTCCATGGCTTCCCGCATAGACCGCTCGGCGGCAGAAAATCTCACGCTCATGATAGGGCAGGCGCTGCGCTTCAGCGGCATCACGTTCAGCGATCTGCAGGCGGTGGCCGTGGCCCGGGGCCCCGGCTCTTATACCGGCCTCCGCATAGCCGTTTCCACGGCTAAGGGCCTGGCCTTCGGGCTGGGTATTCCGCTGATCTCTTTCGGTACGCTTCCGGCGCTCTGCTACCAGTTATCTTTTACGGAAGGCATAGACCTGCTCTGCCCCATGATAGACGCCCGCCGGATGGAAGTTTTCTGCGGCTTTTACGATGCCCGGGAGAAGACCGAAAAAGTGCCGGTAGAGGCCGTGCTGGTGCAGCCAGACTCCTTCCGGGAGATCCTGGAGACTAAGCGGGTGTTATTTTTCGGCGAGGGCAGCGCTAAATGCCGCGAGGCACTGGCCCATCCCAATGCCTGTTTTGCCGATGCCGTGCATTACCCCTCGGCTGAGGCGGCCTGTGCCCTGGTGTGGGCTAAGTGGGAACAGGCGGAGTTTGAAGACCTGGTGGCTTTTGAGCCCTTCTACCTGAAAGAATACATGTTTAAGCATAAATAAAAAGACGCCGGCAAGTCTCCCCGCCAGCGTCTTCTGTTCTCTTTATTTCTTAATCTTCTTCTACGATCTCTTCCTCTATATCTACCGGTTTCCGGCGGCCGATACCGCTGGTTTTCTCCTTGAATTGTTTCACTTTGCGTGTTAAGGCGTCCATGGCCAGGTCAGTGGCCTCCTCAAAAGTGCTGCCGGTTTCTTTGACCACGATGGAATCACCGGGCAGGTTCACTTTTACTTCAATTTTCTTTTTATGGGTATTCAATTTGTCTCCTTTGTCCAATTTTAGAAAAACTTCGCTGTCCACGATCCGGTCGTAAAAGGTGTCCAGCTTGTTGAGTTTTTTCTGTAAAAACTGATTCAGCGAGTTATCAGCAGTGAAACCCACTGCGTTGATCTGCACTTTCATACCTGTATATATTTTAGTGAAACATGGTTTTAAGTGAGGATTCATCCTCAGGAATGAAGATAAGAGAAGAATTGATATAAACCAAGAAAAACCTCTCTTTTTTTAGCTCCCTTATCACCACATCACAAAATCCTTGAACGTCTTCTTGATATTGCTTTCCGTAGGCTTTTTCTTGCTCTCCCAGGCGGCGTTCAATTCCAGGGCCACCATGCCTTTGAGGTTCATGGTGTTATTAAATTCATCCACTTTTTTGATGAAATCAGGGCTCCTGCGGGCTGCTTTCAGGGAATAGTCGCGGGCAAAAATATCGCCCTTGGTCTGGATCTCGTTTTTCTTTTCGATCACGTAATTCAGTCTTTCAATCACGTCTTTCATGGATTTTCCGATCACCTCGGTGGCTTCCAGGGTGCTGATGGTGAGGGTGGTGGTTCCACCCACGGCTGCTATGGTCTTCTGGGTGTTCATATTCCCGTTAGCGATCACCGAAGAGAGCCCTGTGGTGGCGCCCAGGGAGGCATTGACCACTGAGCGGTTCTTTTTGCCTTTCCGGGCCCGCTGGTAATCTCTTTTCAGGGACTCTTCCTTCTCCTTTAATTGTTCCAGGAGTTCCCAGGCATTGATCAGCACACCGTAATACAGGGCATAGTTCTTTTTGTCAAGCTCCACCTCATTCACCGTGTTTTTCACCACGAAATTCACCCGGCGTACCTCCCGGTTCTGGGTCTTGTCCAGGGCAAAGAAATCAATGTAAAAGGCCAGGGTATCCGCGGGATCCTGCACAAAATCATAGCCCGGACTCCAGGTAAACTCGTACTGGTTATTGGAGTTCTTCACCAGGGTGTTTTTGGGGAAATCGTGCGCATTGGTCACGAAATCAAAGACATCAATATCCTCATCGCCGTTCGGGTCGGAGAGGTAGAAACGGAGGTTCACTTTCTCATTTTCCCGGAGCCGGATCTTGTCTGCCTTAGGAACCATGGTGATCTGGGGCGGGAGATCCATCTGCGTGACTTCCAGTCGTAAACTGCCTTTAACGGCAGCCTTGGCCGGCTGATCCTGCACCTGGAACTCAATGTACCGGGGGTTATCCTTGATCTGCTTAAACTGGTTAAGAGAAGGAGCCCAGGTGATCTCCCCCTGGGTGCTCATGTTCATGCCCTCCGGGAGGGTTTCCAGGTTAGGGACAAAGACGATGGGATCATTGTCTTCATCATACGCCAGGTCATCGGTGATCTTGTAGACGTTATTATGGTTATACTGCACATAAAACGACTTCAGGTTATTCAGCACCGGGGGGCGGTTCGTATGCAGCACCTTAAAGTCTACGTTAGTGGTGACCTTATTTTCCTGGTCATCTTTAGCTTCTACAATGATCTGGAAAATCTTTTCCTTCTCCAGGCGGTCTACCAGGTGATAGGCAGGCCGCCAGCTGAAATTTCCCGTGCTGTCCAGGTCCATACCGACTACTTTACCCTGCTGGATAGCGAAATGGTAATTTTTCCTCAGCGAATCAGGGTACAGGCGGATATGGAAAGAAAGGGTATCTCCTTCTTTGACCACATTCCATCCGGGTGAACGGGGCAGTGAAATACGTGGAGAACCGGTTTGAGCGAAAGCACTTACTGTGAAAAATAACAGAATGAATAATTTCTTAAACATCTTCTTTTTTGGGGATTACTACACATGGAAAGCCGAACAGGCACCGGTCTTTAATAAACTGAGCTACTTCTCCCGGTACGTTTTCCTCCCAGCCGGGTTCACCGGTTTGTATAAGACTGAGCATATCGTCAGTAATTATATTGAGATTCGACTTGTTGTAATGATAAATATCTTCTATTTTATTATTGGCTATCAGGTAGCGGTAAAGATCCGTCAGGTGAGCCGGAGGATTAAACCGCATACAGTTCAGAATAGCGCCATCTTTCAGCGTAGGGTAAACAAACGCCTTAATGTTTTTACTAAATAACGTAGCAAACGACTGAAGTATTTCGCCGGGCAACTCTTTATAATTTTCTTCCTGGAAAATATACTCCAGGTTAGGGTAGCCCATGATAAGGCCCAGCTTGTTCTTACTGAATACCGAAAGATAGCTGACCAGCTTATAATATTCCACATAATTACTGATCATCACCGTCTGGCCCAGGGCGCAGAGGATATCCACGCGGTCCAGGAAATCTTTCTCGTCAATATCCTCTCCTGACCTCAGCCCCTGCAGGGTAAGTTCAAAGAGCACCAGGATATTGCTTTCTGTTACGTCATTTTCCTCCCGGAACTGGATCAGGCCGTTAGCCAGCATATCCATGTGCACGTTAGTGATGGGGCGGAAGCGCCCCCGGAGCATCAGGATGTTTTTCTTGTAAAGGATGTCCGAAGGCTGCACATTCTTCCCGTCAGGGCCGAAAATGGCCACGTCAGAGAATCCGTTCCGTACCAGGCGGAGCGATATCAGCCGGCTGTCTACCTCCTTAAAGGCCGGCCCGAAAAACTTAATGGAATCCAGCTGGAAGCGGTCCATGGCGATATTGTCACGCAGGGACTCCAGGAAAACCTCCGGGTTCCGGTAATAATTAAAGCAGGCATAGATAAGGTTTACGCCCAGGATCCCTACGGCCTGCTGCTGCAGGATGGTGTCCCGGTCCAGCAGGCGCACGTGGATGATCACATCATGATATTCCCCCCGGGGTTCGGTCTGGAAACGGCATCCCAGCCAGCCGTGCGGGTGGTTATTCTTGTGGTAATTTAAGGTAACCACCGTATCGGCAAAGGAAAAAAACTGGGTTTCAGCCCCTCTTTTTTCATTCAGACGCTCTATCAGCAGGTCATACTCATGATCCAGCATGCTGTCCAGGCGCTCCTGGCACACATACCGTTTATCTTTCAGATGGCCGTAAATGGCATCTGAAAAGGTCATATCATAGGCCGACATGGATTTGGCCACCGTACCTGAGGCGCCACCGGCTTTAAAGAAAGTACCGGCTACCTCCTGGCCGGCTCCGATCTCCGCAAAAGTTCCGTAAATCTTACTGTCAAGATTAATTTTTAAGGCTTTCTGCAGGGTTCCCAGGCCTGAGTCATGAGTTATCGCCATAATGTATATGTCATCTGATGATCTGGACAGCAAAGATACAAATTATTTTTGACCCGGAAGCTCGCTGCTTTTGGATTATATTTTTAAGCCGGAAGCATGTATTTATGTGCTTTTTTGTCATTAAATTTGCTAGGCAGGGAGGTTTTTTTTAAGCTATTATTTTTTAAGAAATTATGATCAGATTCTACGCATTTGTATTTTTTCTTCTGGCTGGCTCCGGCGCTTTTTCCCAGGGATTTCCCGGGAGAAGGCCCTTACAGAATAACGGCATAAAGCCCCAGAAGGAGCTACCGGTCATCAGCGGGAAGGACAGCCCGGCCCTCTCGCGTTTCAGCCGCCAAAATCCGGATATCTCCCGGCAGGTGGTGCTGGATGAAGAGACCGGGGCGGTATCCTACGTCCGTAACTCCCGCTTTGCTGCGGATCAGAAAAATGCCCGAAAAAATGTGCGGGAAATGAGCTTTGATTTCCTTAATTCAGTGAAGACCGACCTGAAGATAGTTAATACCAAAGAAGAGTTTCGCGTTCTTTCCGACTACACGGATGAAGGCGGTATCCGGCGGGTCAGCCTGCAGCAGAACTTTAAGGGGGTACCCCTGTATGGTGGCGAGCTGGGTCTGCATTCTAACCGCTCCGGGGCCATTGAGTTCATGATGGGAAAGGTTTTCCCTACTCCTAAAGTCAATACCAAACCCGGGATAGGAGAGGCCGAGGCCATCCGCCTGGCCTATACGGACCTGAGTCACCGGTCGGTGATCCAGAAAAAAGGCCTGGTCAATAAATTCCTGGCCATGGATCCGGATAAGGGGGAACTGTTTATCTACCCCGAAAAAGAAAGCAGCCGCCTGATCTACCACCTTACGCTGCGGCCTAACCTCCTGGAGCGCTGGGTGTATTTTGTGGATGCCCATACGGGCGAGGTCATCGAAAAATACAATCATACCTGTACACTGGACGGCGTGGTACAGGCCAGTTCCCGTGACCTGAATAACGTACAGCAGGCGTTTAATGCCTACCAGGTGGGCAGCCAGTACGTTTTGGTGGACACCCGGAAGAAAATGTTCCGGCCGGGCGACTCGGACCTGCCTAACTCGCCCGTGGGGGCCATCATGACCATTGATGCTAAAAACGCCCGGGTGGATAATGAAGACATGGACCTCTATCATGTGGTAAGCTCTAACCCGGCGCAGTGGAACTCCACCGCGGTTTCCGCACACGTGAATGCCTCCCGGAGCTATGATTATTATGAGCAGAACTTTCAGCGCTTATCCCTGAACGGTAACGGTGGGAATATCCTTTCGGTGATCAATATTACCGATGAAGACGGGAAGGGTTTTGACAATGCCTTCTGGAATGGGGTTTTCATGGGCTATGGAAATGGTGGGAAAGCCTTTAAGCCCCTGGCGGGTGCCCTGGATGTGGCCGGCCATGAAATGACGCACGGCGTGGTGGAAAGTACCGCCAAGCTGGAATACCGGAACCAGTCGGGCGCACTGAATGAGTCCTTTGCGGATATCTTCGGGGCCATGATTGACCGTGAAGACTGGACCATGGGCGAAGACGTGGTGAATAAATCCGTGTTCCCGTCCGGCGCGCTCCGTTCCCTCCAAAACCCTAACCAGGGCGGGAAAAGTGACCCGGGCTACCAGCCTATGTACATGTCGCAATACATGGTACTAAAAGATACGCCTGAACAGGATAACGGCGGGGTGCACGTCAACAGCGGGATCCCTAACCACGCCTTCTACCTCTTTGCTACCGGAACTAATATGAATAAGGACAAGGCGGAAAAGGTGTATTACCATGCCCTCACCCGCTACCTGGGCCGTACTTCCCGTTTCCTGGACCTGCGGTTAGCCGTGATCCAGTCGGCCAAAGACCTCTTCGGCGAAGGCCAGGAAACCCAGGCGGCCCGTGCGGCTTTTGACAAAGTAGGCATCCTGGAGAGCGGATCGGGCACCCTGCCTAACCCTTCCAAGGAAAGCGAGGTGCCGGTGAACCCCGGCGCTGCGCAGATGATGGCTTTCGGGCCGGCGCAGAACGACCAGCGCCTGTACAAGGCTAACTTTAACTTCGGTACCATGAACTTTGCAGCCATTACCGGGCAGGTGGGTTGCCTCTCCAAACCTTCCATCACCGATAACGGGGAGATAATGGTCTTTGTGGGAAATGACCAGAAGATCCATGCCTATGACCTGAAAGCCGGGAAAGCCCTGAACTTTAGCGACGGCACCGGGCTGAAATGGTACAATGCCGCCATTTCCAAAGACGGGAACCGGATAGCAGCCATTGCCGATGAAACCCAGAATAATAATTACATCTATGTATATGACCTGGTAAAAGGAACCGGGCAGAAATTTGAGCTCTATAACCCCACCTATACGGAAGGGGTAAATTCCGGGAAAGTGCTGTACGCAGAAGCCCTGGAATGGGATCTTTCCGGCGAGTTCATCGTTTATGACGCCAAAACGCAGATCGGCGGCTGGTTCTCCAAGGCCCGTTCTTTCTACGATGTGGGCATATTGCGGGCCTGGGATCCCCTCCGGAATACCTATGGCGACGGCGCCATTCAAAAGCTCTTTAGTGACGTGCCGGAAGGTGTCAGCCTGGGGAATCCGGCCCTGGCTAAGACTAACTCGGGTATCCTTGCCCTGGATTACATTGACGAAGAAGAGGACAGGTATTACATTCTTACCCTTGACCTGAACCGGTCTGAAAACTCTCTGAAATCTTTTGAGACCACCACCGTGGGCTACCCTGACTTCAGCAAGACCGATCAGCACCTGACCTTTAACTACCTGGAAGATGACCGGTATTACCTGGTGGGGATAAAACTGGGAGCGGATAAGATCACGCCCGATATGAATAACGTGGCAGTACTGGCCCCGGATAAGATTTTTGGCGTGTCTTTCGCTAACGGAACCCGGACTTTACCGCAAACCCAGCAGCAAACCGTGACCATCAGCCCCATCACCGATAAAAGCCCCGGCGCCTCATTTGATATCAGCGCCACGGCCAGCTCAGGGCTGCCGCTGATCTACAAGCTGGTCTCCGGAAACGCCAGCCTTTCAGGGAAACGCCTCACCCTGGGCTCCGTGCCCGGTAAGGTTCAGATCGAAGTGATCCAGCTGGGTGACTCGCGCTATGCCGCCGCTTCCGCCCAGACCGGTTTTTGTATCGTACCGTCTACACCGGTCCTGACGGATAACGGCAGCCAGGTAGTGGCCTCCGGCGGTACCCTCTACCAGTTCTTTGTAAACGGCAATCCCGTGGGCGGATATACCTCCAATAGTACTTTCCGCAAGGATTTTGACGGCACCTACAGCGTAAAAAGCGTGACCCAGGACGGCTGCATGAGTGTTTCTTCTAACGTGATCACCTTTAACCGGGTGCTGGCTAATGAAGACCCTTCCGTGAAAATAATACTCAGCCCGAACCCCGTGACCGATGTACTCTCCGTCAAAATCCCCGAAGGGGAGGCACTGGAAGGCCTGGAAATTATAGACAGTGCAGGCGGAGGCCGGATGACCTCCAAAACGCTGAGCACCCGTGTCAGCCATCTGCCGGCCGGCGTGTATGTGCTGAAAGTAAAAACCGACCGGGATACCTATTCGGCTAATATGGTAAAACTATAAAACAGCTATGAGCAGTGAGCTCTTAGCTCAAGGCTCATAGCTCAAAGCTAACTAAGTATGAAAAGCAAAGAACTTGTCACCACCTTCTACGAGGCCATGAAAGTCCGTGATTACAAGACCATGGCCTCCCTGTACGCTATTAATGCGGTATTCAGTGACCCGGTTTTTCCCAGCCTCTCGGGCTTTGAAGCAGGTAAAATGTGGGAAATGCTGCTCAAAGGCGCCAAAGACATGGAGTTGGAATATAAAATACTGGATCACGGGAAAGACGAAGCCAGGGTCAGGTGGGTGGCGCGCTACACCTTCTCCAAAACCGGCCGTAAGGTCAGAAATGAGGTGGTCACCACCTTTGAGCTCCTGGATGGGCAGATCCTGACCCAGCGTGACCGCTTTAGTTTCGGGAAATGGGCGCGGCAGGCCCTCGGGTTTCTCCCCTGGCTGCTGGGCTTTACCGGCGTGACCCAGAAGAAAGTGCAGGAAACCGCAGAGCGCGGACTGAATGATTTTATCCGGGCTAATCCCTGAGATTTATTTTTACAAAAGTCAGTTTTCCTTCCGGCTCGCCGTTACTGATCTCCAGGACCGTATAGGCAGGATCACCCGGCTTATCCGGGGCTACATACAGGCGTTTGGCCTCCGCCAGCTTCCCGAAAAAAGCCTCCTCTTCCGCATTCCGGTGCTCCGGCCGGTTCAGGCTATCCAGGCTTATGCGATAAAAAAAGCCCTTGACAAACCCGGCTGAAACATGCTTTATGGCATAGCTTCCCGTAAATTCATGTTTCAGGTAACGCCCCTTGAAATGGCCGGTTTCAAAATCTATTTCCATCTCTGCCCTGGACCGGTCTGCGGCTTTTTCCAGCTTTTTCAGGTCTTCCGGGAGCTCCGGAACCAGCCGGTAAGCAGGCTCAGCGCTCTTCCGGGGAAGACGGTGGGAGCAGGCGGTAAAAATAAAGAAGGAAGCAAGAAAAACCCGTAAGATCATATTTCGGCAAGGATAAGTTCATTCTGATCCGTTACAAAGCTATATTTTTTTTCGAAATCACGCATGGCGTTGATAAAGGCAATGGCCTCGAACTTCCCCAGGTCATTGACTGTTACCCGCGTTTCGCGCAGTGCGCCACTGTGAATCAATGCAGCCCGCTTAGTACCCGGTAATAAAAAGGTGGTGGGCGTAATCCACTCCTCCCCGTCGAAAAGCGCCACATTACAATACGTAGTGTCCGTAATGCAGCCGTCTTTCAGGAAAAGGATATCGTCGCAATCCGGGTAACGTTCCAGGCTCTCCCGAAAAAAATCACGATCAGAAAACTTAAAGGAATAGTCAAAGTCACCCGCCTCCACCAGGCCCAGCTTCCGGTGCGGCTGAATCTCATACAGGTCCACCCGTATACCCGTGATGGCCGAATCATAATCTACCCGCACCTTAAAAAGCCCCTCCGGGTAATCGGCCAGGGTATCGTAAAGCCGGTTTACATCAAAGCCCGCATCGTCAAAAAACGCAGCCTGCGTTTTCTGCACCCGCTCCAGGTGAAAATCCATGTGGCACAGTTCCCCGTTCAGAAGCTTTAAGGTCTCAAAGAATGCTGTTTTCATGTCGGATTTGCTTTTTCATGCTTAAAGATAAGAAGTATTTCAGAGGAATGCGTGGTGTTTCCATCACAAAAAGCAAGGGTCTTGTCCCATTTCTTGCCCATGCACTTTAATTTTTAGGTGGTTTGAAGTGTTAATGCTCAGAACTATGCGCTATTGTCACCTGTTTTTGATGATGCTCCTGCCTTTTTTAGCACCGGGGCAGCATAATTTCACATTAAAATTAAGTGCTGCTGATTTAAAAGGAGACAGCCTTATCATCGGTGCCCCCCTGGTAAAAATGGGGTTTGAAGATTTTTATGATTTTGAAATGGAGAATGTGACCGATATTAAATTACTCGGTTGGATGCCGTTTTCAAGCTATTATTTAAAACTATCCGGTGAAGATGTTTTCAAAGGAAAAGTAGCTGCCCCCCTCCCTGTAGCTTTAATTTACCTGAACCCGGATGTGCTTCCCCGGATCACGGATGTTTTTTTCCTGGAGCCCGGAGACCACGCCCTGCAGCTTCCGAAGCTGGAACACAAGCAGAAGATAGAGGTTTCCTCTCCCGTAAACAGGGAATACCGTCAGTTACGGGATTTTTTGAAACCGGTTTATACGAAAGCCGATAACCCGTTCCAGGTAGACAGCCTTATTAACTTCCCCCTTAAAAAGAAACTGCTGACGGAATACATCCGGCAGCATCCGGATTCCTATCCCGCTTTCTGGGAAGTTATCAATGATTATTCACTTTACCAGGGAGAGGGGATGAACTTTGATATTTTAAATGAATTTTCAGATGACTTCAAAAAAAACCGGCTTTACAGGCTGCTTAAAACAAAAATAGACATTGAAAAGAGTACAGGGGAAGGAAACGCTTTCCCGGAAGTCGGGTTGGGTACTGACCTGACCTTAGGCAATGGTTTTTTCAGCCGGCACAGGATCACCTTAATTGACTATTGGAGCACCACCTGCGGGCCGTGCATTTCTTCCATGCCTAAATTATTGGGAATATATGATTCGTACAAAGAAAAGGGGTTGCATATAGTGGCGGTGGCCAATGACAAGACTGCTGCAGCAAAAGAAAGAGCCGGAAAACTACTCCTGAAAAATCATATCCCCTGGGATAACCACTTCGATGACGGGGAGGAATTTAAAACAAAGCTCAATGCCAGCGGATATCCTTTGTATTTTTTGGTAGATCAAAAAGGAAAAATTCTTTATCGGGGAAGTGACCTGGAAAGGGTAGGGGAAATAATAGCAGAAACCATTAACTGATGCCTCTGTAGTTTAATTCGTTGATGAGCTCAGAAAGGCCAATCCCCTTAGGAGAGTATTTCTTTTGTAAGGCCTGGATTCTCCTGAGGGCCTCCTGGGGGGCAGGTTTGTGTTCTCTGAAAGGAAACCATACTTCTCTATTCTCCTGAACTCTTTTGAGGTTTTCAGGGAAATTGAAATCCATATCTTGATGACTAATGGTACCTTGCATTATTTACACCTTAATCACATGGGACAATAAAACCGATAAAAAAAGTTCTAAAAACTCCAAATAAAAACTCACATGCCCCTGACCCTTAGATATTACCCCGTTTAAGCGGGACTAATCCTCCCCGGATTTTGCCTTATTTCCGCCACCGGCTCACCCAAATCCGCAAACCACTCATTCTTGCTTTCTTCAGGATCCAAAGACGGGTGCTTTAACGGGAGTTTTTCAGATTAATCCCCCCGGGATATAAACCCTATGAAAAAAGAATATCGTTATCTCCCGCATTTTTTCACCCTCGTTCTCCTGGGGGTAGTAGCCAGCTTTTACCGGAGTTACTACGGGCATTTTCCTGATACACTACATAAAAGGAGATGGCGGACAAATAGAGATGATGGATGGAACCTATATGGATGTCTCCCGAAGGAAAAGAGACGAGTTTCTGCAGCTGATAAAATAAGCGGTTTACTTCACCGGCACATACACCTTCTCATAAATCTCGTCGTATTCTTTCTGCACTTCGCTTAAATGGGTGATGCCGCCCCCGCTTTTGAAGTCGAAGCCCTCGGAGGTTTGCTCTATGAAACGGATCATTACCGCAGAAGTCAGGGTCCGGCCATCAAAAACCCCGCAAACACCGGAATAGAAGCCCCTTTCCCCGCCTGCATGAAGTGTTTTTTCGGCTTTCTTTATGATGTCCAGTGTTTTGGGTTTCGGGGCACCGCAAATAGAACCCGCGGGCAGGAGTTCAAAGAACCAGGTACCCAGTGTTTCTTTCCAGTTTCCGGGCAGCTGCCCCCGGATCTCGGAGCTCATCTGCAGGATTTCGGAGCCGTCCTGCCGGCGGATCCGGTCCATGTACTGAAAGCGTTCTACCCGGACCCGGTCAGCCACCCGGCTGAGATCGTTCCGGAGGAGGTCTACAATGGTGGTGTGCTCATAAAACTCCTTCTTATCCGAGCGAAGCTTCTCTGCTGCATTTTCCACTCCCGCATCCAGCGTGCCTTTCATGGGAAACGTAGCGATCTCCCCGGTTTCGGATACCGTAACGAAGGTTTCCGGTGAAAAGCAGGCAAACTGCCCTTTGACCCAAAGCTTATAGCGGGCATGGGCACTTTCAAAGACCTCTTCCAGGCTGTTAATGCCCGAAACGGGCGTGGAAACGGTGAGGTTGGTGAGGAAGCTGTTTCCGGCCATCAGGTTCTTTCTGACCTCCTGAAAAGCTTCCCGGTAGGTGTCAAAGTCTATTTTTTCCGGCCCGAGATGAAATGCCGCCGGCTTCAGCGGCGCCTTTCCCGAAAAATCATACCGGATAAACGCCGGATCCGCCTCCTCCAGCGGCACCATGTAATTCCGGGTCCGGTCATAGCTGATCACAAACAAGAAAGGGCGGTTATCCTGCCCTGCTTTGTTCATGAAGCGGATGGCGGTGGATGTGTCTGATGCAGTTGGCATAGATTGACAGGAGTAAGATAAAAGTTTCGGTACATTATTATATATTAAATGTACCGAAACTGTTCACCGCAGCGGCTGCCGCTTTTTATTGATATGTTTCTATCGGCTCACACGCACACACCAGGTTCCTGTCGCCATACGCTGAATCCACCCGGCTCACTGAAGGCCAGAATTTATTGGCTTTCAGGCGCTCTGCCGGGAAAGCGGCTTTCTCCCTGGAGTAGGGCAGAACCCACTCTTCGGTCATCACCACGTTCAGGGTATGGGGTGCATTTACCAGCACATTACTGTCTTTCGGATACAGGCCTTCCTCTATCTCGGCAATTTCCCGGCGGATGGCGATCAGCGCATCACAGAAGCGGTCCAGTTCGGCCTGGGATTCCGACTCCGTAGGCTCTATCATCAGTGTACCGGCTACAGGGAAAGAAACCGTAGGCGCATGGAAGCCGTAATCCATCAGTCGCTTGGCAATATCCTCTACCTCCACACCGGTAGCTATCTTAAACGGCCGGCAGTCTACGATCATCTCGTGGGCGCAGCGTCCGTTAGTACCGGTATAAAGGATAGTAAAATGCTGTTCCAGCCGTGACTTGATATAGTTGGCATTGAAAATGGCGTATTTGGTGGCGCGGGTCAGCCCCTCACCGCCCATCATGGCAATGAACGCATAGGGGATAGGCAGGATGCCCGCACTTCCCCACGGTGCAGCGGATATGGCATGAATGCTGTGCTCACCGCCTGTTTTTACCAGGGCATTGCCCGGCAGGAAAGCGGCCAGCTCTTCCGTACAGCAGATTGGCCCGATTCCCGGGCCACCGCCGCCGTGCGGAATGGAAAAGGTCTTGTGCAGGTTCAGGTGACAGACGTCAGCACCTATACGTCCCGGCGAGGTCAGGCCTACCTGGGCATTCATATTGGCGCCGTCCATATAGACCTTACCGCCGTTCCCGTGAATAATGTCACAGATATCAATGATGCTTTCTTCAAACACCCCGTGGGTGGAAGGGTAGGTCACCATCAGGCAGGCCAGGGTGTCAGCATATTGCTCGGCTTTGGCCCGCAGATCATCCACTTCAATGTTCCCTTTCTCATCGCATTTCACCACCACCACTTTCAGGCCGGCCATCACCGCGGAGGCCGGGTTAGTGCCGTGAGCCGATGAAGGGATCAGGGCTATGTTCCGCTGGTTTTCCCCCTTATTCTCAAAATACGCTTTGATAACCATCAGGCCGGCCAGCTCACCCTGGGCGCCGGAGTTAGGCTGGAGGGAGGTAGCGGCAAAACCCGTGATCTCTGCCAGCCAGGCTTCCAGTTCGCGGAAGAGCTCCTGGTAACCTTCGGTCTGATCTTTCGGGGCAAACGGGTGAATCTGCGCAAAACCCGGCAGGGTGATGGGCAGCATCTCAGAAGTAGCGTTCAGTTTCATGGTACAGCTGCCCAGCGAGATCATGGAGTGTACCAGCGAAAGGTCTTTGTTCTCCAGGGCCTTCAGGTAACGCAGCATCTCGTGCTCGGTCTGGTAGCTGCTGAAGATAGGATGCTGCAGGTAAGTGCTGGTTCTCCTCAGGTTTTCCGGGATCCGGTCTTCCACCTCGTTTTTCAGGTGAAGCACCAGTTTTTCTCCGCGGGCTTCCGAGAAGATTTCCAGCAGCAGGGCCACATCGGCCAGGGTTTTGGTCTCGTCAAAAGAGATGCTGATATCTTCAGTGCCGTGGTAACGCAGGTTCACTCCACGCGCTTCGGCCAGTTCCCGGATACGGGTATTATCGGTCACATCCAGGGTAACGGTATCAAACCATACCGTATTCAGCACCCGGTAATCCAGCCCCTGCACGGAATTGGCAAACAGGGTGGTCAGTCCGTGTATTTTGGAAGCAATCCTTTTCAGGCCTTCCGGTCCGTGGTAAAGGCAGTAACCGGCAGACAGCACCGATAGCAGCACCTGCGCCGTACAGATATTAGATGTGGCCTTCTCTCTCCGGATATGCTGCTCGCGGGTCTGAAGCGCCATACGCAGCGCCCGGTTACCGGCCGCATCCACAGACACACCGATGATCCTTCCCGGGATCTGCCGCTTGTACTCGTCACGCGTGGCAAAAAAGGCCGCGTGCGGTCCGCCGTAACCCATAGGCACGCCCAGCCGCTGGCTGGTGCCCACGGCGATATCGGCGCCCATCTCTCCCGGGCTCTTAAACAGGGTCAGGGAGAGCAGGTCGGTGTTAATACATACTTTGATATCCTGCTCGTGCAGGGCAGCGATCAGGTCGGTATAATCTTTTACTTCGCCCTGTGTGCCCGGGTTCTGGATCAGCACCCCGTACACATCGGAAGTGGTAAAGTCAAAAGTCTCCGCATTTCCGGTCACTATATCCACGCCTATGCCTTTGGCGCGCCCTTTCACCACGTCTATCACCTGGGGATGGCAGTTATCCGATACGAAAAACGTATTGGCGTTCTTCTTACTGCCTTTTTTCAGGCCGGCCAGCATAGACATGGCCTCGCCGGCAGCCGTAGCTTCATCCAGCAGGGAGGCATTGGCGATCTCCATCCCGGTCAGGTCAACCACCACCGTCTGGAAGGTAAGCAGCATTTCCAGCCTTCCCTGGGCTATCTCTGCCTGGTAAGGGGTATAAGCCGTGTACCAGGCCGGGTTTTCCAGGATATTGCGCTGTACCACTTTCGGCAAAACGGTGTCATAATACCCGCAGCCGATAAACGTTTTGTAAACTTTGTTTTTCGCGGCCAGTCCGCTGATCTTCTCCTGGAACTGCACCTCGGTCAGTCCCGCAGGTAAATTCAGGGCTTTTTCACTCCGTATATTGGAAGGAATGGTCTGGGCTATTAATTCATCGGGGCTGCTGACACCAATGGAGGCGCACATAGCGGCTATTTCCTTTTCAGATTTACCCTGGTGCCTGTTTTCAAACAGTTCCGCCGAATTCAAATCGATAAGCATAAGATAATGAAGAGATGAAGTGTCAAAAAAAGTGACGCAAATTTAGTGGTTTTGCGCGGTTGTTTAAATAAAAAGTTTTGAAGTTATTTGCTGTTTAAAAAAATAGTTTAATGAAAAAATTAGTCTGTTCGATGCTGGGGATCCTGGCTTACGCCGTTGTAATGGCGCAGTCGCCCCTGAAAACCTATGAGGCTACCATCACGGAAGCCGACCTCAAAAAATACCTGACCTATATTGCCTCTGATGAGCTGGAAGGACGAGATACCGGGTCAGAAGGGCAAAAGAAAGCCGCCAGATACATTATTCAGCACCTGGAAGAATGGGGCCTTCAGCCCATCGTAAATACGCCTGCCGGTAAAAGCTACCTCCAGACCTTTCCTTTATACAAGGGCGGCTGGGGCGAAGGCTATGTAAACATCGGGAAAAAGAAAATGGAGTTCTTTAAAGACTATATCCCTTCCGGGCTGGTGAATATCCCGGAGGAGAAAGGCCTGGAGACCATTTTTGTAGGATATGGTGTAAAAGACGATAACCGCGATGACTACAAAGGAAAAGACGTCAAAGGAAAGGCCGTGGTATTCCTTTCAGGTGACGGCTCTGCTGACGGACAGGGATGGTCAGGTACGGCCGGCCTGAGACGGAAGAGCCGCATCGCCACTGACCTGGGCGCGGCAGCGATCTTCGAGGTATTTAAGGGCGATGAAAGCGCCTGGAAAACCACGGTAGCAGAAAGGAAGGCGGTATTGAGCCGTTTCAGCCGCATGGACATCGAGAAGGCACCGGCATCGGCTGCTACGGCGGTTCCGGCATTTGTAGCTTCCGGCGCCATGGGGGCTGACCTCCTGGGGGTGAAGTCTTCTGCACTGGAGAAATACAGGAAAGCGGACCTCTCCGCCAAGCTGAAAACCAAGCCTGTAACCATCCGGGTAAAATCAGAAAGAGCGGACACCCCGGTAGAAACCGCTAACGTAATGGGCTTCCTGGAAGGTACGGACCGGAAAGATGAAGTGGTGGTGATCTCGGCCCACTATGATCACGTGGGCATAGATGAAAAAGGACAGATCTATAACGGGGCGGATGACGACGGCTCCGGTACCTGCGCCGTGCTGGAACTGGCCCAGGCTTTTGCCCAGGCTAAAAAAGACGGGCACGGACCGCGCCGCAGTATGCTGTTCCTCTGGGTGACCGGGGAAGAGAAAGGCTTGCTGGGCTCGCTGTACTTTACGGATCATGACCCGGTGATCCCCCTGAAAGACATTGTATGTGACCTGAACATTGATATGATAGGCCGGGTAGATAAAAAGCATGAATCCAACCCGGAGTATACCTATATTATCGGTAGCGACAAGCTTTCTTCGGAGCTGCACGCCATTTCCGAGAAGGCCAATAAGGAAAGCGTAAACCTGGAGCTGGATTATGAATTTAATGATCCCAAAGACCCGAATCGCTTCTATTACCGTTCCGACCATTACAATTTTGCGAAAAACAAAATTCCCATTGCCTTTTACTTTACAGGTGTTCATGAAGATTACCACCGCCCGGGCGATGACGTGGAGAAGATCCTTTTCCCTCGCTACGCCAGGATCGTGAAGCTGGTGTACCATACGGCGTGGGAGCTGGCTAACCGCGACAAGCGGATTGTAGTGGACAGTAACAAACCGTAACTAAAGAGTTAGTAATGAATTATTCCGGCTTAAAATATAACTCTATCGTTATCAATGCTTAATACGTTTGATAGGTTTAAACAGCGGTTAAATGGTTTTTTTCAGGGATTAACGGAGATTAAATTTTAGTAAATTATTTATCAAAATAATTTTTGTTTTAAATGTTTTTCCTTAGAATTGCCAAAGAATTATTTTCAAAATCAGTTAAAAACAATCAAAAAATTTCAGATTAGTTCGGGAGAACTTATTTTAGAGAAACTTTTTTAACCCTAAAAATTTTTTTATCCAAATGGCAAAAACACAAAATGCTCCGGTTGCTAAGGCAGCGAAAAAATCATCAGGCGGAATTAACCCCATCATTGTTATTCCGGTCCTTATCGCGATTGCGGTACTTATTTACATCTTTGTTTTGGGTGATCCAAGCAACTTCAATGACCCCGAAACAAGACACGATCCCAAAGGCACGCTGGGTATCATCTACGCCGGTGGTTTTATCGTACCTATCCTTCTTTCTTTCTTCCTCATGGTGTTAGTGTTCGGTATTGAGCGTTTCGTGACCATCAGCAAAGCCAGTGGTTCAGGCGACCTGGACAGCTTCGTAGCGAAAGTTCGGGGTTACCTGAATAACAATAACATTGCTGACGCTAAGAAAGAATGTGAAAAACAAAAAGGAACAGTAGGAAACGTGATCAAGACTGCGCTGGACAAATACGAGCAGCTTCAGTCTGACGGTGGCCTGAACAAAGAGCAGAAACTGGCTGCGCTTCAGAAAGAAGTGGAAGAAGCTACTTCACTGGAACTGCCTATGCTGGAGAAAAACCTGGCTATCCTTTCTACACTGGGTTCGGTTTCTACACTGGTGGCCCTGTTAGGAACGGTATTAGGTATGATCCGTTCATTCTTCGCCCTGGGTTCAGGTGGTGGCTCTCCGGATGCAGCTGCGCTGTCAAAAGGTATTGCGGAAGCCCTTATTAACACAGGTTTAGGTATCGGTACTTCAGCCATCGCCATTATTGTATATAACTACTTTACAGCATCTATTGATACCCTTACTTATAAGATTGATGAAATCGGATTAAGTCTGCAGCAAAACTTTGCTTCGCATAACTGATCCGGAACTATTATAGTATTTTTTCAATTTATAATATAAAGGAGAATAGATGGCAGCAGTAAAACCAAAACGGCATAGTCCTACCATGGATATGACGGCCATGTGTGATGTAGCATTCCTTTTGCTTACATTCTTCATCATGACCTCATCATTCAGAAGCCAGGAAGCCGTATCGATCAATACGCCATCTTCGGTTTCCAAATTGAAGGTGGAAGAGACAGGCATCGGAACGGTGTCTATCACCCCGGAAGGAAAGTATTACTTCGGTGTAACGGACCCGATTGAAAAACGGAGATTCCTGAACACACTGAATACTAACCTGAAAATGAATCTGAGTGACGCCGAGAAAAAATCTTTTCTTGACGTGGCCGAGATCGGGGTAGGTAAGGACCGGATCAAATCGTATTTATCACTTAACAAAAGTGACAGGGAAAAGGCAGTTCTGCCGGGTATTCCGCTGGATTCAACCAATACAGAGTTGATAGACTGGGTACGGGCGTACGCCGAAGCTAACCCGCAGGGCCAGCTGGCTATACGGGGCGATGTGAAAACGCAATATCCCGCAGTGAAAATACTGTTTGATGAGTTGGCGAAAGTGAAATTCTATAAGTTTAGACTTATCACTAAAGGAGAATAACCCTAAATTGATTTTAAGAAATGGCAGAAGTACAGGTAAAAGAATCAGGCGGGAAAAAAGGTGGTAAGGTAAGATCGAAAAAAGGCGGTGGGAAACCCGATATGACACCTATGGTGGACTTAGGGTTCCTTCTCTTAACGTTCTTCATTTTTACGACTACGTTTAGCAAGCCCAATATGATGAAGCTAAACATGCCTGATAAAAGTAATGAAGATGTGAAAGAGCAGCAGAAGCAGGATATCAAATTATCCAATACCATCACCATCGTGATGGGTAAGGATAACCGGATATTCTGGTACCAGCAAGCTCTGGCGGATGTAACTGCAGAGGACCTTCATGAAACGGACTATTCCGCTTCAGGTATCCGGGCAGACATCAATAAAAAGCGTGCAGCTGCTTTGGATACTGCGATATTCACAGTGGTGATCAAGCCGACCAACGAAGCTACCTTTGAAAATACGGTAGACATCCTGGACGAGATGGAGATTACGGGAAATAAGCGTTTTGCAATCGTGGATTTAATGCCCGAGGAGCAGAAAGCTTATCAGGAGAAGATAGCTAGACCCAAAGGACAGTAAACTAAGGAAATAGAAATGGCACAGAAAGTAACCTTAGACGATATAGTATTTGAAAACCGGAATAAAGAGTACGGTGCATACTATCTGAGACAGAACTACAGCAAGTATCTGACCAAAGCTACCATCATTGGAGCTTCCATATTCTGTCTTTTCCTTGGCGGAGCTTTGGCATTCAATAAGATTCAGGCCGCTAATGCAGAAAAAGAGATCATGGTAGATCTCTCGGCTACGAATCTGGATGAAGAGATACCGGAAGAAGAGATTGAAATTCCTGAGGATGTACCGCCTCCGCCTCTGGAGGAGCCGCCTCCGGAAGTAGCGCAGGAGAAATTCTTACCTCCCGAGCCTAAAAAGGATGAGGAAGTGAAGATCGAGGAACCACCACCACCGGCAGAAAAACTGGAAACGGCCGTTATTTCAAATAAGACCGTGGAAGGGGTAGAAGCCAAGGATGTGTTCATCCCACCACCACCGCCAAAAGAAGTAGCCGTGGTGAAAGTGGAAAAAGCAGCGGAGGAAGAGATCTTTGTAGGGGTAGAACAGCAGCCGGAATATCCGGGAGGAGATAAAGCCATGTATGGCTTCCTTAATAAGCACATCAGCTACCCTGCAGCTGCTACGAGAGCTAACGTCACCGGACGGGTGACTGTGCAGTTCGTAGTAGAAAGAGATGGATCCATAGGTACCGTGAAAGTTTTGAAGGGAATCGGATTCGGATGTGACGAAGAAGCCGTAAGGGTGATCAAATCCATGCCGAAATGGAGCCCCGGTAAGCAGAACGGTAGAGCGGTAAGGGTGTATTACACCATACCGGTAATGTTCCAGCTGAGCGAGTAATTCATTTATTCTTTTTGATAGAAGAGCCGAAATTTTTTCGGCTCTTTTTTTTTGTACTTTCATTTTTAACTATTAATTTAGTTGTATAAAACTAATTAATTAGTTTTATGGCTAATATTTTAGGTGCTATTTAAACCCGGATAAAAATGAAAGTGACTTTGGATGACATGGTCTTTGAGACCCGAAACAAGGAGTATGGAGCATACTACCTTCGAAAAAACTACAGGAGCTACCTCACCCGGGCCACGGTGATCGGTACGGCGCTATTTTCCCTACTTTTTGCCGGTGCCCTGGCCTTTAACAAGATCCAGGCGGCCAATGCCGAGAAGGAGATTATGGTGGACCTTTCAGCTACTAACCTGGATGAGGAAGTGCCGGAAGAGGAAATTGAGATTCCGGAAGATGTAACGCCCCCACCGCTGGAAGAACCCCCTCCGGAAGTAGCCCAGGAGAAATTTCTGCCCCCTGAGCCTAAAAAGGATGAGGAAGTGACCATTGAAGAACCGCCACCATCGGCAGAAAAACTGGAAACGGCGGTTATTTCCAACAAAACCGTGGAAGGGGTAGAGGCTAAGGATGTGTTTATTCCTCCACCACCGCCAAAAGAAGTAGCCGTGGTGAAAGTAGAAAAAGCAGCGGAGGAGGAGATCTTTATGAGTGTGGAGCAGGATGCCCAGTTTCCGGGCGGGATGAGTGAGCTCATGAAATACCTGAATAAAAATGTGAAATACCCGGCGGTAGCACAGCGGGCTAACGTAGGGGGGAAAGTAGTGCTGCGGTTTGTGGTGGAGAAAGATGGCAGTGTAGCGCAGATCTCGGTACTGAAGAGCGTGGGTTTCGGCTGTGATGAAGAGGCCGTAAGGGTGGTGAAATCTATGCCGAAGTGGTCGCCCGGCAAGCAGAACGGCCGGCCGGTACGGGTCTGGTATACGCTTCCGGTGACGTATACGCTTCAGGAATGATCACATTTTTTTTCAAAAGCGGACAAATCTGTTTAATTTGGCATGAAAATGCACCGGGAGGTTCCGGGGAGCTTGTAAAACATGAATATAGAAGAGATTTTAGGTAAGCTGAGGTTTGTATTGGGTCTGGTGGTTCCAGTATGTTATATAGGCATGGGGATCTATGTGATCTCCGAGAAAATATTTATCGTGAAGATTGAACCGGATATGCTGGCCTACTCCCTGGGAGGCGTATTAATTATCTACGGAATATTCAGGTTATACAGAGTAGTTAAACAGTAGAGTTATGAGCTGTGAGCTTCAATGGCTCACAGCTCATAGCCCGAAGCTAAAAAAATACAGATGAAATTACTATGGAGTACAGCGGTGGTGCTGATGCTGGCGGGATGCCAGTCTAAAAAGAGTGACCGGCCCAGTATTTACGAAGGAAAGATCAATGTGGGGATGGACGAGTCCATTTTCCAGATCATCCAGGCAGAGACGGACGGCTACCGTATGCATTACCCGCGGGCGTCATTTGTGAACTCCGTCATGCCGGAAAACACGGCGGTTAAACTGCTGCTGGAGGATTCCATGGATGTGATTTGCATTACCCGTACGCTGAATGAAGAAGAACTGGAGGTGCTGAAGAAACGGGAGATCCAATATAAACCTGCTCCCATGGCGCTGGACGCCGTAGTGCTGATCGCCCACCCGGAGGCTCCGCGGGCGGATATATCCCCGGAAGAGCTTAAGCGGCTGTTTACCGATGAGGGCTCAGGCATTAAACTGGTGTTTGACAGTGGGAATTCCAGTAACCTGAACCACATGCTGAACCGCCTGGGCATTACTGAATTTAACCGGAAGAACGTAGTGGCGGCCGGCGGGAACCAGAAGGTATTTGACTGGGTGAAGAAGGATAAGAACGCCATCGGCTTTGTGGGCTATAACCTCATCAGTGAGAAAAGCAATGAAGTGACCCGGGAACTGAAAAATTCGGTGAAGATATTGGGGGTGAAAAACGGGGGAGCGGTGGTTCAGCCTTCCGGAGCTACCATACTGGAGCAGACCTATCCTTTTCACCGTACCATTTACCTGCACACCCTGGGCAGTGCCTGGGGCGTGGAAAACGGGTTTATCCGTTTCTCGTGCAGCAAGCCGGGGCAGCTGATTGCTGAAAAAATGGGATTAGTTCCCTATTATGCTATCCCTAAGGAGTTTGTGATCAGTAAGGAGGATGTTAATTAATATTTCAGCATTTAACATCTTATTAAGAAAATTATGTTTTTAGCAGGAGTCTAATGATTAAATACATTAAAATCATGGAAAAATGACTTTTGTAACCCATAGAATTTGCTTAAATTGCGAACCAATTTCAATTTTAACCGAAAGAGTAACTTTACAGCTTATTTAGAAAATGATGATTAAGAGAACAAAAATTTGGGCGGTAGTTGGATTGCTGCTAACTTTTACCTGGTCTTTTGGGCAGACTGTGGATCAGGTAGTTAAAGACCTGGATGCGGAAAGGTACACGGCGGCCCTTGACGGAGCCAATAAGCTGGTGGTTTCTTCTCCGAGTACAGACACGTATTTTCTGAAAGGATACACTATTCTTTCCAGCCCTGATTACGCCAAACCGGAGAACCTGAAAGCCGCTCAGGAGGCTTTTGAAGCCGGTAATGCCTTAGAAAAGAAAGGAGATCCCCTGAACCAGGTGGGCCTGGGAATGGTGAAGCTGGCCTCCAAAGACCTGGCCGGCGGGAAAGCCATACTGGATCAGGTAAAAAAAGATACCAAATCAAAAAATCCGGATATCCTGTACCGGATTGCCGAGGCCTACGTGATGTTCCCGGAAGCCAATGATCCTGCAGAAGCTATTCTCACGATCGATATGGCCCTGGATAAGCACAAAACCAAAGATAACCCGGAGTATTACTTCGTGAAGGCGGATGCTTACCTGATGAAAGGCGACGGTGGAAATGCCATGAACGCCCTCAGCAATGCGGAGCGGGTAGGCAAAAAGCCGGCTAAAACCTATTCGAAAATGGCCCGGATCTGGTTACAGAGTCGTAACTACCAGGGTGCTCTGGAAGCCATCAATAAAGGTGTGGCTGCTGATCCTTCTCATGCGCCTATCTATAAATACCAGAGCTCTTACTGGCAGACTTTCGGTGATTTCTCGAAATCTGCCGAGGCCGCCTCTAACTACCTTAAAAACTCGGATGGTGACGTGAAAGCTAAGCTGCGTTATGCCAAGCTGGCCTTTATTGCCAAAGATTATGTGAGCCTGAAAAGAGTATTGGGTGAGATCAAAGGTTCTACCACGGATCCTTACATCCACAGAATGGAGGGTATCGTGAACTACGAAGAGGGTAAATATCCTCAGGCCATCCAGGATTTTGAGAAATTTATTAATGCGAAGCCTAAGGATGAAACCTTTGCACTGGACTACGGATACATTGGCCGTTCTTATCTTAAAATGACCGGAGATTCCGCTACTACAGCTCAGAATGAGAAAAAGGGTATTGAGAACATTGATAAAGCGGTGTCTATCAAAGACTCTACCGTAGAAGTGGATCATTACGGTGAGGCAGCGGCCATTATGGCGGAAAAAGGAAACTTTGATAAAGCGGCTCAGTTGACAGAAAAGAGCCTGCAGAACAAGAAAGAACCGAATGCATCTGATTATGCCACCCTGGCCACTACTTTCTTCAGAGGACGTAACTGGGCTAAGGCAAATGAATACCTGGAGAAGGCGCTGGTGGAGTACAAAGACGGCTGGCCAGCAGGTTACGCATTGGCCGGTTTAGCCAAGACTTACCGCGATGCTAACGATACCACTAAAAATCATCTGTACCTGGGTGCACCTGATTTTGAGAAGTACCTGCAGCTGATCGGTGAAGACGGTAAGAAAAACCCGGCTAACGAGACCTATGTGGTATATGCTTTGAAAACACTGGCGGGTAGAGATTTTTCAAGCCAGAATATCCAGGGTGCTAAAACATGGATCGAGGAATTACTGAAGATCAAGCCGAACGATGCTGATGCTCAGGCCATGTTCCACCGGTTCAGTAAAATGCTGGATCCGAATTATGTGATCCCGGAGACACAGAAAGACTCCACGGGGAAGGGAAGATAGTAAAATAAAAAAAGCCTGAGTTTCAGGCTTTTTTTATTGGGCTTATTGCTTATCTTGCGGCCCGATACCATATAGTAACCGAAAATAAATGTTCAATCTTGTGATTTTTGGCCCTCCGGGGGCAGGAAAAGGTACTCAGTCTGAGAAGATTATCGATAAATATAAATTGGTGCATCTGTCTACCGGCGACATGTTTCGTTCGCATATCTCTAACGATACAGAGCTGGGAAAACGGGTAAAAGAAATTTTAGCAGACGGACGCCTGGTGCCTGACTCCATTACCATCGATATGCTGGAAGAGGAGGTAAAAAATAACCCGGAAGCCGAAGGTTTCATTTTTGACGGATTTCCCCGTACCGTTCCCCAGGCCGAAGCACTGGATGCCTTCCTGGAAGGAAAGGGTAGCAAGGTAGACCTGGTTTTACAGCTGGATGTGGACCAGAACGTGATCAAGGAGCGCATTGCCGAACGCCAGAAGGTGAGTGGCCGGGCCGATGATGATGCGGTGAAACTGCTGAAAAGAATTGACGAATACTTCGATAAAACCATTCATGTGCTGCCGTATTACCAGGAGCAGGGGAAGGTAACCACCCTGAACGGTGTGGGAAAAATTGACGATATTTTTGAGGCCATTTGCGGAGCTATAGACGAAAAACACTGAGCACCGGCCGGATGGTAAATACTGAAAACTCCTTGTTAAGAGGAGTTTTTTGTTTTCAAAGAAACTAAACAGGGGCCTGGACAGGTTCTAGTGATATGACTTCGAACTTCATAGATTACGTAAAAATAAACCTGAAATCAGGTAACGGCGGCCGGGGCTTTACGCACTTCCGGCGCGAGAAATTTGTAGATAAGGGTGGTCCTGACGGCGGTGACGGCGGCCGGGGCGGGCATATTATCCTGCGGGGAAATAAGCAGTACTGGACGCTCATCCACCTGAAATACCAGAAACACATCAAGGCAGACCACGGTGAGGGCGGCGGCAAGAGCCGCAGCACGGGTAAGCAGGGCAAGGACGTGGTGCTGGAAGTACCGCTGGGGACCGTGGCCCGCAATGCCGAAACCGGCGAGCGCCTGGCGGAGGTGATTGAAGACGGGCAGGAGGTGATCCTGCTGCCCGGTGGGATGGGCGGACTGGGAAACTACCATTTCAAAACCAGTACTAACCAGGCGCCGGATTACTCCCAACCGGGTATCGCGGGGCAGGAGATCTGGGTGATCCTGGAGCTGAAGCTGCTGGCCGATGTGGGGCTTGTGGGCTTCCCGAACGCCGGTAAGTCTACACTGCTGTCCGTGGTGTCAGCCGCCAAACCCGAGATCGGGGATTACCCTTTTACCACCCTGGTGCCTAACCTGGGCGTGGTGCAGTATCATGACTACCAGTCGTTCGTGATGGCCGATATCCCGGGCATCATAGAAGGGGCATCGGAAGGCAAGGGTCTGGGGCTGCGCTTCCTGCGACACATAGAGCGGAACAGTAACCTGCTGTTTATGGTAGATGGCAGCGGCGAGGCACCGGCCCGGGAGTATTACACCCTGCTGGATGAGCTGGAGAAATATAACCCCGAGCTGCTGGATAAGAACCGCCTTCTGGCGGTTACCAAGTGTGACCTGATCACGGAAGAAGACCGCAAAACCATCCGGGCCACGCTGCCGCCGGGAATCCCCGCTGTATTCATTTCTTCCCGCACTATGGAGGGCATTCCAGAGCTAAAAGACCTCATCTGGCAGAGCCTGAACGATTATTTAGAATAATTTCAAACTGCATGGCAGGCGGTATTCTCCGCCTGCTTCTGTTTTTTTTATCTTCCACGGGTCGTATTTTTGTTTGTTAAAATATCATTTCATGAACATTAGTGTTCCGCAGGATTATTTACCTCTTTTTATACAGTTAGGCCTGGCTTTGGGCTTTGTGGTAATGACGCTGATTGCCACGCATTACCTGGGGCCGCGTTTGCGCAGCAGAAAGAAGGAACTGCCGTTTGAATGTGGTGTGGAAAGTGTGGGCGATGCCCGTATGCCGTTGAACGTGCGCTATTTCCTGACGGCCATCCTGTTTGTGCTGTTTGATGTGGAAGTAATTTTTATGTACCCCTGGGCCGTGAATTTTAAGGGCCTCGGGTGGCTGGGCTTTTATGAAATGCTACTGTTTGTGGCTTTCCTGATGGCCGGCTTTTATTATGTGATCAGAAAAGGAGTTCTTGACTGGGAAAAAGAATAATTATGACGAAGATGACAGATGCGCCTCCGGGATATGGAGGGCCGGGTTTTTTTGCCACTTCTCTGGATAAAGTGATCGGGATAGCACGGAGTAATTCCCTGTGGCCGCTCCCTTTTGCTACTTCCTGCTGCGGTATAGAATTTATGGCCACCATGGGGGCCCATTACGATATTTCACGGTTTGGTGCTGAAAGGCCCAGCTTTTCCCCGAGGCAGTCGGATGTACTGCTGGTGATGGGGACCATTGCTAAGAAAATGGGGCCTGTGGTGAAGCAGGTGTACCTGCAGATGGCCGAGCCCCGCTGGGTGGTGGCTGTAGGGGCCTGTGCTTCTTCCGGTGGTATTTTTGATACTTATTCGGTGCTGCAGGGCATTGACCGGATCATCCCGGTAGATGTGTATGTGCCGGGCTGCCCGCCGCGGCCGGAGCAGATCCTGGACGGCCTGATGCAGGTACAGGAGCTGGCTAAAGGCGAATCCCTCAGAAGAAGGGAGACGGAGGAGTACCGCGCCCTGTTAGAATCCTATAACATACTGGAGAAAAATGATAGATAATCAGCGCCTGGTAGAAGAGATCGGGGGGCAGTTTGGAGAGAAGGTTCACCGTTTTGAAGAGAATTTTGGTATCCTTGGCTTTTCCACCGCCCCGGAAGACCTGCTTTCGGTAGTGGCCTTTTTAAAGGAGCATCCGGTATTGAAATTTAATTTTCTCACGGATATCACCGGGGTGCATTTCCCGGATAACACGGGTGCGGAGTTTTGCTCGGTGTGCCTGATGCACAGCTGGGAGAACCGGATCCGGGTGCGGATAAAGGTTTTTGTTCCGAAAGAAAATCCTGTAGTACCCTCCCTCACGCCGTTATTTGACGCCGCTAACTGGATGGAGCGGGAGACTTTCGATTTTTACGGTATTCTTTACTCCGGGCATCCTAACCTGAAGCGTATCCTGAACATGGACGATATGGACTATTTCCCGATGCGGAAAGAGTATGCGTTGGAGGATCCTACCCGGAGAGACAAAATAGACGACTTATTTGGAAGATGACAGAGAATAACACCATAGTGGCCAGAACACAGGAGGAGGCTTTGGCGCTGAATGTCCCGCTCCAGGAAGAGAATAATTACACTACGCTGAACCTCGGGCCTACCCACCCGGCCACGCACGGGATTTTTCAGAATATCCTGACCATGGACGGCGAGCGGATCGTTTCCAGTGAAATGACCGTGGGCTATATTCACCGGGCGTTTGAGAAGATTGCGGAAAGGCGGCCGTTTTACCAGATCACCACGCTTACGGACCGGATGAACTACTGTTCTTCTCCCATTAATAATATGGGCTGGCACATGACGGTGGAGAAGCTGCTGGAGGTGACAGTGCCTAAGCGCGCCCAGTACATCCGGGTGATCATGATGGAGCTGGCCCGGATAGCCGATCACCTGATCTGCTCTTCCATTATGGGAGTGGATACGGGGGCTTTCTCCGGTTTCCTGTATGTGATGCAGGAGCGGGAAAAGATCTACGAGGTTTACGAGGAAATGTGCGGTGCCCGCCTGACCACTAACATGGGCCGTATAGGCGGGATGGAGCGTGATCTCTCTCCCACGGCTATCAAAAAGATAAAAGACCTGGTTTATAATTCCCTGCCCAAAGTTTTTGCTGAGTTTGAAGAGCTGTTTGACCGGAACCGGATCTTCCGTGACCGGACCATCGGTGTAGGGCCGGTGAGCAAGGAGATGGCGGTGAGCTACGGATTCACCGGGCCTAACCTGCGGGCAGCGGGGATTGATTATGACGTACGGGTGATAGAGCCTTACTCTTCGTATGAGGATTTTGAGTTTGAGATCCCGGTAGGCCATAATGGCGATACGTATGACCGTTACAAGGTTAGGAATGCGGAGGTATGGGAGAGTATCAAGATCATCCGCCAGGCCATAGAGAACCTGCCGGAAGGCCCGTATCATGCGAATGAAAATCACTACTACCTGCCTCCCAAGCAGGCGGTTTATCAGAATATGGAGGCGCTGATCTATCACTTTAAGATCGTGATGGGAGAAATAGACGCCCCGGTAGGGGAAGTGTACCACGCAGTGGAAGGCGGAAACGGTGAATTAGGTTTTTACCTGATCAGTGACGGCGGAAGGGCTCCTTTCCGGCTGCATTTCCGCAGGCCTTGCTTTATCTATTACCAGGCTTACGGGGAGCTGATCAAAGGAGGCACGGTGTCGGATGCCATTCCTATTATGAGCAGCCTGAATGTTATAGCCGGTGAACTTGATGCTTAATACGAGAGAAATGATTGCATTTACAGAAGACAGATTGGCCCGGGCGCAGGAGATCATAGCCCAATACCCGGAAGGCAGGCAGAAGTCGGCCTTACTGCCTTTACTGCACCTGGCGCAGGAACAGCACGGCTGGGTGAGCGCCAAAGTGATGGATTATATAGCCGATATGCTGGGCATACAGCCTGTGGAAGTCTATGAGGTGGCTACTTTTTATACCATGTTCCACCTGGAGCCGGTAGGTAAGCACGTCATAGAATACTGCCGTACGGGTCCGTGCTGCGTGGTAGGTGGCGAAGGGGTGTATGACCACCTGAAAGAACGGCTGGGGGTTTCGGCTAACCAGACCACTTCTGACGGGATGTTTACGCTGAAGGAGGTGGAATGCCTGGCCGCTTGCGGCTGGGGGCCTTGTTTCCAGATCCGGGAGAAGTTTTATATGCACCTGGATAATACGAAAGTGGATCAGATCATTGACGAATTGAGTAAATAATCATGGGATTAAAGATATTAACCGAACATATTGATAAGCCCGGAATTGAGACTTTCGAGGTTTACAGGAAGCACGGTGGATACACGGCGGTAGAGAAGGCTTTGAAGAAGATGGCCCCTGACGAGGTGGTGGAAGAGGTGAAGAAGTCAGGCGTGAGAGGCCGCGGCGGTGCCGGTTTCCCCATGGGGATGAAGTGGAGCTTCCTGGCTAAGCCGGAAGGCGTGCCGAGATACCTGGTATGTAATGGTGACGAGTCGGAGCCGGGCACGTTTAAAGACCATTTCCTGATGAAGACCATCCCGCACCTGCTGATTGAAGGGATGATCGTATCCAGCTATGCGCTGGGTGCACATAAGTCGTTTATCTATGTGCGCGGTGAGCTGATGTACGTGATCCGTATCCTGGAAAAGGCGATAGCCGAGGCCAAAGCGGCCGGTTTCCTGGGTAAGAATATCCTGGGCACCGGTTATGACCTGGAGCTGGTGGTTCAGCCCGGCGGCGGTGCCTATATCTGCGGTGAGGAGACGGCGCTGCTGGAATCCCTGGAAGGGAAAAGAGGGAACCCGCGGAATAAGCCGCCTTTCCCGGCGGTAAAAGGCTTATACGAGAGCCCTACGGTGGTCAATAACGTGGAGTCTATAGCGAATACGCCGTGGATCGTGAATAACGGTGGTGATGCGTATGCGGCCATTGGTATAGGCCGCAGCACAGGCACCAAGCTGATCTCGGCTTCCGGCAATGTGAAGAATCCGGGCGTGTACGAGATCGTGCTGGGTGTGCCGGTAGAAGAATTTATTTATTCGGATGAATACCTGGGCGGTATCCGTGACGGCCATTACCTGAAAGCGGTGGTGGCGGGCGGTTCTTCCGTGCCTATTCTTCCGGCTCACCTGATCCTGAAGACAGCTAACGGCGAAAACCGGCTGATGAGCTACGAGTCGCTGTCAGACGGCGGCTTTGCCACCGGTACCATGCTGGGTTCCGGCGGGTTTATCGTGATGGATGAAACCGTCAGTGTGGTCAGGAATACCTGGAACTTCTCGCGGTTTTATCACCATGAGTCGTGCGGGCAGTGCTCGCCGTGCCGTGAAGGTACCGGCTGGATGGAAAAGGTACTGGAGCGGATCGTGCACGGGCACGGAAACGAGCGGGATATTGACCTGCTGGTAGATGTGGCCAAACGCATAGAAGGAAACACCATCTGCCCGCTGGGGGATGCCGCCGCATGGCCGGTGGGTAGTGCTATCCGCCATTTCAGAGATGAGTTTGAATGGTATGTACGGCACCCGGAGGAAGCTACGAAAAAAGGGGCGGTATATATGCCCCAGAATGTTTTAGTTTAAAAGATTTTAAGAGATATGGATGCTCCGCAGTTAATAAAAGTAACCATAGACGGCCGGGAGGTACACGTGCCACCGGGCACCACTATCCTGGAAGCTGCCCGGCAGATCGGCCCGGAAGTGGCGCCGCCGGCTATGTGTTATTACAAACCCCTGAAAGGTTCCGGAGGAAAGTGCCGGGCCTGCCTGGTAAAAGTAACCCAGGGATCGGAAAAAGACCCGCGGCCTATGCCTAAGCTGGTGGCTTCGTGTATCACGGGCGCCCAGGACGGCATGGTGGTGGAGAATTATACGAACCCCGAGGTAGTGAATGCCCGGAACGGTGTCGTGGAATTCCTGCTGATCAATCACCCCCTGGACTGCCCGGTCTGTGACCAGGCGGGCGAGTGTCACCTCCAGGATTTCGCCTATGAAAACGGCCTGGCCACTACCCGTTACGAGGAAGAGAGGCGGACGTTTGATCGGGAGGATATCGGGGATAAGATCCAGCTGCACATGAACCGCTGTATCCTGTGTTACCGCTGTGTGTACACGGCTAACCAGATCACGGATCGTCGGGTGCACGGGGTGATGTACCGCGGGGATCATTCAGAGATCAGTACGTATATTCACCAGGCCATTGACAATGATTTCTCCGGGAACGTGATCGATGTGTGCCCGGTAGGAGCGCTGACGGATAAGACTTACCGCTTCAAAAGCCGGGTATGGTTTTCCAAGCCGGTAGATGCCCACCGCGACTGCGACAAGTGCTGCGGCAAGGTGAACCTGTGGTACAAGGGAGATGAGGTGATCCGGGTAACGGCCCGCAAGAACCAGTGGGGCGAGGTGGAAGATTTCATCTGCAATACCTGCCGGTTTGATAAGAAGCAAACGGCCGACTGGGTGATTGAAGGCCCTACGAAAGTGTCACGGGCTTCGGTTATTTCGGCCAATAAGTACGGTAAGAATGTGATCAAAAAGACCGGCTTCGGCCTGGAGTATGCGGCACATCATTACAAGCCGATAGACGATACCCGGCCTTACGATAAGAATTTGAAGGAAATAAAGCAGTCGGAAGATTACAAGGCATTGATGGAGAAGAATGAAG
This sequence comes from Leadbetterella sp., assembly GCA_019638185.1. Taxonomy (GTDB): domain Bacteria; phylum Bacteroidota; class Bacteroidia; order Cytophagales; family Spirosomataceae; genus Leadbetterella. The sequence continues at coordinate 31,735 of JAHBUH010000030.1, forward strand.
CTTTTTTCTCTAAAAAATAGATAGCGAATGGAGTCAGTTTTATTGATCAAGGGAATCATTATCTTAGTGATTTTTGCACTAAGCTTAGGAATAGCCGCCTATGAAACGTATTTCGAGCGGGTGATAGCGGCGTATATCCAGGACCGGGTAGGACCGGACCGTGCGGGCCCGCACGGGATCCTGCAGCCCCTGGCCGATGCCGGAAAGCTCTTTTTTAAGGAGGATTTTGTGCCGGTGATGGCGGATAAGTGGCTGTTTATCATTGGCCCGGGAATCGCCATGTTTACGGCACTGATGAGTAGTGCGGTGATTCCCTTCGGCGATACGCTGAAAATAGGCGACCTGCTGGTTCCCATCCAGGGAATGGACGTGAACATCGGGATACTCTGGGTTTTCGGGGTGGTAGCCATGGGGGTTTACGGTATGCTGATCGGGGGCTGGGCTTCCAATAACAAGTATTCGCTGTACGGGGCCATCCGGGCGGCGTCACAGGCCATATCGTACGAGATCGCACTGGGGCTTTGCCTGCTGGCGGTGATCCTGGTGACGGGCTCACTTTCCCTGCGGGAAATAGCTACGCAGCAGCACGGGATCAACTGGAACGTTTTCTATCAGCCGGTGGGTTTTATCCTGTTTTTTGTGTGTGCCCTGGCCGAGTGTAACCGTACGCCCTTTGACCTTCCGGAAACGGAGGCCGAGCTGGTGGTGGGCTACATGACGGAGTTTGGCTCCATGAAGATGGGTCTGTATATGTTTGCCGAGTATGTGAATATGTTCATTTCTTCGGCTATTATGGCCAGCCTGTATTTCGGGGCGTATAATTACCCGGGGATGGATTTTGTACGGGAATTCCTGATAAGCAAGCTGGGCGATACCACCGGGCATAACCTGGCCACCCTGCTGGGAACGGCGGTGTTCTTCCTGAAGATCTTCATGTTTATCTTTACGTTTATGTGGATCCGGTGGACCCTGCCCCGGTTTAAATACGAGCAGCTGATGAAGCTGGGCTGGCAGTGGATGGTGCCACTGGCCATGGTAAACCTGGTGGTGATGGCGGTGGCTACGCTTTCCGGAAAGCCGCTGCTGGTGGCCTGGCTGGGAATGGGAGGATTTCTCCTGGTTTACTTTACGGGTAGAAGTATGTACGAAAAACGTTTTAATTAAGGGATATGCTGACGGACAGATCAAAAAAGACCGATAAATCAGACCTGAGTGTAGTAGAGAAAACCTACCTGCCCGGCGTATTCAAAGGGATGGCCATTACGCTGAAGCATTTCTTTATGCCGAAGCCCACCATCCGGTACCCGGAGCAGAAGCGATACCTGGGGCCGGTATTCAGGGGGCATCACATTTTGAAGAGAGATGATCAGGGCCGGGAGCGCTGTACGGCCTGCGGGCTGTGTGCGGTGGCCTGCCCGGCGGAAGCCATCTCCATGGTGGCGGCTGAACGGGTAAAGGGGGAAGAGCATCTTTACCGCGAAGAGAAATATGCAGCCGCTTACGAGATCAATATGCTACGCTGTATTTTCTGCGGATTATGCGAGGAAGCGTGTCCCAAGCAGGCCATTTACCTGCGTCATGATAAGTTTGTGCCGGTATTTACCGACCGCCATGACGTGATCTATGGTAAGGATGTGCTGGTAGAAGACATGAACAACCGTTATAACCGGGATGCCTGGACAAAAGAAGACATGGCGAAACTTTGGGAAAAACAAAACGCGTAAACGATGGAGATACTTAAGAATATAGCAATGGTGGAGTGGGTGTATTATTTCTTTGCGGCCCTCGCTATCAGCGGTGCCCTGGGTACCATCCTTTCCAAAAAGCCGATGCACAGTGTGATTGCGCTGATCATCACGTTCTTTTCGCTTTCAGGTATTTATGTGCTTCTGAACGCCCAGTTCCTGGCGGTGGTAAATATTATCGTGTACGCCGGCGCCATTATGGTGCTTTTCCTGTTTGTGATCATGTTCCTGAACCTGCGCCAGGAAAGTAATGAGCTGAGTAATACGTCAATGGTGGTGGCTTCTACGGTTTCAGGCTTACTGCTGGCGCTGATGCTGGTGGCGGTTTTCCGGAAGGCGTATATTGACCCGATAAGCCCGGCGCTATTCAGCAGTGAGACCGGTATGATAGAAAGGCTGGGAAATCTTCTGTACACGCATTATATGCTGCCTTTTGAGCTGGTATCCGTGCTGTTCCTGGTGGCCATTTCCGGCGCTATCCTGATCGGTAAGCGGGAGAAGGGCGGCCGTCATTTCTGAGACCCCCTCTTCCCGGAGGTTATTTCATAAGACGATCAGGGTTTAATGATGGTCCAGCCTTCCGTGGCCCGGATCAGCAGCTCGCCGTTTCCGGTGGGTACATAGGCCAGAAAGTCGTAAAGCTCGCTTTTATCGATTTTTCTTTCTTTGAGCGAATTCAGGCACTGAACCACAATCACTCCCTGGTTAATGAGCCCTTTCAGCCCTTCTTCAAATTCGCTGCCTTTGCGGTAAGCTTCGGTTCCGCCGGAAAAGGCTACCAGTTCTACCTGTACCTTGCCCTTCAGGCGCGGGTCGTTCAGCAGGTTATTGATGTTACGAATGGTTTTCCGAATGATATCAGGTGAGGCCTGATCCATCTGGTAAATGGCCTTGTACTGGGGCCGGGTAGCTACTGCACCGGTGTACTGTTTGTTTTCATCCAGTGCCTGCTGGCCGTAGGAGGGGACTAGGGTGCCCACCATCAGGAAGGCGGAAAGAAAGAGGGTTTTCATTGTTTGATAGTTAAAAATTAAAAGGACCATATTTATGTTGTTCGGGAGAAACCGCATCCGTATACGGCGGATACGGGCAGTCTTTCGGCTTCTTTTTGAGATCGGGATAGTCTTTCTCCTTATCTGCCTTTACCGGGCGGGCCTGACTGTTAACGAAGGCGGCCACGTCATAAGCCTCTTCGTCGGTCAGAACGGGGCTGTCATGGGTTACGCCCAGCGGCATATTGGCTTTAATGAAGCGGGCGGCGGTAAGGAGGCGCGCCATACCGGCGCCGTCGTTATAGGAATCCGGCCCCCAGAGGGGCGGGTAGAGGTAGCCCCCTTCCCGGTTCCCGGTACTGCCCTTTATGCCTTCACCGCCGGCTCCGTGGCAGGAAAGGCAGTTTTTCTCATAAACAGCGGCTCCCCGCTCCTTATCGGCGGCGCGTGCCGGCGGGGTGAAATCCACGAATCCCTGGCCTTTGATCCGGACTCCTACCGGGGCCTCTTTACTGATATGCCTGATATAGGTGATCATGGCCCGCATGACCTCGTGGTTCACATCCAGGGCCTTGCCGTTCATACTGCGTTCGAAACAGCCGTTGATGCGTTCTTCCAGCGACTCTATCTTGTCTTCACGCCCGATATAGATGGGAAAAACACCGCTCAGCCCGATGTAAGGGGCGGAGAAGGGCTTGGTGCCTCCGTTCAGGTGGCAGCTGCAGCAGGCCAGCCGGTTCCCGGTAAGCGGATCCCGGGTGTCGGGTCCTACCAATGCATAGGTTTCGGTGATCAACCGGTAGCCGTAGGCGGCCAGTTGGCCTTCCGGCGTATCTTCAAACGCCGGGATCTCAAAGTTATCGGGCACAGCAGTCAGCCCGGCCGAATGGCCCTGCCTGCTGTCAGGGGGTAACCGGAGATCGGCAGGGCCCGGTGGCGACGGAAATCTGCGCACCACCACGGCGCATACGATCAGCAGTACGACCAGTGCCAGGAGCACAGTGATGTACTTTACCAGTTTAACCAGCCCGATGTGCTGGTTATTGTAATGCATCTTATACGATGTACTTTAAAACTTAATACAAAAGTACGATAAGAAGTAATCCGGATTACGCGAAATTTTATTATAGGCTATAACTTTTGGTTATACCTGATAAATCCGGGCCACAGGCAGCGGGCCGGGGGCATTAAGCGTATATGCGAAAAACCAATTGATTTTTATATGAAGCTCAGAAATGCTGTAAGATGTACCCTGGTACTGATGACCCTGTTTTTAAATGGCTGTGAGAAAAATGAAGTTTCCGTGGCCGACGTTTCAGAACTGAACTGCTCACAGGCTGTTTTTTCAGCGGAAGCGGTCAGCGGCACGTCATTTACGGCGAGTGTCACGGTACCCTACACGGGAGGTAATGGCGCGGCGTACGGTTCGGGCGAGGCCGTATCCTCTACGGGAGTAAGTGGTCTTACGGCTACCTTAACGGAAGGCACATTGGCTAGCGGGGCGGGAAGCGCCGTTTTTACCATTACCGGCACACCGGCTGCGGCAGGCACGGCGGTTTTTGAGATCAGCCTGGGCGGAAGCAGCTGTAGCCTGTCGTTACCGGTAAAAGCCTCTGCTGCGGAGGTGTCTGCTTTAGAGGTGAAGACGGCAGCTGCAGATGCTACTGCTTCCGTGGCTTATACGGGATCATTTACCTTAGCCTATACCGGCGGCAATGGTGGTACTTATGCGGCTTCTACGGTGACATCCACCGGGGTGGAGGGGCTTACCGCCACACTCGCCGGGGGGCAGCTGGCCAGTGGCGCGGGCACGCTGGTTTACACGGTTTCCGGAACACCGGCTTCTAACGGAACGGCTATTTTTAATGTCAGTTTTGGCGGGAAAAGCAGTACGGTCACCCTGGCCGTGGCTGTGAATACCTCAGGCACGGGTCAGACCGCCAGTGATACGGTGAGCATAGCGTATTCCGGTACGGGCGCTACCGTCAGTAACAGCTACTCCAGCCAGGGTGTAAATGTAGCGGTCAATGGGGCAGACGTTATTGTCACGGCCACCGGCATGAGTAAAGAGATCGTCTACCGCTTATCGGGCACGGCCACCAAAGGGAGCTTTAAGATCTACAGCGATTATAAATTTAACCTAACCCTGAATAACCTGAGCCTGACCAATACCACGGGCCCGGCCATTAACATTCAGTCGGGCAAGAAGGCTACCATCTACCTGCCGGCCGGGACCAGCAGCACGCTTATGGATGGTGCCGTCTATGCTACCAGCACCGAGGATCAGAAGGGTACGTTTTTCAGCGAAGGCCAGCTGGTATTCACCGGGAGCGGCGCGTTAAATGTAACCGGGAATAACAAGCACGGGATAGCCTCTGACGATTATATTTCCGTGAGCCAGGCGGCCATTATGGTGAAATCTGCAGCCAAAGACGGTATTCATGCCAACGATTATTTTTCCATGGATAGCGGAACGCTCAGCATAACGTCTTCCGGCGATGGCATTGAAGTAGAAGAAGGATATGCCGGGATCAGCGGTGGCAAAATCACGATCACCAGTGTGGGTGACGGGATCAAAACCTCGTATGAAGGCACGGATACGGCTATAAGCCCTTATGTAGCTATAAAAGGCGGTACACTGACCATTACCACCAGCGGCGAAAAAGGCAATGCCATTAAGAGTGAAGGGTATACCACCATAGGTACGTCAGAAACCCTGACCCTTACCGTAAATGGAAAGGGTTCCAAGGCCATTAAAACGGGCGGCGACCTGACCATTAACTCGGGTAGCCTGAAGCTGACTACTACGGGTGCCGCATTTTATGAAACCTCGGATATTACGGCGCCGGCAGCCATTAACTGTGACGGTAACCTGGTCATTAACGGGGGCACGCTGGTGCTGACCAGCACTGGTGCGGGAGCCAAGGGGATCACGGTAGACGGCACCGCTACTATTAACGGGGGAAATACCAGTATCACGGCATCAGGAGCCAAGTTTAGCTATTCCAGCTCGCTGAGCAGTGAGGCCAAAGGCTTTAAGAGTGATGGTGCATTTACCATGAATAACGGTGAGCTGACCATTTCGGCTACCGATGACGGCGTGAAGTCGGAAACTTCCGTAACCATGACTAACGGAACCCTCTATATCACGAAATCTACGGAGGGGGTAGAGGCTCCGCTGATCACGTTTGAAGGCGGGGTTACGAATATCGTTTCTTCCAATGACGGCATTAACGCCACCAAAGGTACGGTGAATGGCGGTACAGAATCCAATGACGGTAGCCATCTGTATATTAAAGGAGGGATAGTGATAGTGGCGGGCAGTGACGCCATAGACAGTAACGGGAACATCACCATCAGCGGCGGAACCACCGTGGTGTGCGGCCCCACTAACCAGCCGGAGGAGGGGATTGACTTTAACGGGACTTTCCTGATTAACGGGGGGCATGTGATCATAGCCGGATCTAATTCCCGGATGACCAAGGCCATGGGCACAGCTTCCACCCAGGTAGGGATGTATATTACCTCCACTTCGGCCTTAGCGGCCACTTCTCTCCTGCACATTGAAAACGCTTCAGGCACGGAGATGGTCACCTTCAAGCCTAAGAATGCGGTGTATTACTTCCATTATTCTGGCGCGGGGCTGGCTAAGAATACTACCTATAAAATATATTTTGGCGGCTCCTACAGCGGGGGCAGCTTTATGGGCGGGTCTTCCGGCTGGGGGCTATACACCGGCGGTACATATTCTTCCACAGGGGCTACGCTGAAGTCTACCACGATGACTTCGGCGTCCTCTACGGTGAATACCATTTCCTTTTAAATCCGGATTTCCGGCGGCCGGCAGGGCTGAAAACAGGCAGAAAATGAAAGTTTTCTGCCTGTTTCGGTTTATATTGCGGGGAAAATAGTTTTAATCCATTTACGCATGGCCCTGATCCTTCCTGTTACCGGTAAAAGCCCGGTTTATGGCAATAACTGCTGGTTTGCCCCCAATGCCACCCTGGTGGGGGATATTGTGATGGGTGACGACTGCACCGTATGGTTTAACGCAGTGGTTCGCGGAGATGTGAACAGCATAGTGATGGGTAACCGGGTGAATATCCAGGATGGCGCCGTGATCCACTGTACCTACCAGAAAACCCGTACGGTGATCGGGAATAACGTGAGTATTGCTCATAATGCCATTGTGCACGGCTGCGTGATAGAAGACGAGGTGCTGGTTGGCATGGGGGCTATCATCATGGATGGCGCGGTAATCGGGAAAAACGCCATTATAGGAGCCGGGGCTATCATCACCCAGAATACGGTGGTGCCGCCGGGTACGGTTTGGGCCGGAAATCCCGCCCGGTATATCAAAGATGTAAGCCCGGAGCTGGGCGAGGTATTTATGCGTACGGCCAATAATTACGTGATGTACGCGGGGTGGTTTAAGGAATAACGCCGTTACTGTTTCTGCCCCGCCCGGAAGATCTCACTCCGGGTATCCCTTTCCTCGGGAGCACTGCTGCTACCACTGGTCAGGCCCTGCAGCAGGCTGCCGTTCTTGACAGATCGTATAAAGTTTACCCAGCTTCCCGCGTTCATGAGCGGGTTCATGGTAGTCATTTTCTGGTTATGGAGGTGATTAAGCTGCTGATCCAGGGCATAACGGTAGTTGCCCATGGAACTCATAGGCGAAGCCATGGCGATGGACCGCAGGGTGGAGGTGCCCAGGTTTTTCTCAATGATGCGGCGCTCTTCTTCATTAGGCGCATCCATGGTCAGGAAAGCCATTTTAAACTCTTCCTCGGTCCGGTAGGGATAGACCTTTACCTCTTTCAGCCATTTGTTTTCTATATTCAGCTCCACCACCACCGAATAGGTTAACCCCGTGTTTTTGGGGATATTATAGTACTGGGGTTTATAGCCCAGGAAGGAAAATACGATGGAATCACCGGGAAATACATCCAGGATAAAATAGCCTTTGGAGTTAGTTTGCACCCCTTTCCCAGCGCGGTGATTGATCACGTAGGCGCCCACCATGGGTTCATCGGTGTTTCCGTCAATCACAAAGCCCGAAAAGGTTATGAACTTCTGTTCTCCCTGTGCCTGGGCGTCCGTAGACAGGGCAGTAATACCAAGAAGGAGCAGGAGGGTTGTTACAAGGAGTCTCAAATCAGCTTTTCGAAAATTTTGATAAAGGTAACTATAAATGGCATAGATAACAAAAGTCCGTCAAACCTGTCCAGGAAACCACCGTGCCCGGGAATGATGCTTCCCGAGTCTTTTATTTCAATGCTTCTTTTAAACAGGGACTCCACCAGGTCGCCCAGGGTTCCGGCGATGACGATGATGGCGGCTATGCCCAGCCATTCCGACATACGCAGACTTTCGGTAAATTTCCAGTATAAAAACGCGGTGAGGAGGGCGATTATTGCTCCGCCGAAAAACCCTTCCCAGGTCTTTTTCGGAGAGATCCGTTCAAAGAGCTTCCTACGGCCGAAGTATTTTCCTGAAAAGTAGGCGCCGGTGTCAAAGCTCCAGAGGATAAGCAGGGTGCCCAGGGGGAGCAGGGGCAGGAAATTTCCCCGCCAGAAGGTCATTTCCACCAGCAGGGCAAAAGGCAGAGCCACGTAGATAATGCCCAGGTAGGTATAGCCCAGGTTAGCAAAAGGGTGCTTGTCTTTCTTACGGTACAGCTTGATAAAGAACGGAACGGTAAGAAAGGGCACCACCACGTAATAAAATTCCTGCACCACCGTGTAGGTCTCTATCAGGTAGGTCATGGTCACGATGAGGATACCGCAAAAGGTGCCGAAGCTCTTCAGGGGCAGGCTTCCCTGCATCATGATGAGGCTGTAGAACTCATACTGGGTGAGCGCGGTCAGCGTCACTACCAGGAAGAGGAAAGACAGGGGGTGATAAAATATCAGGAAAATGATGAGGGGTGCGCCTATCAAAGCGGCAATCACCCGCTGCGTCAGGTTAGATCGATTTTTAAGGTTCTTCATCCAGGTTAAGGGCTTCGATATATTTTTTTGCAGTTTCGGACTGGTTTTCGGGTACATTGATGGCCACCGTACCCAAAACCGGGTAGCTGCCATCTATTTTATCCAGAATTACGGCGTTAATGCCCTGGAGGATCAGTTCATTTTTAACGAGTTCGGTCCTGATCCTGTTTTTTGAAGTATAAACGGTTGTCCAGTTTGCCATTTTATTTCCAGGTTAAGGTTTCCAAAATATGCAGGGCGTCTGCTTTCAGGTAATCCACCACGGGCTGCAGGGAATCGTTTAAAGTGGCATTTCCCAGGTAAACGGCCCCTCTCAGGTAGTTCCGGGAGGTATCCGTGGTATAAAACTGGAAGTGGCTGGGTACCTCGCCCTGTATTTCTATGGTCACGGCTTTGCGGCCGTTTTTAAGCGTTATGATCTCTTCTTTCTGGGAAAGAGCCCTGATCTGGTGCTTGGAAGCCAGCTTATAGGCATCCATCACGTGTTCATCCAGTTTGCGGAGGTCGCCGTTCAGCGGTTTGTAGGTAAACTGGATCATGGCATTCAGGGCCGGGTATTTTACCAGTATCCAGTACGGCTCGGCCTCAGCAGAGCGGTCAGGGACCACTTCGGCGGCTTCGGAGTATTCAAAAGCGTAAGGATAGTTCCCTTCCAGCGGTCGGTACCGGTGTTCCGGCAGGTCGATCCGGGCAAAACCCTTGGGCTTCTGGTAATACACCTGGTCTTCCTGCGGTTTTCCACAAGCCGCCAAAGTACAAATGCCTAAAACCCCTATCAGCTTTTTCATCAGTTTAACTATATGGACAAATATAAAGAACTTTGTAAGATTAAGGTAAAAAGGAGCTAAGTTTTCTTGGTATCTTCTCTATCTATGCAATGATTATAGGGTTTAATCGGCGCATGTTTTTTGTTTCTTTTGTGAGCCGATTAGGAAACTTAATCGGCTCAGTAATTATATCAGTGATGTATAATTGGGAACTCAAAGGCTGGCCGGAGTTTATCTACAATGAAAGAGTTGTGGATAAATGGGTGTCGGCATTCTCTGAACTGATCGGTACGGTATCAGGTTTTTTTGGAGTATTGGACAGTGCAAGGCAGCAGAGAGAAATGATGAACTTAATGATTTCGGATACCCGTGATTTACAGGAACTGGTAAACCGCAAAATACGGATACGGAAAGGGGATGGGAGGAGTACGCACTATGTGTTGAAAACTGACTGAAATTTTTCAGGAATCCCTTTCGCTTTTGCGAAATTTTGTCAGTAGTGCCATTCCCAGCCAATATAAGAGGAAAAAAGCTATTCCCGGAATAAAGAAAAGCATTAGAAATTCAAACCCTTTGGGGAAATTGAATCCATTAATAAAGACCAATGTGGCCGAGGTAATTCCCAATAAACTGAACAGGGTGTTTAGGATGAGACACCATATTTTGATTTGTTTCAACCTGTAAAAATGGAATGAAAGCCATAATACTACCATAAATTGGAAATACCGTCCGAAAACCGCAAGGTTACGAACAGTTTTGATATTGTCATAGTGTTCACTAAAATCCTGAGCATTTTTGCCCTGACTTACCCACTCTTTCAATCCTTCAGGGTACAGGTAGTGATGGGTAAATTCCCAGGTATATTCTGCAAAGGCGGAGGCAAGAATTATGGCCAATATCCACTTTGTGGATTTCCTTATCTCTAATGCCTCGTATGTGTATAGCCACCAAACAAAACCTCCAAAAAGTATCAATGCTACAAAAAGCATAATATACCGCAAATGCTCCCGTTCGGGATGCTCAAGCATTTTAAGGCTGAGGTCTGGTCCGGAGGCCAAACCGAATATTACTACAAGTGGGTATAGCAACAAAAAAAGTATTATTCCGCCAACTGGTATTTTTTCAAAAGACCCATGGAAATAGCTTAGTAAACGTAATACAATCAATATAGAAGCGATTGAAACAGCTGCTGAAATTACAAGATAAGCCCGGAAACTGTTTGTTTCCACGTAGGGTGAGTATGGGCTTATAGCAATCGCACATAGGAAGGGTAATATAACCAGGACCAGGACTACCAGTGTAGTAACTATTTTTCTTTTCATTTGTTGGTTAATTTGACAACGTTTAAAACCAAAAACTTTTTAGCCGCATACGCCCGTGGGACAGGGTGTCTAAAGAAAATATTATGCAAAGGTTATGGAAACGGGAAGGTTAACATAGTAAAAAAACGACATCTTTAATAAATGATCGCGTTTTCAAAATCAAAACGGGTTGGTACTCCATTTGTAAATTGCTTAAAATCACGCAGCAGGTGCATTTGATCATAATAGCCCACCCTGTAAGTAATATCAGTCCAGGTAAGATGGGGCGTTCTCTTTTTAATTTTCATTGCTTCGTTAAACTTTAAAATTCTTTGGTACAATTTGGGATTGACACCTGTTCTCTCAAAAAAAATTCTTTCAAATTGCCTTTTGCTAAGACACGCATCCGAGGCTAATTTGTCTAACGGGTATTGGTATAGACCCTTTTGGTTTATCACCACATCAATGGGGAGTGGATACGTTTTAATGGTTTTTAGTTTATTTGTGAAATATTGGTCTGCAAAGTCCGCCATTTCCTCAAAATCCTTAGCATTGGCAATTTGTTCTTTCAGTGTCTTGACAGAATTACCCAAAACCGAAATGGTTTCTGTATGTTCGTGGGTAAACAATGACATAGGAATATGAAACAATCGGTAAAAGCCTCCTGTTTGAAAAATGATTTTAAACAGGATATAATCGTTGGGAGTTAGCATATCTATTCTTGTTGAAGATTGACGGATGATGAAAGTATCGGTTGTTTTAACAAATTCTCCCTGAATCCTGCTATAGGGTAAATTCCTGGGGAAGAAGCATATGGCCTCTTCGGGTGTAGGGGTATTGGACAAAATCACCGGCGATGCTTTTTGCCAATGCACATACCAATATTCTTTGACAAATTCAGCTAAACAAGGGCTCGGTTTCTTTTTAAGTAAATCAGGCATGTTTATACAGGTGTTATTATTGCAAAGGAGTCTTTAAAGAGTTCAGCAAACGCCGGCATTTATGCAGCTCCCCCAAATTTATTACGTATAACTTCTTTCTACAAAACCAGTTACTCATATTTTGTTAGTTCTTCTGCAAATATTTTTGGGCATCCGGAACCCCCGAAGCTGAATTAACTGTTGAAACTCGTAATTTTACCCCATGAATTATTTGTCAGCAGAAAATTTAGGGCGGAACCTGGGCGAAAGATGGCTTTTCAGGGATTTGACATTCGGAATATTACAGGGAGAGAAGGTAGCACTGATCGGGAGTAACGGGAGCGGGAAGTCGTCACTGATGGACGTACTGGCCGGGAAAGTGGCCCCGGATGAGGGCATAGTAAGCGTGCGGAAGGAGATCCGGGTGGGTTACCTGCACCAGAATCCCGATTTTAACGATGCCCATACGGTGCTGGAAGTGCTGTTCTCTTCTGAAAATGAGATCACCCGGGCCATCCGGGAGTATGAAAAAGCCACGGAGGCGGCTGACAGCGCCGCCATCACGCATTATGCCGAGGTGCTGACCCGCCTGAACGGCTGGGATTATGAGGCCAAAGTGAAGCAGATCCTGGGTAAGCTGGGTATTCATGACCTCGACAAGCTGATCGGGGAGCTGTCAGGAGGACAGAAAAAGCGGGTATTCCTGGCGCGGGTGCTGATTGAAGAACCCGATTTCCTGATCCTGGATGAGCCTACGAACCACCTGGATCTGGACACCATAGAGTGGCTGGAAGGCTACCTCTCAGCCAGCACCATGACCCTGTTCCTGGTCACTCACGACCGTTACTTCCTGGATAAGGTGTGTAACCGCATCATGGAGCTGAATAACTCCAGAATATACAAGTACCAGGGAAATTATGCCTATTTCCTGGAGAAAAAGGCGGAGCGGGAAGAGATAGAGGCCACCGTACTGGAGAAAGACAAAAACCTGCTTCGCAAAGAACTGGAATGGATGCGCCGGCAGCCCAAAGCCCGGACCCACAAGGCCACTTACCGGGAGAATGCTTTTTACGAGTTAAAGGAAAAGACATCCGGGAAACGGAATGAGGAGAAGCTGGAGCTGAGCATGAAAACCGAGCGGATCGGGAATAAGATCATGGAGATCCAGCATGTGAGCAAGGGCTATAACGGGCAAACCCTGATCCGGGAGTTTAGTTATACATTTAAGCGGGGTGACCGCATCGGGATCGTGGGCCGGAACGGGATGGGGAAATCCACGCTGCTGAGCCTGATCACGGAGGAGGTGAAACCGGATATGGGGAAAATTGTAAAAGGCGAAACCATAAAAATAGGGTATTATAAGCAGGACGGACTGGTGTATGAGCCGGAGCAGAAGGTGATAGAAAATGTGCGGGAGATAGCAGATTATATCAAGATGGCTGACGGGCGCGAGATCAGTGTTTCGGCCTTCCTGACCTTATTCCTGTTCCCCCCGGCGGTGCAGTACAGCCCTATAGCCAAGCTTTCAGGCGGAGAAAAGCGGCGGCTGCAGCTGCTGAAGGTGCTGGTAGAGAACCCGAACTTCCTGATCCTGGATGAGCCTACCAATGACCTGGATATTGCCACGCTCAATATGCTGGAGGAGTTTTTGATGAATTATTCGGGCTGCCTGCTGGTGGTCTCGCACGACCGCTATTTCCTGGACCGGCTGGTAGATCACACCTTTGCGTTTGAAGGGAACGGCTATGTCAAAGATTTTCCGGGTAATTATACCGATTACCGGAACTGGGCCGATGAACAGTTAAAAGAGCAGCGAAGGGAAGAAAAGCCCAAAGCGGAGGGGACACGGCCGGTAGTTCAGGACTCTCCCAAACGGAAGCTGAGCTTTAAGGAGAAACAGGAGTTTGAGGCATTGGAGAAAGAGATCCCGAAGCTGGAGGCTGAAAAGAGCGAGCTTTCCGACAAGCTTTCGGGCGGGATAAGTGATTTTGATGAAATATCCCGGATATCCACACGGCTGGAGGAGGTGGTGGTGGAGTTGGAAATGAAGGAGCTGCGCTGGCTGGAACTGAGTGAATGGATGTAGTATGGATTTTACAGCTATTCGCCAAAATATAGAAAAACACATCGATTTAAGCGAAGAGGAGTTTTCTTATTTTACGTCTTTGCTGAAGAGAAGAATTGCTCCTAAAAAAAACTTTTATTGCAGGCCGGACAAAGTTGTACTACTTTCAGCTTTGTAAATTCCGGAGTGCTCCGGGCTTATTATCTGGATGATTCCGGGAAAGAATCTACCGTCATGTTCGCTTTAAAAGATTGGTGGATAACCGATATGTATTGCTTTGTAAATGGGCTCCCGGCCATGTTGAATATTGAAACGCTGGCAGATTCAGAAGTATTACAGATTTCTAAAGCCGATCTGGATGCCTTGGTTGATAAAATACCAAAGTTTGAACGATTTTTAAGGATTTTAATGCAAAATGCCTACACAAGAGAACAACTTAGGGTAATAGATAGCTTGTCGCGTACTGCAGAAGACAGGTACCACATTTTTATAAAAAAGTACCCGCAGGTGGTGCAGCTGGTTACTCAAAGACAAATAGCTTCTTATTTAGGAATTACCCCCGAGTTTTTAAGCACGATCAGAGCAAAAAAAGCAAATTCTTAATCTACCTTATTTTTTTTCAGAGGCGGGAGTATTCTCTTTGTAAAAAAAATGAACAGATATGCTGATTTTGATTTCGGGTCCCTACAGGGGCGGAACAAACGATGATCCGGTTCTTATCAGGAAAAATTTAGATAATTTAGAAGCCGTGGCCCTGCCTCTGTTTAGAAAAGGTCACATTCCTTTAATCGGGGAGTGGGTGGCTTTACCGCTGATACACTTAGCCGGGTCACAAAAAACAGGGGATGAGATCTGGGATGAGATCCAGTATCCTGTAGCGCATGGGTTGCTCGAGAAATGCGATGCAGTGCTGCGGATTGCGGGAGCGTCTAAAGGAGCAGACCAGGATGTACGTATTGCCCTGGAAAAAGGAATTAAAGTATATTACAGTTTAGAGGAGGTGCCTTATGCCCGGTAGTCGTATCCACATTTTGAAAACCGAAGTTTTGTCGGATAATTGGTATATACTGAAAAAAATAACTTTTGAGTATATCAGAAAAGACGGTATAACCGAAGTTCAAAGCCGGGAAGCTTATGACAGAGGAAACGGAGCAGTTATTCTGCTGTATAACCTGTCACAGAAGAGCGTTATTCTGACCCGGCAATTCAGGCTCCCCACGTACATTAACGGAAATCCGGACGGCATGTTGATAGAGGCATGTGCCGGGCTGCTGGATAAAGATAACGCAGAAGAGTGTATCAGACGGGAAACCGAAGAAGAGACAGGCTACAAAACAGGAGAAGTAAAAAAAGTTTTTGAAGCGTATATGTCGCCCGGTTCTGTCACAGAGATTTTATATTTTTTTATAGCAGAATACACAAAAGACATGAAGGTTTCTGATGGCGGAGGGCTACATGAAGAGGCTGAAGATATTGAAGTTTTAGAATTGCCTTTTGATGAGTGCTTAACCCTGATGGAGAAAGGAGAGATTAAAGATGCCAAGACCATTATGTTACTGCAATATCTTAAAATAAATAATGTTCTGTAAAACGATAGCTTTTCCATACCAATTGCACTTAACTTACCCCAAATATACCCTTTCCAATAAGTTTTCAGCAGGAGACGCAATTTCTTTGCTATAACGCATTTGGCTCTTTTCCGGCGCCGTAACTTTGTGCCGGATAATGAAAAAGTTATGAAGAAAAGTTTAATATCCCTCGCTTTTGGCTCTTTTGCAATTGGTATGACGGAGTTTACCATGATGGGTATCCTGCCGGATATTGCGAAAGACCTTTCTGTGGAAATTCCTACGGCCGGTCACCTGATCGCCATTTATGCGCTGGGGGTGGTAGTGGGCGCGCCTATACTGGTGCTGTTCAGTACGAAATACCCTCCTAAGAATGTGCTGTTATTCCTGATGTTCCTGTTCCTGGTGTTTAACGGGCTGTTTACCGTAGCGCCGGAGTATTATACGCTGATGATCACCCGTTTCATGGCGGGATTACCGCACGGGGCGTTTTTCGGGGTGGGGTCTGTGGTGGCTACGCGCCTGGCTGACCGGGGCCGGGAAGCGCAGTCTATAGCGGTGATGTTTACTGGCATGACGGTAGCTAACCTGCTGGGCGTACCGTTGGGTACGTATATCGGCCATGAATATTCCTGGAGACTCACCTATCTTTTTGTGAGCCTGTGCGGCGCTGCTACCATGGCGGCTATTTATTTCTGGCTTCCTGCCCTGAAATCGCATTTCAGCGGGAATGTCTTCCGGCAGCTGGATTATTTCCGGTCGCCGCTGGCCTGGATCCTGATTGCCATGATCTCCATAGGTACGGGCGGGCTTTTTGCCTGGATGAGCTACATAGCCCCGTTAATGACGGAGGTAGCGGGCTTACAGGCGGGCGAAGTGCCGTTTATTATGGTGCTGGTAGGACTGGGTATGGTGTTTGGTAACCTGCTGGGCGGTAAGCTGGCAGACAGTACCACGCCCATTAAGGCCTCTATTATCTGTTTCCTGTCTATGGCCGTGTGCCTGATCCTGGTGTATTTTACCATTGATATCAAAGGAATGGCCTATTTCTGGGCATTTACCACGGGCATGATCTCGTTTACGCTGGGCTCACCGCTGCAGATGGTGCTGATTAATTCCGCCAAAGGCTATGAGACCATAGCAGCGGCAGGCGGTCAGGCCAGCTTTAACCTGGGAAATACCTTCGGGGCATATTTTGGCGGGCTGCCTATCGTGTACGGGTTTGCGTATAATTCGCCGCTGCTAGTAGGAGTAGCCATGGCGATGGGCGGTGTGCTGATCGCTACGTATGTTTCGGTGAATAAGCTGCTGACCCGGAAACCGGAAGTCGCTCCTGTAGAGGAAGTCGAGCTCTGCCACGCGTAAAACGGATGGGGAAAAGCGCCCGCCCGTATAAAATTTATTGACGGCTTCAGGATAAGTGCGTAACTTTCCGGCACTAAGCATCACCTATGCGCGCTGTACTCTTTCTTTTTGTTTTCTGCAGTTTCCCGGCCTGGGGTCAAACCGACTTCTACGAGAAGTATTACCCGGCCATTGACCGGGCGGAACAGGCTTTTATCCGGGATGAATTTACAGAGGCCATCCGGCATTATACCGAGGCTTTTAAGGCGGTGGAAAAGCCACTGGCCCGGGATATCTATAACGGCGTGGTGTGTTATTACCTGTCTGGGAACATAGACGGCGCCAAACCCTGGCTGCTGCTCCTGGCTCGTAAAGGCATAGATCCGGCGGTGCTGGAAGGCCAGGAGGCGTTTAAGGCATCGAACATCCAGGCGGAGTGGAAAACCTTCCGGCCGGTGTACCAGCAGATTTATGATACGTTTTCACCCGATAAAGATGAGGCTACCGATCAGCTGATCCGTACTATCCAGGAGCAGATGGAGGAGATCCGCAAGATCCATAACGGCCTGCCGGACATTTATTATGAAATGGACAGCCTGACAGTGCTGACGCCGGGAGATTCTGCCGCGATCAGCCTGGGTGAAAGTAAAATGAAGGCCATTTATGACGCTGTCAGCACGGCTGCGGCTGACCACATTATGCGGTATGGGCTGCCTTCCGAAGACCGTTATGGGATTGTTTCGGAAGACCTGACCATGGATGCGTTACGTAGCTTTTTATCGAATATCAACTTTTATTCCCTCCTTCCCGGTACCAGCCCGGAGATGCTTCGTCCGCTGAATGAGAAGCTGCTGGAAGAGGTAGGGAAGGGGAATGTTCACCGCGACTACGTGCTGGAAACGGTAGATGCCGGAAAGCTGTCTTTTGTACGGCTGGTGATCCCGGATGAGCTTTCCTGTGCAGTGAAGGGCGATGCCGTCTTCGTAAAGCCCAGGACTAAGGGGCCCGATGACTCGTTTGAGCTGCTGGCCGGAGAAAACGAGGAAATGCAGATTGCGAAAGGCTATTATGCCATTTTCCGTAACGAGTATTTCCTGATGCATGAGCAGGCCACGTATGAAGATGTGGCGGCTGAGAACTGTGAGCACATCATGAAGCTGGGCCAGGAGCTGATCCGGGTGGAGCAGTAGCTTCCTTTAATTTTATAGATGCGGGAATACTTGTACTTTCCCGTTTTCATTCTATTTTTGCAATATCAATACATTCCCTCCGGAGAATTATTGATTTATAAAGATGGGCGGAGAGAATAGGCTCTGTGAAACCCGGGCAACCAAACGGACTTCCGTAAAGGTGCCAATACCTACCTGTCAGGCCCGGTGCCGGCAGGGATTATAAACCAATAATGCGATTTAATTCCCTTTTGGTTAGTACTTTACATCAGGACAGGACAGGCCTGTGCAGGATAAAATATAAGCTTTGGTATGGTAAAAAACCACGTTTTTAAATGCAATACACCCTTTCACCTGGAAAACGGCGAGTGGCTGCAGGAGTTTGAGCTTTCTTATACCACCTATGGGGAGCTGAATGAAGACAAGTCGAATGTGGTGTGGGTATGCCATGCATTTACCGGGAATGCCAATCCCTCCGACTGGTGGAACGGGCTGATCGGGGAGAGGCGTCTGTTTAATCCAGGGCAGTATTTTATCATTTGTGTGAATGTGCCCGGTTCTCATTACGGGTCTACCAGTGCGCTGAGCATTAACCCGGTTACGGGAGTACCCTATTTTCATACGTTTCCGCTGATCACCATCCGGGATGTGGTCAATGCCTTTGAGCTGCTCCGGAAGGAGCTGGGCATTGAGCGGATAAACTTCCTCCTGGGCGGCTCCCTGGGCGGTCAGCAGGCTTCCGAGTGGGCGGTGGCTCACCCCGAGGTGGTGGAACACCTGATCCTTTTCTCTACCAATGCCGTGCATTCCCCCTGGGGAATAGCCTTTAATGAAACCCAGCGGATGGCCATAGAAAGTGACCCCACCTGGGAATCCAGCACGGAAGACGCCGGCCGCGAAGGCATGAAGGTGGCCCGGGCCATTGCCTTGCTGTCTTACCGCAATTATTATACCTATAACCGCACCCAGAGCCGCGATGACGGCCAGGTAGATTTCTTCCGGGCCAGTACGTACCAGACCTATCAGGGCGAGAAGCTGGTACGGCGGTTTAACGCCTATTCCTACTGGACGCTCACCAAGATGTTTGACTCGCACGATGTGAGCCGCGGCCGCGGTTCCCTGGAAGAAGCGCTGGGCCGGGTGGAGGCCCGTACGCTGGTCATCGGCATCACTACGGATATTCTTTTCCCAGCCGAAGAGCAGCGTATCCTGGCTAAGTTCATCCCGGGTGCTACCTACAAGGAGATAGACTCCACCTACGGCCATGACGGATTTCTCATTGAGTTTGAGACCATGACGGAGGTGATTAAGGAGTGGATGCGGGGCTAAGCCCTTTATTATGCTTCCAGCAGGGCCTGAATATCAAATTTCTTCATTTTCATG
>JAHBUH010000031.1 GCA_019638185.1 Leadbetterella sp.
GACAAGACACCCAAATACCAGCCGTACAAGAGGCTTTACTTACTGAAAAAAAAGCACGTGTGGCCAGTCAATCTGTTGATGTGGAAGTGAAAAAATGTGGCTTCCCTGCTGATGCAGAAGTTTGGGTATATATGTACAAAACTGATAAGCTTAACCAGTTGGTTAAAATTGGAGAGTTCCCTACTTATGAAGTTGCCAAAGGACTTTACAGCAGTTCGGTTGTACCAGACGACGCCGCAGAAAAAATAGAATTAAATTTACAAAAAATATGCAAATCGGCTTTCGAACAAGGAGTCTGTATGCTAGGGGCAAAAACAGTTAGCAAGTCACTCTGTCTAGCTCTTACAATCATATCAGCACCTACCGGTCCAGGGGCAATTGCAGTTGCAACTGCCTGTAAATTAGTTGATAAAGCTTTGAACCTCGTAGTTGAGCTTGGATGCAAAGAGATAATTGATGATCTAAGCGTTACCCAAAAAGCGTATGAATGGTGTGATGCAAAGTTTGAGTACCGGGATTTCAGGCTATGGATCGGGAATCTTCATTTTATCGCCCGTGCCTATGGCATTGCAGAAAAACCCATTGATAGTAAGCTGATCGAAATTGACGGAAAGGAAAACTATCCAAAACTACGCATTGATCTGGGAGATACTCCGTCGGTTAACTCATTAATTCTTCAGCCGTCTAAACCGTCTGCCCGGCAAAACTATGTTGCTTTGGCAAGTCTGAATTGTCTACCTTACAATACACGGGTGAGCCTTTCTATTGTTGGTACAGATGGATACCAAGACAGCCAATCGGTTATGGTAACTTCATTACAAAGTGATGGCACTTTTTCAGTGCAATTAATTGTGCCCGGAGCGGAAACAGGTATTTATGATGAGGTCACTTTAGAAGCTGAGACTCCTGATGGAAAAACTTTGCATCAGACTGCTTCTCTTGTATTTGGATGACGGCAATTTATGGAACGGATTTGTAGAATGAATAACAAATAATGGCTATCAGGCACCATCCAATAAACAGTGATACTTCCCCATTAGTAGTCAATATTTCAATTGGCAATTCAAATTCTTTTAAAATTTAAAACCAGCTACGAAATGAGCCCTGTAAAACTACTCCCTCTATTCACTTTAATACTTCTCCTCCTTTCATGCAGGAAAGACGTAGACTCCGTTTCCTCTTCAATAACAGTGGGAAATAAAAAATTCAATGTTAATCACGCTTACTATTTCGATGTGGGGATAGATGATGGAGAATATATAAAATCATTTTATTTAACCGATAAACCCCTGTATGGTTTTGATGACCCCAATTTCTATATCACGATTGAGACGCGTACTGTAGGCGACTCCTTTAAAGGGGGTTATTTTTCACAAAGTTATAAAGCTCCACAATATGCCATTCTCACTATAGGAGATGAGGATGAGTCAGAGGTTTTCATGGACACCGGCGATATTGAGATTACCGGTTCGAAATCCAACTATACGATTGAATTTGAGGGTGAACTAACGGACGGAAGATCTATCCAGGGAAAAATCAAGGGCGGCTTTGAAAAGGGACCGGGTTTTGAAGTTCCTTTTGCAAAAGGCGAGACCATTATTGTAAAAAACTAAGTTTTAGTTTTTGTCTTAATTGAATAACATACCTATCTATGAAAAAAACGATATTGTTCTTAACAATTTTACTAACTCCCTGTTTAAGTGGCTGTAATATCTTTGATGTGGCCGATTCATTAGACAAACTGGAGCCAGAACCCGATAAAAAAATTGCAATAACTTTTAAACTGAATGGAAAATCTAAGGAAATGGAAGATTTTGCCAGTTATAATGTTTCAAAAGATGAATTCGGAGAACTGTCTTTCCAACAAATGTTTTACGAAGAAATTAACTTTAGTGACTATCTGTCTCTCATTATATCAGTAAAACCTTACATAGGAGTTGGTAAATACTCTGTCGAAAAGAATTTCGCAAGCATTAGCTATAGTGAGGTTAAAAACATCTCTGATTCGCAGGACTGGGAAGCTATAAAAGGTACCATAGAGATCACCCGTGTCAAAAACGGGATCATCGAAGGAATTGTTAACGCAACGCTTGTCCATGAAAAAAAACAACGGCCTAATCTTGAAGTTACCGATGGTAAGTTCAAAATAGAGATAAGAGAACCTTAATGGTATACTCACGGTATATTTCATCAAATGTTCATCAGAGTAAGGCAAGAATAAATTCAATTTTTGTTTAATACTTATTGAGAAAAGTTATCTGTTTAATTCTACTATTGGGATTTCCTGAAATCGGGATTTCTCAAACACAAGATTATAATACAAAAACGTACTACCCATCCCCCAATTTAGAAAGTAAGTTAGGATTTTCATTGTTAAAAGTGGAAATGTAATTTTGACGAGAGTGAATTAATGAAGGTAGGTGATGGTACTAGTAATTTTCAGACTCTTCAACGCTTTATTTCTCCGTTTTAAAACTCCTCCGGGCTACCTTCTGAGTGGGCGTGCGGGGAGATTACCAAAGTCGGATTTCTTTAATTTCGGATGCCAGGGCTGTGTGGTAAGTTAATTCATATTTCTTCATCCAGTGCTTTTATCAATGACTCAATAGGTTGGTACGATCCGGGTTATCCAGGTCTTTCAACCTTTTATCAAGTAGCTTCTTTTGCCATGAAGGCAAATCTTCATCGATCTTATCTATGTTCGGATAATAGGCCTTCAACTTGTGCCAATCCTCAATTGGGACAAAAACTCCTGTGAGTACACCATTATGATCTCGTATGGACTGAGTTTTCATATCCTATTGTTTGCTATACAAAACATCGTTTCAGAGGAATCTGAAATGTGGGCGCTTCCGTCACTCCCTGCCTTCAATGGGCTCCCCAACCAGGTAATTTATGGCTTATATACTTCCTTCCTGTGTTTTATCCGTATTATGGTTATCGTAATGATATGATCCTCTACACTGTACACTACCCTGTAACGCCGACCCTGATTCTATAAAGCTTATTGTATTGGAGTCCATCAATTTCAAAGTCAGTTAATTTCACACAGTTGTCAGGGAAGGGCTGGTCTGCCAGTTGGGCTATTTTGCTGAGAATCTTCTCTGCAGTTTGTTTCTGGATTCGCCTCAGTTCTTTGTGGACACTTTTTTTAATTACAATGTGGAATTTCATAATGCATTTAATTAAGTCCTTATATCCGCTAAGACCTTATCCAGGGGAATAGCCTCTTCATCCTGTCTTTCTAATGCGATGAGGGTGTCCTCAAAGTCTTCCATCATTTTGCTGAAAAATTTCTGCATCAGGCGGTTTTTGAGATCCAACGAGACCGCGATAGGCTTACCCTGTTTGTTAAGCGTATAAGTACGGTATTTTTCAAGTACTGCAATTGTCATAATACTTTTACTAATTGTATTCCATCTATAAACAGAAGAATCATATAATAAAACATCTACAAGAGTACCTAAGTTCAAAGATTCGCTTTCTACTGAGAGCTCCCCCCTACACCTTATAATACCCCAGCCACTCCTTCCGCGGTTCCGGGCCGGTCAGCAGGGCGTTCGCAAACTTATCGTTAGTGATCTGCTTGGTGACCGCGTCAAAGTACAGCGGGCGGTTCAGGCGCTGGGCTATTACTCCCAGGCAGAAGACCTGGCTGAGGATACCGTTAATCTCGAACGGACTGCGGGTCTTTTCCTTGCCCTGGCAGGACAGGATGAAGTTAGCGAAGTGGTTAGACGGGCTCTTCGGTACTTCGGGTAGCTTGGAGGCCATTTGCTTCGCTACTTCTTCGGGGATGATGCTCAGGGTGCTGCCATGGCTTCCGCCTTTGAAGATCAGGTCTTTGCTGTAGATGATCCGGCCTGGGTTCAGGGTGGCCGGTTTGGCTTCGCCCTGGTTGGTGCCCGGTACATTGGCGGTAGCGGCTGATCCGCCGTAGCCTTTGGGCAGCGGGGGCAGGTTTTTCAGGCCGTCGTACCAGGTCAGGTCTACCGGCGGCATGCCTCTGCGGGCGCCGAAACGGAAGAGGAGGGTGGACGACATCGGGAAAAAGAAGTCGTTATATCCTTCCAGGTAAGTGGGGTTCACTTCGTAGGGCAGCCCGAGTTCCAGGAACTCGTGGGCGGTATCTATCAGGTGAGCACCCCAGTCGCCCAGCGCCCCCATCCCGAAATCAAACCAGCAGCGCCACTCGCCGTTATGGTACAGTTCATTATACTCTTTCGGCATGGCGGTAGTGAGCCAGGTGTCCCAGTCCATAGTAGCCGGAACCGCCTGTGCTGCCGGCCACATCTTCATTTTTGGATCCAGCTTGTGCCAGCGCCGGGCATTGTTCATGTGGGCGGTGATGGCGGTCACATCTTTGATGATGCCGGCTTCCATCCAGGTTTTGAACTGGAAGTAATTTCCTTCGGAATGGCCCTGGTTTCCTACCTGGGTGACCAGTTTGGGGTTTTTGCGGGCCATTTCCATCATGAGCTCGGCCTCGTGGAAGGTGCGCGACATGGGTTTTTCCACGTACACGTGCTTACCGGCCTGCATGCAGGCCATCACCACCGGGAAGTGGGCAAAGTCAGGGATAGCTATGGTAACGGCATCAAATTCTTTGCCTGATTTATCCAGCAGCTGCCGGAAATCCTGGTAGCGCTTCGCTCCGGGAAACATATTCATGATCTTGGTGGTATGCGGCGCACCCATGTCCACATCACACAGGGCTACCACATTCACGAGGCCGGTTTTTGCAAATTCTTCAATGATCTGCTCGCCGCGGTTACCGATACCTATACAGGCAATGTTCACCTTTTGGTTAGCCCCCACAATACGGGAATAACCGGAAGCAGAAGTAGCCGCCAGAGTGGCGGTGGTCATAGCAGAAGAAGCCAGGAATTTACGTCTCGAGATCATGAGTATTTTCTTTAAGGTTTTACAATTATATCAACAGGCACCAGAGATTTCTAACCTCTCTTACACCCGCACGATTTCCGCACCAATGGCATTCAAACGGCCGTCAATGTTCTGGTACCCGCGGTCTATCTGGTCAATATTGTCAATGATACTGGTACCGTCAGCCGAAAGCGCCGCTATCAGCAGGGCCACCCCCGCCCGGATATCCGGCGAGCTCATACGGATGCCCCGCAGGTTATATTCGCGGTTCAGGCCGATCACCGTGGCCCGGTGCGGGTCACAGAGGATGATCTGCGCGCCCATGTCGATCAGCTTATCGGTAAAGAACAGCCGCGATTCAAACATTTTCTGATGGATCAGCACGGTGCCCTTGGCCTGGATGGCCGTCACCAGTACTATAGAGATCAGGTCAGGCGTAAAGCCGGGCCAGGGGGCGTCATACACCGTCAGGATGGAACCGTCTATCAGCTTACTGATCTTATAATTTTTCTGGGCCGGAACGTAGATGTCATCGCCCCGGAATTCCAGCTGGATCCCCAGTTTTTTAAATACGTCAGGGATAATGCCCAGTTCCGGGATCCGGCAGTTTTTAATGGTAATTTCGGATTCGGTCATGGCCGCCAGCCCGATAAAGCTGCCGATCTCGATCATATCCGGCAGCATAGTATGCTCACAGCCGCCCAACTGGCTTACGCCCTGTATGGTAAGCAGGTTAGAACCTACCCCGCTGATGCGGGCACCCATGCGGTTCAGCATCTTACACAGCTGCTGCAGGTAGGGTTCGCAGGCCGCATTGTAAATGGTGGTGGTACCTTCCGTCAGCACGGCGGCCATGATCACGTTAGCCGTACCGGTCACCGAGATCTCCTCCATCCAGATATAGGCCCCTTTCATGCCGCTGCCATCTACGTGGTAGAAGGCATCACCGGCGTCATAAGAAAACGTGGCACCCAACTTCTGGAAGCCCACAAAATGCGCATCCAGGGGCCTTCTCCCGATCTTATCACCGCCCGGCTTAGGGGCTTTCCCTTTGCCAAAACGCCCCAGCATAGGCCCCAGGAGCATCACGGATCCCCGAAGCTCGGCTGCTTTATTTTTGTATTGCTCCGATTCGAAATAATCAAAATTCACCCCGCCCGCCTTAAATTCTACGGATCCGGCTCCCAGCTTACGGGTTTCCACACCCATATCCTGCAGGAGCTCGATCAGCTTATTGACATCGCGGATGTCGGGGATATTATGAATAACCACAGGCTCTTTAGAGAGGAGAACCGCGCATAAAATCTGCAACGCCTCGTTTTTTGCCCCCTGGGGAATGATCTCTCCTTTGAGCTTTCTCCCTCCCGTAATTCTGAACGAACCCATATTTATAGCGGTCTTTTGCGGTTATTGTTATTAAATCTGTTCTTGTTATTGTTATTCGGCCCCATGTTATTGCGCTGAGGCGGCTGATTACGGTTATTGTTCCGGTAACCGCCGGTATTATTATTGTTGTTATTGTTCCGGTTCACGAAGTTCGTCCGCTGCCGGAAGCCCGCCGGGCCGTCTTTGGGGTTCGCCTCATCGATCATACCGTTTGTCAGCAGGTCATCGATCTCCGGCTTTAAGCGCCCGCCTGACAGCTCCAGGATCTGGTTCAGGCATACGCCGGTCTCTACGGAATCCCGGTTCCAGCTCAGATAGAAGGATTTCATCAGCTTCACCAGGTAGGAAACAAAGGCCTTCCGCTCGTCAAAAGTGTCGGCCAGCATGGCTTTCAGCACCAGCAACTCCAGGTTACGGCCGTAAAACTTATGCTTCAGCTTGCTTTGGGTATACGGAATCTGCTTGGGGCGTTTTCCCAGGATCTCCTTCGGCGGAGCCGGGAACGGGCTGTCTACATCCAGGTCGAAATTCGCCATAATGTACAGGTCATCCCAAAGCTTCTTGCTGTAGTCAGCGCCGTCCCGCATCTGGGGATGGATCTGCCGCATCAGCTCTACCAGGATGTGCGCGTGCTTTGTCCTGGTTTCTTTATCAGGTATGGTCACAATATGTTCTACCAGCTTCTGAACATTACTGCCATATTCTTTCATCTATAAAACGTTTGATTAATAAATTATCTGCCTGTAAACCTCCCCTCGGCACTTGCCAACAGGGGTGAGACGGAAGAAGAAAGCAAAAATAAGGAAAAAAACCGGCATTTCCCACCTTTTTTCCGAAAAATTAATTCTGCCCGGCCGGCTTTTATTTCAGCTTGTGAAGCTTACTGGGCTTCCCTTCATTGGAAAGGCGGTCCAGGGCCGTGAGCGCGTATTCATACTGGCTTTCGGCCCGCGCCGTAAGGTCATAAAAGACCTTCTCTTCCTTATTCCTGACTATGGCCACTATGTTCCGCGGGTCTTCCAGGGTCCGCTTCTCGCCCCGCAGGTAACGGTAGATCACAAAGCTCCGTACGTATTCTTCGTACTCGTCCGGGATGCTCCACCGCAGCCGCACCTGGCCGCCTCCGCTGCGGGTTACTTCCGTGATCTCCGGGCGCGGCAGCGGATCCGGCGTCTTCCATTCCATCACCGGCGGCAGGGCAGGATAGCGATAATAGCCGCGCAGGGAATCCGAAAGGCGGTGAGAAGCCGGCATCAGTGACTTCGAGCTGTAAAACACGCTACCGCCTACGCTTTCCGTGCGTTCATTAACCCGCAGCTGATCCATGATCTGCGCGGCAGAGCCCCACTCGCGGTTCCTCTCCCCCACCCGGTAGCTCCCCAGCCCGATGTACAGGTGATGCGGGCCTTTATTCTTTACCCACCAGTCTACCATGGGTTTATAGGGGACAGTGCGGTGGCCGAATGAAAAATAAACCTGGGGCACAATATAATCTATCCACCCCTCCCGGGCCCACAGGCGGGAGTCGGCATACAGGTCATCGTAAGAGCTCAGCGCACCGGCCGTATCCGAGCCCCCGGCATCCCGGTCACGGCTCCGCCATACGGCAAAAGGGCTGACCCCAAACTTTAAATAGGGCTTTTCCTTGCGGATAACCTCTGAAATGTCTTTGATCAGGATATTTACGTTATTCCGCCGCCAGTCTTCTATGCGGCTGAAACCCTGACCATACTGCCGGAACGTCTGCAGGTCGTTCAGCCGCTGCCCCGGCGTGGGGTAAGGATAAAAATAATCGTCAAAATGGATGCCGTCCACATCGTAATTCCGCACAATATTCAGCACCTGGCTCACGATGTAGCTCCGCACCTCCGGAAGCCCGAAATTATACACCTTGTACCCGCCGTAATTCAGGAACCAGTGCGGATGGGTGCGGGTGATATGATTAGGTGAAACCGAGGTGGAGGAAGCATGCGTACCCCGGTTCAGGTTCAGCCAGGCGTGAAACTCCATGTTACGCTCATGCGCGTGCTCGATCATAAAGTTCAGCGGGTCATAAAACGGAGAAGGGGCACGGCCCTGGGTGCCGGTGAGCCATTCCGACCAGGGCTCTTCACTCTCTGCATAAAAAGCGTCAGAGGCGGCCCTGACCTGTACAAACACCGCATTGATGCCCAGGCGCTGATGGTTATCCAGGATATGGATGAACTCCTGCTGCTGATCCGGGCTGGGCAGGCCCTTGCGCGAGGGCCAGTCGATATTCGCCACAGAAGCGATCCACACCCCCCGGAACTCCCGTTTAGGGGGAATTTCATTCTCGGGAAGTGCCCGTCGGGAAGAGCATTGGAACAGCAATAATAAAACAGCAGAAATGAAAATGCCTTTCCCGGCAAGTATTTCCTTTAAATTCATCCGAAAAAAATGTTAACAACGTTCAAATATCAGCCTTTTTTGAGAGAGAGCCGCTAAAAAACACTAATTTTGCATGGAAAATGATTATTTACTCATGCAATTGAGCGAACAGGAACTACTGAGAAGACAAAAAAGAGAAGAGCTGATGGCTCTGGGTATAGACCCGTACCCGGCAGAAGGGTTTACTACCAATACCACTATCCGTGACATCCTGATGCACTGGAAGCACAATAAATTTGATTTCAAAGATGTTAGTGTGGCCGGAAGGCTGATGAGCTTCCGCATTATGGGATCGGCGTCCTTTGCCGAGATCCAGGATGAAACCGCCCGGATCCAGATTTATATCCGCCGTGACGATATCTGCCCGGAAGACGACAAGACCCTTTACAATACCGTCTTTAAAAAGCTGCTGGACATCGGCGATATCGTGGGAGTAAACGGCTACTGCTTTGAAACCCAGACCGGTGAGATCTCCATTCACGTGCGCTCATTCAAGCTGCTCTCCAAGGCGCTGAAGCCCCTGCCTATCGTTAAACGCGATGACGACGGCAATACGTACGACGGCTTCACCGATCCCGAACAGCGGTACCGCCAGCGCTATGTGGACCTGATCGTGAACCCGGAAAACCGGGAGATTTTTGTCAAAAGGGCAAAGATCATCAGCACCATGCGCCAGGTTTTTGATAACAAAGGCTGGCTGGAAGTGGAAACCCCCATCCTGCAGCCTATTCACGGCGGCGCCGCAGCCCGGCCTTTCGTGACCCACCATAATACGCTGGATATGCCGCTCTACCTGCGGATCGCCAATGAGCTTTACCTGAAGCGGCTGATCGTAGGGGGCTTTGACGGCGTGTATGAGTTTGGTAAAATGTTCCGGAACGAAGGCATGGACCGGACCCATAACCCGGAATATACCGCGCTGGAGTTCTACGTGGCCTATAAAGATTATACCTGGATGATGGAATTTACGGAGGAGCTGCTGGAAAAAGTGGCCTTCGCTGTGAATGAAGATACGAAATTCACTTTCGGAGAGAACGTGATCGACTTCCAGGGACCGTACGCCCGGCTGTCTATCCTTGAGGCCATTGAAAAATATACCGGCGTGAACGTGGATACGGCTACCGAAGAGGAGCTCAGGGCCAAATGCCGGGAGTGGGGAATGGAAGTAGATGCTACCATGGGCAAAGCCAAGCTGATCGATGAGATCTTCGGGGAGAAAGTGGAAGATCACCTGATCCAGCCTACTTTTATCATTGACTACCCGGTGGAGATGTCGCCGCTGACTAAAAAGCACCGTTCAAAAGCCGGGCTGGTAGAGCGTTTTGAGCTGTTTGTAAACGGCAAGGAGATCGCTAACGCCTACTCGGAACTGAATGACCCGCTGGATCAGCGCGAGCGCTTTGAAGAGCAGCTACGCCTGGCCGAAAGAGGCGACGAAGAGGCCATGGCCCTGGATGAAGACTTTATCCGTGCCCTGGAATACGGTATGCCGCCTACCGCGGGTATCGGTATAGGCATAGACCGCCTCACCATGATGCTGACGAACAACGCCAGCATCCAGGAAGTGCTGTTCTTCCCGCAGATGCGCCCGGAGAAAAAGACGCCGGCCGTCAGTGAAGACGCCAAAGCCGTGCTGGATCTGCTCCAGGTCAGCAAGGTAATCGCCCTGGAAGAATTAAAGGCCCAGACCGGCTTCAGCAATAAAAAATGGGATACCGCCATTAAGGAGCTGACCCGGAACGGCCTGGCCAAAGTGGAAAAACATGGCGAAGCGCTGATCGTAAACCTGGTTTAAATCCAATGGTTTTATAGAAAATGGCACCGGAGATCCCGGTGCCATTTTCGTTTTTAAGGGGCAGGTCGTTTCATTTGCACGCAAAATCTACTGATTAATTTTATATATGGTTTCCAATAATTAACTTTATAACTTTGACCTTCTTCTGTTAGAGGAATACTATCCAAAACTATAAAACAATAAAATTAATGAGTAAGACAGCACTTTGGCACGGGGTATATCCTGCGGTTTTGACGCCTTTTACGGCCGATGAGGAGATCGACTATGGAATGTTCAAAAAGAACCTTCTGTACCAGATCGATGCGGGAATTTCCGGGATCATCCTGGCCGGCACGCTGGGCGAAGCCAGCACCCTGACCGCACAGGAGAAATTTGACCTGCTGACTTTTGCAAAAAGCGTGGCCCCGGAGGGGTTTCCCGTGCTCCTGAACATTGCAGAGCAGGCCACCCGTGAAGCCGTGGGCATAGCCCTGAAAGCAAAAGAGCTGGGGGCTGACGGCCTCATGCTGCTTCCACCCATGCGTTATAAAGCCTCTGACCGCGAGGTAGTGGAATATTTCGGGGCGGTAGCCAGCGCTACAGACCTCCCCATCCTGATCTATAATAACCCCGTGGATTATGGTATCCACGTGAACCTGGATATGTTTGGTGAGCTGGAGAAATACCCCACCATCCAGGCCGTAAAAGAGTCTACCCGTGATCTTACCAATGTGACCCGCATGATCAACCGCTTCGGTGACCGCTTCAAGATCCTGGGGGGGGTAGATACCATTTCCCTGGAGACCCAGCTGCTGGGAGCCGTGGGTTCTGTGGCCGGGCTGGTAGACGCCTTCCCGGCAGAAACCGTAGCCATCACTAAGCTGGCTGCAGCCGGCCGCCTGGATGAAGCCCTGGCCATCTACCGCTGGTTTATGCCGCTGCTGGAGCTGGATATCCATCCGCGCCTGGTGCAATACATCAAGCTGGCCGCCACCGCAGAAGGAATCAGCAATGAATACGTACGCGCCCCCCGCCTTACCCTGGTCGGCGAAGAGCGCGAAAGAATTTTAAAGGTTATTAACGATGCCCGGGCATCCCGGCCACAATTACCGGATTACAAAAACTTATAACATGACATCACTGGAAGAAATAAACAGCGTGGTCAGTAGCGCCCACGAAGCGTTTCTGTACCTCCGGAAAACTAATTTTCAACAAAGAGCGCAACTGATGAACGTGATAGCCGACGAGATCGAAGCGCTCGGCGAGGAGCTGATTCAAGCCGCTCACGAAGAAACCCACCTGCCGCTAGCCCGGCTTACCGGCGAAAAAGGCCGGACCATCCTCCAATGGCGCAGCTACGGGGCAGCGCTGGCGGCCGGCACCATCCTGGACGTACGCATTGACACCGCCCTGCCGGAACGTACACCCCCACGGCCGGATATCCGGAAGACTTACGTGGGACTGGGCCCCGTGGTGGTTTTCGGCGCCAGTAATTTCCCTTTTGCCTTTTCTACGGCGGGCGGAGATACGGCATCGGCCCTGGCAGCCGGCTGCCCGGTGATCGTGAAAGCCCACTCGGCCCATACCCGTACCGCCGGCATCATGGCTGAGGCCATCAGCAGGGGGGTGAAAAAAGCCGGTTACCCGGCGGGAACCTTTGCGCAGGTTTTCAGTAACTCACGCCAGGCCTCCCAGGAACTGGTAAAACACCCCCTGGTAAAAGCCGTAGGCTTCACCGGCTCCTATACCGGCGGGAAAGCGCTTTTTGATGTGGCTAATCAGCGGGCGGAGCCCATTCCCGTATTTGCTGAAATGGGCAGCGTGAACCCGGTGTTTGTGCTGCCTGAAAAAATAAAGAATGCCCCCGTGGAAGTGGCGCAGCAGTATGCCGCCTCCCTCACGCTGGGGGTGGGCCAGTTCTGTACTAACCCCGGCATCATCATAGTACCCGAAGGCCGGGATGAATTTATTAACGCACTGGTGGCCGCCGCCGGTCAGGTAGCTCCCTGCGCCATGCTGCACGAGGGCATCGCCGACTCCTACGTTCAGAACAAGGCCACCGTGAGCTCCCAGCCTGATGTGCAGGTGCTGCTGGCTGCTGCCTCTTCCGAAAAAGGGATAGGTGCACCGGCCCTGGCCCTGGTTACTGCAGAAGAATTTCTGGCGAATGACACGCTCCAGGAAGAGGTATTCGGGCCGTTTGGGCTGGTTGTGACCTACAGTAGCCCGGAACAGATGACGGCCATTGCCCGCAAGATTCACGGTCAGCTGACCTGCACCATCCTGGGGGAAGAGGCGGAAATCGCTGATTACGAAGAGCTGATCCTGTGGGTGACCGAAAAATGCGGCCGCCTGCTCTTTAACGGGTTTCCTACCGGTGTAGAAGTGGTGAGCGCCATGCAGCACGGCGGGCCTTTCCCGGCCTGTACGGACAGCCGGTTCACCTCCGTAGGCCCCGATGCCATCCGCCGGTTTGCCCGGCCGGTGAGCTATCAGAATGTGCCGGATGCCTACCTGCCGGATGAATTAAAGAACGGAAATCCCCTGGGCCTGTACAGGCTGGTGGATGGGGAGATAACGCGGGGGAATGGCTAGTGATTAATTATTAATGGTTAATGGGGGGGATGTTTATGCACCGCTTCCGGAGCCTGGGATTAACGTATTCGGAATAAAATATGAAACGAACATTTTCCTGTATTGACGCGCATACCTGTGGGAATCCTGTACGCCTTGTATCGGGTGGCGGGCCCTTCCTGGAAGGGAACACCATGATGGAACGCCGCCTTCATTTTCTGAGGGAGTACGACTGGATCCGCAAGGGGCTTATGTTTGAACCCCGGGGGCACGATATGATGAGCGGCAGCATCCTGTACCCGCCGGTGGATCCGGCTAATGACGTGGCCGTGCTGTATATCGAAACCAGCGGCTGCCTGCCCATGTGCGGCCACGGTACCATCGGTACGGTGACTATCGCTATTGAAGAAGGGCTGATCACGCCTAAAGTGCCCGGGAAACTGCGGCTGGAGGCTCCGGCGGGGTTGGTGCTGATTGATTACGTGCAGGAAGGAGATAAGGTGAAGTCGGTGAAGCTGACCAATGTGAAGTCGTTCCTGGCTGCTGAGAACCTGACCGTGGAATGCCCTGACCTGGGCCTGCTGACCGTAGACGTGGCTTACGGCGGTAACTTCTACGCCATTGTAGACCCCCAGGAAAACTTTAGCGGCCTCCAGGATTACTCCGCTGACCAGCTCATCAGCTGGAGCCGGGTACTCCGTAGCCGCCTGAACCAGCACTACACTTTTGTGCATCCTGAAGACGCCAATATTAACGGCCTCAGCCACATCCAGTGGACCGGCGAGGTGCTGGATCCTTCTTCTACGGCACGGAATGCGGTTTTCTATGGCGACAAGGCCATTGACCGTTCTCCCTGTGGTACGGGCACTTCCGCCCGCATGGCCCAATGGCACGCCAAAGGCAGGTTAAAACCCGGCGATACGTTTATCCATGAAAGCATCATTGGTTCACGCTTTACGGGAAGAATAGAGGCGGAGCATACAGATCCCTTTGGAAACGGGAAGCCCGCCATCACGCCGAGCATTGAAGGCTGGGCCCTGATTTACGGGTACAATACAATTTTTATAGACGACAACGACCCGTATGCACACGGGTTCCAGGTAATATAAATAGCTATGAATGGTAATGCGCTGATTGTAGGTGGCGGAATTGCCGGGCTTTCTTCCGCCTGGTACTTAAGAAAAACCGGCTGGAACGTTTCCGTGCTGGATAAAGGAGATTTCCTGGACAATTGCTCCTACGGCAATGCGGGGATGATCGTACCCAGCCATTTCACGCCCATGGCCGCCCCGGGCATCGTGTCCCAGGGCATCCGCTGGATGTTTAACAGCCGGAGCCCGTTTTACGTCAAACCCGTACCCAGCGCTTCGCTGATCTCCTGGGGCCTGAAATTCATGAAAAATGCCAATGAGAGGCATGTAAACACCTCGGCACCCCCTCTTCGTGACCTGAACCTGTACAGCAGCACGCTCTACGATGAGCTCTACCGGGACCTGGACGAGTCTTTTGAACTGAAGAAAAAAGGCATCCTGATGCTGTACAAGACCGCCCGCACGCAAGAAGAAGAGATCCACCTGGCGCATACCGCGCAGGAGCTCGGGCTGGACGTGGAGGTAATAGACAGGGCGCAGCTGGCCGTGCTGGAGCCGGAACTCCGGCTGGATGTGCTGGGCGCCGTACATTACAAGTGCGACGGCCACCTGTATCCGCCCGCCCTGATCACCGCACTGAGAAAGAAGCTGGAATCCGTAGGGGTACGGTTTTATGCCCATGAAGAAGTGATAGACGTTAGCCGTTCACAGGGCAGGATCACCTCCATCGAAACCGGCTCGGGTAAAAAATTCTCGGCTGACCGCTATGTTTTTGCGGCCGGAGCCTGGCTACAGCAGCTCTGTAAAAAGGCCGGCCTCAGCGTGCCCGTCATGCCGGGCAAAGGCTATTCTTTTATGACCGGGGCCTTTGAAGGCAAAGTGCAGCATCCTGCCCTCCTACTGGAAGCCCGGGTGGCGCTGACCCCCATGAACGGCCAGGTCAGGATAGGCGGCACCATGGAACTGGCGGCGGTAAATCATAAGATCAACCTGAACCGGGTAGAGGGCATAGTGCGTTCCGTGCCGCAGTATTATCCTGAATTTCAGCTGCCCATGCCCGAAGAGAAAGACATCTGGCACGGCTTCCGGCCCTGCTCGGCCGATGGCCTCCCCTACCTCGGAAACTCCGCGAAACTGGAAAACCTGACCATCGCCGGCGGACTGGGCATGATGGGACTCAGCCTGGGGCCCGCCGTAGGAAAAACCGTGGCTGACCTGATCAATAACACCCGCACCGGCACCGATATCCGGCTGTTTGACCCTGAACGATTTAACTAACTTATACCTATATGAAAAAAAATATCCTTAAAGTGCTCCTTGGGGTTTTGTGGGCTCCGGCCGTCTGGAGCCAGAACACACCCACGGCCTCCATGTACGAACAGGCCAGCGAAACCTCCGGCCTGGTGATTCAATACACCAATGACGCCCGTGCCGTAAACTACTTTTACGGGGCCCCCGGCGCAGGATTCCGTACCCTGGCTAACTCCCCCGACCAGCGCGAGAGAATGATGGCCCTGAACCGCGAATACCTGCAAAAGCTGGCCAATGTAGACTACAATAACATCAGCGTGGACGGGCAGGTAGACCACCTCCTCCTGAAAAGGAAAGTGGAGGAAACCCAGAACCTCCTTACCCAGGAAGCCGCGCTGTACGGGCAAATTGAAAAATACCTCCCCTTCTCGGCCACCATTTACAAATACGAAAAGATGCGCCGCCGCGGTACCACCGTAAGCGGCCAGGAAGTAGCCACTGAGCTGAACCAGGCCTCCAAAGACCTGGAAAAAATAAAGGCGGAAGTAGCTAAAGGCGGGAAGATTTCAGAAACCCAGGCCAATTTTACGGCCGAGGTGATCGCGTCCATGAAAGCCCGTCTCCGGAGCTTCTACGAATTTTATAACGGTTATGACCCGCTTTTTACCTGGTGGGTGCCTACCGCCTATAAGAAACTGGACGAGCAGCTGGGCGACTACGAAAAGCTGATCCGCTCCAAGAGTGACGCCAAACCCTCCGACGACGGCAGCGGTATCGGCGGCCTTCCCATAGGCCGGGAGGAGCTGAACCGCCAGTTGAAACTGGAGATGATCGCCTACACGCCGGAAGAGCTGATCAAGCTGGCCGACCAGGAGTTTGCCTGGTGTGAGGCCGAACTGCTGAAGGCCTCGCGGGAGATGGGCTTCGGCGACAACTGGAAAGCGGCTCAGGAAAAAGTCAAACAAACCTATGTTCCTGCCGGCACCCAGCCTGAACTGATTATCAAACTTTATAACGATGCCCAGGAGTTTATCCGGGCCAATAAGCTGATCGAAATTCCACCTATAGCCGAAGAAACCTGGGGCATGCAGATGATGAGCCCGGAGAGGCAGTTGGTCAGCCCCTTCTTCCTGGGCGGCAGGGATATTCTTATCGCCTACCCGACGAACACCATGGAGCACGATCACAAAATGATGAGCATGCGGGGAAATAACCCGTATTTCTCCCGGGGCACCGTGCAACACGAGCTGGTACCCGGCCACCACCTGCAGTTTTACATGAACAGCCGCTACCGGCCGTACCGGCGCGAGGCCTTCTCTACGCCGTTTTCTACCGAAGGCTGGACCCTCTACTGGGAGCTTCTGCTCTACCAGAAAGGCTTTGCCAAAACCCCGGAAGAGCGAATCGGGATGCTTTTCTGGAGAATGCACCGCTGCGCCAGGATCACCTTCTCGCTGAAATATCACCTGCGCGAATGGACACCCCAGCAGTGCGTGGACTACCTGGTAGACCGGGTGGGTCATGAATACTCCAATGCCCATGCAGAAGTAAAACGGTCTTTTGAGGGAACCTACCCGCCACTCTACCAGCTGGC
This sequence comes from Leadbetterella sp., assembly GCA_019638185.1. Classification (GTDB taxonomy): domain Bacteria; phylum Bacteroidota; class Bacteroidia; order Cytophagales; family Spirosomataceae; genus Leadbetterella. Next base: position 16,964 of record JAHBUH010000031.1, read on the forward strand.
TTACCTGGTGGGCGGACTTCAGCTGTTCAGCATCAAAAATGAATTTGTGGAATCCGGTAAGATGTCATTTGCCGAATTTCACGATAAAGTCATCAAGCTGAATCACATGCCCATGGAGATGATCCGGGCCTCCCTGCTGAATAAGCCCATTCCGAAAGACTATAAGCCGAACTGGAAATTTTATAACTTCAAGAAATAATGAAAAGACCCTCCTGCGAGGGTCTTTTTTTAGGATTTATATTGTTCAATGATTCGCTGCAGGGTCTTCAGCGTACTCAGGTTACTGAAGAAATCATACAGCTGCACATGCTTATCGTAATCCAGGGCCAGCGCCTCCTGCAGGTATTTGTACGCTATGGTATAGCTGCCGTCATACAGGAGATACACCGTAGCCCGGTAATACAGGTCTGCCTCCTCAGGCAGGTCTTCCAGGCCGTCAGTCACGATCTCCATGGCCCGCGTATAATCTTCCGCATCAAAATACAACAGGGACCAGTTCAGCCAGATATCCGGGTCAATGGGGTTCAGCTCCACGGCCTTGCGGTAGGCTTCTTCGGCGGAGATCATATTGCCGAACTTGCTCTCATTATCGGCCAGCAGCAGCCAGTAATCCGAATTCACCCCGTTCAGCTTAATGGCCTTTTTGATAAAATGAATGGCCTCCACGTAACGCTCCTGCTCATACAGCACGGATGACATCCCGAACCAGGCCTCATCACTGTACTCATCCAGCTCCGAAGCCTTTTTATAGCACTTAAAGGCGTCAGAATACTCCTCCAGCCGCTCATGGGCGGAACCCAGGTGCACCAGCACTTCGGATGACTCCTCTTCCAGGCCCAGGGTTTGCTGGAAGCACTCTTTGGCCTGGTCAAACTCATCCACACTCAGGTGAGACAGGCCCAGGTTATACCAGCCGCCTGAAAAGCTGTCATTAATGGCCGTCACAAACCCAAACGCATCTTTGGCCTCTTCAAAAAGGCCCAGGTTATTGTAGCACTGACCCAGCGCAAACCACGCCAGGTGATTATAAGGATCGCGGTCTATCAGTTCTTTAAAATAGGCCACCCCCTGCTCCAGGGCAGAAGCCAGCTCGTAGCTGAACACCAGCTCGGTATAAACGATCTCGCTCTTGCTGTTTTCCTCTATGGCCTTCCGGAAAGATTCTATGGAGTCTTCCAGCAGGCCCAGGGCCGACTGGGCCATGCCCAGCTGAAAATAAATATTCTCTTTCTCCTCTGAAATGGGAAGGATCTCCCGGAAGATCTCAATGGCCTTCTCGTTTTCGCCCGCGTAGATATTGATCACTCCCCGGAAATACCGGATCTCGGTGTCTGACGGGTAAAATACGGAGGCATGGTCCAGGATTTCGGTGGCTTCGTAAAGCTCCAGGCGGTTAATCAGCACCTGCACCTTATTCAGCAGCATATCGAGGGAGTTCGGGTAAAGGCGAAGCCCATAATTACAGGCCTTTAGGGCCATTTCAAAATTCCCCTTGATGAGGTAGTGCTCCGTCAGGGATTCAAAAACCTCCTCGCTGAAAGCCGGAGATTCTTTCCGCTTTAACATCGACTCGAATCTTCTTGCCACTTCTTCCGGCGAAGTTTCGTTGTATTCCTCAAAAGGTTCGCTAAAGTCCTGATTCATCTTGGATGCGGTCAATACTGGGTAAAAGTAACAGCTTTTTTTAATTCTTACAGGCATTTAAGCCTTTTTTAATTCTTCCCGGCCAGGAACGCACACACCCGGTCCAGGGTTTCGGGAAGCGTTCTGAATTCAAAACCCAGGGTTTCCCGGATCTTGTTGTTTTTCTGGAATATCTTCAGTTGGGCGGTTTTAGCCGTCTCTTTCGTAATCAGCGGGGCTCCGCCGGTAAGAAAAGACTTGAGAGCTTCCAGTCGCCACAAGGCGCCCATCATGCCCGCACTGACCTTAAACCAGGGCTTCTTCTTTCCGAAACGTACGGCGATCTGGCCAAAAAACTCCTTGTAGGAAATCATGCCTGCAGAAATACAGAAACGCTCATCCCGGATGTCCGATTCCATCAGCCGGATGAGAGCCGAGGCCACATCCTTCACGTCCGTGTAATTCAGGTAACCTTCCGGGTAAAACGGCTTCTCGTCATATATATACTTAAAGAGCCGGGTGCTGCTGATATTCCAGTCGCTCTCCCCCAGGATAATGGACGGGTTCACGATCACCATATTCAGGCCCTCGGCGGCGCCCCGCCACACTTCGCATTCGCCCAGGTACTTGGTGATGGCATAATGCGAATTGGTTCCGGAGGCGATCCACTTCTGGTTTTCGTCGATCTCCACCTGGTCCACCTTCTTCATCTCGCTCAATGGCGGCCGGCCGAAGGCGGCTATAGAGCTTACGTAACCCAGCTTTTTTATGGAAGACGAAAGGCAGGCATTCACCACGTTAGCGGTGCCTTCCACGTTGGTTTTGTACATTTCATTCCGGTCCCGGGGTGCAAAAGACACCACAGCGGCCGTATGGATCACCTGATCCATGCCCTGCATCTGTTCAGCCAGCGCGGTAACGTCCAGGATGTCCCCCTGTACATATTCGATATCCGGATGCTGTAACTGTGCTTTCTGCGGGTTTCGCACCAGCGCCCGGATTCTGTACCCCCTTTCCAACAGCTGACGGGCCACCTCGCTCCCTAACAAACCCGTTATGCCGGTAAGAAATACGTTCATAAGTAGATTTTTACACAAAAATAACGCAAATAATCCGCTTTTCAGGGTATTCGGATAAAAAGAAACTGCCCGGAAAGTGTACAAAAGGCCGGGGATTTCTGAACCGGACCTTACACGCATACCTCAGTATACTGTCAGATCCCCGCTCTCCCTGCATTTTGTTCCCTTTCCGGACAGTGTCGGGATTAGCTTTAAGCCGTCAGCTCTCAGCCGGGTAATGCCCGCCGAACGGCACACCCAATTTCTGAAAGCTAATAGCTCCCCCACCCGCAGCTTACTTAGCTACCGCAGTCAGGTTAATCCCTATCTCAAAATCTTTAGAAATACCCCACTCGGCCGGATCAGCCTCCGTTACACCGAATTTCAGGTTCCAGGCGGTACGGTCTACCGTAAACCGGGCATCTACTTTAGCGGTACCGTCAGCCACCACTATTTTAGCAGGGAAAGTTACGTTTACGGTGTTTCCCTGGAGGGTCAGGTTTCCGGAAACTACTTTGTTAGCGCCTTCGATAACACTGGTGTGTTTTGTAGCATCAAAATCCGTTACACCGGTGATCTCAAACTTAGCCGTGGCGTGATTAGCCACATCAAAGAAATCAGCGCTTTTCAGGTGATTCTGTAAATCGATCGCCTTCTTGTCTTTTTCCGTTACGGAAGCCGGATCCACGATCAGCGAGTTCATGTCAATGGTGAATGATCCGGCGTTAATTTCGCCGCCTTTTACCGAAAATTCACCGGCCGATAATTTTAAGGTACCCCATCTTGGAGCAAAACCCCCTTTGTGAAAGGCCTTCCATTCCACCACGCTTTCGTTAAGGCTTACGGCGTAAGCTTCGCCTTCCAGGGAGGCTACCGCTTCAGCGTCAGAAGTTTCGGCTGTGTCTGAGTTTGAATTTGTACAGGATGCGGTTCCGATCAGGGCTGCAAGAGCCAGAATTGTTACTTTTTTCATTGGAAAAGTGTTTGTTTACGATTGATGTAACAACATATAATACATTTGTGAAAGTTTCCTGCAGGCCTTAAAATTTCCTTAAAATTTCATAAGGCCCTGATAATTTCACCCCTGGAAAAAATATTCCTATCTTTGAACAGTCCAATATTTTACTTCATGAACAAACTATTTCAATACGGCGAAGACCGCCTGACCGTAGGGATCACCCTGGCTATAGCCCAAGGCACGGTAAGGGGGATCCTGTCTGAAAATGCCCTGAAAAAAATCAAAAAATCCGAAGCCGATGTACAGGAGATCGTGGCCAGCCAGCGCACGGTTTACGGCGTAAATACGGGCTTTGGGATCCTGGCTAACAAAAGCATCTCGGAAGAAGACACCCGTACGTTACAGTACAAAATCCTGCAGTCGCACAGCGTGGGTGTGGGCGATAACATCCCCTCGGAAATTGCTAAAATCATGCTCATCACCAAGCTCCACGCCCTGGCCCAGGGCTATTCCGGCGTGCAGCTGACCACCCTGGAGCGCATCCTCTGGCATATCGAAAATGACGTTATCCCGATGGTTCCGGAGAAAGGAAGCGTAGGGGCCAGCGGTGACCTGGCGCCGCTTTCCCACCTGTTTTTACCGTTGATCGGTCTAGGGAAAGTGGAGTACCGGGGCCGGGTTACGGATACGGCTGAAGTAATGGTCTCAGCGGGAATCGAACCCGTTCAGTTGGGTCCCAAGGAGGGCCTGGCCCTCATTAACGGCACCCAGTTCATCCTAAGCTACGCCGTAAAATGCGTGGAACGCTTCTTCCACTGCCTGGAGATCGCCGATATCATCGGTGCCATGAGCCTGGAGTCGCTGCAGGGTACCAAAGCCCCTTTTGATGCCCGGCTGCACGAATTAAGGCCCTTTCCCGGGAACCGGCTGGTAGCCCAGCGCCTGCGGACGCTGCTCCAAAACTCCGAGATCATGGAAAGCCACGTAGACTGTGAGCGCGTGCAGGACCCCTACAGCCTCCGCTGCATGCCCCAGGTGCACGGCGCCGCCCGAAACGCCTGGCTGCATCTGAAAGAACTCACCGAAACCGAGCTGAACTCCGTAACGGATAATCCTATCATTTTTGCCCCGGACGACACCATCAGCGGAGGAAATTTCCACGGCCAGCCCATGGCCCTCCCCCTCGATTACGCCTGTTTTGCGGCAGCAGAACTGGGTAATATTTCCGACAGGCGATGCTACCTCTTACTGGAAGGGAAATTCGGCCTGCCCATGCTGCTCATGAATGACGTAGGCCTGAACTCCGGCTTCATGATCCCGCAATACACCACCGCGGCCCTGGTCACTGAAAACAAAACATTGTGTTTCCCGGCTTCGGCAGACAGTGTGCCCACTTCCCTGGGCCAGGAAGACCACGTATCCATGGGCAGCATCAGCGGGCGCAAGCTCCATAAAATCCTGGATAACCTGGAATATATCCTGGCCATAGAGCTCATGAGCGCCTGCCAGGCCATCGAGTTCCGCCGGCCCCTGAAAAGCTCCGTTCTGCTGGAAGAAGCCCACGAGTTTGTGCGCCGGAAAGTGTCTTTTGCCAACGAAGACCGGATCTTTGCCGAAGATATCCGGGAGATCAAAAGAATGGTGGAGGATTATTCTTTTACTTCTTACATAAAAGAAATTTCGGAGAAGCTTCAGATAGCGCTGAACAACGGGTTTGAGGAATTCGGCTTATAAGAACTAAGGTTCGGTAGCTCCATTGATCTCAAAAAAATAGAATAAATAGCTTAATTTTGTACAACAGGCCTTTGCTGCCTGCAGATTTCAACATTTAAATAAAAACCATGACAGCAGAGCAATTCATAGAAAAATACGCCGCGCATCCGCACTACAAAGCCCCCCGCGGGAATACCCTCCATGCCCGCTCCTGGCAAACCGAAGCGCCCCTGCGGATGCTCCTGAATAACCTGGATGCGGAAGTGGCTGAAAACCCGGAGGAGCTGGTGGTTTACGGTGGCATAGGCCAGGCGGCCCGGAACCGGGAGGCCCTGGTGAATATCATCCAATACCTCTATGAGCTGGATGAAAACCACTCGCTCCTGGTCCAAAGCGGTAAACCCGTGGGGGTGGTGCGCACCCACCCCCAGGCCCCCCGGGTGCTGATCGCTAACTCGAACCTTGTACCCAAATGGGCCACCTGGGAGCATTTCTATGAGCTCCGGGAGAAAGGCCTGATGATGTACGGCCAGATGACTGCGGGTTCGTGGATTTACATCGGTTCCCAGGGCATCGTTCAGGGCACCTACGAGACCTTCGTGGAGTGCGGAAAGCAGCATTTTGGAGGAGACCTGAAGGGCCGGCTACTGGTCACTGCCGGCCTGGGCGGTATGGGCGGCGCCCAGCCCCTGGCGGCCAGCCTGGCCGGAGCCACCAGCCTATCGGCCGATATAAACCCCGCCAGCATTCAGAAAAGAATAGACACCCGCTACCTGGACGTCTGGGCCAAAAGCTACGAAGAAGGCCGTGACCTGGCCCTGCAATACAAACAGGAAGGCAAAGCCGTTTCCATAGGCATAGAGATGGATGCCGGCGATTTCCTGCAGCGGCTCATAGAAGACGGAATTACGCCGGATATCCTCACCGACCAGACCTCGGCCCATGACCCGGTTAACGGTTACGTACCCCACGGGATGTCGCTACAGGACGCGTTGAAGCTTCGCAAGAGCGACCCGGCCGGCTACCAGCAGCGGGCCATTGCCAGCATGGCCCGCCACGTCAGCCTCATGCTGGAACTGCAGCAAAAAGGCGCCGTAACCTTTGACTACGGCAATAACATCCGGGCTTATGCCGAGCAGGGCGGCGTGAAAAACGCATTTGACTTTCCCGGCTTTTCACCGGCCTATATCCGCCCGCTCTTCTGCGAAGGCAAAGGGCCTTTCCGCTGGGTGGCCCTCAGCGGGGATCCCGAAGATATTTATAAAACCGACCGCGCCCTGCTGGAGCTTTTCCCGGAAAACGAAGGACTGAAAACCTGGCTCACCCAGGCCCACGAAAGGATCGCGTTCCAGGGCCTGCCCGCCAGGATCTGCTGGCTGGGCCTCGGCGAAAGGGAAAAAGCCGGCCTCAAATTCAATGAAATGGTGCGCAGCGGCGAACTGAAAGCCCCCGTGGTGATCGGCCGTGACCACCTGGACTGCGGCAGTGTGGCCTCCCCGAACCGCGAGACCGAAGCCATGAAAGACGGCTCCGACGCCGTCAGCGACTGGGCCCTGCTGAACCTCCTCAGCAATGCCACCGGCGGCGCCACCTGGGTGAGCTTCCACCACGGCGGCGGCGTAGGCATGGGCTACTCCCAGCACGCCGGGATGGTGGTACTGGCCGACGGCACCGACCGCGCCGCCGAATGCCTCCGCCGTGTACTCTTTAACGACCCCGCCATGGGCGTTTACCGCCACGCAGACGCAGGCTACGGGAAGGCATTGGAAGTGAAAGAACAGTTTAAACTCAGCTGAAGGTTAACATGCTCATAACCAATATCCGTCACCTCATTAACGTCCGCCCGAACACCGGACCCCTCCGCGGAAACCAGCTGGCTGAAATGCCCGTGCTGGAAAACGCCTATCTGAAAATCGATGACGGCCGGATCACAGAATACGGCCGCATGGAAGACCTGCACCACTTCGGCGACTACCGGATCGTGGATGCCGAAGGCCGCTCAGTGCTGCCGGCCTGGTGCGACAGCCACTCCCACCTGGTCTTTGCGGCCTCCCGGGAGACGGAATTCATCGATAAACTTAAGGGGCTAAGCTACGCCGAAATTGCGGCTAAAGGGGGCGGTATCCTTAACTCTGCCCGGAAGCTGGCCGAAACCGGAGAAGATACGCTTTTTGAGCAGGCACAGGAAAGGCTGGCAAAGCTCATCCGCCTGGGAACCGGCGCCCTGGAGATCAAAAGCGGCTACGGGCTGAGTGTGGAAGCCGAGCTCAAGATGCTTCGCGTGATCCGCCGGCTCAAGGAATGGGCCCCCATTCCCATCAAAGCCACTTTCCTGGGAGCCCACGCCATCCCCCTGGAATACCGCGGAAACCGGCAGGGCTACATTGACCTTATCCTGCAGGAAATGCTCCCGGCCATTCACCGGGAAAACCTGGCCGACTATATTGATGTTTTCTGCGAAGAAGGCTTCTTTAGCCGGGCCGAAACCGAAGAGATCTGCCGGGCAGGGATAGCTTGGGGTTTAAAACCGAAAATTCATGCTAACCAACTGCACGTTTCCGGCGGTGTGCAGGCCGGTTACAGCACCGGAGCCGTTTCCGTAGACCACCTGGAGAGCATTTCTGACGAAGAAATACGGATTTTAGGCCTCCCGGACGCCCCCATGGCCACCCTCCTGCCCACAGCCGCCTTCTTTCTCCGGATGGCCTTCCCGCCGGCCCGGAGGCTTATTGAGAACCATGCCGCCGTGGTGCTGGCCAGTGACTTTAACCCGGGCTCGTCGCCGTCCGGCAACATGAACCTGGTGGTTTCCATGAGCTGCATCCAGATGAAAATGCTGCCCGAAGAAGCCATTAATGCCGCCACGATAAACGGCGCCTTTGCCATGGAAATAGAAGAAGAAGCGGGAAGCATAGCCGTAGGAAAACGAGCTAACCTCATCATCACCCGGCCCATTCCGTCTGTTGCCTACCTGCCGTATAGTTTCGGCGAAAACCTGGTGGAGAAAGTGATCATTAACGGCGAGTTTTTTGAATGAATAAAGCTGTGAGAAAGGCCCTGCGCGGCTCACCGCTAAAATTTTATACCAATGAATAATCTCTTAAAACTGGAAGAAGCGGGGCAATTCCTCCTCTCCATCCTACTGTTCAGCCAGCTGGACTACGCCTGGTGGGTCTTCCCGGTCTGCCTGCTCTTACCGGACCTCTCTATGGTGGGTTACCTGGTTAATCCTAAAACCGGTGCTGCACTGTACAACTTCTTCCACCATAAGCTGGTGGCGGTAGTGGTCCTGGTTTCCGGATTCTGGCTGAATAATGCGCCGCTTACCCTGGCAGGGGTGATCCTGTTCGGACATTCCGCCATGGACCGGGTTTTCGGGTATGGACTGAAATACAACGATAACTTCAAACACACCCACCTGGGATGGATAGGGAAGAAAGCGTAACCGGTCACTTCATAAAAATAAGCCCGGAATACCTGCAGGAATGGGTAAAGTCCCGGGCCGGTGAAACCCGCCTCGGCGAGGTGATCGCCCTGTCTCCCACCCCCCATACCCGCTACGAGATCATCGGCATACCGGAATCCGTGGGTGTACGGGCTAATCAGGGGATCGGTGGTACGGAAACCGCCTGGCCGGCTTTTCTGAAAGCCTTCCTGAATCTCCAGGCCAACCGCTTCCTGAGCGGGGAAAATACCTGTCTCTCCGGTTATTTCCAGTTTCCGGATTTCCCCCACAGCGGCATAGAGGAACTTCGGAAAAAAGTGGAGCAGATAGACACCGAAGTCTCCCGTAAAATCTACGAAATAGTCAGTGCCGGCAGGATACCGGTGGTGATTGGCGGCGGGCATAATAACGCTTACGGTAATCTCAAAGGCGCCTCCCAGGCCCTGGGCATGCCGGTTTCCGCTATTAACCTGGACGCCCACGCCGACTTCCGGAAGCCGGAGGGCCGGCATTCGGGTAACGGCTTCTCCTACGCCATGAGTGAGGGCTACCTGGGACAATATTCGGTTTTCGGGCTGCAAAAAAACTATGTTCCGGAATACATGCTCCGGGAGTTCGATACCCTTCCGCAAATCCAGGTGCAGTACCTCGATGAGCTTTTATCATCTAATGACTTCAGCCAGGCTGTTCAAAGCGCCTTGCAGCATACCGCTTCCCTGCCGCTGGGTATAGAAATAGACCTGGATGCCCTGGAAAACGTATTGGCCAGCGCCTCCTCCCCTGTAGGTTTTACCGTGCAGCAGGCGCTCCGCTTTATCCGGGAAGTGAAACCCGCGCCAAACCTCACCTACATCCATCTTTGCGAAGGAGCTCAGGAGCTGTACGATGGCCGCACATCTCCTTCCACGGGGAAGCTTCTGGCTGAAATGGTGGCGGAATTTATCCGAAACGCGGCAGGCTGAAGTGTAACAGTGAACTGATTCTATACCCCATGAAATAGCTGTTAGAAGCCGCTGCGGTTAGCACATCCATAGCTAAACTAACATCTCAGGCCCTGAACTTATCCCAGCGCCTCCCTCACCAGGCTCAGCGACTTCAGTTTGGCCTCCATATCATAAAAATACGAGGTAACCATCAGCTCATCCACGCCCGTATCGGCAATAAAAGCCGACAGGCTCTTCCGCAGCGTTTCCTTACTCCCGATAAACGTATAGCTGAGCATATTTTCCACCATGTATTTCAATTCCTGGTGCTGGTAGAAAATCTCCGGCAGCGCCTGCGGCGGCATCAGCGGCTGACGGCTGTTCGTCACAATCCCGATAAACATCCGGATCAGGCTGGTAGATAAAAACTGAGCTTCCTCATCGGTATCCGCCGCGATCACATTCACACAAACCATCATTTTCGGCTTATCGAGGGTAGCAGAAGCCTTAAAATTTTTCCGGTAAATATCCATGGCCGGGTACAACTGCTGGGGGGCAAAATGAGCCGCAAAAGCATAGGGAAGCCCCATTTCAGCAGCCAGGTAGGCACTGTCCGTACTGGACCCCAGGATCCACAGGGGCACCCGGGCACCTTCTCCCGGGAAAGCCCGTACCTTCATATCCTCATCCGTATTGCCAAAATACTTTTGCAGCTGGCGCACATCAGCCGGAAAGCTGAAAGCCGCATTCAGATTCTCCCGCCGGATGGCCTGGGCGGTAAGCTGGTCAGTTCCCGGCGCACGCCCCAGGCCCAGATCTATCCGCCCCGGGTACAGAGCCTCCAGGGTTCCGAACTGCTCCGCCACGATCAGCGGAGAATGGTTAGGAAGCATAATTCCACCGGAGCCCACCCGGATCTGCTTTGTCTTTTCCGCCACATGCCCTATTAATACGGCCGTGGCGGAGCTGGCCACATGCGGCATATTGTGGTGCTCAGCCAGCCAGATCCGTTTAAAGCCCAGGCTTTCCGCATGCCGGGCGGCTTCTACCGTGTGTTCTATGGCTTCTCCCGCACTTCCTCCGTCGCGGATGATCGCCAGTTCCAATATCGATAAATCAGTCAATGTTCCTCCTTTCTTATTTTCTTTAAAGAACACAGGCGCCCCCGGATAAGTTTGCGGTTCCTGAAATTTGCCCTGCCCGGCAGAGCGGGCATAAAAATACCCGTGAGAGGAATATCCCACGGGTAAACCAGCCCTGTAAGCTTATTTCAGCACCCCTGTAAGGCATAAGATTCAATGATCTTACGCTTTACAAAATGCTGGGAGGACGACTTCAATCTTTCCGACCGGCAGTGGTCGCAGCTCATCACATGGTATAAAAACGGCCGGCTGACCGAATACTTTTTCCGGGCAAAAGGTGTAGACAGCTTTCCGCAGATCATGCAGTACTCCTGCTGCCGGGCACTGAGCGGAATATCCAGCATCTCCATGGTGGAAAAAAGCTTAAACTCTTCCCGGATATATGTTTTCTGGTTCTCCGGCGTCAGCCCGTCTCTCCTGGTTTTCCGCCCGTAAACGAGATTGTCCAGGTCTTCTTCGATCTCCGGGAAACCCGCATACCGGAAATCCCTGCCGGCCACCCGGGCCACTTTCAGCATCTGCAGAAAACCGTAATCCTGGCTCATCTCCCCGTTCAGTACGCGCAGCGCGATGTCATTGGCGTATTCCCGCAACTGTGACGCCGTATCTTTCGGAATATTTAATTCCAGCTCCCCGATACTCAGCAGGAAATACTTCTCTATTTCTTCCGGGGCCGCCTTGCCCATACCCGCCAGCAGGATCAGGCTCTCCGCGTACCGGCCCGAATCCAGCATCAGCCGGGCCCAGCTGACCATCCGCGTATGATCGAAGCCTTTTAATAAGCGCTCTACCAAAAGCTCCTCTGTATTCTCTTTGAAATTAATTACCATAATTTTATGTCTTAAAGCTTCCCAGGCAGAAACTGCAGGTACCGCTCCCCGTCCGGCTTTTACAAATCTATGCAATAATCCAAATTTTTCTTGATATAATTACATAAACCCGTCTTTTTTATTTTCGCCTTCCGGGAAAGAGGTTAACCATCTGTCCCCCTGGTAATAAGCACCAACGAAAAACGATCCAAAGTAGTTTACTAAAACAGAATAATATTTTGTCAATAAGCAAAAATATAGGAAAATAAGCCTCATATTGAGTGCCAAAATAAAGTAATTTGTCAAAAAATCTATATAATATTCTGCAACACTCCATCAAAAAGTACAAAATGATAAAAACAAGGCTTAAATAGCACTTTCTAATGAATAATTTTCAAAATTTCAACTATTCTACCCGTAATGGCACTTTTTCCGGCCCTGAATTATAACTATCTTTGCAAGAGATTTGCCTCTCCTTATCCTGTTTAGCCGGATCATATCTTAACCGGAACTCTGATCATAACCATGAAGAAACTATTTCTGTTATTTCTCTTTACGTTTCAGCTATCCCACGCTCAATTAATCACCTTCACCGTTACCGATGGCACTGAACCCATCCCCGGCGCTACCCTCTTTTTTCAGCTGGGCACGAAGACATTTGCCGGAGCCACCGATACCAGCGGCATAGCCCGCATCGCACTCGGTGAGAACCTGCGCTATAAAATAAGGGTTTCTGCCGTGGGCTTTGAAACACTGGAGCAGGAGATCCTTACCCATAAAAACGAGTTTAAGATAGTGCTGAAAGCCTCCACTACCCAACTGGATGAAGTGGCGGTCATCGCCAAAAAGCCGCTGATCACTCATGAGGACGACAAGGACATCGTAGACCCGGAACCCCTGACCCGGTCGTCAACAAACGTAATGGAAGTGCTGGAGAAAACACCGGGTATTTTTTCAGATACCGACGGCAACTTCTATTTAAGCTCCACCACTCCCGCCAAAATATACATCAACGGCCGTGAGCAGCGGATGGGATCCGGTGACCTGGCCGCCCTGCTCCGGAGCCTGCCGCCCAATGCCATCGAAAAAATAGAGATCATCCGCACGCCCTCCGCCACCATGGACGCCTCTAATACCGGCGGCACCCTTAACCTGATCCTGCGAAAAGGCTACAGCATCTTCGGCTCCGGGAGCATCTCCGCCGGCATGAACCAGGGAAGATACGGAAACCGTTTTCTCAATGCCTCCTATAACCGGTCAGCCGGAAAAACCACCTACTACCTCAATGGTGGCGCCAGCGTGGGAGAAAACTTCAACTTCGTCGAAAATCAAAGAAATATAAATATAACCTCCCGCCTGGACTCCCGGAGTGAATCCCGCTCCGGGGAACAAAACGGGATGATAGGCTATGGAGTGGCCTATGATTTTACCAAAAAATGGACAGTCTCTTACGACGGCCAGCTCAGCGGCGGCCACTCGGATAACACCAATAACACCGGCACCGATTCATTTCATGAACTGGAAAAGGAATTTACCAACCAAAACGACATCCACACGGAGGGCAGGCGAGTTTTCGTCAACCAGAGCCTGAACTCCATTCTGAAATTTGACAGCATCGGCAGCAGGAAGTTGCTGCTGGATTTCTCAGGCTCATTTCTCCGGCCCCAAAGTGATCAGACCTACGCCAACACCTACAGCACCAAGCCCGGAAATACAGGCGCCGGGCATAACTCCGGCACTTCCGGTTTCTATGCTATACGGGCAGAGCTGACCTACCTCTTTAAAAACAGGATCAAACTGGAAACCGGCGGAAAACTCTCCATGCAGGATTTTGGCAGCAGGGCGGAATTTACCCGCACGGAAAACGCAGTGACCAGCCCGGACCTCTTCCGGACCAATGCATTTGATTTCAATAACCGCATCAGTGCCCTGTACCTGCAGGGAACCCGGAGTTTCGGTGCCTTTTCACTGAAAACCGGCCTCCGCTTGGAAAACACCTATATGCGCGGACACCAGGTAATTCCCTCAGATACCACCTTTAAAGTCCAGCGAACCGACCTCTTCCCCTTCCTGTTTTTCGGAAGGAAGATCGCCTCCATTATGGGCATGGAAATGCGGGCCACCCTGGTGGCGCAGCGCACCATAGACCGCCCCGGCTATAACCAGCTTAACCCCTTCCGCCAATACCTGAATGAATTTACCTATCAATCCGGGAACCCGGCCCTGAAACCCCAGTTTTCCAATAATTTTGAGATGAACGTCAGCGTGGAAGGTACGCCTATCCTGGCCATAGGACAAAGGCACATCAGCGATATCTTCACGTCTGTGCTCTACCAGGACACGCAAAATCCGCAGGTCACGAACCGTACCTACGATAACCTGGCCAAAAACAAAGAAACCTACTTCCGGCTCATGGGAGCGCTGCCTCCGGGTGGAAAATACTTCTTTGTGGCCGGTGCCCAGTACACCCTTAATGACTATTCCGGCCTGTACGAAGGCTCCCCCGTTCATTTCAGGCGGGGAACCTGGCGGTTTTTCACCTTTCATGAGTTAAAATTCAATAAACAAACCTCCCTCACACTGAACGGGTTCTACATGACCAAAGGCCAGATGCAGTTTACGGAACTGGGGAACTTCGGTAACCTGAACCTGAGCCTGAACCGCCGTTTTATGAACGATCGCCTGAACCTTACCCTAAATGCTTCCGATGTGCTCTTTACCAATAAGTTCAATTTCCGGATCAGCCAGGGCAATATGATGGCTACCGGCTCCCAGTACCACGACTCCCGGCGCTTCGGAATTAACCTTCGCTATAACTTTGGCCAGAAAAAACGGACCGAAAACAGCTTTAACCCGGAGATGGGCACACCCGATAGCGGCATACAGTAAGCCTTCAGGTTTCAGCCGGCGGCCTCCGGGTTTTAATTGTGGTGACGGGTTCATCCACCCTTTTATGCTCAATGCTTATGGCTCCCCGTTCACAGCTATTACACATTTCTAAGTTACCGTATAAACTTTTTAATAAAGTCTACAATTTTAGTAGACTTTAAAGTTTTATGTCGTAAACTTGCCCCACATTACAAAACGACACCGTATGCGTCCTGAAACCAGGCAGATTTGGAAAAACCGGATATTTCAGCTCTTAACCATCTTTGGGTGGATGATAGCCGGGCATATCCTCTTCAGCTTCTTTCCCACCCTGTGGTTCAAGGGGCAGCTGATTAACCTCTGGGACTCGCTGGACAGCAGTATCCTGATTTATATGGCAGCGGGGTTTATAGCCCAGATGATAGACGGCTCCCTGGGCATGGCTTACGGGGTGAGCGCCACCAGCTTCCTGATGGCTACAGGCCTGCCGCCCGCTGCGGCCAGCGCCAGTGTGCATGCTTCGGAGATCTTCACCAGCGGGGTTTCGGGGCTCAGCCACCTGACCTTCGGTAATGTAAACAAAAAGCTCTTTCGTTACCTGTTGCTTCCCGGCGTGATAGGGGCCATTGTAGGAGCCTACCTGGTGTCATCATTGGGCGACTACAATAATTACATCCGCCCCCTGGTGGCCGCCTATACGCTCTACCTGGGTATCCGGATCATCCTGAAAGTAGCCGCTAAAAAGCAGCGGAAGAAGCCCATTAAGCGACTGGGCCTGCTGGCCGGTGCCGGGGGCTTCCTGGATTCCATCGGTGGTGGCGGCTGGGGGCCCATAGTAAGCTCCACGCTGATCGCTAACGGCAGAAACCCGGTGTATACAATAGGTTCAGTAAACCTCACCGAGTTTTTTGTCTCCTTTGCCAGCTCCCTGACCTTTATCTTTGTCATGGGTTTCGGGCACTGGCAGATCATCCTGGGCCTGATCCTGGGCGGGGTCGTTGCCGCACCCATCGCCGCGTTTATGGTGCGGAAGATCCCCGTAAAACCCATGTTCATCTTTGTGGGAACGGTCATCATCATCACCAGCCTGCGTACCTTTATGCTGGCGCTGGGCATATTTTGAGATGGGAGCTATCAGCGGTCAGCTACTAGCCATTAATAACGCCAAATGCTGACAGCTAACCATCAGGGCTAGCTAAAAGCCAGTGTAACCAACAGCTAATAGCTCGCGGCTCATAGCTGATAGCTCACTGCTCATAGCTAACCCCAACACACATTAATTCACTAGTTAATTTTAAACATATACCATATCTAATCTATAGATTAAATATATTATCATAATCAAAAACCAATTCTTATGAAAAACATCGTCAAACTCCTGTTATTTGCCCTGATTCCCTGCCTGGGCCATGCTCAGAATGTTCCTCTGATTAACGCCCAGATCAAAGGTGTACTGCGTGACAAAGCCTCCCGGGAGCCCGTAGTAGGGGCCAGCGTTACCATCCGCGGAACCACTAACGGGGCCATTACCGATATCAACGGCGAGTTCAGCCTGACTACCGGCCAGACCCTCCCCTTTACCCTTGTCATCCGCTCGGTAGGCTACAAAACGCTGGAATACCTGGCTGAATCTAACCAGCTGAACATTGAACTCACCACCACGGAGTCTTCCCTGCAGGAGGTGGTGGTTACCTCCCGGCGCCGGGCCGAGAAGATCCAGGAAGTGCCCATCCCCATTTCTATTGTCCGGGGCGCGGCCATTGAAGATGCAGGCGCATTTAACGTGAACCGGTTGAAAGAACTGGTACCCACCGTGCAGCTCTACGCCTCCAATCCGCGAAACACCACCCTGAACATCCGCGGCCTGGGCTCCACCTATGGCCTGACCAATGACGGTATTGATCCGGGCGTAGGCTTTTACCTGGACGGCGTGTACCTCGCCCGTCCGGCAGCCACCGCACTGGACTTCATTGATATTGAACAGGTAGAAGTGCTGCGCGGTCCCCAGGGCACCCTCTTCGGCAAAAACACCACCTCCGGTGCCTTTAACGTCACTTCCCGGCTGCCCGAATTCCGGCCGGGCGGTACCTTTGAGGTAAGCTACGGGAACTACGGCTACATCCAGGCCAAAACCTCCCTCACCGGCCCGCTGGCTAAAAACCTGGCCGCCAGGGTCTCCTTCTCCGGCACCCAGCGAAACGGTACCGTCTATAACGTAGCTTCCGATTCCTGGATAAATGACGTCAATAACCTGGGCGTAAGAGGCCAGTTGCTCTACACGCCCACCGAGCAGGTAAAAATCCTTCTGGCCGGCGACATCACCGACCAGAAGCCCAACGGCTACGGCTGGGGAATTGCCGGAGTAGTGAACACGCAGCGGGCCGCCTACCGCCAGTTTGACGCCATCATCAAGGACCTCGGCTACGAACTCCCCTACAAAAGCGCCTTCGAACGGAAAGTAGACCTGGATACCCGGTCCAAAGCCGATAACCGGCTGGGCGGCGTATCGCTGAATACTGATGTAAAAATCGGAAACGGAACCCTCACTTCCACCACGGCCTACCGCTACTGGAAATGGGTGCCGCTAAACGACAGGGATTACACCGGCCTGCCCGTGTTTACCATCTCGGCCGGTAACTCCATCCACGACCAGTGGTCCCAGGAATTCCGCTACTCCGGTAAAGTGGGCGAAAAAGTCAGCGGGGTCATCGGGCTTTTCGGACTCTGGCAGGACCTCAGTACCGATCCCGTCCATACAGAGGAGGCGGGATCCGCGCAGTGGCGTTTTGCCCAAAGCAGCACCAGCACGCTATGGGCTACCCCGGGCCTGTTTGATAATTACGGCATCCGTACCACCTACGGCATAAAAAGCACCGGGCTGGCAGCCTATACCCAGATCGACTGGGAGATTATCCCCAAACTGCACATCCTGCCCGGCCTCCGCTATAACTACGATAAGAAGATCGTGAACTATGACCGGAAACGCTACGGCGGGCTTCAAACCACCGATCCGGCCCTCCTGGCCTTGAAAAACGGTGTTTACAGCAATCAGTCCTTTACTACAGACGCCGTGGAAGGCAACTTCTCCGGCCAGCTTTCCCTGCAATACAAGCTGAACCCCAAAGTAAACGCCTTTGCCACCTACTCCATCAGCTACAAACCCGTAGGGGTGAACGTGGGGGGGCTGCCCACCGCTAACGGACAGGTGCTGCTGGAACTGGCCCAGGTAAAACCGGAGGCCGTTAATCACAAGGAACTGGGTATCAAAACCAATCCCGGCAAAAACGCCGTCCTTAACTTCACCCTTTACCAGACCGACATCCGCGACTTCCAGACCCAGGTCCAAACCCCCGAACCCGGCGTAAACCGGGGCTACCTGGCCAATGCCGAGCAGGTGCGGGTGCGCGGCGTGGAAATAGACGGTAACCTCTCCGTAGGAAATTCACTCCGCCTCAATGCAGCACTGGCCTACACGGATGGTAAATATGTAAAATTCACGAACGCCCCCGTGCCGCTGGAAGAAGTAGGCGGCACCCAGGCCTTCAAAGACATCTCCGGGGGAGAGCTGCCCGGCATCTCCAAATGGTCAGGATCACTCGGCGCTGAAGTGGCCCGGAAAGGCAGCCTGATCCGGCTCAGCGGCAACTACTTCCTGGGCGCCGATGTCTTCTACCGCTCGGAATTCTCCTCCAGCCCCTCGCCCTCCCGATACCTGAACATTAACGGCTACGCCCTGTTAAACGCCCGGGCCGGCTTCCGGGCCTCTAACGGCATCACCTTCTTCCTCTGGAGCCGGAACCTGGCTAACAGCGACTACTACGAGCAGCTCCTGGCCGCCCCGGGCAGCTACGGCCAGTACGCCGGTATCCTGGGCGACCCGCGGACCTACGGGGTAACGCTGCGGTATTCGTTCTGAACTAAATAACCCTATCCCGGCAGGCTTTCGTCAGGAGGCCTGTCTTTTTTAATCACAATTGAATTTCTTGATCTCTGTCAAGTGCCAAATAACTTTAAAATACAGAAATTTGTCAAAAAAAACTATGCTGACCCATATTCATCCTAAACTGCCCATGATAGATAAAGCGGCCACGAAAGCCTTTTATCTTAACCTGTTAGGGTTTCGTGTAATCTCCGACTACGGAGATTACCTGTTACTGGAAAAAGACCATATCGAAATTCATTTCTTTGAATTTAAAACCCTGGATCCCAAAGAAAACTATGGACAGGTTTATATCCGGACAAACGACATTGATCAGGTCTACCGCACTTTCCTGGATAATAAAGTTCCCATCCATCCTAACGGCCCCCTGCAAACCAAACCCTGGGGACAACGGGAATTTTCCCTGCTGGATCCCAGCAGTAACCTGCTTACCTTTGGGCAGAAAGTGTGATGAAATATTTCCGGAATGAAAAAATGGCAAATGTTATTCATCATAACCAGGGCGACAATGCCCAAGCCACCATCAATTCCATTATTCAGGATAAAGAATTAGTTACTTCACTTAAAGAGGAAATAAATTTCTTAAGAAGTTTAATCAAAAATCAGGGTCAGCTTTGAACATGGCTGGAAAGTACCAGAAGATGAATACTTGGATAAACAAAACATTCCAGCACCCAACTGAAATACAAAATGACGGAACTTTTTAATACACAAACATCTTTATTTAAATATTAAGGCAATACAAAAAATTATACTTCTTAGTCACTGAGGCAATGGAGCTTACTATCAAAATTAACGACCGAAGCAAACAGGCAAAAGTATTCTATGAGTATTTAAAAACACTGCCATTTGTGAAAATAGAGAGTCGGGATAATAACCCTTACAATCCTGAATTTGTAAAAATGATCAAAGAATCTGCCGCAAGCAAGAAAAGAACTATCATTGATCCGGAAGATGTATGGGGAAGTTTAGGATTGAAGTAACGGAAATTATTCCGTTTCAGAAAACACAGTTACGGTGGAGGTTTTTTCAGCGATGGGCCATTACGCTGACAAATAGATCAGACCAGGAATCAGATAAATAGTCTCCCTACTCCAATACTATTCCTTTTTATTTCCCCCTGAAACTTTCACTTTTCCAAGTATCTCTTATATTTTCCTATTAAATCTATAGACTATATTAGTATAATACATTTTTGTATTTAATTTTGCCTTCTCAATACTGTTTTTCCGGTATTGAACCGGGTCAGTTTACTATCGAATACAAAAGAGATGCAGAGTTTCCGTACTGAATTAGAGAATCCCGTTGTAGAGCTGGAGATCATTGAACTGGAGAGAAAAATCCGGGCCTTCCGGGAAGGGAAAATGCCCGAGGAAAAATTCCGCTCGCTGCGCCTGGCCCGTGGCGTATACGGACAGCGTCAGCCCGGTGTTCAGATGGTGCGCATCAAGCTGCCCTTCGGCCGGGTGACCTTTGACCAGATCCTGAAAATAGCCGATGTATCCGATGAATACGCCAGCAAAAACCTGCACCTGACCACCCGCCAGGACATCCAGATTCACTTTGTGAGCCTCGATAAAACCCCGGAGCTCTGGGCTAAACTGGCAGAAGACGACATGACCCTGCGAGAGGCCTGCGGCAATACCGTTCGGAATGTAACCGCCTCTCCTACGGCCGGTATTGACCCGGATGAACCCTTTGATGTTTCACCCTATGCCCGGGCTACCTTTGAGTATTTTGTGCGTAACCCCATTTGCGCTGAAATGGGACGGAAATTTAAAATCTCGTTCTCATCCAGCGACAAAGACTCCGCTTTTTCCTATATCCATGACTTTGGTTTTATACCCAAGCTGCACGAGGGCCGCCGGGGCTTTAAAGTGATGCTGGGCGGGGGGCTGGGTGCCCAGCCCATCCTGGCATACGAAATCTATGATTTCCTCCCGGAAGAAGAGATCATTCCCTACATGGAGGCCACCATACGGGTTTTTGACCGTTACGGCGAGCGTACTAACCGCAATAAAGCCCGTTTCAAATACCTGGTACAATCCAAAGGCCTGGAAGAGGTACTCCGGCTCATCGAAGAAGAAAAAACGGCCATCAAAAACAAAACGTTTACGGTGGATCGGGAGAAGATTACTCAGCCCGAGCCCCCCACTGCTCCTGTAGGAACCGTGGAACCTGTGGACCCGGCTGCGTTTGCCATCTGGAAAAGAACCAATGTTTTTGAACAGAAGCAAAAGGGATATTTCGGAGTATACGTAAAGGTACTGACCGGTGATATACCTACGGATAAAGCCCGCGAGCTGATAGCCGGGGTTCAGGGGCATATCGCCAATGACATCCGGATCACGCAGGATCAGAACCTGCTTTTTAAATACGTAAGAGAGGAATCACTCCCCCATATATTTAACCTGCTGACCCGGCTGGGTTACGCTAAACCCGGCTATAACAGCACCTCTGATGTAACCACCTGCCCCGGCACAGACACCTGTAACCTGGGTATCTCCAACTCCACCGAAATGGCGAGGGTGCTGGAGCAATACATCCATGAGTTTCATTCGGACTTTGTCTATGAAACCGACCTGAAGATCAAAATCTCCGGCTGTATGAACTCCTGCGGTCAGCACGGCCTGGCGCATATCGGTTTTCACGGCGCTTCCAGCAAAGTAGGGGGCAAAGTTATTCCTGCTGCGCAGGTAATGCTGGGCGGAGGTACAGTAGGAAACGGTGTGGGCCGGGTAGCCGAACGCATCACCAAAGTCCCCACGAAACGGGTGCTGCAGGTGGTAGACTACATCCTGCAGGACTATAAGCAGAACCGGCTGGAAGCCGAAAACTTCCATGCCTATTACGACCGTCAGACCAAAGATTACTTTTACCAGCTTCTGAAGCCGCTGGCCGACACCACTAACCTCACTGACGATGAATACGTGGACTGGGGCCACGAGGGAACCTTCGCCACGGCCATCGGGGTAGGCGAATGCGCCGGCGTGATCATTGACCTGGTGGCTACTCTCCTGGTGGAAGCCGAAGAAAAGCTGGACTGGGCCCGCCAGGCCCTGGACAGGCAGCAATACGCTGATTCCATCTACCACTCTTACAATTCATTTGTATGGACCGCCAAGGCGCTCCTCCTGGATAAAGGGGTCAATGCCCGTACCCAGGCACTGGTCATTGAAGAATTTGATAAGCACTTTGTGGCAGACGGCACCTTTACCTTCCCTACCACCTTCAGCGAAAGGGTTTTGCAGATCAACAAATACGAGCCTTCGCGGGAGTTTGCCGAAACCTTCCTGCTGCAGGCTACGGCCTTCCACCTCGAAGCCGCCGACAAACGGGAGGAAATACGTACAATAAACAACTAACAGGAACCCGGTTACACCCCGGAAAAAAGATATGAAACCGTTTGTAACACTAGTGGGCGCAGGACCCGGAGATTCAGACCTGATCACCTTAAAGGGCATCAAAGCCATCAAAGAGGCGGATGTTATCCTTTATGATGCGCTGGTCAATGAGGAGCTGTTAGACTATGCCCGCCCTTCCTGCGTAAAAATATATGTAGGGAAGCGCGCCGAGCGCCTCTCCACCAAACAGGAAAACATTAACCAGCTGATGGTGGATTATGCCCTCACCCACGGCCATGTGGTACGGCTGAAAGGCGGTGACCCCTTTGTGTTCGGGCGGGGTGGCGAGGAAATCGATTATGTGCGCCAATACGGCATAGAAACCGCCGTAGTACCCGGCATTTCCTCTTCCATAGGACTCACCGGCCTGCAGCAGATTCCTTTGACCTACCGCGGCATCAGTGAAAGCTTCTGGGTGATCACCGGCTCTACCAAAGAAGGCCACCTCTCAGAAGACCTGTATACCGCGGTGAAGACAAACGCCACCGTGGTAGTGCTCATGGGCTTTTCAAAACTGAAGGAGATAGTAGAGCTGTACCAGGGCCACGGCCGGGGCCAGCTGCCCATTGCCATGATCCAGAACGGCTCACTGCCTAATGAAAGGATCGCGCTGGGTACCATGGACACCATTGAAGAGCAGTCCAAAAGTAACCTGCTGGGCGTACCGGCCGTGATCATCATTGGCGAGGTGGTGGCCCGGCACCGGGAGTTTAAGGCCCTGGTCAGTAACCTGGACGGGAGCTTATATAAAGATGAAATAACCGTGAGCTGTTAAAAACGGATCTGCCTGAAGACTTTATAAATGAACGAACTGTTTCCCATATTCCTCAAAATGCACGAGATCCGGACCCTGCTGGTGGGCGCCGGACCGGTAGGGCTGGAAAAGCTTCAGGCCATCCTGAAAAGCTCGCCCCGGGCACGGGTAGAGGTGGTGGCGCAGGAAGCCGATGAGGAAACACAGGCATTTATAGCGCAGCACGATACGATCACGCTGCACCGGAAAGCGTTTGAGGAAAGCGACCTGGACGGCAAAGACCTGGTGATTTTAGCCACCAATAATGCCGCCCTCAATGAGAGAATCCGTACCTTTGCAGAAGAAAGGCATATTCTTCTGAACGTGGCAGATAAGCCGGACCTGTGTAACTTTTACCTGGGTTCCGTAGTGCAGAAAGGTAACCTGAAGCTGGGCATCTCCACGAACGGGAAATCGCCCACCATGGCCAAGCGCCTGAAGGAATTCTTTAACGATATCCTCCCGGAAGAAATTGACGAAACCCTGCAGCTCATGCAGGAATACCGTAACCAGCTGAAGGGAGATTTCAGACATAAAGTGGAAACACTGAATGCACATACACGTGAGTTTATTCATGATAGAGCAGATTAAAACAGACATATCCAACCTAAGCGCCGAAGCCATCATCCGGTACATTCACCGGAATTATGGCCGGGAGGCGGTTTTTTCTACTTCCTTCGGAATAGAAGACCAGGTCATCACGCACATGCTGGAAGAGGCCAAAGCCGAAATAGACATATTCACGCTGGAAACCGGGCGCCTGTTTCCCGAGACCTATAAAGTCTGGAACCGCACCCTGGAAAAATACGGCCTGCCCATTAAGGCCTACTATCCGAACACCGAAGCCGTGGAAAAAATGGTGACCGAAAAAGGGCCGTCCAGCTTCTATAACAGCGTGGAAGACCGCAAGGAATGCTGCTACATCCGCAAAATAGAGCCCCTGAAAAGGGCCGTAAAAGGATACAAGGTCTGGATAACGGGCATCCGGGCCGACCAGTCGGCTAACCGCGAAGACATGAGCCCCGTGGAATGGGATGAAGGAAACGGCCTCATCAAGATCCACCCCCTGTTTTACTGGACCCTGGCTGACGTGGAAAATTACCTGAAAGCGAATCATATCCCTTATAACGTTCTGCACGACAAAGGCTTTCCGAGCATCGGGTGTCAGCCCTGCACCCGGGCCATTCAGCCCGGTGAAGACTTCAGGGCCGGAAGATGGTGGTGGGAAGACAAAAGTAAAAAAGAGTGTGGTTTACATCGAACAACAAATTAGAATGGATTACTTAGATCATTTAGAAGCAGAAGCCATTTATATCCTCAGGGAAGTAGCCGGGCAGTTTGAAAAACCGGCCCTCCTCTTCTCCGGCGGAAAAGACTCCATCACCCTGGTGCACCTGGCCAAAAAGGCCTTTCGCCCGGGGAAATTCCCTTTTCCCCTGGTGCATATTGATACCGGGCATAACTTCCCGGAGACCATTGAGTACCGCGATTGGCTGTTGGAGGAAATCGGCGAAAAGCTCATTGTAGGCTACGTGCAGGAGAGCATTGACCAAGGGAAGGCCGTGGAGCAAAAAGGTAAAAACGCCAGCCGCAATGCCCTGCAGACCGTTACCCTGCTGGATACCATTGAAAAACACGGGTTTGATGCCTGTATCGGCGGTGCCCGGCGGGACGAAGAAAAAGCCCGGGCCAAAGAACGGATCTTCTCCGTGCGCGACGAGTTCGGGCAGTGGGATCCCAAACGCCAGCGCCCCGAGCTCTGGAACATCTTTAACGGGAAGATCCACAAAGGCGAGAACGTCAGGATTTTCCCCATCTCCAACTGGACCGAACTGGACGTCTGGAACTACATCAAACGGGAAAATATCAGCCTCCCGTCTATCTACTTCAGCCATGAACGGGAAGTGGTGCTGCGCAATGGCCAGTGGATGGCTGCTGCCCCTTTCCTCCAGGTAGATCACGAAGACACCACCGACTTCAAGTCGGTTCGTTTCCGCACCGTAGGGGATATGACCTGCACCGCAGCCGTAGACAGTGTGGCCGTGGAATTAGATGACATCATCGCCGAGATCAAAGCCTCCACCGTCAGTGAACGCGGCGCACGGATGGACGATAAGGTATCGGAAGCGGCTATGGAAGAACGGAAGAAACAGGGATACTTTTAATCCCCTTCCCGGTACTAATTTATAAGGAAACAAGAAAATGCAGATATTAAAATTCATCACCGCCGGATCCGTAGATGACGGAAAAAGCACCCTCATCGGGCGTCTTCTTTACGATACAAACTCCATCCTGGATGACCAGCTGGAGGCCATTCAGAAGGCTAACCGTAAAAACGATGACGGCACCGTAGACCTGGCCATCCTGACAGACGGCCTGAAAGCCGAACGCGAGCA
>JAHBUH010000032.1 GCA_019638185.1 Leadbetterella sp.
CAATCCTGGGGCTTTTTTGTTTTACTTACTTTCACGGGTGTTTAATCCTCCGTATTTATCCTTAAATTTACAGGAAAGGTTATACGGTTGAAAAGGATCTTTTTCGTCTTTACGATTGCGCTAGCGCTTCTTTCCTGTAACGGGGGAACGGAGAAGGAGTATACTATTGGGTTTTCCCAGTGCCTGATGAGCGACAGCTGGCGCAGGGAGATGGTAGATGAGATGCAGCGGGAGCTTACCTTCTATCCTGAAGTGAAGTTTGTGATGCGGAGTGCCGATTCTTCTAACACAAACCAGATCTTACACATACAGCAGTTTATTGATGAAAAGGTAGACCTGCTCATCGTGTCTCCTAACGAGAGCAACCAGCTCACCCCGATTATTGAAAAGGCGTATGAGCGGGGTATACCCGTGGTAGTTGTAGACCGGAGAACGCTTTCAGATAAGTATACGGCTTTTGTGGGAGCTGATAATGTGACGGTAGGTAAAAATGCCGGGCTGTACACCAATGTGCTTTTAAACGGTTCAGGGCGGGTAATTGATATTGCGGATTCGCCCAATACCACTCCTTCACAGGACAGGACAAAGGGCTTTACGGATGAGCTGCTGAAGCATCCCAAATTAAAGCACCTGGCCACTTTCTGGTATGGTAGGAACATAGATCAGCTGGAAGATTTTTTAAAGAAAAATGAGGTGGACCTGATCTTTGCCCATAACGACCGGTACGCTTTTCAGGCCTATACCACCTTAAAAAAGGCAGGACTGGACCGGAAGATCAAGATTATCGGCGTGGATGGCCTGGCGGGAAAAAACGAGGGCCTGGAGCTGGTTAAAAATAAAAATATTACGGCCACCATTCTTTACCCTACAGGCGGAGAAGTGGCCATAAGAACGGCTATGAAAATCCTGAAGAAGGAGCCGTTTGAGAAAGATAATTCGCTGTATTCCACCATCATCAACCCGGCCAATGTGGAAATCGTGATGGCGCAATACGCCAAGATCAAGTCGCAGCAGGAGGCCATAGAGCGCCAGGCAGAGCGGATCACGAACCTGAATACTATTTACGATAATCAACGCCAGGTTTTTATACTTACCCTGATCTTACTGGGGCTGGTGGTGGGCCTGGGGGCGTTTTTTGTATACCTGTGGCGGATCAAGCAAAAGTCTAATATCATTCTTTCCCAGCGTAATGATGAGATCCTGAAGCAAAAGGAAGAGATAGAGCGGGTTTCCCTGCAGGCGAGAGAGGCTACGGAAGAGAAAATGCGGTTTTATTCCTATATATCACACGAGTTTAAGACGCCGCTCAGCCTTATCCTGACGCCTACCGAGGATCTGATCCGGAAAGGGAGTTATAATTATAAGGAAGTAAAGCCGGTGCTGGAGCTTATTCAGAAGAATGCTAACCGCCTGCTGAGAATGGTGAACCAGGTGCTGGATTTACGGAAGATTGATGCCGGGAAACTCCTGCTCAATGCCGGAAATTATGACTTGGTGCAGTTTGTGAGGGAGATCGTGGAAGATTTCAGGGTATCGGCGCGGAAGCATAAGATCGATCTGAAGTTTGAGTCGCAGGCAGAAGTGCTGCCGTTTTCCTTTGACGCCGAGAAACTGGATAAGGTATTTTTTAATCTCCTTTCCAATGCGTTTAAGTTTACGCCGGATAACGGGAAAGTCCATGTGACATTAAGGCTGATGGGGGAGAATGTGGCGGTAGAGGTTAAGGATACGGGCGTGGGGATGAATGCAAAAGACCGGGAGAATGCCTTTGAGATGTTCTATAGGGGGAACCAGAAGGTGAATTTCGGTGTGGGGCTGGGTCTGGCTCTTTCCAGGGAGTTTGTTAACCTGCATAATGGTGAGATCAGCCTGGAATCCAAGGAGGGTCATGGCACTACGTTTTCCGTGTTTCTGCCCATTGAGCGGAAGGTGGAAGGGGAAGAGCTGCAGCCGTCGGAAGATTTCACCCATGTTATTTTTGAGGCTATTGATTTTTCCAATGAAATAAACGGGAATGAACCGGGGAGCACCTCGCTGGTCATTATAGAAGATAACCCGGACCTGGCCGGTTATCTTCGGCATAAATTATCGGCGCAGTTTTCAGTTACGGTGGCCGGTTCCGCTGAATCGGGCCTGGAGGCGGTTCTGGACCAGATCCCCGATATCATTATTACAGACGTGATGTTACCCGGTAAAGACGGTTTCTGGCTGACCAAACAGGTGAAAGAAGATTTCAGGACGTCGCATATCCCGGTGATCATGTTGACCGCAAAAGGCCACCTGGACAGCCAGCTGGAGGGGGTTAAATCAGGGGCTGATATTTATATGGCCAAACCTTTCAGCCAGTCGCTGCTGGAAGCCAATATCGGAACGCTGCTGGAAAACCGGCAGCGGCAGCGAAGAAGGCTGGAGAGTGAGGTGGTAAACCCGGAGACGGTACAGGCCAGGGAACGTAAGTTTTTATCGGTGTTTGAAAGTACACTTGAAAAACGGTTATCCGAGAACGAGCTGTCTGTAGAGCAGCTGAGCCGCGATATGGGCATGTCACGGGTGCAATTGTACCGCAAGATCACGGCATTGACGAACCGGAATGTAAATGATTATATCGCCGATTATAAAATCAGGAAAGCGAAGATCCTGCTGGCGGATGCGAATAATAATATTTCGGAGATTGCGTATAAGCTTGGGTTTAGCAGCCCGGGGTATTTTACTACGTTTTTTAAGCAGAGGACGGGCGAGACGCCCAGCGACTGGCGAAAAGAATAAAGCTGCTTAAAAAGTATATCAACTGCTGCGTTGTTTTCGGAATTCGGCCTCAGTCACATCCTTTAGTATGCTCCTTTGGCCTCCTCCTCAACGCCTTGCATTTGATATACTTTTTAAGCAGCTTCGGAACTACCGGCGGTTACTACTTTTCAAACATCCCTAAACGGGATATTTTATTTCCATTTGATGCTGTAAGAAGAGGTATTGCTTTTAAGAAACACCAGTTCTGACATAACGGCTTTGCCGTCATTGGCATAAATTTCCACCAGGGATTTATCCACGATAATATCTAATTTCAGCCTGCCGTTTTCCGGTTTGACCGTCATGGATTCCAGCCCTTTGAACTGTTCGCTGAACCCGGTTTCACCTGAATTATTACGGTCAAAAGTAAGGGTAGAGGTCTGCACATCGTAGCTGACTAAAGTACGGAAGGTATCGTGCTTTAACAGTTCTATTTCAAACCCTTTGCTGTCTTTTAAATCCAGGTCCAGCACCAGCCGGTATACATTTTCATTTTTCTTCGAAAGGGCGGATGTAAAGGCGCGGCCTTTGGTCAGCGTAACTTTTTCTGTAGGAATAGAAGCGGAGATAACGGGCACCTGCCGAAGCTTTAAAGTACCGTTTTCATCCACTAAGGTCAGTTTCCGGGGAAGTGAGAACTGGCCCCGGTATTCGTCAGCGGGGATGTCCTTGCCATAGGCCCAGTTATTGGCCCAGCCTATGATAATGGGATCCGGCTGGCTGGCAGGCGGGTTACCAAACGGGATAGCGGCATAGAAGTCTTTTCCTTCATCGATGTGAAAAACACCTTCCTGTTTCTGTGGGGTAAAGGTTTTTCCGTCAAAGTCTCCTACAAAGTACTGCATTCCCACATAGCCGTCATACTTGTGCCCGCTGGAAATGAGTAAAACCCATTTTTTTTCAGAGGAGTTTTCCACTTTTACCCGTGTAAGTGCCGGGCATTCCCAGATTTTAGTTATATCCCCCTGGCCTCCAAACTGGCCTTTGAGTTCCCAGTCTTTCAGGTTTTTTGACCAGTAGAAGTGCACTTTGTGCTCTAATGGAATGGCTACGGTCATTATCCAGACTTTATTAGTGGCATCCCAGATCACGGAGGGATCTCTGAAGTTATCCAGGCCGATGTCTAAGACGGGGTTTCCGTCATATATTTTAAAAGTCCGGCCCTTGTCTTCGCTGTAGGCGATTCCCTGGCTTTCGCCGGCCCCTTTCCGGTCTATGATTTTCTGAATGGTATAAACGGCTACTATACCGTGCTTAAACCCCGGTTTAAAAAGGCCGCTGGTGTTCAGGCTATCTACCACTGCTCCGCCGGAAAAGAACATGTCGGAGCCCCGCCCGTCGGGGTGCTGGACCTCTGTCAGCGCCACCGGCAGGGTTTCCCAGGTTTGCAGGTCTTTGGAGACGGCATGGCCCCATGACATGTGGCCCCAGTCTGTGCCGAAAGGATTATACTGGTAAAACAGGTGGTATTCACCGTCCAGGTAGATCATCCCGTTCGGGTCATTGGACCAGTTTTTGGGCTGGCTGTAATGGTGAACTGGCCTTCTGTTTACCTGGGATTGCGCGGGCAGGCTGTTTAAGCAGGCTGCCAGGATTAAAAATGGAAGGTATCTCATGCTATGTTTTTATTTGGTTATTCAATTAAAAGTAGCCCGGGTTTTGTTTGTATAAGCCCTTTGTAAAGGTGATCTCGGCCTGGGGTATGGGCAGGTATTCATCCCGGCCGGCTGTGAATTTAGCCGTAGATAAATAAGGCCGGCGAACTTTCTCGGTCTCAATAAAATTATTCAGAACTTCCTGGGCAATTCCCCACCTTACCAGGTCAAAGAACCTGGCCCCTTCGGTAGCAAATTCCAGCCGTCTTTCCCACACCAGGGCTGTCCAGGCGAAATCCTTCGTCCATACCGCGCTGGTATAGGGTTTTAGGTTATATTTCGAAGCAAAGGTTCCGTCGGCTTTCCGGAGTCTTGCGGTGCTGGCCGCCGCCCGGTTCCTTACCTGGTTAATGAGCGGAAGGGCTTTGTCTGGCTGGTTCAGCTGGATGTAAGCTTCCGCCTGCATGAGCAGCACGTCATCGTAACGCAGTACGTCTGTATTTTTAGCCGTTCCCATGAAAGGCCCCAGTTTAAAGTAGGATGAGCTGGTGGCCAGCAGCTGCCCGCGCATGGTATGGAGGTTACCGTACACGCCGGGGTCACGCACCCAGCTGTTACTGAAGGGTTTGGTATTGTCATACTTGTACACGTGCCCGTCTATACCGATGGTATGGTCTAAACGGGTATCTACCGTCTGGGTGCTTAAATCAGCGTTTTTCGCATTAAAGGTATTGAAGTTAGGCCAGCCGTTAGCATCCGTGGTATGGGCATTCAGAAGGTTCTGGCTGGCGGCGTGGAAGCCGCAGCATCCGTATTGAGGCGCTCCGTGCGGGTAGGTAAGGCCGTCTTCGTAGTTCATTCTTCCGGCGGTGGTACCGTCATTTACCGTAAACTGGATGGCAAAAACCGATTCCGGGCCATTTTCTGTTTCCGGGAGGAAGTTATCGGCAATATCCTCTGCCAGGGCATATTTACCTGAACTGATCACGGCCTGGGTGAGGTTAACCACTTCCTGGAGCCGGGCCTGGCTGATGGCCGTTACTTTATGGGCCTCGTTTTGCTGATAGGCCTGGTAGAGCCTTACTTTAGCCAGGTAAGCCTGAGCGGCGCGTTTATTGGCCCGACCTAATTCCAGCTGGGTTTCGGGCAGATTGTCTATGGCAAACTGGAAATCGGCTGCAATTTTATTCCAGGATTCCTCATTGCTCAGGGTGTTAGAGGTTTTCAGAATCTCCTCATCCGTGGCGTTTTCGTCAAACTGGGGGATGTTTTTGTATAATAGCTTCAGGGTGAAGTAGCTGTGAGCCCTTAAAAATTTCAGTTCTCCCAGGCGGGCGTTTTTATTGGGGAAATTACTTTCGTTTAAGGTATTCACGGCTCTCAGTGCCACATTACACCGGGAAATGGACTTGTAAAGGTTCCGCCAGGTGCGCGTCACGAAAGCATCCATAGCCGGTGTAACCAGGTTATAGTGCTCCAGGGCATCTATCTCACCTACGTCACTGGTGCCGCCGCCGCCTTTGTAGGCATCGTCAGAACGGATACTTCCATAGACCCAGTTACTGTGAATAGGGCCTATCATGTCGCCATTGCCGATGGCGGCATAGGCCGCGGTAACCAGCCCTTCTATGGCATCCGGAGAGGTGAGGTCAGCGGATGAGAGGACCCCTTTAGGTGTATAATCCAGTGCGTCTTTGCAGGATCCCAGCCAAAGGAGGGATACCAGGGCTGACGCGGCGATAAATTTTCTATTTTTCATTTTGACAGGTCTGTTAAGGTTTAGAATGAGACGTTAATTCCAAATGTATAGGTTTTCGGAATCGGCACAGGGTTTATGTTAATACGTTCGGGATCAGGGCTTTGATAGCTTTTGGATTTGAACCAGAACATATTTTCAAACATGACGAAGAGCCGGAGCCTTTCCACCACTTTTGCAGGCCTTAAGGTATACCCCAGCTGCATGTTTCTCATTTTGAAATAGGAAGTATTCACCATGAAGTAGTCGGAGGTACGGGTCTCGTTATTGTTATCTTTCAGGGTGAGGGCAGGGACACGGGTGTCTGTGTGGGCGGGTGTCCAGCCATCAAACACACCGGGCCCTACGTTTTCACGGCTTCTCATCAGGTTATTAAACATGGAGTAGGCATCATAGCCGGATTTCCCGGCCACCCCCGAACCAAACAGGGAGGCGTCCCATTGTTTATAAGAAAGGTCTACTCTTACGCCGTATTCCAGGGCAGGGAGAGTGGTACCGATCCAGGTTCTGTCCAGGTCATCTATGCGGCCGTCATTATTAATGTCCATGTAGCGTATTCTTCCGGGGGCGGCACCGATCTGGGTAGGGGCGCTATTCACTTCTTCCTGTGACTGGAAGAGTCCCATGGTTTTGTATCCGAAAATATCAAACTGTGACCGGCCGATGATGGTGCTGGTGAGGTTTCCGGGGTAGGCGGCCCTTACTTCTTCAGGCAGTTCGGTGATCCGGTCCCTGAAATGGCTGAAATTAGTGGTGACGGTATAGTCTAAACCGCCGTTATTCCTCTGACGGTACCCCAGCACCAGTTCCCAGCCTTTGTTAGATTTGGCGGCTCCGTTAACGGCTTTTGACTGGCCTTCACCCAGTGTGGCCGCTACCGGAGGGATGATCAGGATACCGGTGGTTTTCCGGGTGAAGTAGTCAAATGAACCAAAAAGCTTATCGTTCCACAGGGCAAAGTCAAGCCCCAGGTTAACCTCACTGGTTTCTTCCCAGCGAAGGTCGTTATTGGCCGCCTGGGTCTGTACAAAACCGGAGGGGAGCGTACCCGTATTGGCTCCTGACAAGGAGTAGGCCGTACCGATGTTCATGTAGGTTTCCCAGAAACCGGGTGTAAGCTGGTTCTGATTGGTTCCGTAGCGGGTATCGAAGAGCCCGAACCGGGCCAGGTCTCCGATGTGCTGGTTTCCTACTTTACCTACGCCTACCCGAAGTTTCAGCTCATCAAAGAGATCCTGTTTTTCCATAAAGTTCTCTTTGTCAATCCGCCATCCGAAGGAAGCCGCCGGGAAAATAGCGTACTGGTTATTTTCTCCGAACCGGGAGGAGCCGTCGCGGCGTACGGTAAAGGCGGCCAGGTATTTATCCGCCAGCGTGTAGTCTATACGGGCAAACTGGGAAAAGAGCTTATGCCCGGTGGAGGTTCCGTTAGCCGTAGTATTTCCTGTACCGGCATTGAGCGTAAAGTAATCTTCTTCCTGGATGGCGTAACCTTCTTTCTTGGTAAACTGGGAGTTAAGATTCGTGTTAATTAATTCCGTACCCACCAGGAACTTCAGTTGATGGTTTTTATTGACATCCCAATTGTACCGGGCCGTATTGGACCAGGTAGTGCTCAGATAATGGTTCTGATCCAGTGAAAGGCTGTTAGTGGTTCGGTTAAATGCGCCTTCGGAGAATTTCAGGGCAATGACCTTATTCTCGAAGTTGGCATTGTCTGCACCGAAATTGGTTTTCACAAACAGGTTTTTAATGGGCTGAATCTCCAGGAAGATATTTCCGAAGGTACTTAAACGGTTCGCATTGTTCCATTTGGAGATATCCTGCATGTGCAGGGGGTTATTCCGGTCGGAATAGCCACCGCCTGATGCCCCGGCATAGGTAACGCCGTCTTTCTGATAAACCGGGATAGTGGGTACCTGGAACACCGACAGGCTGGTGGTGGGTGTACCGCCCAGGTCATTGGCCGTAAGGGTTTCGTTGGAATTGGCGATTCTCAGGTTAAGGCCGGTCACTACTTTATTGTTAAAGGCCCGTGTAACAGCGTTAATACTTCCGCTGAGGCGGTCGTAGTTGGTAAACCGCAGCATACCCGTATTTTTCAGTTGCCCGAGATTAATTTCCAGGGAAGACACGCGGTTACCATAAGAGATGGTCAGGTCGTTTTGGGTGACAATCCCGGTTTTGTACATGACATCCTGCCAGTCGGTATCGCCTACCGGCGTGTTCGGGTCTCCGCCCACGAAGGGCTTCGGGGTTACACTGTTTAAAACCGGGTTGGTAAAATTGCCATTCCAGTTGAAATCATAAATATCGCCATATCCGTCCGCCGGGTTCTGCCCGTCGTTTACGGATGCCTGCCAGAGCGCCCTGCCCCGGTCGGCGGCGTTCAGCATTTTGAAACGCATGGATTTTTCGGATTGGGCCGAGATGCGCGAGTTAAACTGAAACGCTACTTTTCCGTCGGTATTTCCCCCGTTTTTTGTGGTTACGATGACCACGCCGTTAGAGGCTCTGGCCCCGTAGATGGAGGCGGCTGAGGCATCTTTCAGTACCTGGATAGATTCTATATTCCCGGGGTTCATGTTCTGGAATACTTCGGGCCGGGTGGTGGGTATCCCGTCAATGATGTAGAGGGGGTCGTTATTGCCCAGGGTATTGGCCCCGCGGATCAGGATCCGGCCGTTTGAGCCGTTAGGGGAGCCGTCACGCTCAATGTATAAGCCCGGTACGCGTCCCTGTAAAGACTGCATGGGGTTACCGGTACTGTTATTCTGAATAGGTTTCAGCTCCACTACGGCTACGGAACCGGTCAGGTCTTCCTTTCGCTGGGTGATGTATCCTACCACCACCACATCCTGCAGGATGTTATTGGATTGCAGGAGGATTTCCAGGTGTGTTTTACCGCTGATCAGGACTTCCTGCTCTACGTAGCCCACATAGGTTACTTTCAATTTAAGGGTATTGGGCGGGAGGGTGAGCGAGAAGTTCCCATCGGCATCGGTAGCCACGCCGGCTGTACCTCCCGGTACGGCGATGGTAGCTCCTATGAGGGGTTCCTGGGTACCGGCATCTTTAACCGTTCCCGTGATCTTTTGCTGGGAAAACGCCCATTGAGCCATCATCAGCAGGCTCAGGAGAGAGAGTAGTCTTGTTTTCATTTTATTCAGGTTTGCTTAATTTTTTAAAAGATTAATTATTTCGGCTTCCGAAATGACGGGGGTAGCGCCGTGATGCGAGGCCACCAGGGCACCTACTGCACAGGCTTTGGCCAGGGCGGAGGGTACGGGCGTATTTTTGAGAATTTCAGAGATCAGGGTGGCTAAGAAGGAGTCTCCGGCACCTATGGTGTCTGTCACTTGCACTTCAAAGCCTTTTTGATAGTAAAACCGGCCATTTTGATAGAGTACGGCGCCATTTTCGCCCAGCGTAACGCATATTTCTTCCAGGTCAAAATGGCCGGCAAGGGCCAGAACCTGCTCTTCCAAGGTGTCAGAAGGCTCAGAGAGATAACCGGAAAGGATGGCCAACTCGTGATGATTAAGCTTCAGGAAGTCGGTTTGGGACAGTAGAAACAGGAGGGTTTCCCGATCATAATACGGCGGCCTGAGGTTAATGTCCAGTACCCGTTTCCGGGCATGCGTTAAGAGGTTTTTTAAGGTGGTAAACGAGTGCTCAGACCGGGCGGCCAGGCTGCCGAAGATGAAGGCATCGGCCTCTTTGACTTTCTCCATGGCCCGGTCTTCCACCCCGATGTAATCCCAGGCCACGGGATGTAAAATTTTATATTGGACGTTATTTTTATCGTCCATATTTACTTTTACCACACCCGTAAGGTGGGTTTGTCCCTGTTGTACCAACTGGGTGTTAAGGCCCGATGCGGTGGCAAATTGCAGTAATTCACGCCCCAGGTCATCCGTACCGATACGGCTGATCATATCTACCTCATTTCCGAGGTTTCTTAAATGAATGGCCACGTTCATGGGGGCCCCGCCCGGCATTTTCCCTGACGGAAGCATATCCCAAAGCATTTCTCCGAAGCAAACTATTTTTTTCATAGGATCAGTGGCTGATGATGATAGTGTCCATATCTTCCAGGGTTTTTCCTTTGGTCTCCGGCATGATTTTCCAGGCAAAGATGAACTGGCAGACCATCATGAGGGTAAAGAAGCCGAAGGCCGCGGCTCCGCCGAAGGTTTCGGTGATCATGGGAAAGGAGAAGGAGATGAGGGCCGCCATAACCCAGTGGGTGGAGCTGCCGATGGTCTGGCCGTAGGCCCGGACCTCGTTAGGGAAAATCTCTGCGATAAATACCCAGATCACGGCCCCCTGGGAGAATGCAAAAAAGGCGATGAACATAAACAGGTAAACGGGAACCACGATGCCGCCTTCGCCCCGGTAGAAGGCCTGGGTGACCAGGGCCAGCGAGAGGATGAGGCCGGCAGAGCCAATGATCATGAGGGTTTTCCTGCCGTATTTATCGATCAGCGCCAGGCCGAGAAAAGTAGAGAGCAGGTTCACCAGGCCTATACCGGCCGAAGACAGCAGGGCGGACTCTTTGCCCAGTCCGGCCATTTCAAAGATCCGGGGGGCATAGTAGATGATGGCATTGATCCCCGAAACCTGGTTAAACAGCGCAAATAAAACCGCCAGCATAAGCGGGGTGCGATAGGTTTTGTTAAAAACATCGGCGAATTTCCCGGCAGATGTTTTCTTATCGGCGGAGTTTACAATGGCCGCTATGGTCTTATCTGCTTCTGCCGGGTCAATGATCTCCAGGGTTTGCCGGGCTTCCTGGATCCTGTTTTTCTTTAAAATAAGCCACCTCGGGCTTTCCGGAATGATGAAAACGGTGAGGATAAAGAACAGGGAGGGAATGGCCTGAACCCCCAGCATCCATCGCCATGAATGAGCGGGATCCACGCCGCTCAACAGGTAGTTAGACAGGTAGGCCATTAAAATACCGAAGACAATGTTAAACTGGAAGGTAGCCACCAGGCGGCCTCTTTTACGGGGAGGGGCAATTTCCGTAATGTACAGGGGGGCCACTATGGAGGAGATCCCTACGCCTATACCGCCCAGGAGACGGAAAATAAGGAAGAACCACCAGTCATGCGCCAGGGCGGTGCCCAATGCCGCAATTAAATAAATAACCGCTACCAGCAGGAGGGCCTTTTTCCGGCCCAGAAGGTCTGCCGGAATCCCTCCGAAGAGTGCTCCGGCCACGGTACCGATCAGGGCTATGGAAACGGTGAGGCCATGCTCCAGCGGAGTAAGGTGCCACAGGGTTTGCAGGTATTTTTCCACGCCGGAAATCACTGCCGTATCAAAACCAAACAAGAAGCCGCCAAGTGCAGCCGAAAGTGACCAGAAGAATATTTTTGAGGTTGGGTTCATAAGACCAGGTTGAATAATATTATGAACCAAAGTTGGGGGAGTATTTTTTAAAGAAGTGTCAGAATCTGACCAAAAAAGTTTAAATATGTTTCATTATTTAAGTTGTTGATAATAAGAATTTAACATTTCCTTCGAAAGAAAGAAATGTTAAATTTGTTACCTGAAGTTTTAAAAATGTTACCTGCGGAAGGTGCAGGGTCAGTGACTGATGATGATGGTATCCATATCTTCCAGTGATTTCCCTTTGGTTTCCGGCATGATTTTCCACGCAAACAGGAGCTGGCAGATCATCATGACGGTAAAGAAGCCGAACGCCGCAGCCCCGCCGAAGGTTTCGGTGATCATAGGGAAAGAGAAGGAGATCAGGGCGGCCATGATCCAGTGGGTGGAGCTGCCCAGGGTTTGACCGTAGGCCCGGACCTCGTTAGGAAAAATCTCCGCGATAAACACCCAGATCACCGCGCCCTGCGAGAAAGCAAAGAAGGCGATGAACATGAACAGGTAGATGGGAACCATCATGCCGGCCTCATGCCGGTAGAAAGCCTGGGTGACCAGGGCCAGGGAAAGGATGAGCCCGGCAGAGCCCGCGATCATCAGGGTTTTCCTGCCGTATTTATCAATCAGCGCCAGGCCGAGAAAAGTAGAGAGCAGGTTCACCAGGCCTATACCGGCAGAAGACAGCAGCGCGGACTCTTTTCCCAAGCCGGCCAGTTCAAAAATCCGGGGGGCATAATAGATGATGGCATTAATGCCTGACACCTGGTTAAAGAAGGCAAAGAGCAGGGCCAGGAGCAGGGGCTTTCGGTAGGCTTTGCCAAAAACGGCAGAGAAGCCGGCTGTTTTCCCGGTTTGTGATGAGGTATTCAGAATGGCTGAGATGGTCTTTTCCGACTCGGCAGGGTCAATGATCTCCAGGGTTTTCCGGGCGTCTTCCAGGTTATTTTTCTTCAGGATGAGCCAGCGCGGGCTTTCCGGGATGATCAGGGCCGTGATAAGGAAAAGCAGGGAAGGGAAAGCCTGCACGCCCAGCATCCAGCGCCAGGAAACGGCAGGATCAATCCCGCTCAGCAGGTAGTTAGAAAGGTAAGCGATAAGGATACCGAAAACAATGTTAAACTGGAACATGGCTACCAGCCGTCCGCGCCGGGCAGGCGGGGCTATTTCCGTAATGTACAGCGGGGCCACTATGGAGGAGATCCCGACGCCTACACCGCCCAGGAAGCGGAAGATGAGGAAGAAGCTCCAGGTATGGGCCAGCGCCGTGCCTAAGGAGGCCAGCAGGTAAATCACGGCAATCATCAGCAGGGTCTTCTTCCGGCCCAGGGTATCTGCCGGAATGCCTCCCAGTAAAGCCCCTACCACGGTACCGATCAGGGCAATGGAAACGGTGAGCCCGTGCTCTACGGCAGACAGGTTCCAGAGGGATTGCAGGTGCTTTTCCACACCGGAAATAACGGCCGTATCAAAGCCGAACAGGAAGCCACCTAATGCGGCGGAAAGAGACCAAAAAAAGATTTTTGTACCCTGGTTCATAAGATTGGAAATGGTTAAAACGCGGTTAAAGGCTTACTGGTGATAAATATAGCGAGATAACCTGATATTTTATAGTGTTATAACCATGAGAACAGGATCTAAAATCCTTCCCCCTCCTCTTTCTTCGCCTTTTTAACGGCTTTCGGCGGTGATTTCAGTTGCTTGTTATATTCTTCCTCGGTGATGCCGTGGTAATTGATCAGGAAGCGCTTTTTGAAGCGGGTGGCTTCGTTAATGTCTACAAAGTTCACGCCTTTTTCCTTTCCGCCGCCAGTGTTCACCAGCCGGTTTACTTCTTCGTCGGAGGAAACCATGCCCAGCTGGCCGTTACGGTAGATGAAGTAGTACCACTTTTCAGGGGCGAGGTCCAGGTAGATGTGGAGCTCGTTTCCGGTGCTGTGCGACTGCACGATCTCCACGTAACCGTTTACCAGGGCGTTAATGTCCACATCGCCCATGTTAGAGATGCCGATGGGCCCGGTGCTGTAATAGGCATTGGCCGTGGCGTTCCATTGGAGGTCTGCTTTGGAGAGTACCAGCGGTTTCAGGAACTTAGTTGATTCCTTAAACAGGGGGATATGCCCCTTCTGGCTGCTGGTTTTGTATTTTTCGGTGTCTGTTGTACCGATGATCCGGCTGAGTCTCTGCAGGAAGTTGGCGTCATCCGGTTCAATGGCCGCATTGCTGTTACCGGCGTCCAGGTTGGTTTTTACGATGTTCTGGCCCATTTTCTGAACGGTAGGAATGGGCAGCGGGAAGTCAAAGAGCATCATGGTTTCCAGGCGGTATTTCATGGAATCCAGGTTTACGGAAGCTTTTCCCACGGCTTCAAATACCTTGGTGGGCACGCCCAGCAGGTTAAACCGGCCGGTGAGCACCATCAGGCCTTTGTCGTCATAAAACTCGGCCTCGTTATCGGATTCGTTCTGCGGTTTTACGTAGAATCGCTGGTTAGGCTCGTCTCGTCCGAATACGCCGCGGGCCAGGAACACATCGTAGTCGTCTGCGGAGGCCTTCATAGACAGGAAGGAAGGATAGATGCCGTCGCTGTTAGCCCCGTATTTCAGGTGAAGGCCCACATAGAGCGGTTTTCCGCCGTCTTTCAGGGTCTCGTCGATGTTTATGGTAACGTTTTCTGACTTACTGCCGGCGTAGTTGATCCAGGAGCCGCCGATCATAGGGTATTTTTTGAGGTCAGGCAACACCTGTCCGCGGAGCGAAAGGTTTTTAAAGGGGGCCAGCATGGTCATTTCACCCACGTACAGCATTTTTTTAGCCAGGTATACCTGGTCTTTTTCCGAAATGGAGGCACGGGCTATGGTAGACAGTTTGCCGGAGCCTTTGGAGTCCAGGATGCGGCCGTCAGGCGTGACCTCCGCAAACTCGAAGCCCCCCAGCTTGATGTTGAAAGTGTCTGAACTGATATTTACGTAGCGGTAATCCGCGTTCCCGCTGTAGGAGAGGCGGGAATTAATGGTGACGCCGGCGTTTGTCAGCGTATGGTAGCGGTTAAGGGTGTCGGCCACGATGGTGGCCCGGGTGAAGGAGTCCAGCTTGCCGTCATTCTTCACAAATACCTTTCCGTCACGCGGCTGGATGGCGGCATCGGCCGAACGGATCTCTTCCACGCCCGTTATACTGAGGTTCTTGGAGCTGATGTCATAGCGGGCTCCCGTACCGTTAAACCGCAGCCCGTACTGGTGGGGTGCCGTAGAGGTAAATACGGAGTTTTCCAGCTGGCCGTCCATGGTGATGATCTTGTCTTTGATGCTCCACAGGGCCTTATCGATGGTGGTTTTGTAAGCCGAAGACGGAAATTCCAGGAAGGCGGTTTCGCCGGAATTAAAATCGCGGTTCTGGGAGGAGATTTTTACCTGGAACTGCTGGATGTTAAAGTCAATATCCACATTTTTACCGGAGAAGGCCAGCTTATCCGCTTCTTCTGCTTTTACCTGGATTGTGGCTTTTTCAGCCAGGAAGCCGTTTTTATCGAACTTAAAGCTGGCAGAAGAGATGTCAGAGTCGGTACGGGTCAGCTGGCCGTTACCAAACAGCCCGCCGGTACGCATCACAATGCTCCCTTTGAGGTAAGAGCTGCCGTTATAGAATTCAAACCCTTTTTCGGAGGCCACCGCCATGCTGTCTTTCAGCGGTTCCCAATGCAGGGTATAGGCCGAAATATTCACCTGGGGGAAGTAGGCGGCTCCCACCTGCTTTTCAGTGATGCGGCCGGAGCTACCGGTTGCTTCGCTGTGGTCTTCAAAAAAGCTGATCTTATCCGTATTCAGTACGGCGGCCAGGTGGTGCAGCTCGCCGGAAGAGCTGATGCCGCGTTTATTCAGCGTAATCTCCGAGGCGGCATTAAAGGCTGTAGACGAGCCGTAAACCGGGTAGGGGCCGGCGGCACGGTGCCGCATGCCCATGGAAGAGTCAGGCAGCACCACCAGGTTATCTTTGACCGGCTTAAAGATTCCGGCGGTGATAAAGAGGCCGGGAATGACGGGGTCACGGGTGTTCAGGCTGTCCAGGGAGAGGCCACCAGCCTTAAAATACACCTGCTCGGAAAATTTGTGCGTTCTTCCGGGTTCGTTAAAATAAACCATTACGCCGTCAGGGATGTCCAGGCGGGGATATTCAGGCAGCTTTTTCCGCCCGGATTTATTGTCCGGGCTGTTCAGGTACAGCTTCCCGGTTTTCCCGAACCGGAAGTTCCCGGCCAGCTGCAGCTTTCCGCCTTTTTTATAGATGTCCAGCGGAATGAAGGTAATGGAGTCTATCCGGTTCAGGTTCACCAGGAATTTCTCGTATTCCAGCACAAACTCGCCATAGAAAGTATAGTTTTTCACCACGATCTTCCCGTTAAACCGGAAGACCTTATTCCCGATCACCTCCATGCTCTGGTCATTGGGCAGGAGCTGTATTCCCAGGCTGTCACTAAGTTTAAAGTTCTGGGCACCGGTGATGTTCAGTGCCTTGGAGTTAAAGTCGATGGTGGCGTTCTGGCGGCTGGCCCCGGTCCGGTTAAGGGAGGAGAAGACCAGGTCGTCATAGTCTTTTTTACCGGTGGCCACAAAATAATAATGGAGTCCTTTCCGGCTGATGCTGTAGTAGTCTCCGAAAGGATGGTAATCAAAAAAGCCCATCTGGGTACCGATCAGCATGCCGTTAGCGGCTATGTGCCGTTCTTTTTTCGTGAACTGCATCATTTCATCTACGGTGATGCTGTTTTTCTTTTTCCGGCCTATGATGGTGGCGGCCGCCATAAGCGGACTGAAGCCGGCGGCATCGCTCAGGCTGCTGAGGCGGCTCATGCTAAAGTAGTCGAACGACTCAAATTCCGCCGCCACTTCCTGCTTACCGGCCACGATATAGAAGTCCATTTTACCGCTGGCCAGGTCCCACGACATGGCATCACAGCGGATATCCACCTGGTGAAAGGTATCTGAAAACATGCTGTTCCGGAAGCCGCCTTTGCGCACCTTATTCAGCTGCACATGCTGCTGGGGAATCCGGTATTCAAACTGCACGGCGGGGTGGGATACGGAGTCTTTCCCGAGGCGGGCCACAAAGCTCACCTGGTCAGAAGAAATGAGCGTATCCGTCAGCGTAATGGAGTGCCCCACTACCTCAAACTGGCTGGTCTGGCTGCCTTTGTTCACATGCATAAGCGAGTAGCGGTCATAGAGTGAAGCGGTGGTAATTTTAGTGCCGATGACGGTGTATCCGCCTGAAATGGTGTAGTCGCCCAGGTTCAGTACATAGGCGGCGTCATTGTGATAGGATTTAAAGCGCGGATAGCTGGGGGCTTCATTCGGGGCTCTTTTCTCCAGTTTGACCTCCAGTACGCCGGTCACAGGCTGCCGGAGCAGGCGCTCGTGCGAGAGCTTCACGTTTTCAGCCGTTAACTTACCGCTGGCGCCGCGAAAGGCGTATTTCCCCAGGGCTGCATCTACCGGGTTTTCCGATACCTGCCAGCGGACATGGCCCCCTTCGCCCACAAAAACCGCATCCATAAAGTTATACGCTCCCCGCGTACCGGTGAGGATGATGGAGTCAGACGGGCTCACCAGGGTGAGATCCGTGGGGTCAAAAACAAAAAACAGCCCCTGCACTTCGGGGAGGTTTTCACGCGGCGTCTCTTTTACGGCCGGGGTGAAGTCTGTGGCGGGTTCATCCCAGCCGATATCCTCATTGGCCGGCTTGTCTTTCTGCGCGGTGGCATTGCCGGAGAAATAATCCTGTTTCCGGTCAAAGAATTTCAGGCTGGTTTTAGCCGAAGAGGCCCTGATCCGGTTAAAGGAAGACGTATAAAGCGCACCTGTGGTAAAAAAGTTACCTATCTGGGTCAGTGCTTCGTTAATGGCTTTGGACGGGTAAGGCTCAAATGATTTTTTGAGAAGGGCCAAGAAACTCTCCAGCTCCCGGGCTGACGCCTCCTGGTTTTTCCGGTAGAGGGCCAGGATCTCCGTGAACCGTACCACTTCTGCCGGGCGCAGGCCTTTAGCAGACAGCAGCTGGATCAGGGTAATGGCCTCCTTTTTCCCGGCGGGCTCCAGTGCGCTGCGGTAAAGCTCGGAAAACTGGGCGGTGGCCGGAACGGCAGTAGGGCCCACGTACTTTTCGATCTGCCGGGTATATTCTTCCAGGAACTTTTCCGGGTCCGCAGGCAGGGTCATTACCTGGGCCTGCGCGGCGCTGAAAAGCATAAGGGGAAAAATAAGCCCGATCAGTTTTCTCATGTTGTAAAATTTAGCTTTCAGCCGGCCAGCAGCTCATAACTATTTCCTAAAAACGACAGCCGCCCAATTGTTCTTACTTATTTGTTTCACTTTTTTAAAGCCTTCGGCTTCTGCCACCGTCTGAATTTCAGGAATATCCTGTTCGTAAAAGCCGCTGACCAGGAGATACTCCCGGGCAAAGGCCGCATATGCAGGGATCTCTTCCAGCAGGATGTTCCGGTTAATATTAGCCAGCACGATATCATAAACCTCCGGTTTCTGGCTGCTGATGGTGCCCTGCTCAATGGTGATATGCGGTACGCCGTTCAGCTCATAGTTTTCGCGGCCGTTTTCCACGGACCATTCGTCGATATCAAAAGAGTGGATACGGTCAGCCCCCAGCTTATGCGCCATGATGGCCAGGATTCCCGTACCGGTGCCTACATCCAGCACGGATTTCCCCTGATGGTCTATCTCCAGCTGCAGTTCGATCATCTGGGCGGTGGTTTCATGATGCCCGGTTCCGAAAGACATTTTGGGGACAATGATGATCTCATGCTCAAAACTATCTGGGGCGGGGTCATGGAATGTGGCCCGGATGTATACCCGGCCGGCCACCTCAATGGGGTGGAAGTTTTCTTCCCACTCTTTGTTCCAGTTTTGTCTTTTGACTTTCTTTAAGGCGTAGGAAAGCGGGATGCGGGCGGCATAGTTTTCCATGAGCAGTTTAAAAGTCCGGTCATCGAAGAGCTCTTCGGGGATGTAGGCCAGCAGGCCGTCTTCTTTTTCCAGGAAGGAATCGAAGCCTATTTCAGCCAGTTCGGCCAGGAGTATTTCAGCAAAATCAGGATCTACGCTGAGATCCAGTTCAAAAAAGTCCATATATACAGTTTAAAATAACAAAAGCCCGCAGGAGGGGCTTTTGTCAGGTGATTATCTGATACCTGTGCGGGCCTGAAGGGGGGCCGGGGCACAAGAGTATTTATTGATCCACATTATCGCCTATGGTATCCACTTTCCCGGATTTGTGAGGCACCTGAAGCCGGAGGGTCACACGCCAGGTGTTTGCCAGGGGGCTGCCGGTACGGGTAGGCACCAGGTAAGCCAGGTCCAGCTTGATCTTTTCTTTCAGTGTAATTCCCACACCGGCGGTGAGGTATTGTCTTCCCGCCTTGTGCTTCGACTCATGGAAGTAACCGGCTCTTATGGCTACCAGCTCCTGGTAGGAATATTCAAATCCCAGGGAAGTCATGATTTCCGCCAGCTCTTCTGAAAAACCACCGGAAGCGTCACCAAACGAGTTGAAAATGGCTTTTACCGTACTCATTTGTGAAGCATCATGTACGGTGCTGTCTGTGCTGGAGTCATTGGCCGGCACCAGCAGCTTATTAAAGTCTAACAGGAAGGAAAACCGGTTAGAAAGGTCAGGCCGGTATGACAGCTGCGTACCCACTTTGAAGTTAGCCGGGATGAAATATTCCCCGTATCCGTAGCTGATCTTACCGCCTATGTTCTGGAGAACAATACCGTAGTCCACATCGAATTTCTTGAAACTCCGCGGGTCATTATCCGTAGGCCGGGTTTTGTTATAGTAAAATCCGAGGTCCATGGCGGCGGTCTGTCCGGGTTTAGCGGTAACGCTGGTACCGGGCAGGGTCAGGTTTCCCACCAGGTTAGAGTGGATATACTTAATGTTCAGCCCCAGGGAGTAGTCAGAGCTCAGCTTCTGGGCTATTCCGGCGGCAAGGGCAAATTCGTTACTGATGAAGCGGTCAGTTTCAAAACCGTTCCAGTCGGTAAACTGGATCTCGCCTTGGTTAAAAAAGTTAACGCTGGCACCTATGGTTTGCTTATCAGAGATCTTGTAGTAGCCGGTGGCTGTCAGCAGCCCCATGTCATTAATGATCTGCTTCAGCCAGGGGGTGTAAGAGAAAGAGCCGCCGTACCGGGAGTCAGAAAAAGCCAGTTTACCGGGGTTCCAGTACATGGCATTGGCATCAAAGGTAGAAGCAGCACCTGCGTCACCCATAGCCGCAGCCCTGGAATCCGGCGAAATAGACATAAATGGCACTGCCGTATAGATCAGAGAATAGTTTTTTTGTGCG
This sequence comes from Leadbetterella sp., assembly GCA_019638185.1. Lineage (GTDB taxonomy): Bacteria > Bacteroidota > Bacteroidia > Cytophagales > Spirosomataceae > Leadbetterella. Next base: position 19,892 of record JAHBUH010000032.1, read on the forward strand.
TTAACGAGTCCCGGAGTCAGTAACAGGAGAATACTAAACCAATAATTTTTTTTCATAAAGGAATTTTTCACGAAAATATCAGTTGCCCGATTTTTTAAAATTGAGCCCCCAAAGTAAGAGATTTATTTCCAAAAAAACAAGGTTCCGCCAGTCTGTGCGGAATGATTTTCCGATCTTATGATCAGCCGGTAAAGCACTTTGGGGAATGTGGGGAAACTTCCGTAAATGTCTGTTTCCAGCAATACTTCCTCTTCGCACCGGGTGCAGCTGAACTCCTCTTTGTGCAATTCCCGCCCCAGGACATCGCTTAGGATAAGGGTGGCATTCAGGTCATCCCCGGGCCGGTTATGCTTTACCTTTAAGCGGAGGTAATCCGTCACAGGGTTCGGATACGCCGTCAGCTCCAGCACTTTCAATTCCGGACGTTCTATTTGGAATTCAAACGTTTTCCGGGCGGTATTATTATAGATATCGGAAGCAATTAATGTGCTTTGGCCGGTGCCGTTCGGCAGGTTTCCCACATAATAGCTGATCCGGCCTTCGGTGGCGCCGGCCAGGGGCCGGAAATACCGGAGGGGGTCAGGTACGGGCTGGCCGTTTATTTCCAGCGTAAGGCGGGTGCTGCTATCTCTCCGCGACACCTGGATACCGCTTTCATCGCGGATGAGCCAGGTAAGGGTCATGTCCGGGCCCAGGGTAGCGGAGAGGTCCGGCGGGCTGAGATCGCGGGATTCCGGAAGCTCTCCCATAGAGATCCGGACCGCAGGGATACCCGAAAACTCCTGCTGCGTGCTGTCTTCCGCCAGGCTGCAGATCACGATCCGCCCCATTCCCGAACCCGGGAACTGGTTATTGGAAAGGGTGATCTCCCCTTCATAAGCGTAGTCTTTGATGGGAAACCGGCCCTGGAAGATGACTTCCGAACGCAGCTTGTAGTCAAACGCCGGCCCGTCAGGGAAGGTGCCCAGGGTCTTTTTGGTGCCTGGCTTATCGATCACCGAAACCAGCGCGCTGCCGTTTTGTATATTTTCTGCCCTTCCGCTGAATTTTACTTTTCGGTAGGCGGTGAGGGAATTCTCTGCCAGGGAGAAGGCAGGCTCCGTGTTCCAGGCGGGTAAGGGCAGGGTGGGATCGCCCAGGAGGGAGAAGTTCCGGTTAATTTCGCCTCTGACAGACCGGTTCTTGGTCAGCCGGAAGAGCTCGCCCAGGGTTTTTACGCCGGTAATGTTTTTAAAGAAAGCCTGGTTCACCAGCTGGTTTGTGCTGGAATAGACCGGCCGGGTGGTGGTGAGCAGGGCTATGGCCCCGCCCTGGGGGCGCAGCAGCATGAGCTCGGCCCCGGAAACCACCCCGGGGTTATCAAATTTCCCGAACTGGCAGGTGGCCGTCAGCCAGACCGGGAGGCGGCCGGCATTCCGGAAGGCCAGGATGTCACTGAGAGTAAGCAGCTTTTCCGTGGTGAGGCCGTCTTCCGCTCCGTGGCCGATGTAGGTGATGAGGTAGGTGCCGTCATTGACCAGCTCGTGAAGGCGCTGGTTAGCCAGGGGCGCGGTACCGTTCTCCACCGGGAAGTCATCGAGGTACAGCTTGTCACTGATAAAGCCCGGGAAGGTGCCCAGCGCCAGGGCATCCAGCTCTTCGGCGTCCCGCTGATGGAGGTTATAATCCCGGTTATCGGCCACAAACGCCAGGCGGTTATGCCCCTCGGCGCTTTCCAGGGTTTGCCGGTAGCGGATGTATTTAGTGATGTAGTTATTGAGCTCCGGGACGGTCCGGGCAGGTATCCTTCCCACGGCGATGTCCATGAAATGGTCATCAGACGTGTTACTGATCCACTGGTTATTAATGCTTTTGCCCTCCGGCCACAGGCCTTCAGCAGGATCCAGGAAGGCAAAGTAATCATCAGAAGCAAAACTGTAGATGGGCTCCAGTGACTCGCGTGACTCGTAAGTGGGGATTAGCAGGTCCGGGTCCACGTAGCTGGCTTTGTTATTATTTTTATAGTCAAAGGAGGCATCTCCCAGCAGCAGCAGGTAGCGGAATTTCCCCGGTTCCCGGGTATAGAGGTAGCGGCAGAAGTCGCGGATGGCCGTAGGGTCGGTTTTCCCGGAGCTGAATTCGTTATAGATCCCGGTGGCGGAATACCCGGCTATTTCCAGGTCTTCATTTTCTTTCTTGAACCGGATCAGCTGTTCCGCTTCTTTCCTGAATTTCTCCGGGAATACCACCAGTAGCTCGGGCACCACGCCGTTCCGGAGGTGCTGGGGGGCCACGGCCTCCCGGAACCCGGGTGAGGGGAGGGCGGCGGGATCAAAGACGATGAGATCCGCCAGGGTGTTTTCCGGGGTAAAGCTGCCCTGCCCGGAGAGGGGCAGCTCCCGGGTTTCTCCGCCGGGTTTTACCTGCCATACCCGGGCCCCACCCGGGTCCCCGGAAAATCTGCACCGGTATGCGGCGGGCTCCGGCACGGTCCGGAACAGGGTCTGCCGGCCGGGATAAAAACGCAGGATGCGGTTATAGCCGGCGGACCAGTAGTTAAAGTAAACGCCCACATTTCCCACACTTTCCGAGCTCAGCTGCAGCTGTACCTCCGCCGGGGGCGTGGCGGGTGTCATTTGGAAGGAATGGGCATTGGAAATCCGCAGGTAGCGGGCCTGGTTGTCGTTCGGGTAATTAGGAGCCCCGCTGAGGGTATCCTGCCGGGAGGTACCGCCCAGGGTGGTTTTTACAAACTGGCGACTGATGCCCATGGGATAGAGCTCAAAGTTCAGGCGGTAATCCGACGCAAAATCTTCCCGTGCCGGTGAAAAACTGTAAGAAGAGCGGAACAGCTCCCCCAGCCATAGCCGCCCGGAGTTCAGAAGGTTTTTCAGCTCCTTTTCTTCGTAGTCGTAATAGGGCAGGTAGTCTCTGACCGGCGCAGGTGTTTCTTCCGCGTGCACCGGTATTTTAAGGGAAGGGGCATCACTGACGGTAATAAAGTAATAGTTAAGGCTGCTATAGGGGTTAACCTGGTGGGAGAAGCGGCCCTCTGCATAAGTCACCGTATGCGGGTCACGGGCGTAGAAAGCTATATAATCTTCGGCATCCCAGCGGTTATTGTTATCGTTCAGGGAAACCGGGATCTCCTGCAGGCCGGTGATTCTTTCCGCGGAATTCAACTGGGGTAATGCCCCCGGATGCCCGCCATACACGCGGATCTTCCCGGGATCAGCTTTGGCAAAGGCCGGGGCATATTTTTCAAAAAAGGCCTTGTCCAGCTTATATACCCCCGTGCGACTGACCCCTACTTTTATCCACTGACCCTGAGCCAGCGGAGCCGTCTGCGCGGGAGCGGAGATGTCGGAGAAGAGAAAGAGATAGAGGAGGTATTTTAACCGTGTCCCCTGTGCCACACGCAGAACCTTCCGGGCAGTAGATACCAATGTCTGCCCGGTACGGTCCGGCCTATTTCCAGGGTTATTCATATCATCTGTCTTCAAGCTCCACCAGGGCTATTCCCGGAATGGTATAGCGTTTCCGGGTATTAACGCATTCCACCAGTATTCGTGTGCGCCGGTTTTGAATTCTTTTGAACTGCCGGCCGTTAAAGTTAAATATTTTTCCGTCGGCCACCTCGGAAAGATAAGTTCCTTTGATCACTTTTTCAGGCGAATACCGGGAAAGCACCTTCACCAGGGCCGGATCTTTGGTAGAGGACGCCGCGGGATTTTGCATGTGAGGAACTAGAACCTGCAGGATATCTTCTGGAAAAATATAGGGATGCAGCAGGGGCGCCATCAGGGTTTTAAAGTGGAATTTCCATTCGTGCCCGTGGGGCGCCGGCGCCTGCCGGAAGAGCTTCTGGCTCTCCCGTACCCGCTGGTGGGCAATTTCATGAATAAGCGTGATCAGGAAGCTGTAAGGGTTAGAATCGCCGTTAACCGAAATAAAGTGCCGCCCGTTTTTATACATATAATTCCCCAGGCAGGTCTTGCGCGACCCGGCCACGGTAAAATTAAACGGGTGCTCCCGCCACAGGCCCATGACGTACTCCACCGCCGCTTCCGGAATATGCTGTGAAAACCCCTTGCGGAAAGCTTCTCCGTCAGGCTGCCTGACGGCCCGGGGTTTTTTATTGAGGAATCCGAACATGCGCTGATTTTTTTGTCTGATTCAGAATAGCAGTTCTCAGTTTTTTACCCAGTTCTCCACCATCTTCACCCCATGCTCCGTCAGGTAGGCCTCCGGGTGAAACTGTACTCCCCGAACATCGTATTTAGTATGCGCCTCTGCCATTACGTTCCCTTTATCATCTACTGCCGTAACGTTTAAGCCGGCAGGAAATGTTTCAGGCAAAACGGTCCAGGAGTGGTAACGGCACACGTTAAACTGCCCCGGAATTCCCCGGAAAAGCAGCTCCTCAGGATCTTTTACAATACAGGGGGTGGTGACGCCATGCAGCACTTCACCCATGTTTTCCAGCCGGGCGCCAAAGGCCTCACCAATGGCCTGGTGGCCCAGGCACACGCCAAAGATGCTTTTGGTTTCCTTGTATTCTTTCAGCAGATCCATCATGATGCCGGCTTCTTCGGGAATCCCCGGCCCGGGTGAAAGCAGGATTTTATCGTACTTTTTCACTTCTTCCAAAGTGATCTTATCGTTCCGGAAAACCTCTACGTCCGCTCCCAGCTGCTTCAGGATGTACACCAGGTTATATACGAAGGAGTCGTAATTATCTAATACCAGTATTTTCATTTGTTTTATAGTTTTTATCGATGAGCAGTGAGTCTTGTGCCGGTGGCGAATCGCTTTTGTTCATTGCCGCCCTGATTTCTTGTAGCTCACAGCTCATAACTGTTTTATATTTCCTCGGCCATTTCTATCGCCTTCCGCAGCGCACCCAGCTTCAGGTGAATTTCGTTCATTTCACTTTCCACGTCGGACTTGGCCACCACGCCCATTCCTGCCTGGTAAAATAAAGTATTATTTTTGCTTAAAAACGTGCGGATGGCGATGGCATGGTTAAAATTACCGTTAAAATCCATGAAACCGATGGCCCCGCCGTAAATACCGCGGTGGTTGGGTTCCATGCGGTTAATGATGGTCATGGCATTGTGCTTTGGCGATCCGGACAGCGTACCGGCCGGGAAGGTGTCTGCCACCAGCTGGAGCGGGTTCACATCGGCATTCATGCGGGCCGTTACCTTGGAAACCAGGTGGATCACGTGGCTGTAAAACTGCACCTCTTTGAAAACCTCCACATGCACCTGGTCGGCGTTCCGGGAGAGGTCGTTCCGGGCCAGGTCTACCAGCATCACGTGCTCAGCCGATTCCTTGGGATCGGCGTGCAGGTCCAGGGCCAGCTGGCTGTCGTGCTGGTCGTCACCGGTGCGCCGGAAAGTGCCCGCTATGGGGTGAATTTCAGCCGTTCCGTCTTTGATGAAGATCTGCTTTTCCGGGCTGGAGCCGAAGATCCGGTAGTCTCCGCCGTCAAAATAAAACAGGTAAGGAGAGGGGTTAATGCTTCGCAGCGCACGGTATACGTTAAAATCATCACCACTAAAGGTGCGGCTGAATCTCCTGGACGGTACGATCTGGAAGACATCGCCCCGCAGGCAGTGCCGGATACACTGGTGGATGATCTCCCGCATGCGGTCATCGGCGATATTGGTTTCTTCACCGCCCGTCACCCGGAACACCGAAGTGCTGCGTTTCGGATTCCGGACAAAAAACTCCAGGGTTTCCAGGCCATCCTGTACGGGTGCGGGCTCTTTTCCTTCAGGCGTGTAAGTGTGCTCAAAGAGATGAAGCTCATTCTTAAAATGGTTAACCGCAATCACATAGCGATAAACCCGGTACTGGATCTCCGGGATATTATTTTCCGGTGCTTTTCCCTGCAGGGTAATGTCTTCAAAATACTGAACGGCGTCATAGGTAATATGCCCGAAGAGCCCGTTAGAGATAAAACCCTGGTTCAGGTCATGGTGCTCGAAACGGGCTGAAAACGCCTGAAGTACTTTTACCGCTTCTTTAGGATGAGCCAGCGGATAAGTATTTACCGAGCCGTCAGGATAAGTTTCCCGTACTTCTCCCTGGTCAATGGTGATAGAAGCCACGGGGTCACACGCAATGTAGCTGAAGCTGTTATGCATGGCGTGGTAATCGGCACTTTCCAGGATCACCGACAGGGGGAACTGCTCCCGTATGCGGAGGAAAATGCTGACCGGTGTAAGGGTGTCGGCCAGGAGACGCTTGGTTCTTGTAATAATGTTAAATTTCATAAAACAGGGATATCAAAAAAGGCCTGCCGTAGTTGAACAGCAAGCCTCATAGTATTTATTAAAATCCCATAGCGAATGATGTTCAACTCCCGAGAGAAGAACGCCACCAGTTAGCCGCTATGCTGATTGATAATTTCATGACGCAAATGTAGAAATGTTTTTGAAAAATTATGGAGGTTAGGATGAATTTTTTATAATCCCATAGGTACATAGACATATAAGTTCTTACTAAACAGGTCTTATGTGCCTATGTGGTTAAAAAAAAGGGAGCATAAATGCCCCCTCTTCGCTTTATAACTGCCCGGGAAAAATCTTATTCGTGACCGCCGATCTTAGCGATCTCCTTATCCAGCAGGAACAGGCCGTTAGCGCTGTTCACGTCGATCAGCTCGAAAAGCTCCAGGGCTCTTCTTGCATTTTTCTCTTCTTCACGTTGCTCTTTTACATACCACATCAGGAAATCTTCGGTGGCGTAATCGTGGTTAGCGCGGCACAGGCCTACGAGGCGATTGATAGCGTTAGTCACGGAAATCTCACTGTGGAGGGCTGTTTCAAAAACACTTTTCAGATCGGGATATTCCAGCTGTACTTCACCGGTTACGGGCGTTACCGCGTTACCGCCTACTTCATTAATATAGCGGAAGATCTTCAGGAAGTGCTCCCGTTCTTCTTCGGCCTGCTTATACAGGTATTCTGCTGAGCGCTCAAAACCATTTCTTTCCAGCCATGAAGCCATGGCCAGGTATTTATTCGATGCTTCGGCCTCCATTTTAGCCTGGGCATTCAGTGAAATTTCTATATCTTCTTTTAATGAGGTCTTGTCTCTTAATAAATTCTTCATCGGTCTTCTGATTTAATTTGTTTACAAAGGTAACGAAGACCCCGGAGATAAAAATTCCCTTGTGATCTGATTTACAGATATTTGTATTGAATCTAAATTTAAAACAGGTAAAATTAGAAAGGGGCTCCCGGTGGGGAAGGGCAGAGGAACAGGCGTTTATACTACGGAGTAATCACCCAATACCTCGTGGATCATGGAAACCAGCTCCAGCGAGAAGCGGGTGCCGTCTACCAGCTCGCGCAGCTGGATAAGATCACAAAGCGTCAGGGTGACCGTGGAGGCCATGCGGGCATGGTGGAGCGACACAAAATCGCACTCGTCAGAAAGGTTAAATAGCAGCTCTTTAAGATCTACGGCATGAATATGCTTCCGGAAAAGAAGGAAGTCGCTCACTGAAAATTTCCAGGTGAAGTCCTTGAAATACAGGACTATGGAATTAGTCAGATCACACTGCAGGGCCCGGCCCTTAGAAGTACTGTAAAGTTCTGATGATGTCAACGCCCGAAGTTTAAACCGTACAAATATACAACGGCACCCGAAAATTTTAAAATTTATTTATAATTAATCCAGATTTTAATTTTAGTATATTGGCGTAGTATAACGAGGTATAACAAAATAAAAAGTAGGTTTAAGGTGATTTTTTAAGAATTTATAGAATTAATAATTTTTTACAAAAAAAGATTAGATAAAAGCAAAATTACGCAAAACGGTTAGAACCGTTGCTATACAATGCTTTATAAAATAGTAGTCCAAGTTCAGAAGTCGGTGTCCGATAGGTTTTGGGCTTAAAATGACAAGGTTAGGTTACTAAATCGTTACTGATTGACTTCGGCAACAACATAGTTTAACTGATTATATTTCAGTCTTTTGCACCCTTTTCTACATTGCCTTGTAACTCGATGTAATTTAATTTTAAACGTTAAACATTTGAGTTATGGAGCAAGCAAAAAAATCCACGTTCAAGCTGCTTTTCTACCTGAAAAAGAACGAACTGAAAAAGAACGGTAATGCGCCAATTATGGCACGTATTACCATTGACGGAGTACCTAAAACTTTCGGAACAAAGTCAGAAATCAACCCCAATATTTGGGATTTGAAATTTGGAAGAGTTGAGGGTAAGAGTGCCCAGGCATTGAGCATTAATAAAAAACTGGATAACATACGGGGACGTATCGACAAGATTTACGAAGATATGCTGAAGCACGAGGGCTTTGCTACTTCACAGAAAGTAAAGCTATCCTTTTTAGGCGTTGGCGTAATGGAGGATGCTGTATTAAAAGTATTCAGGGAACAAAACAAAGAATTTCAGAAAATGGTCGCTAAGGGAAAACGCTCCCAAAGCACTTATAGTAAGTACAACACGGTTTACAACCACCTTAGTGAGTTTATAAGGGAGCGTTACCATAGGGATGATATGGCTTTCAGGGAACTTACTTCCGATTTTATCCGAGAGTTTGATTTCTTCCTCCGCATTGATAAGGAATGCACCCATAATACGGTTTGGGTTTATACAATGCCAGTTATTGCTTTGGCTGAACTGGCTATCAAAAAGGGGCTGATACGTGATAACCCGTTTGAGGATTACGAAATCAGTATGGAGGAAACCGACAGGAGCTATCTTTTAAAAGAAGATGTAGAAACCTTATTACTTTTAAAGCCTTCAAAGTCCAGGTATGAACTTGTAAAAGAACTCTTTATTTTCAGTTGTTTTACTGGGCTTTCTTATGTTGATATTAAGAAACTGAAATGGAGCAATATTCAATCGTTCTTTGACGGACACCAGTGGATAATCAGCAGGAGGAAGAAATCAGATGTTTCTTCCAACGTCCGTCTTTTGGAAATCCCTAAACGCATTATTGAGAAATATAGAGGCGTTACGAAAAATGATTTTGTATTTCCAATGCCGTCCAATGCGACCTGTAATACGCATATCAGTAAACTTGTAAAGGAGGCAGGCATTGTTACAGAACAAAAAGTTACATTCCACACCGCCCGTCATACATTTGCTACAATGTTCTTGACCGAGGGCGTACCACTTGAAAGCCTTAGCAAAATGATGGGTCATAAGAATATTTCCACCACGCAGATTTATGCTAAAATCACAAGCCAAAAAATCAGTAAGGATATGGATTTGGTTTCGCCTAAGTTTAAGGCTATGGAAGATGCGTTTCTTATCCAAATGGAAAGTGAAGAGATAGAATTGCTGAATGAATATGCAAACACAGATGAAATCTACAATACCGAAGAAGTGTTGGTTTAAAACTTAGTCTATTCCTTATTTTCATATTGAAGCAGAACTTAACGGTTCTGCTTTTTTTATGCCCCTACTTTTCATTACTCCAATCTCTGTTACAGGCTATCAAAGCCTGCCATTAATGCCATAAAAGTTTAAAAGAATTAAGAAAAGATATTTCCACAATCAACCGGTAAAAAGGCAGCCAAAGTACGGCGGTCACCCCACGCACAATCCCAGCCAAAAGACTACGGCATAAACGGTTTCCTCCCTAAAGGTACCCTCCAATTATTCCGTTTCCTTTTGGCTTTTCCTCTTGACCGCCTTGATAGTCTGCTTTCTTTTTTCCGGTTTTTCTTTTGGAAAAAATTATGCGAAGCGAAGCGGAGCAGACCACAACGGGAGGCGGGAAACGAGAAAAGCGAACGTAACAAAATGTAAAACTTTTAAAACAGGAACGATTATGAACATCATCGGAAGACTGACAAGAGATGCGGAAGTACGCACAACGTCACAGGACAAACAAGTAGTAAACTTTTCAGTAGCTACCAACGAAAGCTACAAGAACAAACAGGGCGAACGCATTGAGCAGACAACCTATTTCGACTGTGCCTATTGGCTATCTGCAAAGGTAGCATCACTACTGACTAAAGGCACTTTGGTAGAACTCACAGGCAGGGTAAGCACAAGAGCGTGGACAGGCAAAGACGGAGAGCCGAAAGCAGGTTTGAATTTCCACACCTCAAACATCAAGTTTCACGGAGGTATCAAAAGAACCGAAACCGTACAGCCTACTGCACAATCTGAAAGCAACGGATTTACAGCACAGGGAACAGAGGACGACCTCCCATTTTAATCAAGAACATTCAATCATTTTTTAACATCAAAATTTTATCAAAATGGCACATAATATCAATTTCAACGAGCAAACAGGAAAGCACAGTTTTTTTTCAGTACAGCAAAAAGCGTGGCACGGTTTAGGGCAAATCGTGGAGCAATACCCAACGAGTGAGGAAGCTATCCGACACGCAGGGTTAGATTACGAAGTCGTAAAATCCCCACTGTTTACCAAAGGTTCGGGTATCATCGAAACCGCACAGGGTATTGAGATAGGCAGTAGCGAATTGGAAGTACCCAACTATTTCGCCAACATACGCACCGACAATAACGCAGTTTTGGGAGTAGTCGGTAAAGATTACCACATAGTACAAAACAAAGAAGCCTTTAATTTTTTTGATGCTATTGTAGGCGGTGGTGAGGGTATTCTCTATGAAACCGCAGGAGCATTGGGCAACGGAGAACGCATTTTTATCACAGCGAAACTGCCCGACTATATCCGTGTAGGCAATGGCGATGATGTTACGGAAAAGTACATTTTCCTAACCACTTCGCACGATGGTAGCGGGAGTATTACCGCAGCGTTTACACCTATCCGTATCGTTTGCCAAAACACCTTAAACGCTTCACTACGCAATATGACCAATGTAGTCCGTATCAAACATACTTCGGGAGCAAAACAGCGTATTGAGAACGCTCACAAGATTATGGGACTTGCCAACACGTTGAGCAACCAGTTAGAGAACATTTTCAACAATTGGACAAAGGTAAAAGTATCAGACCGAGAAGTAAGAAAGCTAATCCAATTGGCACTTTGCCCGAACAAGGAAACTTTAGATCTAATCAACAAAGGTGCGGAAGATGAAATTTCAACCGTATTCAAAAACGTGGTTGATAATGCTTTTACCTATGCGATGATAAGCGACACACAGCAAATGGACACCACCAAAGGGACTTTGTTCGGGGCATACAATGCGGTTACAGGCTACTATCAGAACGTAAGAAATTACAAAGATGACGAAGCCAAGTTGCAGAGCATTGTATTGGGTGGAACGGCTCAACAGAAAACGCAGAAAGCATTTGAATTGTGTACCGCCTTTGCTTTGGATGGTGCGGAAATCCTAAACCTTAATTAGATAACAACAGGCTACCACCTTAATCGGCGGTAGCCTACTATAAACAATAGTTATGACAATAGAAATATATGAAGCAACGCTGAAGCACGACACAGGTACAACAATGCTCAGAGTAATATCACTAAGCGGTAAACAGGGAGCGATACAGCAAATCACAACCGCAGAGGGTTGTCCCGAATGTGCCATTGTGAATATAGTAGAAATTTTTAACGATACAAGACAGCAGGATATGAAAGCAAAAACCATAGAGGAAGCAAAAGAATTGGCTAAAGGCAAGAGCCTTGAAAAGAAGCACAAGGACGAAACAGTACATATTATCTACTGCAATCGTACAGAGTATTTCTACATAGACACGAACGGTTTAATACGCCTTTGGGAGCAATCATTCGGCTACTATGTGAATGGCGTTTATACGGCTGAAAAATCACATTCATAACCTTAAACAATAAACGATTATGGCTAATTGGTGCAGTAATACGGTTGTTTTCGAGGGAGAACCCGAAGCAATCGAACAGATACAACAGCTATTCAAATCAATGGCTGAAAAGGAACAGACAGAAGAATGCGGACAGTTACCCGAATTTGTTTCGGAGCATAACGGTGGTTATTTCTTTGAAATCTATCAAAACGATGATGTTACAGGCGTATTCCAATATGAAACAAAATGGTCGCCCAATATTGTAGAAGTACAAAAGATAGCAGAACACTATAACGTGAACTTCACACAGGACTATCTGGAATTGGGTAACTGTGTATGTGGCAGGGCAACATTTGCTGACGAGCTACTCACAGATGTTTTTTTGGAGTACGAAGATTTTGAACAGTTCGAGTTTGACGAAGAAACTGACACCTACCATTTTGAGGGCGAAGAGTACGACAGCGAGTACGAAATTTTAGAAACCTTATTGGAACGTAAAATCGAAAATCAATTTACCAACACTAACATTCAGAACGATGAAATTATCAGATAAACCAACAGCGTACGTACTGCTCAAAGCAGGAACCAACAGCGAATGGGACAATTGCAATTTTGCCATTATCCACATTACCGAAGATTGGAAAAAAGAACAGCAAAAACGGCTTGAAATGGTTAGGCCGTTTGCAGAAGATTACTTCTTACAATCACTGAACTATTACGATACGGCAGTAGATTTTTATACGGCTGACGAGGACGACAACCCCGATTTATACAAATGGCTTGAAAGTAAGCCTATGGCATACGTGGATATTGACAAAGAAGAACTCCAAACATTATCCGTACCCGAAAATCGCTTGGACTGTTACAGGCTTGTACTATATAAGACAGGCACAGCAATGTATAAAGCCTACGGAAAGCACACGAGCGAAGAATTTTGGACAGAGGAATTTCCATTAATCCCATTAATTCAAACATTATGACACGTTCAAATCTCCATATCAAATTGAGCAATGGCAAATCCATTATATGCGTTGCCGATAGCAGTTCCGCACCCGAACAGGGCTACATCGTAGAGCATCTGTTATTGCCACTTCTTTCGCTTGACGACATCGAAAAGGAAATGTATTTACTATCAGAGCATTGCACGATGGATGAAAGACGGATAAATGCAGACTACCGCTACACCATTGACCTAACTACAAAAGAAGTAAAGTTTTTCGAGGAGCATTATAGCTATTCAAAAGACAATTTCAGAAAGGGAAAGGATATAACGGAGCGATATAACGAGTATGTAAAAACAATTATCAACAATTAAAATTTCAGAACGATGAACGCAAATTTTTTCAATCAGATACAAGCTTTGGACTTTACAGGAGTATTGCAACTCAACATTTCCAAAGGAGCAGAAAGCAACCTTATTGTATCGGTACTGCTCCAAAACGAACAATGCAGAGATAGTGCCAAAAACCTCATTCCCCCATTGACGTTTAACGCCACACCACAGGAATTTGACGAGGGATTTTTTGAGCAGATAAAAGCACCTGTTAAAACCGTTTCAGGCGTAATGGTGGATATGGAAAAATTCCTAAAACAAATGGACGAAGTCAAAAAGCAATCGGCAATGGAGAAAGAAAAGACCGAGAAAGCCAAAAAGGAAAAAGAAGCCAAAGACAAGAAGTTTAAAGACGGAATGGCAAAGGCTGACGAATTGGAGAAAGAGGGCAAACACCGTGAAGCGTGGATGAAAGTACCCGACATCACCGAGTTTCCCGAAAAAGCGGACGAGATACGCAAACGCAAAACGGAATTATCAAACAAGTTCGCCACACCGAGCCTTTTCGGAGCAATGGAAGAAGCAACACCCGAACCGCCAAAAGCGGAAGAAGTTACAGCCGATTATCCCATAGATGAAACGGACGAAGAAGAAAACGAGTATTAACCATTAAATACAGGCATTATGTTATTAGCAACGCAATTGGAACGAGTGTTTATACTCAAAGACAAAGGACAGGATATCAGACTGACCGACCCCGAACCACGTTGGAGCGTGGAAGCCGTAATGAATTTTTATGCCAATATGTACCCCATTCTGACCACTGCAAAAGCATCTGCACCACAGATAAAGGATGATGCAGTAGAGTACAGATTTGAGAGCGTAATGGGAACGAAAGGTTAAACCAAATAATTAAAGCGATGAACTATGCACAAACATATCCTATCGGGAACTATCACAATACCCGAACAGCAACGGCAACGACAATTGCACCGCCAGTTAAACGAGTTCGCCAATTGGATGCAAAAGCCAAAGGACGCAAACGAAGTACGGAAAGACAAACGCAAATCAGTACCAACAGCGATGTTGCCAATGGTTTTTTAAAATGTTCGTTTCTGCCTAAACTAAAAGAAACGAAAACCGTACAGGCTTGCAGGAAATCGGACAAAACGGAAAGGGATTTTTTTCAGTCCCTTTCTAAATTGGCAGAACATTACAATATTGAACCTGCACAGACCAAACAATTTGCCTATCCCTACAATATGGCATTGGCGATGACTGATGTAGAGGAAAAGTTAAAGAGCAAGGTTTTGGATTGGGAAGAAATCCGTTTGGTACAGGACAGTAAGAAAACCTATTTCGTAATTGAAGAACGCTACAATACAGGAGCAACACTTTTTTACATTCCTGTTTCGCCATTGTACCGCCTTTTGCACGATAAAAAGCGAAAAGCCAACGCACACCTATTATTGTCCGTGTGTGCTTATCTGTACCATATAGCCGACATTCCGTATTACAGGCAGGAAGCAAGCTATCTCTATTGGATGTACGAAATGATGAACGATTGGGTTGAACAGGACGATTATACGGAAGAAACCGAAGTTTATTTATCAGAAATCAAACAAGCCGAATTTATAGGCGACTTTATTGAGCAACGGATTTACAACCGTATCAATCTGACCGTATTTGAACAACGTATTGAAAAGTTCAAAGTAAGAAACGATTTTGACAGCGAATGTTTAGCGGTAGCAAAAGAAGCCTTTGCACTATATCATACCTATCCGAATGAAAATGTATTCCGCAATGCCAAACCCAATGGAGAAGCATCTGAAGAAGATATGGACAACATTATCGGAATGGAAAAATACATTTCATTTTACGCAGACCACAAAGGTTGGCTTAATGAAACCTTGATAGAATCTGTAAACACCGATATACAGGAATACGGACAAATGGAAGAACCTATTATACTGAAACAGTTTGACGGCAGGGATATAACCGCCAACAATCTTTGTTTTGAAAACAGGTTATTTCAATTATTACACAGCCTAAGCGATATTTTACATCAATGTTAAATGCAAGAATATGGAAACGATAAACGATATAACACAGGACTTTGGCACATTATACCACCCCAAATCGGCTTTGGTATTCTACGAAACCAAAGGACAGACAACCGATGTGTATGTAGAGCATTTTGATATGGATAAAAACGGAAACCCCATCAATGCCCACCCTTTGACCATAAAGGAAGCAAACGTATTGGCAAAGGCACTCCACACCGAAAAGGACAAAGACAAAGCCTTTTTAAAACCAAGCGGAATTTTGCCGACAAACATTTTGCATCTTAATCCGAGTGCGGAAAAAGGTACGGTAATCTGGTACACCAAAGCACAGCAAAGGCAGTTGTTTTTTGTGGACGGTCTGAAAATTTCCAACGGTAAAGCCTATGTACCGTCAATGCTTTGGAAAGCAAGTAAAAACAGTCTTACCGTATATGCTCTTTTAAGTGACCGAAGACCAACCGATAAGACCAAACTGCATTATGCTCCGTTTTTCAATATCTATGAAGACGGTAAAGTTTGTATGGGAACGGTAAGCATAGATATAAAGAAATCCGCATCAGTAGAAGAATTTATACAGGCTTGGGAACACTATTTTTTCAATTCCTATTTCAGCCATTTGTTGGGCAAACACAATCCCATAAAAGGCGATTGCGTACAAGTATGGAAAGACCTTGTAAATACAGATAAAACCTTTCCAAAAGAAGTATTAAAACCGTATAACAAAACCCTTAAAAATCTATTGTGATGGAAACAGTAAAAACAGCCGTTCATTTTACGGACAATTATTTGATAAGTCCGACAAACCCGATTGAAGTTAATTTGATTGGTGCAGGTGGTACAGGCTCAAAGGTGCTGACTGCTTTAATGGAAATGAGCCACAGTCTAACAGAATTGGGACACGCAGGATTGCAGGTGCGTTTGTGGGATGATGATATTATTACGGAAGCCAATTTGGGCAGACAGCGATTTGCACCGAGTGAAACAGGATTGTACAAATCGGTAGCACTTATAAACCGTGTCAATCGGTTTATGGGAACAAATTGGAAAGCAGAAACTCAAAAGTTTGAACGCAATGCGTTGGGCGGATTGCCTGAAAATGCAAAGTCAACGATTTATATTTCTTGTGTGGATAATGTAAAGACAAGGTTTGATATTGCAGAAATGCTCAAAACAATGAGTAAACAACGCAGAGCCAACCGTGATGAACCCAAATATTGGTTGGATTTTGGGAACAGCCAACATACAGGGCAAGTGATACTATCTACCATCGGAAGTATCAAACAACCCGACTCTGAAAAGTATGAAGCGGTGGCAAGCCTGCCAATGGTTACGGATGAATTTGGCGAACTGCTGAAACAGTCCGAACAAACAGACGATACGCCAAGTTGTAGTTTGGCAGAAGCATTGGAAAAGCAGGATTTATATATCAATGCTACATTGGCTCAAATAGGGTGTTCGCTGTTGTGGAATATGTTCCGCTACGGAATGACTGAAAACAGGGGATTTTTTCTTAATCTGAAAAATTTCCACACCCAACCCCTAAAAGTTGCCTGACCCCAAAAGGTCGGGCGGCGAAAAGACGCATCCTTCCGTTGGTCGGAACCGCCTTTTCGCATTTAAAAAGGTGCAACCACTTTGTCAAAATGCACCTCTACACAATTCCCTCTCTCTACATTTTACCAAACAGGTTGCGACATTATTCTCGTGGGATATTCTTTATCCCTTTCGTTGTTTTTGGTAATGACTTCTTTTCTTTTCACACAGCGACCAAAGAAAAGAAGCAAAAGAACGTCGCTTATTAAAACATATATTTTCCACTATTATCATTAAATCGGTGCAACACCGTTGCCAAAACGTACCGCTACATACACCCCTCTTAACCTACATTTACATCAAAACAGATTGCGAGATATTGCGACAAATTGCCTGGGGTTTCATTATCCCATTTTTGTATTTGGAATATTTTTAATTTTAGTTTTAACCAATAGTAGACAATTGAAAACAGTATTTTAAAACTCCAAGAAATACTAAAGCGGCCCTACAAAAACTGGCAGAGTGCGATGATACTTTTGCCGGAAGTGATAATTGGAGGTCAGCCTTATTCATTGAGAAAAAACCACCTTTAAATAAAACTAATTTTTGTAATAGTCCTGCGCAATTTCGGCAACACCTGCACTAAAGTATTGCCCACCGTTATAGATAACTTCAACTGCCTTTTTTAATTCGTCAGGGTCGGCTCCTTTAAGAACGTAGCCGATAGCACCGCATTCGAGCATTTTAATTACGTCCTTTTTATCATCATTGACACTGAATGCCAGTATCTTTAATTGAGGGTATATTTCCAGTAACCTTTTTGTGGTTTCAAAACCATTCATAACAGGCATACTCACATCAACGATACAAAGGTCAGGAATATACTTAAAAAGAGCGATTTTGTCGATTGCAGACTTACCGTTTTCAGCTTCAAATAACACTTCAAAACCGTAGCCTCTCAGGAACTCACAAATGCCTTTTCTTAGCAGGTCGTGGTCATCTATAAATGCTACCTTAATTGTTGGTTCTATATTCATCTTCTTCTTTTAAATAGTTTAAAAAATCCGGGTTTAGATAAGTTAGCCTCTTTATACGGAGAATATAAGCCGTCGTTAACGGCAATATCCCTGATATTGAAACGGCAAAGCCATTCTTTAAAGTGTGCTATTTTGTTAGGTTTAAAACGTACAATTTCCCCATTCTTGAGAGATATAATAAAAACGTCTATGCAGAGAGAGAAAGCTGATAATTGCGATGCAGGCTGGTCAAAATCGGGGTAAAAATTGTCTTTGCTGTCCATAATCTTAATGTTTAAGGTTGTGGTAGCCTGCGCAAAAAAAGAGCGTAGGCTAACTACACTTACCGCACATTGAGGCACTGGTATGCCCGACAACGAATAAGTGAGCGCCCACGCCTTTTGACGTGAGCGTTCTTACTTAT
>JAHBUH010000033.1 GCA_019638185.1 Leadbetterella sp.
CAGACCGAGAGCCGGAAATTCATCATTGCTGACGCCCCGGGGCACATCCAGTACACCCGGAACATGGTGACCGGCGCTTCAAACTCCGACCTTATCATTATCCTCATCGATGCCCGTAAAGGGGTCATCGAACAGACCAAGCGCCACTCCTTCCTGGCGGCCCTGCTGTCACTGAAAAAGGTGCTGGTGTGTGTGAATAAGATGGATATGACCGACTTCAGCCAGGAGGTATTCGAACACATCAAAGCCGACTACGCCGCACTGGCCCAAAAACTTCACCTGGAAAAAGTAGATTATATCCCGGTATCCGCTCTGAAAGGCGATAACATCGTGCATTCTTCTGACCGGATGCCGTGGTACACCGGCCCCTCCCTGCTGGAATACCTGGAAAACGTGGAAATAGAAACCTCCTCTCCGGCTCAGGGCTGGCGCTTCCCCGTACAATGGGTGGTTCGGCCGCAGTCGGCAGACCTGCCAGACTACCGCGGTTATGCCGGCCGGGTGATCGGCGAAGGGCTGAAAACCGGTGACGATGTGCTCATCCTGCCCAGCGGGGTCAGAACCCGGATTTCAGGGATCGAGCTGGATCAGCAGCCGCTGGAATGGGCAGAAAATGGCCAGTCGGTGATCCTCCACCTGGCGGATGACGTAGACATCTCCCGCGGCGACTTCATCGTTCAGGCCGCCCACCCCTCTGAAACGGCCCGGGGTTTTGAAGCAAACATCGCCTGGTTTGACCAGAAACCATTAGATACTTCCCAGGTTTACCTCCTGCAAAACCACTCTAAGACCACCCGCATCAAGGTGGCCGAAGTGGAATATAAATACGACGTAAACACCCAGGAGCAGCTGTTCGGTGAGGACATCCGGCTGAATGATATCGGCAAGATCCGGATCAAAGCCGCCGATGAGGTGGTCTTCGATACCAACGCCAGCTTCCCGGAAAACTCGCGGGCCATCATCATTGACCCCCGGACTAACATTACCGTAGGCGCGATAATCATCCAGGCCGTGGCCTGAACCACCTGTGGGATGCAGAACCAGGAACTCTGAACGAAAAGTTATGAAGCCGCTTTTCGCTCGGGATTCCTGGTTTTTCACTATATTGTCACCGGTTTAACCCGGTAACGATCCGATGCTGAATTTCTTTATCTGCTTATTTTCGCTGAGTGTCATTCGTAAGAACCTCGACACCACACGGTATTTTTGGAACAATACAGACGTTCTGAAAGTACTTCAGCTCTTTGTGGTACCCGGCTTACTGGCAGCCGATGTATTATTGAAAGAAGGCTCCGTGCAATTCATCGGTGATGCCGGGTGGTTTATCGTGCTGTCTTATATCATCTACATACTTTACCAGGAAAGAGACCAGCTCCTGGCCGGCAGCCTTCTGAAAGCCGGCCTGCCCTACTACATTTTTTACGTAGTCATTTTTATTATCCAATACGCCCTGCCCTCCCTCTATAAAACCCATGAAGACACCATCAGCCTCATCAATACGCTCCCCATCGTATGGCTCTTTGCTTTCGGCCTCAGTGCCAAAAACCAGATCAATAACCTGAGAAGAGAAAAAGAGCAAAAGGAAAAGGTAATTCATGAAAACGAGGCCCTGGAGCACTTGGTCAGGGAAAGAACGAATGAGATCCTTCAGCAAAAAAACCAGTTGGAAGAAACCCTGGAAGAGCTGAAGCAAACCCAGAATCAGCTCATCCAGCAGGAAAAGCTGGCTTCCCTGGGAGAACTTACGGCGGGAATTGCCCACGAAATCCAGAACCCGCTGAACTTTGTCAATAACTTCTCCGAAGTAAGCACCGAGCTGCTGGACGAGCTCAGGCAGGAACTCAGCGCCACTTCCATCCCTGAAAACTCGGCCGATATCATTGAAGACCTGGTTCAGAACCTCAGCAAGATCTCCTACCACGGCAAACGGGCCAGCGGGATCGTAAAAAACATGCTGGAGCACTCGCGCGCCAGTACCGGGGAAAGACAGTTAGTAGACGTGAACGCCCTGGCGGAAGAATACATTAAGCTGAGTTTCCACGGGCTACGCGCCAAGGATAAATCCTTCAATTCCGACTTTAAAGTAGTACCGGATCCCTCCCTGCCGGCTATAGAGGCCATTCCCCAGGACCTGGGCCGGGTACTGCTGAATCTCTGTAACAATGCCTTCTATGCCGTTAATAAAAAAGCGGCGGAAAACATCCCGGGATACAAACCCCTGGTGAGCATCACCACGGAAAACCTGCCCCGGGAAGAAGCCGTTAAAATTACCGTTTCCGATAACGGCGGCGGGATAAGCGAGGAGCTGAAAAATAAAATCTTTCAGCCCTTCTTTACCACCAAACCCACCGGGCAGGGCACGGGCCTGGGCCTTTCCTTAAGCTATGACATCGTCACCAAAGGGCATGGCGGCGAGCTGATGGTGGAAAGTGTGGAAGGAAAATCCACGGTTTTTAGTATTATCCTGCCTGTCCGTTAAGCAGGTCTTTACCCGTTTTATATGAAAATTTTAGTTGTTGACGACGAAACCGATATTAAGGACTTATTCCTGCAAAAATTCAGAAAAGAGATCCGCGGCGGGGCCATGGAGTTTAACTTTGCCACCACGGGAGAAGAAGCGCTGACCCTGCTGAAAGGGTATGACCCGGAGTCCGTCCTGATCCTGTCTGACATCAATATGCCCGGCATGACGGGGATTGAACTGCTGAGAAAAATCCGGGAAAAACACCCGGTATCTCCGCCTGAGGTCATGATGATCACCGCCTACGGCGATGACGCCAACCGCAGCGCTGCCATGAGCCTGGGGGCTAACGACTTCCTCACCAAGCCGCTTGATTTTAACGAACTGAAAACAAAACTTTTGAAATGAAGATCCTGGTAGTAGACGATGAGAGTGATTTGCAGATCCTGATCAAACAAAAGTTCCGGAAGCAGATCCGTGAAAACAAATACGAATTTGTCTTTGCCGCTAACGGCCGTGAAGCCATGGAAGTGCTGGACTCCCACCCGGATATTTCCCTGGTACTCAGTGATATAAATATGCCGGAGATGGACGGCCTCACCCTCCTCATCAAAATAAACGAAAATAACCCGCTGGTAAAAGTGGTGATGGTGTCTGCTTACGGCGACATGGAGAACATCCGTACCGCCATGAACCGGGGCGCCTTTGATTTTGTCTGTAAGCCCGTGAACTTTGATGACCTGGAGGTCACCATGGAGAAGACCATCCGGCACATTGAGCAGATCCGCCAGACCTTTAACGCCATCCGCGAAAATAATATCCTGCGCATGTACGTGGATGACTCCGTGCTGAAATTCATGTCCCGCGAGGAATTCGAAAAATCCATTGTCTCCAACGAGCTCATCCAGGCCTCCGTCATTTTCATGGACATCTGCGGCTTTACCGCCATCTCCGAAAAAGAAAAACCCGATGTGGTGGTCAAGCTCATTAACAAATACTTTGAGATCATGGTCAAAGAGATCATTGCCCAGAACGGTACCGTAGATAAATTCATGGGCGATGCCGTAATGGCCATTTTCAAAGGCGACTACCACCTGGACCGGGCCATTGAAGCGGCCCTGCACGTGCGGGAAGAGATCAATAAAATATCCGAACCCCTGGAAGGCCGGCCCGACTTCGTTCCCAAACTGGCCACCGGCATAAAAAGCGGGGAAATGGTGTCGGGGAACATCGGTTCCGTTACCCTGAAGCGACTGGACTACACCGTCATCGGCGATACCGTTAATACCGCCCAGAGGCTGCAGGCTTCGGCCCGCCCCGGCCAGATCCTGATTGCGCATGACGACTACCTGACCATCAGCGAGTCTTTTCAATGCAGTGAAGTGGGCACCGTCCAGGTAAAAAATAAAACCATCGAGCTGAAAGTTTATGAGGTGGTGGGATAATCCTGCCGGTTTTCATAACGGGGGCGCGGGGAACCCCTCCTTTAAAATATTTCTTTTACATTTGTGCCATATTCGCGGATGAATTGGCAAACTACTCATATATTCCTGTTGATGAAGAAAAAATGACCCGGCTGTGGCGCAGTTTTATCGCCGGAGATGAGGACGCATTTTCTGAAATTTATGAGGCCTTCTTTAAAATACTTTACCGTTACGGATATCACTTTGCAGCGGATCACTCCCTGGTAAAAGATGCCATCCAGGAGCTGTTTACCGATCTCTGGCGCTTACGTTCCAATCTTTCTGACACCACTTCTGTAAAATTTTACCTGTTCCGGTCTCTCCGCAGGAGGCTGCACACCCTGGCGGGCGGTGAGGACGTCTACCAGGCACTGCCCCTTTCCGAAAATGACCTGAGGGGGCTGCAGACGGATTCCCGGGAGCAGTATCTCATTGATAAAGAAACCGAAGAAATCCACCTCAAACAGCTGGGAGAAGGCATTAATAAGCTGACCACCCGCCAGAGAGAAGCCCTGCGCCTGAAATATTACGAGGGATTTACCCTCAGTGAGGCCGCATCTATCATGAATATGAACGAGCAATCCGTGCGTAATCTCATCCAGAGGGCCATTATCAGCCTCCGGTCTCTCCTGTCCTGATTTTTTTTTCTTCCCCGGTGAGTTAAATCCTGAAAAAGCTGCTTTAGGGTAGTATATAAAGCATAATATGTATAGCGTAGAAGAGCTGGTATGGAATGACTCGTTCATCAACTGGGTCAGGTATAATAAAAACAGCGATTTCTGGGAATCTCTCAGGGCATCTGACCCGGCCGTGGAAGAGAATATCCGGAAAGCAGCGCTTATCGTGAAAGCAGCGGCGGCCACCCCGGAGATCCCGGTGGAGGAATCCGAAGCAGCAGAAGTATGGAACCGCATCAGGAGGGATACGGCAGAACCGGAAACCGGAAACCGGAAATGGCATTGGGCAGTAGCCTCTGTGGCAGCCGCTTTCCTGGTCTTCCTCGGCATCTATAACTACGGGAAAACCGATACCCGGGTTTCCTATGAAAACCTCATCTCCGAAGTGGCGTCTTCTGATTATAAAGAGATCCGTAATGACGGCCCTGACCCGGTCTCTGTCAGCCTGCCCGACCGCAGCTCCGTAGTGCTCTACCAGGGCAGTAAAATAGGTTACTCCCTGTCCGGCTATAACCGTGAAAAACGGGAGGTATACTTTTCCGGCGAAGGCTTCTTTGAAGTATCCAAAAACCCCCAGAAACCCTTCTTTGTCTATTCCAATGAGCTCATCACCAAAGTACTGGGAACCAGCTTTACCATAAAAGCCCCGGAAAACTCTGAAAAAATAGAGGTCATCGTAAAATCCGGGAAAGTGGAAGTCATCACCCGGAAAGACCCCCGGAAGAAAAAAGTGCTGGAGTCCAAAGAGCTGGAAGAGGGTAACTACCTCGTTGAAAACCAGAAAATAGACCTGGAAAGAGCCACCATGAAGCTCTCACCTATTGTAAAACGTGAACTGACCGAACTAAACCATGCCGTGCAGCAGATGAAATTTGATTTCGACGAGGAGCCCGTAACCCGGATCATCGCAGACCTGGAGCTGGCGTATAACGTCAGGATCTCGTACGACAAGGTAAAATGGCAGGGTACAAAACTGACCGCCCACCTTTCCGATGAACCGCTTTACGATAAGATTGAAATGATCTGTAAGGCCATAGAGGCGGAATACGAAGTAAGACCGGATAAAATAGTAATTAAATAATCAACCTTAAAACAATTCTCTTCATGAAAAACAGATCAAATTCTTCTTAGGCCCGGAATAATAAAGGTCAGCAGTGCTGCCACACCGCTGACCCGTTTTTCCCTTTCATCCTGAATCTGACTTTCGAGCTCAGAGAGGGAGTGTTTTGTCAATTTTTAACCTAACAAAAACAAACAAATGTATGAAAAACAGTTTACAAGTCCATGAGATTGGATTGAAAATCATGCGAATAACCCTGACCCAGATACTTCTTTCCATTGTCTTATTCAGTGCATCCTATGCCAAGACCAGCGCTCAGAATTTCCTTAACAGTGCCGTCAGCCTGAAAGTGGAAAACATGACCGTGAAAGACGCTTTTTCCCAGATCGAAAAGTCGTCAAACGTCAGGTTTTTATACAGTACCTCCCTGGTGAACGTACACCGGAAGTTATCACTTCAGAAAAATGATGTTTCCCTGTCTGAGCTGCTGGAAAACCTGCTTAAACCCATGAACCTGGATTACAAGGTGCAGGGCCGGCAGATCATCCTGGTCAGGAAAGGCATGGGCATCATTAATGACAAATCTGTCAGCGGAACCGTGGTAGACGAAAACAATAATGCCCTGGCCGGGGTAACCATAGAGCTGAAAGGCACTACCAAAGGCGTATTTACAGATTCTGAAGGCCGGTTTTCCATTGATGTACCGGATGACGGCGTGCTTGTTTTCCGCTTTGTGGGATACAAAACCGAGGAAGTTAAAGCAGGAAACAAAGCCGTGCTCCAGGTGAAGCTGACACCGGAAGCCAGCGTACTATCGGAACTGGTGGTTACCGGCTATACCACCCAGCAGAAAAAGGATATTATAGGGGCGGTATCCGTAGTAAAAGCTTCCGAGCTGAATGCTACCCCCTCAGCTAACCTGGTAACCCAGTTACAGGGACGGGCATCGGGAGTGACGGTCAGTAGTACGGGAGATCCGGGCAGTTCAGCCAATATCCGTATCCGGGGGTTCTCATCATACGGAAATAATAACCCCCTTTACGTGATAGACGGAGTACCTACTACTGACGGCTCCCGCATCAATCCCCAGGATATTGAATCCATCCAGGTGCTGAAAGATGCGTCATCGGCCTCCATCTACGGGGCACGGGCCGCTAACGGGGTGATCATCATCACCACCCGCCAGGGCAAACCTCATAAGACGGTGGTGTCTTATGATACCTATATGGGTGTACAGGCCCTGCCTTTAAACCGCACGCCGGATGTCATGAACACCGCCCAGCTGATGGACTACCTCACCATCACCACCCCTAACACCCACATTGACCCGGTATACGGTCAGCATAACTCCTTTGCTATCCCGGAATACTACGTGGTAAGCAATGCCTTCCGCGGGGGTGTCAGTGCTTCAGACCCGAGGGCTAACCCGGATCTGTACACTATTTCAGACTACGCTAACGCCTACCAGATCTTTAAGACCAGCCCCGGCACCGACTGGTTCAGGGCCATGTCTCAGAAAGGAATGATCCAGACCCACCAGCTCAATGCCAGCGGCGGTACGGAAACCTCTACCTACTCCCTGGGCCTGAACTACTTTAACCAGGAGGGTACCTTTAAATATACCGGGTACGACCGCTACTCCCTGCGGTTAAATTCCAGCTTCAAAGCCACTAATTTCCTCACCCTGGGTGAGAACCTGCAGGTATCGTATGATAACCGGAGAGGCGATAACGTGGTCATCGGTGAAACCAGCGCCTGGGCCAATGCCTACCGCAGCACCCCTTTCACGCCTGTATACGATATCAAAGGCGGTTTTGGCGGATCCCTCATCGGCGGGATCTCCGGCGTGGGTTATAACCCGGTAGCTACCCTCTATCGCAGGAAAGACTGGACCAATAAGAACCTGCGGGCTTTCGGAAACATCTTCGCCGATGTAACCCTGGCTAAAAACCTGGTTTTCCGCTCGTCCATAGGGATTGACGCCTACAATGCGGATATCCACCGGGTATACCTGAAAGAATACGAAAGAGCCGAAGCCCGGAAGGTCACCCAGCTGGAAGAAGCCTCGGGTGCCTACCTGAGCTGGACCTGGAGCAATACCCTCAGCTATCATAAAAACTTCGGCAATATCCATGACGTGAAGATCCTGGCAGGAACAGAGGCCATAAAAAACCAGGGGAAATCCATTAATACGGCTAAAAATAACTACGATTCCGAAGACCCGGATTTCGTATCCCTGAACACCGGCCTGCCGTCTTCCCTGGGGGATATCACCGCCACCAATAATGCACTCTATGCTAACTCCCTCTTTTCTTACTTTGGAAGAGTGGATTACACCCTGAAAGACAAGTACCTCTTAAACGCCACCTTCCGGAGGGACGGATCCTCGCTTTTCGGTCCGGAGGTACGCTATGCCAACTTCCCGGCCATCGGCATCGGCTGGAGGATCTCCGATGAACCCTTCTTAAAAGACCTGAAGTGGATCAATGACCTGAAGCTGCGCGCAGGCTGGGGGCAGATCGGAAGTATCTCTAACGTTCCTGCATTTAACCAGTACTCCACTTACCGCTCGTCGCCTAACACCGATTTCTACAATATAGGAGGGGTAAGTAACGGCTCTACCCAGGGATATGGCTGGGCCTCCCAGGGAAATCAAAATACCAAATGGGAGACCACCGAAACCATTAACATAGGGCTGGACGGCTCCTTTAACCAGGGAGCCTGGAATTTCAGCGTGGATGTGTACCAGAAGAATACCCGGGACCTGCTGGTGCCCTCCCTCCGGAACGGCCTGGAGCCCATCGTGAGCAAGCCGCTGATTAACCTGGGCACCATGCGTAACCGCGGTATTGATCTCCAGCTGGGGAATCAGGGGCAGATCGGAAATCACCTCAAATACGACCTCTCACTGGCCTTTACGCATTACCGGAACAAGCTGACCAAGCTGAACAACGAAAACACGGCCCAGTACGTGGCAGCCGGCCGGCTGAATAACGTGATGATCACCACCAAAGACATGGCCATCTCCTCGTTTTACGGGTACGATATCGTAGGTTTCTATAACTCGAAAGAAGAAGTGGCCGCCGGCCCCACCATTAACGGAGCTCCGGCAGTAGTGGGCACCTGGAAATACCGCGATGTGGACGGCGACGGTAACATCACCACCGCCGACAGGATGGTGCTGGGTTCTCCCCACCCTGACTTCCAGGTAGGCTTTAATATAGGCCTGGTCTACAAAAGTTTCGATTTTAACACCTTCTTATTCTGGAACCAGGGAAGTGAAATTTTCAACTATACCAAGTTTTTCACCTACATGAATGTGCTGGGAGGAAGCATCAGTGTCCATAAAATGACCGATGCCTGGACGCCTGAAACGGCCGGAACCGCCAAAACTCCGCGCATCGGGGTGGGCGGCGAAAACGGCTACACCTCCTTTGTAACCGGTAACTCTACCTCCTTTTATGTGGAAGACGGGTCCTTTCTCCGGGCCAAGAATGTGCAGTTAGGTTATACCCTGCCGTTTAAAATGGCTCAGAAAATCAAAATGAGTAATTTAAGGGTATACGTTCAGGCTCAGAACCTGTTTACGCTGACCCGGTACAGCGGAGCTGACCCGGACCTGGGCCTGGTATCAGGGAATACCACGGATCAGACCGTCAGCAGTGATCAGAACCTGGGCGTGGATTACTCGGGTTATCCCGCCTCCCGTCAGTTCCTGATCGGCTTAAACCTTACTTTCTAACCTTAAAGAAAAAAATGATGAAAAATTTGAGATATATCGTGTTCTTCAGCCTGGTCATGCTGGGTTTGAGCAGCTGCAAAGATGAATTTCTGGCCATCACCCCCAAGGGCGTTTACTCTGAAAATACCTTATTGAATAAAAAGGGGATCGATGGCTTCCTGACAGGGGCCTATGCTTCCCTGGACGGCAGCAGGGACGCCAGTACGCTGGGCTTTTCCGGCTCTTACAACTGGATATGGGGCAGTATCCTGGGCGGAGATGCCTATAAAGCCGGGGTGAGCTTTACCGATCAGCCCGATCTGAATTATGTGATGCAATACGCCACGCCCACCACTAACCCGCAGGTACTGACCCGGTGGAATGCCATATTTGATGGTATAGGCAGGACTAACCTGGTGCTGCAGAAACTGGCGGCCGCTACAGACCCGGCGCTCACGGCAGACATCCGGAAGCAAATTGAGGCCGAAGCCCGCTTCCTGAGAGGATTCTATCATTTTGAGGGCAAGAAAACCTTTGGTAATATTCCTTTCCTGGATGAAAACATAACCGGCTACAAAGTGCCCAATACAGATGCGTCAGGCAATTATGTCAATATCTGGCCGCAGATAGAAGCTGACCTTAAATTTGCCTACGATAATCTTACCGAGACAAAAACGGGCATCGGGCGCGCCAATAAATGGGCGGCAGGAGCATTCCTGGGAAAAGCGTACCTGTACCAGAAAAAATATGCCGAAGCCAAAACGGTTTTTGACCAGGTGATCGCTAACGGTAAAAATCCTTTAGGCGTAAAGTATGCCCTCATGCCCAATTTCGGGGATAACTTCCGGCTGGCGAAGCAGGGAAATGCCGAAGTCATCCTGGAAGTGCAGAATGTGGTGGGCGACGGGGCCACCAATAACTACAACGGCTTCTTTGAAATGCTGCTTTGTTACCCTAACGGGATAGCCGGAGGAACCAATTCGTGGTTTTACCGCCCTTCCCAGAACCTGGTCAATGCTTTCAGAACCGATGCTAACGGCTTACCTTTGCCGGACACCTATAATAACACAGACGTTACTTCGCACGAAAGCGTGGGAGATAACGAAACGTTCACCCCTTACCAGGGAAACCTGGATCCCCGGCTGGATCACACTGTAGGCCGTCGCGGCATCCCGTTTCATGACTGGGGTGTAGTTAACGGCGTAGCCTTCACAGCCCCTCCGGGTGAGAGTATCACAAACGGCGGGCCTTACGCCGGGAAAAAGCACGTTTTCTCCCGTGAAGAGTTTAACAGTGGAAAAGCCGTACGGTCTTCCTGGTACATTGCCAGTTCCCTGAAATACCAGATCATGCGCTATGCGGATATGCTTTTAATGGCTGCCGAATGTGAAATAGAGACCGGGAACCTGGAAAAAGCGAGGGAATACATCAATGCCGTCCGCGCGCGGGCCGCTAACTCGCCCATTAAAAATGCAAGTGGTACGGCTGATGCCGCCCATTACCTGGTGAAGCCTTATGCTGCTTTTTCAGGCCCGGAAGCCGCCCGGAAAGCCGTCAGGTTTGAACGCCGCCTGGAACTGGGCATGGAAGGTCACCGCTTCTTTGACCTGGTAAGGTGGGGAATTGCAGACCAGGTGATTAACCAGGAATACCTGCCCAAAGAGAGCCAGAGGCGCGTATCCGCCCTGGGAGGGGTGAAGTTTACGCCGAATAAAAGCGAGTACCAGCCCATCCCTGATTATGCCATCACGCAAAGTATGGTAGGCGGAGTGCCCACCCTGAAGCAAAACCCGGGCTATTAAAAGATATTTCTCCGGGTCAGACCCGGAGAAATTTTCTAATTTTGAAAAATATAACTGTTAACCTATTCTAATGAATACCTGTTTAAAGATACTGCTGGGCGCCCTGGCTGTTTCCTTTTTAGGAAGCTGCTCCTCTGATGCCTGTTACGATCCCCGCGGCTGGTCGGAATACCTGGGCGGTCCTGACCGTAATCACTACTCCGCGCTGGACCAGGTCACGCCCGAAAACGTGGACAGGCTGGCCGTAGCCTGGGAATACCATACCCTGGATACCGGGCAGGTCCAGTGTAACCCCATCGTAGTAAAGGGCGTGCTGTACGGCGTCACGGCCTCTAACGGGCTCTTCGCCGTGGATGCCGCCACCGGGAAAGAACTCTGGAAATTCTGGGGCGGAACCGGTAAATCCGTTTTTAACAATAATCGCGGTATTACCTACTGGTCCGGGGATAAGCATCCCGCACGGCTCCTGTATTCTTACGGCGAATGGCTCTATGCCGTAAATGCCGAAACCGGTGAGAAGATCTCTTCCTTCGGAGAAGACGGCCGCGTCAGCCTGAAAACAGGCCTCGGGGAAAGCGCCGCCGATAAATTTGTCATCTCTACCACGCCGGGTACGCTCTTTGAAGACCGGATCATCATGCCCCTGCGCGTATCGGAAGGGGCAGACGCCGCCCCCGGCTACATCCAGGCCTTTAATGTAATCACGGGTAAGCTGGACTGGGTATTCCACACCATTCCCCACCCCGGGGAGTTCGGCCACGATACCTGGCCGGAAGATGCCTGGAAAAATACCGAGATCGGCGCAGCCAATAACTGGGCCGGTATGGCCATAGACCGTAATAGAGGGGTGATCTACATCCCTACCGGTTCTGCCGGCTTTGATTTCTACGGCGGAAACCGGAAGGGGCAGAACCTTTTTGCGAACAGCCTCCTGGCGCTGGATGCCCGTACCGGTAAGCGGAAATGGCATTACCAGTTTGTGCACCACGATATCTGGGACAGGGACCTGCCCGCACCGCCTAACCTGCTCACCATTCGCAAAGACGGGAAAAAGAGAGACGTGGTAGCCCAGGTGACTAAATCAGGACATGTGTTTGTGTTTGACCGGGACACCGGTGAGCCCGTCTTCCCCATAGAGGAAGTGCCCGTACCTGCCTCCGTAATGGCCGGTGAGGAAACCTGGCCTACCCAGCCGGTTCCCCGGTTGCCCCTCCCCTTTGCCCGCCAGCAGGTCAGGGAGACGGATCTGAATACACATTCTTCCAATTACGACAGCCTGGTGGCCACCTACCGGGCCGCCATTAAAGGCGCCTTTGTGCCCCTCAGCAAGACCCCTACCCTGCTTTTCCCCGGCGCGGATGGCGGCGCCGAATGGGGTGGCGCAGCCGTAGATAAAGAAGGCATCATGTACGTGAACGCCAATGAAATGGCCTGGCTCTTCAGCCTGAGCGATACTCCCAAAGCAGACGAGCTGGCCCATCTGAGCCCGGGCGAAAAAACCTACGTCACCCTCTGTGCCGCCTGCCATGGAAAGGAATTAAAAGGCAATCCCGCCAGCGGATACCCTTCACTGGTGAACATCAGCAGCCGGATGAAACGGCCGGATGTGCTGAAGCTCATCACCAACGGTAAAGGAATGATGCCCGGCTTTTCAACCCTCTCCGCCACCGAAAAAGATGCGGTCATCGCCTTCATCTACGGCGAAGAGAAAAAAGAAGTCACCGCTGGCAGCAGCAAACCCGCCACCTCAAAACCCTACGTACCGTATAAGTTTAACGGCTACCATAAATTCCTGAACAGCGAAGGCTACCCCGCCATCAGCCCACCCTGGGGTACGCTCACGGCCATTGACCTCAATACCGGCCAGCACAAGTGGCAGATCCCCTTAGGTGAATTCAAAGAACTGACCGAAAAGGGCATTCCACCCACCGGCACCGAAAACTACGGCGGCCCCGTAGTAACGAAAAGCGGCCTCCTGTTCATCGCCGCCACCAAAGACGGCAAGTTCCGGGCACTGGATAAAAACACCGGCAAGGTTTTATGGCAGACCGATCTCCCCGCCGCCGGCTTCGCTACCCCCGCCACCTACGAAGTGAACGGCAAACAATACATCGTGATCGCCGCCGGCGGTACCAAGCTGGGCACGAAGAAGGGGGACAGTTATGTGGCGTTTGCGCTGCCGGACTGAAACTGGAAACCATAAATTATATGCAAATGCATCTAATTCTCATGAAATATTGAAAATTATATGCATTTGCATATATGTTTCGAGATAATTATTACTTTTATATCTCAAAATATCTGAATATAACACACTTTATCCAACGTAAACACACAATAGTATGAGCACTTCTCCTACAATTGCAGATGATAGAATCATCAACAAAATATACCAGCTTCGTGAAAGGAAAATAATGCTTGACAGCGATCTTGCAGAATTGTACGGCGTAGAGACAAAAGTATTAAATCAAGCGGTCAAGAGAAACATTGAACGTTTCCCTGAAGATTTCATGTTTCAATTATCCGCAAATGAACATAACAGTTTGAGGTCACAAAATGTGACCTCAAACACCAAAGGTGGAAGGCGATATCTCCCATTTGCATTTACAGAACAGGGCGTAGCCATGCTTTCAAGTGTTTTAAAAAGTAAGACGGCCATTCATGTAAACATTCAGGTCATACGGGTATTTACCCGGATGAGAGAACTTCTTCTCAATAACAGAGAAATATTATTGAAGTTGGAAAAGGTCGAAAAGAAGCTTTTGAAGCAAGACACTATTCAACATAGACAGGGGAAAGAGATCCAATCTATTTTTGAAGTACTTAAAGAATTGCTTAACTCTCCACAGGAAGCAAGAAAAGTAATTGGATTTGAGATATAAACAAGAATCCCCGGACATCAGCCCGGGGATCCCCTCAAAAAAACTTCTGCAAATTAAGCTTTGTTCTCTTCTGAAGATTCGTCAGCTGGTTTTTCCTCCGTAGCAGGAGCTTCTTCCGCTACCGGAGCCTCTTCTACCACTTCTGCAGATGGCTCTTCCGCTACTGGTGCAGCAGCTACCGGAGCGGCAGGAGCAGCCTCAGCTTTCTTAGCCTTACCTCTTCTTGAACGTTTCGCTTTGGCTTCGCTTTCATCAGAAACTGCGGTCAGCAGGTTCTCGTTAAAGTCTACCAGCTCGATCAGCGCCACTTCGGCGTTATCGCCCTGGCGTTGGCCTAATTTGATGATGCGGGTGTAACCTCCGTTTCTTTCCGCCACTTTTACAGCGATTTCACCGAAAAGCTCTTTGATGGCTTCTTTGTCCTGCAGGTAAGAGAAAACTACCCTTCTTGAATGGGTGGTATCATTTTTACCTTTGGTGATCAGGGGCTCTACAAACTTTCTCAAAGCTTTTGCTTTGGCAAGAGTAGTTTCAATACGTTTGGCCTTGATCAAAGAAACCGCCATGTTAGCTAACAGAGCATCTCTGTGCGACTTGGTTCTTCCCAGATGGTTAACAGTTTTTCCGTGTCTCATTTTGTTGGTTTTCGTAAGTAACGGTTAAGAAGCACATCGCAGTTATTACCTCCCACCTATTACGATTTCTAAATTATACTATTCTCTGCGATAAAATTTTTAATATCTAACCCCATAGAAACATAGTCTTATATTCCTATGTATCTATGTGGTATAAAAAATCAGTCTTCGTCCAGCTTGTATTTCGATACATCCATGCCGAAGTGCAGCTGCTTATCAGCGATCAGCTGCTCCAGCTCGGTCAGTGATTTCTTACCAAAGTTACGGAACTTCATCATATCAGCTACTTCCAGGCGCGCCAGGTCTCCCAGGGTGCGGATGTCAGCTGATTTCAGACAGTTATAAGCTCTAACCGACAGATCCAGGTCCTGAAGCGGCGTTTTCAGCAGCTTACGCATGTGCAGGAACTCCTCGTCTACCATGTTATCTTCCTCATCGCTCTTCGAGTCGAATACCATGTTCTCATCGGTGAATTTAAGGAAGTGCTGGATCAGGATGTGTGAAGCTTCCTGAAGTGCTTTTTCCGGGTGAATGGAACCGTCTGTCTTGATCTCCAGGAGGAGTTTCTCGTAGTCGGTTCTTTGCTCCACACGGGTGTTCTCAATGCTATACTTCACATTTTTGATGGGCGTATAGATGGAGTCGATGGCGATAAACCCGATAGGCAGATCGCCGGTTTTTTGTTCCTCGCTGGGTACGTATCCCCGGCCTTTGTCTACGATGATCTCAAACTCCAGCTCCTTTTTAGAATCCAGGCGGGCAATGACCAGCTCAGGGTTCAATATTTCAAAAGAAGAAGTAAACTTACTGATATCACCGGCAGTGATCTCAGTCTGGTTTTTCACCTTCACCGTGATTTTATTATCTACATAGTCTGCGATCTTCTTGAATCTTACTTGTTTCAGATTCAAAACAATCTCAGTAACATCATCTACAACACCTTCAATCGCAGAAAACTCATGAAGCACACCCGGGAATCTCACGGATGTAATCGCATAACCCTCTAATGAAGACAACAAGATACGACGCAGAGCATTGCCTATGGTCACTCCGTAGCCCCTTTCCAGTGGCTTAAACTCGAAAAAACCATGAAAGTCGTCGGCTTTCTCCATTACGACTTTGTCGGGCATTTGAAATGCTAAAATTGACATACTGTGCTGTTTTTTTTTCGTTATCGAAATAAGTTTGGGATTATCCCAAATAAGTATGTTCCACCCCTGTGCAGGACACAGAGGTGGATAAAAATATGAAAATTATTTGTTGTACAATTCGACAACCGCCTGTACGTTAAACTGCTCAGGGATTTGCTCCATATCGGGGTAGTTGATAAAGAGTCCTGATAGTTCGGCGTTGTCAAATTCCAACCAACCGTATTTTTTAGCGGCGTTCAGGCTGGTGCTGGAAGCAATGGTATCCAGGGCTTTGGATTTCTCGCGAACAGCCACTTTTTGTCCCGGTTTAACAAGGATAGACGGGATGTTACTTAATTCTCCGTCTAAAAGGATATGCTTATGCGTCACCAGCTGACGGGCAGCTCTGCGGGTAGGTGCTATACCTAAACGGTAAACGATGTTATCTAAACGCGATTCACAAAGTTTTATAAGGTTCTCACCGGTCTGGCCTTCTTTCACCCCTGCAAGGTGGAATACCCTTGCAAACTGGCGCTCCAGAACACCGTACGTATATTTGATCTTCTGCTTCTCCAATAACTGAAGTGCGTAGTCAGATTTTTTACCTCTTCTGCCTCTTCCGTGTTGTCCCGGAGGGTATGCCTTTTTTGCTAATGCTTTGCTCGGCCCTAAAACTGCCTCGCCGAATTTTCTTGAAATCTTGGATTTCGGACCTGTGTATCTTGCCATTTTCTAAAATTATTCAAATCGTTAGCCCCAATGTCCAAACTAACATTTGCTTTGTTAAAATAAATTATACTCTTCTTCTTTTGGGAGGTCTGCAGCCGTTATGCGGCATAGGGGTTACATCAAAGATGTTTACCACGTCAATACCTACACTCTGAACGGTTCTCATAGCCGATTCTCTGCCTGATCCCGGACCTTTCACAAAAATATCTGCTTTACGCATGCCCAGATCATAGGCTACCTGGCAGCAGTTTTGTGCCGCCATCTGCGCTGCATAAGGGGTGTTTTTCTTAGAACCTCTGAAACCCATCTTTCCGGCAGATGCCCACGAGATCACTTGTCCGGTGCTGTTGGTCACTGAAATGATGATGTTATTAAAAGAAGCCCGTACATGTACCTGGCCGTAAGGTTCTACTACTACTACCCTTTTTTTTGCTTTGTCTTTTCTTTTAGCTTGTGCCATTATATTCGAAAATGATAAATTAAGGCAGGAAAGCAAAACGCCCTCCCCTGATCATGAATTATTAATTATTTCGTAGCCTTCTTCTTGTTAGCTATCGTCTTACGCTTACCTTTCCGGGTACGGGAGTTGTTCTTGGTCTTCTGACCTCTTAAAGGCAGACCTTTCCGGTGTCTCAGACCCCGGTAACATCCAATGTCCATAAGACGTTTGATGCTCAGCTGAACTTCGGAACGAAGCGCACCTTCTACCTTGAACTCACTGTTAATGATAGCACGAATAGCGTTAGCTTCATCGTCACTCCATTCTCCGGCCTTCTTATCTACAGAAATGTTAGCCTGGCTAAGAATGTGCTTTGCTGTACTGCGACCTATACCGTAAATATAGGTAAGAGAGATTTCGCCTCTCTTTTTGTCTGGAATATCTACCCCTGAGATCCTCATAAATTATTAACCTTGTCTTTGTTTATACTTCGGATTTTTCTTATTGATTACGTAAATTTTACCTTTGCGTCTGATCACTTTGCAGTCTTCACTACGCTTTTTAACTGATGCTTTAACTTTCATTACTGTCGTATTAAAATATCCTTACTTGTACCTGTATGTAATTCTTGCTTTTGATAAGTCGTACGGCGACATCTCCAGTTTCACCTTATCACCGGGCAGGATACGGATGTAATTCATGCGCATCTTACCGGAAATATGGGCTATCACCTCATGCTTATTGTCCAGCTGAACCTTAAACATGGCATTAGACAGCGCTTCCAGGATGATACCATCTACT
This sequence comes from Leadbetterella sp., assembly GCA_019638185.1. Lineage (GTDB taxonomy): Bacteria > Bacteroidota > Bacteroidia > Cytophagales > Spirosomataceae > Leadbetterella. The sequence goes on from JAHBUH010000033.1 coordinate 17,801, forward strand.
TCTATATTCGATTGTTTTGCCATATACTTATAAAACTTCCAAATTTTTACTCCTTAACACTTCTTCGATATACGCAAAGGTGGTCAGGATCTCACATCCGTTTTCCGTTACCCAAACCGTATGTTCAAAGTGTGCCGCCGGCGACCGGTCTTCGGTGCGGATGGTCCACCCGTCCGCTTCCTGAACCACAAATCGTTTACCCAGCGTAATCATAGGCTCAATGGCTAAAACCATTCCTGCCTGTATTTTAGTTCCCTGCCCACGTCTGCCGTAGTTCGGTACCTCGGGCGCTTCGTGAAGATTCCGCCCCACGCCGTGCCCTACCAGCTCCCGCACCACACCGTATCCGTGTCCTTCCGTATAGCTCTGTATAGCGTGTCCCAGATCTCCTATCCGGTTTCCGGGTCTTACGACTGAAATCCCTTCAAAGAGCGACTTTTTGGTTTCCTTCACCATGGTTTTCGTCTTCTCGTCTACCTCACCCACCAGGTAAGTGTAAGCGCTGTCGGCATGAAAACCATTTTTGTAAACTCCGCCGTCTATGGAGATCACGTCTCCGCTTTTCAGTTCGCGATTTCCGGGGAAACCGTGTACCACCACTTCATTGACCGAAATACAGAGCGAGTACGGAAAGCCGTTATAGTTCTTAAAAGAAGGCTTAGCCTGGTGATCCAAGATAAATTCTTCGGCTATCTTATCCAGCACTTTGGTTTTTACTCCTTCGGCCAGGGCTTTTGCCACTTCGGCATGCGCCTTACCCAGGATCTCACCGTTTGCCCTGATAATCTCCGCTTCTTCCCTGCTTTTAAGAATGACCGCTCTTCCTGCCATCTTATCTTGCTACCATCTCTTCTCTTCCCAGAACTCTTCCGGACTCCATCAGCCCTTCGTACCGCTTCATCAGCAGGTAGCTTTCAATCTGCTGCAGGGTATCCAGTACCACGCCCACCAGGATCAGCAGGGAAGTACCCCCGTAGAAGGAGGCAAACAGCTGCGTCATTCCGAACAGGCTGGCGATAGCCGGGAAAATAGCGATCAAAGCCAGCAGAACCGCTCCGGGTAAGGTGATCCGGTCCAGTATCTGTGCGATAAAGTCGGAAGTGGCCTGTCCGGGCTTAACGCCGGGGATAAATCCTCCGCCCCGCTTCATATCATCGGCTATCTGATTAGGGTTAATCGAGATGGCCGTATAGAAGAAGGTAAAGGCAATGATCAGCACAGCATACAGGAGGTTATACTGCCACGAGGTAAAGTCACCGAATACGGTGGCAATGTACTGTGCGGTATCGCTCTTTTCTGCGAAATAACCGGCCACAAAGGAAGGCACAAACATCAGGGCCTGTCCGAAGATGATCGGCATTACACCGGAGATATTCACTTTCAGAGGCAGATACTGCCGCTGTCCGGTCACGGTCTTGTTCCCCACGATCTGCTTGGCGTATTGTACCGGCACCCGGCGAACCGCCTGGGTCAGTCCCACGGCAAAGATCACCACCAGGAACATCACCACCAGCTCCAGGATGAAGTACAGCGGCTGTCCGTCAGCCACACGCGCCCGGCCTTCACCGATAATGGCGCCCGGGAAACGGGATACGATACCGATCATGATGATCATGGAAATACCGTTACCGATACCCTTTTCAGTGATCCGCTCACCCAGCCAGAGACACATCATGGTTCCTGCTACCAGCAGGATCACCCCGGAAACATAAAACAGTCCCTGGGTAACGAAAATGGCATCTGTAGGGATGGTAGACTTCAGGTAAGCAAAACCCTGCGTAATGGTCACGGCAATGGTCAGCCAACGGGTGATCTGATTCAGCTTCTTCCGGCCGGATTCTCCTTCCTTCTGCAGTTTAGAGAAGTAAGGAAGAGCCAGGCCCAGCAGCTGTACGGCAATGGAGGCCGAGATATACGGCATGATCCCCAGCGCCATCACAGAAGCATTGCTGAATGCACCACCTACCAGCGTATCCAAAAGGCCAAGCAGACCATTACCCCCTGTTAAATCGGTCAGCTTGGACGGATCTACACCCGGCAGGGTGATATGGGATCCGATCCGGAAAACCAGTATGATAAACAGGGTAGTCAGGATCCGGTTTCTCAGCTCCTCTATTGACCAGATATTCTTTAGGGTGGTTATAAATTTTTTCATAGTCTAATTAACAATTATTCGCCACCGTTTAGTTCTTGTCCCGCCAGGGCGGTCACCGTACCTCCGGCTTTGGTGATGGCTTCTTCCGCTGATTTGGAGAAAGCATGCACCGTTACATTCACTTTAGCGGTAAACTCGCCTCTTCCCAGTACTTTCACCAGGTCAGATTTACCGGCAAGGCCGTGCTCTTTCAGGAAAGCCAGCGTGATGTCAGCTACCTGGGTTTTATCAAACAGGGCCTGAATGGTATCCAGGTTAATGGCTTTGTAAGCCACGCGGTTGATATTTTTGAAACCAAACTTAGGTACACGTCTCTGAAGGGGCATCTGACCACCTTCAAAACCTCTCTTCTGGCTGTAACCTGATCTGGATTTCGCTCCTTTATGACCTCTTTTGGCTGTTCCGCCGCCACCTGAACCTTGTCCTCTACCTAAACGGGTATTGTTCTTAACGGATCCCTGTGCGGGCTGTAATGATTCTAATTTCATTTTTAAAAATTTTATCGCAGTAATCTACTACTCGGTTATCCCTGATTAAACGTTCTCAACGGTTACAAGATGACTTACCTTACGGATCATCCCCTCAATAGCCGGGTTAGCCTCTACTTCAATAGTCTTTCCTATTTTAGTTAAGCCTAAAGCCTGCATAGTAAGTTTCTGATTCTTCGGTCTTTTAATCGTACTTCTAACCTGAGTAACTTTCACTTTAGCCATTTTACTAAATGTTTTAGGCTTTTATCAGCCATTAAATACTTTATTCAATTTCACTCTTCTCTGCATAGCTACTTCATGCGGAGCTCTCATTTTGGTCAGCGCATCAATAGTCGCCTTCACCACGTTATGCGGGTTGGAAGAGCCTTTTGATTTTGCTAATACGTTATGCACACCGGCTGCTTCCAGTACGGCACGCATGGCACCACCGGCAATTACCCCGGTACCGGGAGCGGCAGGCTTTACATATACAAAACCGCCTGAGAATTTACCTTCCATATCGTGAGGAACGGTTCCGTTAATCACGGGCACGTTCACCAGGTTTTTGCGGGCATCTTCCACGGCTTTGGAGATAGCGTCAGTCACCTCGTTCGCCTTTCCCAGTCCCTGGCCCACGGCACCCTGTCCGTCACCCAGAACCACGATGGCCGAAAAGCTGAAACGACGTCCACCTTTTACTACTTTGGCAACCCGGTTGATAGCTACAACTTTCTCTTTTAATTCTGATTCGTTTACTTTTATCGCTTTCATTTAGATAGTATTAAAAGTTAAGTCCTGCTTCTCTCGCCCCGTCAGCCAAAGCTTTCACGTTACCGTGATATAGGTACCCGTTCCGATCGAAAACGATACTGGTAATACCTGCTTCCTGAGCCTTTTTTGCCACTGCAGCACCCACTTGCTTTGAGTTCTCTACATTTAAAGATTTCAGACCCAGCTCGAGGGTTGAAGCTGCTGCCAGGGTTTTTCCGGCCACATCATCAATTACCTGAGCGTAGATCCCGGTGTTGCTACGGAAAACAGTCAGACGGGGTCTTTCGGCCGTACCGCTAACTCTTTTCCTGATTCTCCATTTTATTTTTTGTCTTCTTTCAGACTTAACACCAGACATATATGTTAAATTTTGAAGTTCTTAATTATTTCTTACCGGCAGTCTTACCTGCTTTTCTTCTTACTACCTCACCCACAAAGCGAATACCTTTTCCTTTGTAAGGCTCGATCTTACGTAATGATCTGATTTTAGCACAGACCATACCCAGCAGCTGCTTATCGTTACCTTCCAGGGTAATGATCGGGTTTTTACCTTTCTCCATCCGGGTAGCTACTGAAATTTCTTTCGGTACCACAAAGATGATGTTGTGCGAGTAACCCAGTGACATATCAATCGCGTTTCCGTTATTGGTGGCTTTGTAACCCACACCCACCAGTTCCAGTTCCTTCTTATATCCTGCGCTTACGCCTTCTACCAGGTTATTGATGAGTGAACGGTAAAGACCGTGCAGGGCTTTGTGCCTTTTCTGCTCAGTAGGTCTTTCCAGGGTCAGAACTCCGTCTTCAATGCTGATCTTCAGGTCGCTATCGATCTTCTGTGTTAGCTCTCCCTTAGGTCCTTTGGCGGTCACCAGGTTTCCGTCGTTCACACTCACGGTCACTCCGGCAGGGATGTTAATTGGCTTTTTACCTATTCTTGACATGATTAAACGTTTAAGGCTCAGTCCCTTGATGGGCTGAGCGGTCAACAAAAATTAATATACATAACAAAGTACCTCTCCACCCACGTTTAACGTGCGGGCCTCTTTATCGGTGATGATCCCTTTAGAGGTAGAGATGATGGCGATACCCAGTCCGTTAAGCACTCTTGGCAGCTCGGTAGACTTCACATATTTACGAAGACCCGGCTTGGAAACCCTTGTCAGGTTTACAATCGCTGATTTTTTAGTCTGGGGATTGTACTTCAAGGCAATCTTGATGTTCCCCTGAGGACCTTCCTCCTCAAATTTGTAACTGGCGATGTATCCTTTGTCATAAAGGAGAGCCGTTAATTCTTTCTTCACGTTCGAGGCCGGGATATCAACCACTCTGTGCCTCGCTTTAATAGCATTTCTGATTCTGGTAAGAAAATCTGCTATTGGATCCGTTGTAATCATTTTACTAAGTTAATATTTTGGATACCTTAAGCCAACGTCAGACAGTATCACGGGCGTGACTTATCTAACTGGGCTGCAAAGATAATAATTCTGAATAAGAAAAAAAACTTTTTACCAGGATGATTTGGTAACACCGGGAATTAATCCGCTGCTGGCCATTTCTCTGAAGGTAACCCGGTTAATACCGAATCTTCTCATATACCCTTTTGGACGACCGGTAAGCTTACATCTGTTATGAAGTCTTACGGGCGAAGAGTTTTTGGGAAGGGCATCAAGACCTCTCCAGTCTTCGGCTTTTTTAAGAGCTTCTCTTTTAGCTGCAAACTTAGCTACCAGTCTTTCTCTTTTTCTTTCTCTAGCTTTTATTGACTCTTTTGCCATGATCTGTGATTATATCTTTTATTTATTTTTATTAACGAATGGCATACCCAGTGCTTTCAACAGTTCGTATGCTTCGGCATCGGTTTTCGCTGTAGTCACGAACGTGATGTCCATTCCCTGGATCTTGCTGATCTTATCGATCGAGATCTCCGGGAAGATGATCTGCTCAGTTACACCAAAGTTATAGTTTCCTCTTCCGTCAAAGCCTTTGTCAGAAATACCCTGAAAGTCTCTCACCCGTGGAAGTGCCACTGCAGTCAGACGATCCAGGAATTCATACATAATGGTAGAACGCAGGGTAACTTTAGCACCGATAGGCATTCCTTCTCTCAGTTTGAAGTTAGAAACGGCCTTTTTGGAAATGGTAGGTACTGCTTTCTGACCTGTGATGGTGCTCAACTCCTCCACGCTGCTGTCTACCAGTTTCTTGTCGCCGGTAGCCGCGCCTACACCCCTGTTCACTACAATCTTCACCAGTTTAGGAACCTGCATGCTGGATTTGTACTGGAATTTCTCCTGGAGCACCTTAACTACTTCGTTCTTATATTTTTCTCTTAATCTTGCCATTTTAGTAAGGTGGATTTCCGACCCACCTGATTTTTATTAGATAAATTTACCTGATGCTTTAGAGTATCTCTGCAGCTTACCTGCGTCATTGGCTTTTCTGCCGGTACGCGTAGGTTTTCCGGTAGAAGGATCTACCACTTTCACGTTACTGATGTGAATGGTCCCTTCTACCTCCCGGATCTCTCCCTGGGGATTCTGCGCGCTGGGTTTGATGTGTTTTTTGATAAGGTTTACCCCTTCCACGATCACCCGGTTTTTCTTTACCAGGATCTCCACGATCTTACCGGTCTTCCCTTTGGAGTTTCCCGCGATCACCTGCACGGTGTCACCCGATTTTACGTGAAGCTTAGGTATCTTGTTAAATTTCCTTTCCATTGTAATTAATTACTTTTGATATGATTAAAGTACCTCGGGGGCTAATGAAACAATCTTCATGAACTGCTTCTCTCTCAGCTCTCTGGCTACCGGTCCGAAGATCCGGGTTCCGCGTGGTTCGTTCTGGTTATTCAGTAATACCACTGCGTTTTCCTCGAACCGGATATAGGAACCGTCTTTTCTTCTTACTTCCTTGGTAGTTCTTACTACTACGGCTTTGGAAACGGTACCTTTTTTCATATTGGAAGAGGAAAGCGCACTTTTCACGGTCACCACTACCTTATCTCCCAAAGAGGCATATCTCTTTTTAGTACCTCCTAAAACCCTGATTACCAAAACTTCTTTAGCCCCGCTATTATCAGCCACACTGGCTCTTGATTCCTGCTGTAACATTATATTACCTTTTTAATGTTTCGTTAAACTTTTGCTTGAAAGCAATATACAACTGATGTACGGATTACTTGGCCCTTTCGATAATCTCGACCAATCTCCAACTTTTGTTCTTGCTAAGAGGCCTGGTTTCCATGATTCTAACGGTATCACCGATGCCGGCTTCGTTATTCTCATCGTGGAACATGAACTTCTTGCTTCTGATCATGAACTTTCCGTATTTCGGGTGTTTCACCTTCCGAACCACCGATATGGTTCCGGATTTGTCCATTTTATTGCTCGTCACTACCCCAGTACGTTCTTTTCTTACGTTTCTTTCCATGAGAAATTAAAAATTTATTGGTTTTTACTGGTTAAAGCGGTAGATAACCGTGCAATATTCTTACGGGCCTCGGTAATTCTCCTTGGATTTTCAATCGGAGTAATTGCATGGGCAAACTTTAGCTTCACCAATCTGTCCTTTTCTTCGGCTATCTGTTGCTTCAATTGCTCAGCCGTTAAGCCACTTAGATCATTCTTTTTCATCTTCTTCTTGAAATTTTATGCTTCGTAATCCCTGCGAACCACGAACTTCGTTTTAACCGGTAGCTTCTGAGCTGCTAATCTCAAAGCTTCTTTCGCCAACTCCAGCGGAACTCCGGTACATTCAAAAAGAATGGTTCCCGGATAAATGTTTGCTACCCAATATTCAGGAGCTCCCTTACCTTTACCCATCCGTACTTCCAGAGGTTTCTGGGTGATAGGGTTATCAGGGAATATTCTGATCCATACCTGGCCTTCACGTTTCATGGCACGTGTAACCCCGATACGAGCCGCCTCGATCTGTCTGGCAGTGATTCTGCCCGGCTCTAAACTCTTTATCGCAAATGAACCGAAGGCAATCTCGTGTCCTCTGTGGGCAATACCTTTGATTCTGCCTTTCTGACGCTTTCTAAATCTGGTTCTTTTCGGTTGTAACATAATACTAATGTTTACGGCTCACCGCCCTTAATTAATTTTTCTTATGACCGGCGCCTCTACCGCCGCCATTTCTTCTTTTTCTTCCACCTTCTTCATCTCTGCCACCGCGGCCTCTTCTGTCACCCTGCTGATGTCTGTCACCGGCAAACGACGACTTCTTGGTGTCCGGAGATTCCGTAGCCAGGGCCTGAACGGAAGTAAGATCTCTCTTACCGAAAACCTCGCCTTTGAAGATCCACACTTTGATACCGATCAGACCATATACGGTCAGGGCTTCGGTTACGGCATAGTCAATGTCCGCTCTCAGGGTGTGCAGTGGAATACGGCCTTCCTTGTACGATTCGTTACGCGCCATCTCAGCACCGCCCAGACGTCCGCCCAGTTTGATCTTGATTCCCTGAGCACCTACCCGCATGGCCGATTGAATGGCCTGCTTCATGGCTCTCCGGAAAGAGATCCGTGCACGCAGCTGCTGTGCGATGGTCTCACCCACCAGCTTGGCATCGATCTCCGGTCTTTTGATCTCGAAGATGTTAATCTGAACGTCTTTCTTAGTCAGCTTCTTCAGCTCTTCTCTCAGCTTATCTACTTCACTTCCCGCCTTACCGATTACCACACCGGGCCGGGCCGTATGTATGGTTAATGTAATTCTTTTCAGGGTTCTTTCGATTACCACTCTCGAAACGGAACCTTTAGGAATACGGGCATTGATATATTTTCTGATCTTATCGTCTTCTACAAGCTTCTCAGAAAAGGTCTTTCCACCGTACCAGTTAGACTCCCAGCCTCTGATGTAACCTAGTCTTAAACCTATAGGATTTACTTTTTGTCCCATTGTATCTGATTAATATAAATTCTTTAATTGCTTATGCTGATTGATTCTCCAGTGTGTCTACCACGATGGTGATATGCTGAGAACGCTTTCTTACCCGATAGGCTCTCCCCTGGGGAGCAGGACGTAGTCTCTTCAATACTCTTCCACCGTCAATCATGATGGTTTTCACATACAGATCAGCATCTTCAATCCGGGCATCTTCATTCTTATTTTGCCAGTTGGCAATGGCAGATAGTAATACCTTCTTAATTACCGGTGCGGCCTGCTGAGGCTGATACGAAAGAATACCCAGTGCCTGGTTTACTTTCTTGCCCCGGATAAGATCTGCTACAAGCCTGGCTTTACGCGGCGAGGTAGGGAAATCCTTTAATTTTGCTACTGCTTCCATTTCTTAATCTATTATTAGAGAAGTATTCTTCCCGGATATTATCTTTTACCTTTATCTTTCTTATTGACGTGACCTCTGAAGTTACGTGTAGGAGCAAATTCCCCTAACTTATGTCCAATCATGTTATCTGTCACGTAAACCAGGATAAATTTGTTTCCGGTATGTACAGCAAACGTATGTCCTATAAAGTCCGGTGAAATCATGGATCTTCTTGACCAGGTCTTGATCACGGATTTCTTTCCTGAGTCATTCATTGCAAAGACTTTGTTCTCAAGTCTAAAATCAATGTATGGTCCTTTTTTTAATGAACGAGCCATTTATTACTTGTTTTTATTTGGTTCTTCTGGAAATGATTAACTTGTTAGAGTACTTGTTCTTGTCTCTGGTTTTCTTGCCTTTCGCAAGCAGACCATTACGTGAACGCGGATGACCTCCGGAGGCGCGGCCTTCACCACCACCCATGGGGTGATCCACAGGGTTCATAACCACCCCTCTTACTCTTGGTCTTCTGCCTAACCAGCGGTTACGTCCGGCCTTACCCAGCACCACGTTCATGTGATCAGGGTTAGAAACCGAACCTACGGTAGCCATGCTGTTGGCCAGTACCAGTCTCATTTCACCGGAAGGCATTTTCAGGGTCACATATTTCCCTTCTTTGGCCAGCACCTGGGCGTATGTACCGGCGCTGCGGGCCATCTGGGCACCTTTGCCGGGAGTCAGCTCAATGTTATGTACGATAGTACCCAGCGGCATGTTTTTCAGCAGAAGTGCATTTCCTACTTCAGGAGCTACCTTCTCGCCTGAAACGATAGTCTGGCCTACTTTAAGGCCCTGAGGCGCAATGATATAACGCTTCTCGCCGTCAGTATACTGTACCAGTGCGATCCGTGAAGTACGGTTCGGGTCATATTCAATGGTCAATACTTCCGCAGGAACATTGTATTTATCCCGCTTGAAGTCGATGATACGGTATCTTCTCTTGTGACCGCCACCGATATAACGGGCGGTTCTGTGACCTTCGTTATTTCTACCTCCCGTTCTTTTGATCACGCCCAGCAGGCTCTTCTCAGGCTTGTTGGTCGTTACATCCGAAAAGTTGGGGGCAATTCTGTGCCGTGTACCGGGTGTTACCGGGTTTAATTTTTTAACTGCCATGATTCAAACTTTTGCAGCCCCGATTCCCATCGGGGCTATACTTTATAATTAGATTATAATTCGGCGTAGAAATCAATGATTTCGCCTTCCTTAAGTGTAACTATTGCTTTCTTGAAAGTAGCCGTTTTTCCGGAGCTGATCTTGGTCCGGGTCATTCTCGACTTCTTCTTACCGATCTGGGTAATGGTGTTTACCTTCTCTACGGTCACTCCATACATTTTCTCTACAGCAGCGGCAATGGAAATCTTATTGGCATCCCGGCTTACCTCAAATGTATATTTATTCTTTGCGTTTAACCCCTGAGTCTTCTCAGTGATGATGGGTCTTTTTAAGATACTCATTGTTTTAATCTTTCAAAATGGTTTCTAATTGAGAAATCGCACTCTCCGCCAACAGGATGGTATCCGTGTTCACCAGATCATAGGTGTTTACTGAATTTACATCCACCACTTTGGTTTTAGGGATGTTTCTCGCCGACAGATAAAGGTTATTTTCCGCACCGTTTACTACAAACAGGGTTTTCTTTCCGGCCAGTGACAGCGCGTTAAGAAACTCGATGTAGGATTTGGTTTTGGGTGTGTCAAACCCGAAGTCTTCCACCACTCTGAGCTCATTTTCAGCCAGTCTTGCAGACAGCACCGATTTACGCGCCAGTTGCTTCACTTTCAGGTTCAGCTTGAAATCGTAGTTTCTCGGACGTGGGCCGAATACTCTACCCCCACCTACATAGATAGGCGCTTTGGCAGAACCGTGACGGGCACCACCGGATCCTTTCTGACGAAGCAGTTTCTTGGTAGAACGCGCTACTTCTGCTCTTTCTTTGGATTTGTGAGTTCCCTGACGCTGGTTAGCCAGATAGTGTTTCACATCTAACCAAACCACGTGCTGGTTAGGCTCAATTCCGAAAACCTCGTCACTCAGCTGAAGCGACTTCCCGGTTTCTTTACCTGTTTTGTTAATTACTTTTACTTCCATTTTTTCTCAGCTGTTTTTCGATGTCGTCAGCCACGACCTTTAAAAATTACGAAATTACTTATGCAGGGTTACGAGTCCGTTCTTACCTCCCGGGATAGATCCGGATACGATGATCAGGTTCTTCTCAGGGAACAGTTTCAATACCTGGAGGTTCTGGATGGTTACTTTGGTGTTACCCATTCTTCCGGCCATTCTCAGTCCTTTAAATACCCGTGCAGGGTAAGAACAGGCACCGATAGAACCCGGGTGACGGGCACGGTTATGCTGACCGTGGGTGGTTTGACCCACACCGCCGAAACCGTGACGCTTCACTACGCCCTGGAAACCTTTTCCTTTGGTATTCCCGCTTACATCCACAAATTCACCTTCGGTAAATACGTCTTCCACTTTGATAGTATCGCCCAGGGCAAATTCCTTATCAAATTCCTTAAACTCTACCAGTTTTCTCTTTGGAGTGGTGTTCGCCTTCTTAAAGTGACCCAGGAGGGCTTTGGTAGTTCTCTTTTCTTTTTTCTCGCCGAAACCCAGCTGGATCGCTTTGTATCCGTCGCTTTCTTCAGTTCTCACCTGAGTAACTACACAAGGGCCTGCTTCAATCACTGTACAAGGCACAGCCGCACCATTGTTGAAAATGGTGGTCATCCCTATTTTTTTTCCAATAATACCAGACATATTTATAATTTATATTATTCGCAATTTTTCGCTCAAACATGAAACGGGCTGCAAAGGTATGAAAACCAATACAATATTCAAAGTTTAAAGCAAGTTTTTAACTCCAGAGGTTGGCATACGAACCAACTTGAACAACACTGTGAACCCAAAACTCCGGGTAAGGCTACTTTATATTGCAGGAACAAGCCTTGTTACCTCACGGTGATTTCCATAAAACTTCGCGAATGGAGACTTATTTAAAGTCCTGGTAGTGATGGTTTCGGCGGAAAACCGACTTCTCAAAACCTTTAGAAAAGAATACTCCTTCCGGGAATTGCGGTGCAAAGATAGGGATAATTTTTTAATGGTGAAATAGTTGGGGGAATATTTTAGGTCATAGATACACTACTTCAGGTTCCGCAGGAAGTAATCCCGCACGTTACCCCCCATGATCTTATCTATGTCTTCCCGGGAGAAGCCCAGCTTTTGAAGCTCTGCTACCAGTAAGGGGAGGCCGGTGACGTCAAAATGCGTTTCTATGGCGCCGTCAAAATCACTGCCCAGCGCTACCTTGTCTACGCCTATGCGGTCGGCCACATATTTGATGTTCGTGGCGGTGGCTTTGGCGTCTTTGCCGCATACGGCTGTTTCCCACAGGCCAATGCCTACCAGGCCGTGGCGCCGGCCGATCTCCTCCAGGTGGCGGTCAGAGAGGTTACGGTTATTGTTACAAACGCCCTGTACGCCGGTGTGTGAAATGATCACGGGGGCGTCAGTCAGTGCAAATACGTCGTCAATGGTTTGTTTGGAAGCATGGGCCAGGTCTATGGCGATGCCGTATTTCTGCATTTCCTTTACAAGCTCTTTCCCGATAGGCGTCAGGCCGCCCTTCTTCTCTCCGTGCGCTGAGCCGGCCCACTCGTTATCAAAAAAGTGGGTCAGGCCGATATACCTTACGCCCAGGTCGGCGAAAAGCTTCACGTTAGCCAGGTCGCCTTCCAGGGCATGGGCTCCTTCTATGCCCAGCATGCAGGCTACGGCTTTGCTCCCTTTTTCACGTTGGGCCACAAAATCCGCCAGTTCTTGCCGGGTATCTATAAAAACCAACCGGCCTTTGGAGGCCTCCACGTATTGATGCATCATTTTACACTGGTGCACGGCCCTTTCTTTGATGCTGAACCAGGTTTTAGGCGGAAGCAGCTGCCCGAAACTCAGCAGGCCGTTCATGTCGCTATTGGCGGAGTTACTTTCAATATTGATACCTTTGGGCGTTTTACTGACAATGGAAAAGAACTGCAGCGCCATATTTGCCTTTTGCATCCGGGGCAGGTCTACATGCCCGTGATCAGCCTCTTCCAGCAGGTCCCGGTCCCAGAGCAGGGCATCACAGTGCAGGTCCGCCATAAAAGGGATAGGAGGCACTTTTTCCTGCAGCTGATCCAGTGGGTGGGGAATACTGACGGTATTGTACTTTTTATCAAGGCCTTTGGCCACAAACCCGAAGAAATAGATGCCGCCGATCAGCAGCAGGAGTAAGACAATATAGAGTATTTCTTTCACCGGAATAAGGTTAACCGGCCGGAGGTTAGGGGGCCGGCCGCTTCAAATATAGAGCATGTACGGCTTTTTCCTGTTTCAGCAGTGTTAAAACAGCGGATTAAGTTCTCTTTTTACCGCCTCACGGTTCGGTTTGGAAACGGGTATTTTTTTACCTGTGGAAAGGAGCAAGACGCCGCCGTCTTCTTTTAGCCAGCTTTTCACAAACCGGGGGTTTACCAGGTAGCTCTGGTGGGTGCGGATAAAACCGTGAGGCTTCAGCAGGTCAGCGTATTCTTTCAGCGGTCTCGATACCAGCAAGTGCACCCCCTGCTGCAGATAAAAAGAAGTATAGGTGTTATCGGCTTCGCAATAGATGATGTCCTGAACCGGCACATAGCGGATTTCCTGGTGCATGGGCAGGGCTATTTTCTTCGGGAAAAGGCCGGTGTGGTTCTCCAGCAGAAACTGCAATTGCGAGGTCCTGGCCTGCGCCGCTATTTTCTTTTCCACTTTAGCCACCGCCGCTTTTAGTTCCTGTATATCCACCGGCTTCAGGAGATAGTCCAGCGCGGCATATTTAACCGCCTGGATGCCGTAGTGGTCGTAGGCGGTCACGAAAATCACTTCGAAGTCGGTAAAAGTCAGGTTTTGCAATAACTCAAAGACGGTACTGTCACCCATTTGAATATCCAGGAAAAGCAGGTCAGGCCGGTGCTGCTCAATTAATACCCGGGCCTCCTCCAGGGTGCGGATACCGGCCATAACAGTAACCTGCGGGCAATGCCGCGTCAACAGGGCCCGCAGGTTCTCAATATTGGCCTGCTCATCATCTATCAGTACACTATTCATAACCAGCTTTTAAAATTTAGAGCGGTGACGGTTCCGTTTTGCCCCGACTGAAAGCTTAAAGAAAGAATTTCCTCTCCCGCATTTTCATTCAGCAAGGCGATCCGCTCCCGGGTGAGGCCGATGCCCCTCCCCTCCTGAACGTTATCACTCCGGAAACCTTTCCCGTTATCCCGGATATTTATGAGCAGATCCGCCCCTTCCGAAATAAAATCCACGGATATCCGGCCCGCATCTCCGGCATTCATGACCCCGTGCTTAATGGCGTTCTCTACGAGGGGCTGGGTGAGCAGAGCCGGGATCTCCCGGTTTAAAATGCGCTCATCCGAAACCGTAATCCGGTAGTTAAACCCGAACCTCAGCTGCTCCATCTGCAGGTAGTCTTCCAGCAGGCGGACCTCACTTTCAATGGTATGCTCTACCTCATTTTCCAGTACTTTTCGGGTCAGTCGTGCAAATTTACCCAGGTAATCGTTGGCTTTGTCCTTATCATCGCCATTAATCAGGCCCTGGATAGTAGACAGCGCATTAAACAGGAAGTGCGGGTTAAGCTGGGTACGCATGACATTTAAGCGGACTTCGGCAATCTTTTTTTCCAGGTTTCGCTGGTAAAGAAGCTGCCGGTTTCTCTTCCGGATACCGCGAAAGACCAGGAAACCTGTCAGGCCGCATACGGCCGCTATCCCGGATGACCATACCACCAGGTCTATGACAGAATACCGACCGGGGATATGGATCTGGACCGGACTGACCGTGGCATAGTTAGCGGCTTCCCGGGCGGAAAGGCCCTTTAATTCGGGCTGGATAATAAATTCATACTCCCCTGAGCTGCGGAAATTACTCCTTCCCACCCGGATAAATACCGGGTTTCCTTCCCCGGTCTGGCCCTGGGAAGTCCAGGCCCGCTCTTTAAACACCACTTTACCGGTCTTTTTTTCTTTGATGATCAGCACATAAGCGTAATAAAACCGGCTCCCCTCTAAATAGACCGTCATGCTTTCATCTTCTTTATTCAAATGAATACTCCTGACGCCGACGGCAAACCGGGTGTTTCTTTGGGTCTCCAGCGAAAAATAGAGCGGTTTCAGCTTATCCAGGGGTTTGTTAAAGAGGTCTACCACCATCTGCTCCGACGGGTCCGTCTCTTTATAGATTACCAGGCGCAGGGCCCTGTTCCGGATAGAAAAGGTCTCGGGGATAAACGCACTGACAAACCCGAGAACTGAAGCGTACCGGTTCTTATGGAAAGGCAACTTTTCCACCGGCTCTTTGTACAATACCTTCCCCTCTCCATCTTTAATTACGCAGGTATAGCCCCGGATTACATCCCGGCTAACCAGCTCAAACTGCGCCGCCTGCCCGTTTTCCACCCATACAAAACCCGTACCCGGCAAATTCGGAAAGCGTTCGGTATGGCTGATCACCCGGGCAGAGGAGTCCAGGCACACCCCCACCGACAGGGGGAAACCCGTGCGGGACCCCGCCGAGTAGACCCTCCGGGTATTCACCTGCCCCCATACCGCCTGCCCGGCAGCTATAAATCCAATCAGTAAAAAATGTATAAATCCCTTCATGATAAAACCTATTTTTTGTCAAATGTCTTTCTGCTGAGGGCTTTTCTCAACCTACAAACAGGATTGCGCCGGAGAAACTTTGCAAAAGTACGATCTACCGCAGAATTCTGCCCGGCGTACATTCTTTCAGGCGGATAGAAAAGCTTTAGTGGTTTTTAAACAAACCGGGCCGCTCAATTACTTTTATTTTTAACTTTGGGCTTAGTTCAAAAAATCAGCCTTATGTATAAAGCCATTTTCATATTCCTCTTTCTTATGATACCTCTCTTTTCTCCCGCCCAATCCACCTATTATGAACTTCGTATCTACCAGTGCAATGACGGTAAGCTGGATGACCTGCTTAACCGGTTCCGGAATCATACCACGAAGCTCTTTGAAAAGCACGGCATGGAGAACATCGGTTACTGGGTACCTTCCGAGGGCAATGAGCAGATCCTGTATTATATCCTGGGCTACCCCGACAAAGCTGCCCGCGAAGCCTCCTGGAAAGCATTTCTGAGCGATCCCGAATGGCAGGAAGTGGCCCGGCGATCCGAGCTTAATGGCAAGATCGTCGCTAAGATCACCTCCCGCTTTATGACACTGAATACCTCACTAACCCCGGCCATTGACATAAGTGCCGCCGCGGAGCCCCGCCTCTTTGAAATGCGGACCTACGACTGCTACCCGGGAAAATACCCTGACCTGATCAAACGATTCAAAGATCACGCCCTGGGGCTCTTCGAGAAACACGGCATGACGAACATCATGTATTTTGACACCGATGACGGCAGCCTGCTGTATTTCCGGACCCACAAGGACGCAGAGACCGCCCGCCGCTCACTGGAGGCCTTCCGCAGCGATCCGGCCTGGATCAAAGCCCGGGATGAATCCGAGAAAGATGAAAAGATCGTCAAAAAAATGGACGGCATTTTCCTGAAGCCGGTGGATTTTTCGCGTATGCGTTAAAATCATACCTCTTTGTGGGTCACAAGATTTTGGCGGATCCGGATATACCCGTTCAGATGAAAATTTTTAATTAAAAAGCATGAGAAAAAGCATCCTGTTCCTCCTCCTATCATGGACAGTAGCGGCTAACGCCCAGGTTACTGACCCGGTGGATTCCCTGATCACGGCTGAAATGATCAGCGCGCGTATTCCCGGTGCGGCGCTGGCGGTGATCAAAGACGGGAAAGTGGTGAAAAAAGAGGGTTACGGGCTGGCTAATGTGGAGACCCAAACGCCGGTTTCTCCTGTTTCGGTCTTTAAAATAGCTTCCATCAGTAAACCCATGATCGCTATGGGCATCATGATGCTGGCGGAAGAAGGAAAATTAAAGCTGGATGACCCGGTAAGCCAGTATCTCCCTGCTACACCGGAATCATGGAAGGCCATTACTATCCGGCACTTTTTGTCGCATACGTCCGGGGTGGTGAGGGAGTCTCCGGGTTTTGACGGCTACCTGATCCAGCCGGACACTAACGTTATCAAAGCCGCTTATGGAGAGCCACTGCGGTTTACGCCGGGAGAAAAATACGAATATTGCAATGTGGGTTATTACTCGCTGGCGGAGATCATCCGGGTGGTATCCGGGAAACCCTGGCATGAGTTTCTCGGCGAAAGAATCTTCCGGCCACTGAATATGACGGATACGCGTACCACCAGCTTTACGGAGATTGTACCTAACCGCGTGAATGCCTATACCCTGGAAAACGGTAAACCGGAAAATGCGGTGCCCTTTTTTACTCTCCGGCCCAGTGGCGCCTTCCTGTCTTCTCTGCGTGACCTGATTCTTTGGAACGAAGCCCTGACGCAGCGCCGGCTGCTGAAACCCGAATCGTATAATGCCATCTGGACGCCTTTTAAACTGAATAACGGGACAGATTCGGAATACGGGCTGGGATGGAGCATTGACCGGAAAAATAACCGGTCAAGGGTGCGGCATGGCGGCTCCCTTAACGGTTTTAAGTCGGAATTTGTCTATTACCGCGGTGCGGAGCTGACCGTAATCCTCCTCACCAACCTGGATGAGGCCGTTCCGGCCAGAATAGCGGAAAAGGTGGCAGAGCTGTACCTGGCAGGCTCCGAATAAAAACCTGTTACAGGAAGCAGGTGCCTGAAAAAGCCTACTCCAGAACATAGGTAATAACCGATCTGGGCTCCTGGTTAAAAGTGACTTGTGCGTTCCCCCGCACTATATTGACTTTCTGAAAGTTATTGGCGTCATTGAGGATTACTACGGCCACGGTACCGTCAGGGTTTTTAAAGGCTACCTGCTCCACGGCCGTCACGGGGTTAGTTTTAATCCTTTTTGCCCCATCTTCCACAAATTTACTCAGATGTGCTATAGCATAGTATTCTACATTGCGATGGATAAAGCCGCCCTCAGATATGGTAAT
>JAHBUH010000034.1 GCA_019638185.1 Leadbetterella sp.
TATATAAAATTTCGATATCTCTTTAATAAACAATGAATAGTCTTTCCTTAATTCGCTTATTCTAACAAAATAATTTTCTTCTCCATTATTACACAAATAGTTGTACGGGTCTAGCTCTAAAAAGCTTTCTATAGCTTTACTATCTTTCAAAACACCTATATGCACAATTGTCTTCTCTTTAAAAGTCCAAATATATGAAGACAGATCATTTGTTCTCAATCTACTTTCCAGGTCTCTATAATCGTAACTGCCATCATCTCCATATCTAAAACAATCGGCATACCGATTGTCTAAATTCTCAAATGTTGGTCTACCCAAATAAAATGATTGAAATATACACCCGTAACTATCCAAAGCCAGGAGTTGTGCAAGTTTCAAAATTGACGTTGGTGCTTTTTGTACATTCTTAGGTACAACAGGCTTAGTAAAAGCCGTATATTTCTCTAGACTCTCATTTACAGGGTAAATTTTAATTTCTTCAACATCAGGACCGCTAAAATATTCTCTGTTAAGATCACGGGATACTAAATGTCCGAGTTCGTGAAAAAAACAACGACCAATTTCCTTAATGTTACTAGCCATAAATAATTACGAAATGATTATAGTAAACAAAAAAAGTGTGGCATTTCTACCACACTTTCCGGCACTTTTCGACGTGCGAATCTTTTTCTTTGTCTAACTTGCTGATTTTCAGCGTTTTAAACATTTTCAAGCTCCCGAAGCTGGGCTCGAACCAGCGACCCTCTGATTAACAGTCAGATGCTCTAACCGACTGAGCTATTCGGGAATTTCGTCAGGAGTGTTACCTCTTTCTGAAATGGTGGTGCAAAGGTAGAGTGATTTTTAATACCAGTCAAGGGTTATCCTGAAAAAACATGGAAATTATTTACCCCGGGGCAGGACATTTTAATCCACCGCCCGGTTTTCCGCAGCGTATCTGCTGCCCGCTACCCAAAACGCCGCAGGGGGAACAAAATCCTTTATCTCTCCCGAAAATCCAGTCCTCCGAAAAGCCAAAGAGCAGCTTCCTACCCAGGGAAACTGCTCTTCGGGGGGTGATGTTCAGGAAAGTTTTACGCTGCAGACATTCTTCCGAATACCCGGTTTAAAACCTTGATGTATATCTGGCCGAATTTGTCGTAGCACCACATCTGAAGATCTTTAATTTCATTGGGTAATAGTTCTCTGATTCCTTTTCGTAACTCTTTCTCAAACAGCACCTTGTCAAAACTCACTTTTTCTAAAATTACTTTGATATATTCTAACATAATTATAGAGTATTTAAGTGTATAACATGATAACGAAAATACGCAAAAAAATATTAGAAAAGTATCAAAAATTGACCAGACTTTTTTCGAGAACGTCTTCCAGGTTTTTTTTCTCCTGAAAGAGCTCTAAAAGGCGTGCCAGAACTTCCTCTACTACGGCATCCGGGCAGGACGCCCCGCAGGTTAGGATGATCTTTGGACGGCTTGATTCCGGCAGATAATCTCCCGAAATCACTTCTTTCCCCTGGTGAATGTCATAGTGGATAATCTCTCTTTCCGACAGGATGCCCGCCGCTGATTTGATGAAATAGGTAGGGATCTTCTGTTCCAGCAGCTCCACCAGGTGAGTGGTGTTAGAGCTGTTATAGCCGCCTACCACAATGGCCAGGTCAGCGTCTTCATCCATTAACGCATAGGTAGCATCCTGGTTATCGTTAGTAGCGTAACACAGGGTGTCTTTGGTGCTGGCAAAATGTTGCGAAACACTGCTTTCATCCAGCCCGTACAGGTTCACCAGCTCTTCTTTCAGGTAGTTAGCGATCTCCTGGGTTTCTGAAGCCAGCATAGTGGTCTGGTTAACTACCCCCAGTTTTACCAGGTGCTCTTCCGGGTCAAAACCCTCGGAATACCGGCCTTCAAAACGCCGGTAAAATTCTTCTTTCGGCTTTTCTTTCCGGATAAAGGCCGCCAGTTCACGGGCTTCCCGGATGTCTTTAATGACCACGGTATTGGCCTGGGAGGTACTGTGCGAAAACGTGGCCCGGGTTTCCTCGTGGTTAGGCTTGCCGTGCACCACCACCGTGTATCCTCTTTCGCCAATCTGGTTAGCCCGGTTCCATACCTTCTCCACAAACGGGCAGGTGGTATCATACCGGTAGGGGTCAATGCCCCGGGATGACAGCTCGGCCTGGATCTCCAGCGTGGTTCCGAAAGCCGGTACGATCACGATATCTTCTGAATTCAGCGTCTCAAAGTCGATCAGCCGGTTCCCGCGCGTATCCATCAGGAACTGCACCCCTTCTGACAGGAGATCCGCGTTTACATCCGGGTTATGGATCATTTCGCTCAACAGGAAGACCCGTCTGCCCCGGTTCTCGTTTAAAGTCCGGTAGGCGATCTCCACCGCATTCTCCACCCCGTAGCAAAAACCGAAATGGCGGGCGATCAGGATGGTCAGTCTTTCAAATTCCAGTACGGTGGGCTTAAAGTTCCTCTTTAGCTTGTCCTTTGTCCTCCGGGTCTCCTTGATCACTGAAATTACCGGGCTTTTATACTTTACCGGAATATCAAATGTCTTCATTGCTGCTCAAACATTACTCATTTTCAAAACCCGGCTGTTTCAGGCTTTGTTCCAAAATTATGGAAATATTCGCATGGGAGCATTCCATTTATGATTAATTTCGCATTTCAAGCGTAAAATACAGCAACGGTTAATGGTCAAAAGACTGCTTTTATCACTTCTGGTCTTCGGAATAAATTATGGCTTCTCTCAAAGTTCATTTATACCGCTGAATCATGACTCCGAATACTTCCTGGACAGGATAGAAGTAAAGACCGGCCGGCTTTCCAATGAATTTCACAGCACGGTTCACCCTTTCTCCCGCGAAGCTGTAAGTAAATACCTGGCGGGACTGAACTCGGGCGAATATTACAGGCTTTCGTATACCGACAGGCGGAATATTGAGTTTATGAAGCAGGACAACTGGGAGTTTTTTGACAACGACTCACTTCTGGCCAGCAAAAAACCCCTCCTGAAACACCTCTTCCGCCAGAAATCTGATTTTTTACATTATAAAAATGATGATTTTGACGTCCACGCCTCTCCTATCCTTTCCCTGTACCAGGGCTCTGACTCGGAGTATGGCGACCTGGAAAAACGAACGGTCTTTAATAACACCCGGGGGGTGGAGATCCGGGCGCGGATCAACCGCAAAATCGGGTTTTACACGATGCTGACCGATAACATCACTATGCCGGATAATTATCGCGTGAATTATTTTAACCAGCAGATGGCGTTTCCCTATGAGTCTTTTATCAAGATCACGGATGACGACAGCACCCGGCTGCGGCTCAATTATTTCCAGGCCCTGGGTTATTTTACCTTTAAGCCGGTGAAAAGCCTGCAGCTGACTTTTGGCCACGACAAAAATTTTATAGGAAGCGGGGTGCGTTCCCTGATCCTGAGCGACTTCAGCGCGCCTTACCTTCAGCTGAGGATGGATCTGCGCCTGGGCCGGTTCCAGTACCAGAATATTTTCGGGCAGATGACGAACCGCCAGATCGAAACGGTGCCTTTCAGCCAGGAAACCCACCGCCCTAAATACATGGCATTCCACCACCTGAATGCCAATATCACCAAAAACCTGAACATCGGGATTTTTGAAAGTGTGATGTTTGGGAACCGAAAGATAGGTTTTGACCCGAATTACGTGAACCCGGTGATTTTTTACCGTTTCATAGAAGGCTACCTGGGCAGCTCTGATAACGCCATAGTGGGGGCCGACTTCAAATGGAACCTCTGGAAGGCCGTCAGCCTGTACGGCCAGTATATCCTGGATGAGTTTAATAAGGTAGAGTACAAAAAAGATAACTGGTGGGCCAGGAAATACGGCTGGCAGCTCGGGGCTAAGTACATGGATGTGCTGGGCATTAACGGCCTGGACCTCCAGGTGGAGCATAACCGGGTGCGGCCTTATACCTACTCTCACTTTTCCACCTATTCCAGTTTTGTGAATTATGACCTGCCCGTAGCCCACCCCCTGGGCGCTAATTTCACGGAAAGCATAGCCATATTGCGTTACCAGCCTACCCAAAAAATGCAGATCAAAGTGATGGGCTCCATCGCCACGAAAGGGATGGATACGGACAGCACCAATTACGGCGGTGATATCCGGAAGATCAATATCTATAACCGGCCTCATGACTATGGTGTAGAACAGGGGCAGGGTTTCAGTAACCGCATTTCTTTCCTCGAAGCGCGGGTGTCGTATATGCTTTGGCACAACATCAGCGGAGACCTTATTTACAGAATGCGGAAAGATTCCTTTGTAAAAGACGCACAGGAGAATATCTTTACGGTAGGATTGCGGTGGAACTTCCCCTATAGATCCTATCTATTTTAACCCGTAGCATAAAAGATGAGACAGGATTTTCTTTCGGGCAACAGCGAGCAGCTCTCCTCCCGTGACAGGGAGGTGGAGAAGGCATTGCGTCCCCTCAGCTTTGATGATTTCTCGGGTCAGGACAAGATCCTGGAAAACCTGAAGATCTTTGTGGCTGCGGCCCGCATGCGAAACGAGTCCCTGGATCACGTGCTGCTGCACGGCCCTCCGGGTCTGGGGAAAACCACGCTGTCGCACATTATAGCTAACGAGCTCGGTGCCAGCCTAAAGATCACTTCCGGCCCGGTGCTGGATAAACCCAGCGACCTGGCCGGCCTGCTGACCTCACTGGAAGCCAATGACGTGCTCTTTATCGATGAGATTCACCGGCTGAACCCCATTGTGGAGGAATACCTGTACTCCGCCATGGAAGATTACAAGATCGATATCATGCTGGACAGCGGCCCCAATGCCCGCAGCGTGCAGATCGGGCTGAATCCTTTCACACTGATAGGAGCTACTACCCGTTCGGGCCTGCTGACCTCCCCGCTGCGTGCGCGTTTCGGCATTAATTCCCGCCTGGAATATTACGATGCGCAGCTGCTGAGCCGCATCCTGGTGCGCTCGGCCGGCATTCTGAATACACCTATTGAGGAAAACGGCGCCTATGAGATCGCCCGGCGTAGCCGCGGTACGCCGCGTATTGCCAATAACCTGCTGCGGCGTACGCGTGATTTCGCCCAGGTAAAGGGAAAAGGTATCATTACGGTAGAAATAGCCCAGCTGGCCCTTTCGGCCCTGGATGTGGACCAGGACGGCCTGGACGACATGGATAACCGTATCCTCAGCACCATCATTGAGAAGTTTAAAGGCGGGCCTGTGGGGCTGAGCACCATTGCCACTGCCGTAGGCGAAGAAGCCGAGACCATTGAGGAGGTTTATGAGCCCTTCCTGATCCAGGAGGGTTTCCTGAAACGTACGGCGCGTGGACGCGAAGCCACCGAAAAGGCCTACAAGCACCTGAACATTGTACCCAAATACCGGACCGGGGAATTATTTTAAGTTCCCGGCAGCTACGCTGGCTGGAATCCTATATTTCCTTAACAAAAAAAAGTCCGGAAGGTTTTCACCTCCCGGACTTCCGTTTATAAGATGGAATCGGATCAGCCGATCGCAATTCTCTTGAAAGAAGCTATTTTCAGGCCTTTTACGGTCTTATCCAGCAGCTGAGCGATAGTCAGTGAAGGATCTTTCACAAACTCCTGGTTCAGCAGGGTTTGCTCTTTGTAAAACTTATTCAGTTTACCCAGGGCAATTTTCTCCAGCATAGCTTCCGGCTTACCTTCTGCTCTGGCCTGCTCTTTACCGATCTCGATTTCTTTTTCCACGATGGCCGGATCCACATCGTCTTTATCCAGACCTACCGGCTTCATAGCCACGATCTGCATACCTACGTCTTTACCCAGTTCAGCTACATCAGCACCACCCGTACCGGTGAAGGCTACGATACCCGCAGCTTTCCTGTTCGAGTGAACGTAAGAAGCTACCTGGTCGCCTTCCACGTGTGCAAACGCGCTGATCACGATCTTCTCACCGATCTTACCTACCAGTTCCGTGATGTTTTCCTGTACCGACTGGCCATTTTCCAGATTAGCCGCCAGGAGAGCGTCCGTATCTTTGATATCGCCGGCTACAGCAGCTTTCAGGATACCGTTAGCCAGGTTTTTAAAGTCGTC
Source organism: Leadbetterella sp. (assembly GCA_019638185.1). GTDB lineage: Bacteria > Bacteroidota > Bacteroidia > Cytophagales > Spirosomataceae > Leadbetterella. The sequence goes on from JAHBUH010000034.1 coordinate 6,106, forward strand.
TACGTTAGATACCGGCTCAGTTTCACAAGCCAGGGCTACCACTTTCACGCTTTTGCCGTCGGCCGCTGTTTCTACCAGCACCAGTCCTTCTGAAGTTTCGTTATCCGCACGTTTCGCGGCCACTTTCTGACCTGCTTTTCTTAATATTTCTACGGCTTTGTCAAAATCTCCTTCTGCTTCGGTCAGGGCCTTTTTACAATCCATCATTCCGGCTCCGGTTAATTGACGCAGCTTATTTACGTCAGCAGCTGTAATACTCATTTTTCTTTATCTTTTTGTTAAAAAATTGATCGTAATTGGATTAAATACACGACAGCCCAAAGCGATGCTTCGGGCTGTCGGATGCGAAGCAAAATATTTTATGCTTCAGCCTCTTCTTCTGATGAAGCCTCTGCGGCAGGTGCCACCTCTTCATCTGAAGCCTCATCGGCTGTTTTCAAACGCTTTCTTTTACCGCTGTCTTCTCTTCCTACCACTTCTTTAGCCGTATCTACAGCTCTTTTGGCATCTTCCTCCTCTTGCAGAGCGGCGTTTTCTTTATCGGTTTTTCTTTCCAGGATACCTTCCTCGATAGCCTTACCGATGGCCAGTGTGATCAGGGAGATCGACTTGTAGGCGTCATCGTTAGCCGGGATAGCGTAGTCTACCAGCTCAGGGTTTGAGTTAGTATCACACATCGCCACTACCGGAATACCCAGCCTTTTCGCTTCAGCTATGGCCAGGTGCTCTCTTTTGATATCCACCACGAAAATCGCTGCAGGAAGTCTGCTCAGGTCGGCTACACCGCCTAACAGTCTTTCCAGCTTGCCTTTTTCTCTTCCCAGCATCAGCTTTTCTCTTTTCGCTATGTTTTTAGCTGTCTCTTCATCGCCCAGCATTCTTTCAATGTTAGAAAGTTTTTTCAGCGATTTCTTGATGGTAGTAAAGTTAGTCAGCATACCACCCAGCCATCTTTCGGTCACGAAAGGCATTTTAAGACGCTTCGCTTCTTCCGAAACGATTTCCTGCGCCTGCTTTTTAGTAGCCACAAACATCACTTTACGGCCGGAACGAACCACACCTTTCAGGAAAGCCTGAGCGGTCTGAAGTGATTCTAACGACTGGTTAAGGTCGATGATGTGAATACCGTTCTTCTCCATAAAGATGTATGGAGCCATTCTTGGGTCCCACTTACGGGTAAGGTGACCAAAGTGTACGCCTGCGTCCAGCAGGTCTTTGTATTGAACTTGTGCCATTTGATAAGTTTAAAATGTATATAAAATATAAAATAAGCAGCACAGGGCATCGGGCACGATAAGCCCTGTCTGGACAAATATTAACGTTTAGAGAACTGGAATCTCTTACGGGCCTTGGCTCTACCGTATTTCTTACGTTCCACCATTCTGGAATCCCGGGTAAGGAAGCCTTCTTTCTTCAGCGGCGGACGGTTTTCCGTATCCACTTCACAAAGCGCTCTGGAGATCGCCATCCGTACGGCTTCCGCCTGTCCGGCAATACCCCCGCCTCTCACGTTTACTTTCACGTCAAACTTGCCTTCACCGTTTACCAGTCCGAAAGGCTGGTTCAGGATGATCTGAAGTACTTCTGTAGGAAAATAATCCGATGATTTACGGCCGTTTACAGTCATCTCGCCTTTGCCCGAAGTAAGATAGATACGGGCCACGGCTGTTTTTCTTCTACCTACGGTATTGATTACCTGCATGTTATATTAAAAATTTTTAACGTTCTGAATAATTAAAGTTCTACTGGGGTAGGGTTTTGTGCCTGGTGAGGATGCTCCGCGCCTTCGTACACGTACAGGTTTCTGTACAGCTTGCTGCCCAGCCTGTTTTTAGGAAGCATACCTTTAATGGCCATTTCCACTACTTTTCTACCGTCTTTCGCGAAAAGCTCCTTAGGCGTAGCGAAACGCTGTCCGCCGGGATGTCCGGTGTGACGGGTATAGACTTTATCCGTTAGTTTTTTGCCCGTCAAACGTACCTTTTCAGCGTTAATCACGATCACGTTATCTCCGCAATCCACGTTGGGAGTATATGAGGTCTTGTTTTTACCGGTCAGGATATTTACTACCTGGCTGGAAAAACGACCTAACACCTGGTTACTGGCATCTACTACTACCCAGTTTTTTTCTACAGTCTGACGGTTAGCTGATACCGTCCTATAACTTAGTTGATCCACGTTTACTAGTTTTTTACGTTTTATTTAAAAATACCTGGAAACTTTCCTCCTCATGCATTACCCAAATAGCCTTTCAGAGACAGTTTTCCGTTTTTGAATTATAAGGTGCTAATTTTAAGCACATAAAGGCCGTCGGAATCCGGACTTTTCTTATAATCTGCATAAGCATGAAGACGCGGGCAGCATCTCCACACGGTGTTTGGGGCTGCAAAGTTAAGGAAAAATTATTTTGAACCAAACTTTATCGGAAATAAATGGCTTGCTATAAGCACCTAGTGAACCCCGCCGCTGAAAAACGGCTGACGTCGCGGTGAAAAGTTGCGGTACATTCATTTATCTTTACATCAAAAAAGAAAGACGATGCTCCTCAGCGATATCCTTTACAATGTTTCTTTAAAAGCCGTTTTCGGGAAAACCGACCTGGAGATCTCCGGAATTGAATTTGATTCCCGTCAAATAAAGGCGGGAACGCTCTTTGCCGCTATTCCCGGAACCCAGTCTGATGGGCACAGTTTTATCAGTAAGGCCATTGAATCAGGAGCATCGGCCGTGCTGTGCGAGGTTTTACCTGAAACGCCGGCACCGGGTATCACTTATGTACAGGTAGAAAATTCCGCCCGGGCCATGGGCATTGCCGCAGGGAATTTCTACGGAAACCCCTCCCGGAGGCTCAGCCTGGTGGGTGTGACCGGCACTAACGGCAAAACCTCGGTGGCCACCCTGCTGTTTGGCCTCTTCCGGAGGCTGGGGTATAAATGCGGACTGCTTTCCACGGTACAGAACCAGGTAGAAGACGAGGTGATCCCTTCTACCCACACCACTCCTGACTCCGTGCGGCTGAATGAGCTCCTGCACCTCATGCATACGCAGGGCTGCGCCTTTGTATTTATGGAGGTGAGTTCACATGCGGTGGTGCAGGAAAGAATAGCCGGACTTCACTTTTCCGGCGGGATTTTCACTAATATCACCCAGGATCACCTGGATTTCCACCATACCTTTGACGAATACATCAAAGCCAAAAAGGGCTTTTTCGACGCCCTCCCGGCATCGGCCTTTGCCCTGACCAATACAGACGACCGGAACGGAAAGGTGATGCTTCAGAATACCAAAGCAGAAAAGCACTCCTACTCGCTTAAAAGCATAGCCGACTTCAAGGGAAAGGTGCTGGACTGTGGGCTTTTCGGCCTGCAGATGGACATTAACGGGCAGGAGGTCTGGTTCAAGCTGATCGGGAAGTTTAACGCCTATAACCTGCTGGCCGTGTACGGTGCTGCCGTCCTGCTGGAGGAAAACCCGGAAAACATCCTGACCGAACTCTCGCAGCTGACCCCGCCTCCGGGCCGGTTTGAACAGGTGATTTCGCCGGAGCATATCGTGGGGATCGTGGATTATGCCCACACCCCGGACGCCCTGAAAAATGTACTGGAAACCATAAACGACCTCCGCCAGGGCCATGAACGGGTCATTACGGTGGTGGGCTGCGGCGGGAACCGCGACAAAGGCAAGCGCCCCCAGATGGCGGCCATCGCCTGCGAGCTGTCTGACACCGTCATTCTTACCTCCGATAACCCCCGGAACGAAGAGCCGGAAGATATCCTGGCCGACATGCAGGCCGGCGTACCTGTAACCAAACGCCGGAAAGTGGAACAGATCACTGACCGCCGCGAGGCCATCCGGCATGCCGTTTCACTGGCAGGCCCGGAAGACATCATCCTGATAGCCGGGAAAGGCCACGAAACTTACCAGGATGTGAAAGGCGTGAAGAGCCATTTTGATGACCGTGAGGAGCTGCGGGCCGCGTTTAACGCCTGATCTTTCAACGGGAACCGCCGGCCGAGTCCCCGAAAGCTGATCCGGATATCGCTTTAGCCCGCTTCCGCGGCTTTTTAGTGATCTGCATAGCCGTCCTGTCCATGCTGAACACCCGGGCCTCCCGGGGCGGAACGGGCCGCATAAACTGCAAAACGGAAAAACTAAGCACACCGCTTACTAACCAGAAAACATCGGTAGCCCACACCTGCGTGAGCGGGGTTTTCCAGAACCAGTGGCCGGTACTTAAGCCGTTTACCAGGGGAACCAGCAGCGAGAAAAAGCCGCCCGTCAACAAGCTGAAACGGGTAATCGCTTTTTCTGATCCCGGCAATACCATGGCTAAGAGCGCCATCAGCAGCCAGGAAACAAAAAACACGGTATTCACCCGGAAGACATGATTTTCTCCGCCCGGCATCAGTAATTCGGTTGAAAATAACAGGGCAGTAGCCGGAAATAACGTAAAGCAAATGGCCAGGAATACCTTCGTTACTTTCCGGTGAAAGTCTTTTTGGGAAGCGGTGTACCGGTTATTGTCTCGCGCCTCCTTCCAGATGAGGATACCACTGACAAAAACAAAACAGGAAAAAAGGGCCATTACAAAATAGAGGCCTTTCACCACCAGCCCGCCGAAAGAAGCAAAATGCAGGTGCATCACGGCTTCCACAATGGCGTAGGTCCATTTCTTATTTTTACCCGGCAGGGCGTTATACAGCTCTGTGCCGTCTTTCAGCCGGTACCCGATGTAGCCGTTCGAGGCAAAAATACTTTTATCCTTACTCACCAGCCGGAAGTTAGCCACGCCGTCTTCCTTATGAACGTGATGCGTCTGAACCGCCAGGATATCAAACGCTGCGCCGTACTGCTGACTGACTTTCCGGTACGCAGAGGCCAGGTTGGCGGTATGGTCAAAGACCGGAGCCTGTTCATTGTATTCCACCCCGTACATGGGGTAGGCCAGGGCATACACTTTTTCCGGCTTTCCTTCGTAAAAGACCATCACCGCCGGTAACAATACCAGCAGAAGCAGCAGGTAAAAAGCCCCGGTAACCGCATACATAAACTGGTAAGGTAAGCCCAGAAGGCCAAATACCGTATGGCCGTTAGTCCAGATCTGCTTCCAGGTACCCTGAAAAGAAAATGCCCAGAACTTGGTCAGCATATTTTTCCAGTGGACCAGGACGCCTGTAACGGTAGCAAAAATGAAAAACAGGGAAACAAAACCGGCTATCCACATGCCGGCAAAAGGGACCTGCGCAAAATAGTGCAGCTTATACAGGGTTTCCCCTACCGTACTTTCGGCTTTATCACTAACGGCATAAGTGACCGGGTTCATTTTTCCCGCGTAATGGACCTCCTCCTCCGCGCCCTCCGGTTTGATATGCCCGTAAATCCCGATCACCGGGTTTTCAGGGCGCGCAAAGGTTATATAGGTGTCGTCATCCAGGTCAAAGTCGGTTAGCGACTGCTGCAGGCGGGTCACCACTTCGGCCAGGTCGGTCTCCTGCAGCTTCACGGTCCGGGCCGCCGGGTTTTCCCACAAGTAAAACTCCGACTTAAACAACGTAAACGCGCCGGCAAAAAAGATGACAAACAGCGCCACTGCCAACACAATCCCGCTTACGGTATGGAGATGAAAGAAGATATTGTAAGTTCTGTTACCGAAGCCCTTTAATTTCATGGCCGTTTACTATTTTAAGATCCAGGTGATCGTTCCGAAAATCAGGGTCAGTGCGAGATAAAGTGCCCACAGTTTCCACCCGTTACGGGCTAAGAATCCCACCACCATCAGGCCGGCCCATACCATGAAAAAGGAAATGCCGGACAATACCACCACGATCTCCCGGGCAAAAGGCATCACGCCCAGCATCAGGTGAAAACTGGCGGAGACCAGGTAGGCCCCCAGGATGGCCGCCGTGATTTTAAGAGCACGCTGTCCGCGTGAGCTGAGGTATTTGGTTTGAGCAGGCATTTAAAAGAGCAGGTCAAGGATGAAGAAAACGGCTATCACGCCCCAGAATACCCGAAAGTATTTCTTAGGGAGATGAAAAACGAAAGGCAAAAGCGAATACGCCAGGCAAAGTGCCAGGAAACCGGTAAGGAGACCCACGGCCCACCCCATTTGACCTACATAAATAGCCAGTGAAAGCAGCAGAAAACATCCTCCTGCCCAGGCGGGTAACTTATTTTTGAAGCGGCTGTATTCTTCCGGAAAATATTTTGAGGCCGAATAAAACGGGAATCCTCCGGCCAGAGCAGCTAAGAGTCCTAACATTCTCTATTCATTATTGCTGCAAATATTATTTTTTATTTAGACTAATTCAAATTTAGAGATGTTTTATTTTAGTTCTCTCCCTTCCGGGAACCCCCAGGCCTGCCGGAATTTCTTCCCATCCGGCCATCGCGAAGGGGTGTTTATGCCTAAAAATATAATTTTTCAAATTCCAGATTAGATTATTCCTCAAAATGAAAAGATAAATCGTTTTATATTTTTATTTAGACTAATTATAATTAATACTTTTGCGCCCTAAACATATGCAAACCGTTATGAAGAAAATCATACTTATCCTGCTGCCGCTGCTGGCCCATCGCGGTTATGCCCAGCAGGCAGATACTGTCAAAACCTATACCCTGGAGGAGGTAAGGATCCAGGCTAAAAGCATACTGAACAAAACCAGCACCGATGCCAACAAGATGCCGGTAGGTTACCTGGAAACGCCGCAGGTGTATAACAGTGTGTCACGGGTGGTACTGGAAAAGCAGATCGCCACCACCATAGAAGATGCCATGCATAACATTCCTGGCGTGACCAAACTATGGGATGCCACCGGGCGTACGGACGGCGGCTCATTCTTTACCAGCCGGGGTTTTCAGACCTCCACCAAAGCCCGTAACGGAGTGGCTAACGTGGCCTCCACTAACCTGGATATGGCTAATATTGAGCGTATCGAAGTGATCAAAGGCCCCTCTGCCACCCTTTTCGGAAGTGTGATCACCTCTTATGGCGGGGTAATTAACCGCATTACGAAAAAGCCCCTGTTTGTGGATAAGTCGTCGGTGAGCCTCGCGGCAGGTACCCAGGGCTTCTACCGGGGATCCCTGGATCTGAATAAAAAGCTGGGCAAAACCGTGGCCGCCCGCCTGAATGCCGCCTGGCAGAACCAGGATTCCTGGCAGGATATCGGTACCCAGAAAGCCTATCTGGTGGCGCCGTCATTTACGTACCGGCCCAATGAAAAGTTGCAACTGGACCTGGAAGGAGAGTTCCTGGGCTCCAACGGCAACTCCAACGGCGGCAGCCATATCTTTTTCCTGACCCCTACATTTATTAATTCCAGCATTGCCGGTTTTCTGACGGCATCGGGAATCCCCCAGGCTAACGTGGCCTTCCTGATGTCCCAGGCTCCCAAAACCTTCAAAGATGCCTACGGCACGGATAGAATTGATGAATTTAAAGTAAGCTACGACCGCTCCTACCTGAGCGATGACATCAAATTCAAATCCAATACCGCCTCTGTCTTCGGAAATGCCTCTTACCGCATCAACCATCACTGGACGTCTGAAACCGCCGTTACTTACAGCAATACCACGAACAAAGGCTACATGGGCTACCAATACCTGCTCCCTAATTACCTGATCAGTTTTGCACAGTCTCTGGCCACCGGTATGCCGAGCTTTGGTACACCCGGGCATGACTACCTGGCGCGGATGGTGTGGAGCCCTACCGGAAACGCCTCGAATTTTGAGGTACAGCAGAACTTCATATCCGACTACGCTTTCGGAAACCGCATGAGAAACCGGGCTGTGGCTGGGCTGGATTATTCTAATTTTGTTTCAAACATCACCTATAATCGCTTTTACGGCTCACTGGCCGGTATTCCTTACCCTGACCTGTTTGACATGGTGCCCTCTCACGGAGAAGTACCCGGCTATGATGCCTTTAACCGGGCCAATGTGGAGAAAGCCTACCAGACTAACCCTTCAGGCACGCTGGACTACCGGTATACCAATAACATTTACAGCGCTTATGTGAATGATATCTTTAATGTAAACGATTACCTTATCCTGAATGCCGGGCTGAGGCTGGACCATTTCTCGTACACTAATCCCTCCTCCGATGCCCTGGCCTATAACCAGACCAAGCTGGCCCCGAAATTCGGCGCTATTGTTTCTCCTTTGAAAGACAAGCTGGCCCTTTTTGCCAATTACCAGCACGGCTTTACCAATAAAAACGGGCAGGATGCTACCGGCAAGGCCTTTGTTCCGGAAGAGGCTAACCAGTGGGAAGCCGGCCTGAAGTACAACCTGTGGAACGATAAAGTGACCGGCAGCATCAGCTATTACGATATCCTGGTAAAAAATATTGTGCGGTCCGATGTGAATAACCCGCTGTACAATATCCAGGACGGAGAGCAGGCCAGCAAGGGTATTGAGCTGGAAATCCTGGCCAACCCGCTGCGGGGCTGGACCATCATGAGCGGTCACGGCTATAACGACAGCAAGTTTGTACGCTCCACCCCCGACGTGGAAGGCAGAAGGCCCCAGGGCTCGGGGCCGGAACATACCCTGAATTTCTGGACTAACTACACCTTTACCTCTACCGTTCTGAAAGGCCTGGGAGCGGGTATCAGCGCCAATTATGCCAGCGAGGCCCTGGCCGTAAGCCTGGCGCCGGACGGTGACCTGATCGTGCCGGCTTACACCCTGATAGGCACACACATTACTTATGACACCCCGAAATGGAAGCTGGGCGTCAAAGTCAATAACCTGACCAATGAGAAATACTGGATGGGCTGGACCAACATGATCCCTCAAAGACCCCGCCAGGGCATGGTGACCGTAGGATACAAGTTCTAAAAAATACAATTGCTAAACTAATACCAGGAACAGAATAGGGAGCTGCTTTGCGGCTCCCTTATTCATTTATTTCCGGGTCACCTGCTTCTATAGAACGACCGGATGTCCTATCTTTGACCCAAAACCCACGGAAAATGAAAGTAGCTTTCTTCAGCAGTAAAACCTACGACAGGGAGTCGTTTGAAAAACACAATACCTTCAGCGGCATTGAACTTACCTTTTTTGAAGCCCCTTTAAACCCGGACACCGCCGGTTTATCGCAGGGATTCCAGGCCGTATGCGTGTTTGTAAACGACCGCCTGGACGCCCCCGTACTGGAAACGCTGGCCGGGAACGGCGTGGGACTGATCGCTCTCCGCTGCGCAGGGTTTAATAATGTGGACCTCGCCAAAGCCGCAGAACTGGGCATACGGGTGATGCGGGTACCGGCGTATTCACCGGAGGCCATTGCCGAGCACGCCCTGGCGCTTATTCTCACCTTAAACCGGAAAACCCACAAGGCCTTTAACCGGATCCGGGAGGGAAATTTTTCACTGGAAGGGCTCACCGGGTTTAACCTGTACGGGAAAACCGTAGGGGTGATCGGCACGGGGAAAACGGGCTTTGCCTTTGCCCGTATTATGCTGGGCATGGGGTGTCAGGTGGTGGCTTATGACAAATATCCTTCTGAGAAGCTGAAGGAAATGGGCGTACACTACACGGATTTTAATGCGCTGTTGAAAACGTCTGATATCATTTCGCTGCATTGCCCGCTCACACCGGAAACCCATCACCTTTTTGATACGCGGGCTTTCCGGAAAATGAAACTCGGAGCCATGCTCATTAACACCAGTCGCGGAGCGGTGATTGACACCCGTGACGCCATCGAAGCCCTGAAAAGCCACAAGCTGGGTTACCTGGCTATAGACGTGTATGAGCAGGAAGAGAAGCTTTTCTTCCGTGACCTGTCAGAGAGTATCCTGCAGGATGATACGATAGCCCGGCTGATGACCTTCCCCAATGTACTGATCACCGCCCACCAGGGTTTCTTTACGCATGAAGCGCTGGGGCAGATAGCCTCTGTTACACTAAATAATATCCATGATTTCAGCCGGGGGCTGAGCAGTGAGAACGAGGTAAGGCTGGGCTAAGCCGGCTAGGGTTTCAGGGTGACGGCTTTGCCCGTTTTAGCACTTTTCCGGGCGGCATCCAGAATCTCTACTACCATTATATTATTTTCCAGGGAGCTGAGGTCGTACGGCGGGAGCTGCACCTCGTTCCGGATCACCGCTTTGAACAGGGAAAACGGGTCGTCATACGGTTTTTTCCTCTCCGGCAGTTTTTGAGGAGTTTCCTCGAAGCCGTCATAGCCTTTGGCTATCCGTAAACGCAGGTCATATTTATTATCGGCATAGATCGCGCCCGTGAGCCCGTAAATCTCCATATCTTTCCGGCCTATGGGCCAGTTCCAGGAGGGCTGGATGACGGCATTAGCCTTATTGTAGGTCAGGATGATGGTGGCGTCATCGTCAGCCGCCGGGTTATTCTCCGGTTGAAGCTGCTGAAAGGCGGCCAGCACCTGCCGGGGTTTCTGCCCATGCATGAGCCAGGTCATCAGGTTAGCGCCGTAGCACCCGAAGTCGGTGCTGGCACCGCCACCATTATACCTGGGATCAATGAGCCAGTCCAGGAACTCCCGGTCTATCCCGATCTTCTTGGGCCCGCGGTGGCCGTCCCTGACCACCACTTTCCGGATCTCGCCGATAGTTCCTTCCTTCACCATTTCGGCCGCCCGGGCGTTAGTGGGATACCAGGTGGTTTCGTAGTTGGTCAATAAATGAATACCGTACTTCTTAGCCAGTGCCTCCATCTTCCGGGCCTCTTTCAGGTTAATGGCCAGCGGTTTTTCCACCATCACATGAATGCCGTGCGGTGCCGCCTTTTCCACCACTTTCCGGTGTTCGGAAATCATATTGAAGGCTGCCACGGCCTCCGGGTTTTGGGCAGCAATCAGCTCTTCCATGGAATTATAGACCTTATCGGGAGAAAAACTGTACCATTTGGCGTATTTGGCAATCACCTCTTTGTCTTGTTCCACAATGCCCACAATCTCGAATTCCCCCCGCTTTTCACTGGAGAAAACCATGTGTACGTGGGTGTGCGTGAGGCCGATTACCCCTAAGCGTAAGGGTTTTTCATCCTGGGCATACACCAGGAAAGGGAGTAAAAAGAACAGGATTCCAGCTTTCATAGGCTTAAGAAGTTCCTTCAAATATACAAAAAAGCTCAACCCGTTCGTCATGAATGGGTTGAGCTTTTTCAGCGGAGTAAACTATTATTTTACCCTTACGATGGCCGTGATCTGTCCGCCTTCCACCTTCAGGCCTTTGGTGGCTTTTGCCCCGGCTACATCAATGGAGTATACCCAGCTTCCTTCTGCGGTATTCAAACCGATGTAAACGGTCTTGCCGTCATCGCTTACGGTGTTATTATTATACGATGCAGACGAAGAAGAAATTTCAGCGGGTGTACCCGTAACCCAGGTAAAGGTTTGATTATACACATCGGCAATGGCCAGTTTTCTTGCGCCGGTAGTAGCGTTTTTGTTGCCGTACATGTACAATAAAAACTTGCCGTCTTTTATGTAGGTCTGGTTGGAGATATGATGTCCGCCTGATTTTTCCTCCACATTGAAGAAGTAGCTCTTGTCAAATTCAGTGGCATCCTTTTTGATCCGGACAAAAGCCGAAGGTTTGGTACTGGTTCTTGCACCGCTGTTCGTGGCTCCTGCGGGTGAAAAGCCATAAACGTCCCCTTTCTCATCCACGGCCAGTCCATTGTTAAAATAGGCGCCGATGTAGCTGGTGCGGTTATCTTTGATCACTTTTTCCAGGGTAAGATCCGGGTAGGAGAATACCGCTATCCAGGAGCTGTCAGGATAAGCCGTTCCGAAGACATCGCTGCAGCATCCCTTGATGCTCATGTAAGGGGCAAACACTTTGTTTCCTACCTGTTTGGCCCATGTAAAGTGCGCCCTTTCCCCGTTTCCGGCCAGTTTAACGATGTTTACCTGCTTTTCTCCCACAATCTGGGAATTTTCGGTATTGATCCGGAAGCAGGAAGCACTTTCATTTCCGCTGCGGGGTACTTTAATGGTCAGGATCTCGTCATTGACCACGGTAAAGACCTGTACGGTCTCACTCTGAAAGTCCGAAATCTTCTCCAGCTTTCCCCGGTCATCCAGGCGATAGGTGGTAACGGCCCCCGGGTTTCCCTGGCCGTAAAGCAGGCTGAAGAATTTACCTTTGTGCGACAGGTAGTACCGATAGCTTCCGTCCTGCTCAATTCCCTGCCCAATGGTACTGATGGTGCCCTGGGTAAGGTCATCGGTAGTCAGCAGGTAATCAGCCACACCCTGTGAACCCACAGGTGCAGAGGCAATAACGTAGCGGGGTTTTACCTGAGGTTCCGGCTCGGGTTCCGGTTTTGTTTTATTTTCAGAGCAGCTCATTCCAACACTTGCCAGCAGTGCTGCAAATAGTATTAATTTAGGTGACTTTAACATGATATATTGATACGTTTATTTACTTACAAAATACCTGACCTTCAGGTAAAAGGCCCTGCCGGGCTTCTGCAGGCTGAAGTTGTCATACAGCCGGCTGTCAAGAAGGTTTTTGCATTCCAGAGAAATGTTATACCTCCCGTCTTTCAGGGTATAAACCACATTGGCATCATGAGAAAGCTGCCGGGGGATGTCCAGCTTATCGTTTCCGAGGCTGGGCCAGTAGAGGTAATACGCGTGAACGTACAGCAGGTTATACCCCACAGACAGCATGGTTCCCTTGGTGTTTGCTATGTTTTTAAAGAAAAATGAAGCATCGGTATTCCCGAAGAGGAAGGGCATATTGGGAATCCTGTCCCTGTAGAGCGGGCTCACAATGGTGTAACCCTCCTCATATCGGGTGTTATTCCGGAGGTTCTGGTACGTGAGGTTGGTACCGGCGGTAAACAGCTGGCCATACGAATACCGGAGTTCTCCGTCCAGGCCGAAATTCGTCACATCGGCCAGGTTATCCATCACCTGTTTTGTCTGGTTATTGTTCAGCCGAGCCCTGATAAATCCCCGGGCATCCCGGTAGATCACGTTCCCGTTAAAACTGTAGCGATGCTTGCTGCCGAATTTCCCTTTGTGGTCGAAACCCAGGTTGTAGTTATAGCTCGTTTCCGGATCCAGCTCTATATTTCCTTCCAGGTTAATGAGGTCGCCGAAGAGCTCATCCGTTTCGGGAAGGCGGTAGCTTTTCTCGAAAGAAGCCTTCAGTTGAAGATTAGGAAACAGGTAATAGGAGGAAGCCACGCCGTATCCCACCTCATTAAAGGTATTTTCCTGCACCATGTAGGCTACATCGCCCCAGTTTCCGCTGGGGTTATAGCTCTGGGAATATTTGTTCCATTGGTGGAAATACTTCACGAATGCGGATGCGCTCCATTTCTCATTGGGATCATATTTATACCCTATGCCCAATACATTTTTAGTGTTTATTTTAGGAAGATCGTATTTTTCTTCCTGCGGGAAAAGCTCATCGGAGCCCTTCCTGTTGAAGGTATTGAAAACATTATTGATGGTAGCGGTGTTTTTGTCATTGATCCGATAGTTTACATTGGCGGTGATCAGCCCGTTATTGTTTCCGAAACGGTACAGCGACCGCTCTCTTTCACTTCCCAGGCCTACATATTGTTTGTACTGCTGAAACCAGTTGTACCGGCGATAGACCGTATCCACATTCTGCTCTTTCCCGAGGTTGTAGTTAGCATTGACGGTCACGTCAAGCCCTTTGACAAACAAATCGCGTTTCAGGTATTTAAGTGAAGGCATGACGATATTCCCTTTCCGGTACCATTGCCCGAAAACGCTGACCATCCTGGCCCCGGTCTGGATTTCCGCCCGGTTCTGGCCCAGGGTTACCCCTACCAGCAGGCGGTCGGCAAATTTTTTTCCCACCACCCCCACGTTGGCAATGACGGTCTCGTTATGGTAATTGTCGTGGAATCTCCTTACGCGCTGATCCCTGAAATACTCTCCCGTATTGATATCGGCCACATCCACCGTCACCCGATAGTTATTGTCGGAATAATTCTGGAATGCATTAAGCTGGAATGTAAAGCCCGACTTCGTGGTTATTCCGCTGTTAATGGTGGTTCGGTGGGTGTTAAACGAACCAAAGGAGTAAGAAGCATCCAGGTAAGACCGCTGGTTATTTGCCGTAACGATGTTAACGGCTCCGCCCAGGGCATCTGAGCCCAGCCAGATGGGCACCACGCCCTTGTAGACTTCCACCCTTTCAGCCAGGTTTATCGGGATATTGTTCAGCTGGAAGGAAGAGCCGAAATTGTCCATGGGTATTCCGTCAATAAAAAATTTCACCTGGCGGCCGGTAAAGCCGTTCAGTGAAAAGTTAATCCGGGAACCCAGCCCGCCGTTTTCCCGCACCCGTACGCCGGATACCCGGTCAAGGGCGTGCGACAGATCAAGGGTGGAATTATGCAGCCTGGCAGCGTCAATAGCGGTAACGTTAAACGACTGCCGGTTGGCTTCCCTGACTTCCGAGCGGCCGATAACCGATACATCTTCCAGCTGATGTGCATCCGGCTCAAGAGCCAGATCCAGCCGGAGATTCTCACCGGCTTTTAATTCGATCTTTTTCTCCACCGTCCGGAAACCCAGGAAGGTAACCCGGAGGGTATGCGACCCTGCGCTGAGGTTCCCCAGCGTAAACCGGCCGCTTTCCGAGGAGAAAACACCTTTGGAAGAATTTACAAGATATACTGATGCGCCCACAAGCAACTCGCCTTCTGTACTTTTGACAATTCCGGAAATAGTACAATTATCCCGGGATTGCGCCTGCAGCATTCCCCCACCGAAGCTTAATACTACTATAAAAAGAAAAAGTAAAATTTTAGTATACATAGACAACCATTGATTGAATTAAACTTCTTGATGCGAGTTTATTATTTCCAAGGGCAAAAGTATTTATATTTTATTTAGACTAATTAAAAATAATGTATTTTTTTAGTATGCCCTTTAAAAAGACAGGATTAGTTTATAATAATATTGATATAATACAATTTTATATTATTTTTATTTGATCTAATTAAAAATTAAAAACATCCTTTTAATTTTGTAGCGTAAAACCCTCCGGCAGGGCTCATTAAACCTTTTATACCGGATGTTCACATTCATTAGTTTTCTTTTTCTGACGGGATTCCTGTTATGGATGAATACTTCTCAACGGATCACGCGGTCGGCTAAAACCGGCCTTGTGGCGGTCCTGTCGTCCCGACCGGTTCAAAGCAGGTGGCTGGCCACTCTGCTGTTTGCAGTGGCGCTTTTGCTGGCTGTCCGAATCCTGGGTACGGGCAGCGGGATTTTTGCCTCTGTGGTTATCCTGATGACGGCGGGCGGGCTCACTATACTGCTCCGCCCTTTTTTCAGCACGAGAAGTGTGCTTCTCATTTTTCTTATCTGCTTACTCCTTGAATTCCTGTTTAATTATGCCGGCCAATAAAAAATATTTAACCCGGTCTCCCTGGATGAGATTGAATAAAATTCTTGCCGGAAGCGCAGGAGGATACCTGGTTATGGTAAGTTTTCATGTTTTCCTGGGCTACCTGCTTCCCCGGCCTGAGGTCATGGCCTCCGCCTTTTTTTCCGGGTATATCCTTTGGGCATTCCTCCTGCTGTGGGCCTTTACCACCCGCCATATCTGGAGGCTGTGGATGATCTACCTGGCCCTCACCTTTCTCTTTCTGTTGCCGTATATTCTGAAAATTACCCCTCTTTATGGATCTTAGAAAATACAATATCTACTTTCATACCCATACCATCAGCGGGATCATCATTGCCGCGCTGCTGTATGTTATCTTTTTTGCCGGTTCATTTTCCTTCTTCAGGGATGATATTACGGCCTGGCAGAAGGGAAGATCCGCCGTATCGGAGAAGATCGATGCCGATTATAATTTCCTGATGGACTCCCTGTCGCAGAATTATAACCTTCGCGGGCGCGACTTCGGATTTTTCCTCCTCCGGCAGGGTCACGGCGCTTATGTCAACATGTCTTCTTCCAAAGATACCACCATCAGCAAACCCCGGAAAGAGGCTCCCGCCCGTGGGCGCGGAAGAAGAGGCGGTGACGGTGATTCTGCCTATTTCCTGTACCATTTTACCGATAAGAAGCCGGTCACTTATGCAGAAGGCTATGATATGGGCGAGTTTCTTTACCGGCTACATTTCCTGGCCCAGCTGAACCAGGTTCCCATACGTATCGGTACCCCTTTCGGGTACCTGCTGGCAGGCATTGTTTCATTCCTGTTTCTTTTTGCCCTGATCACCGGTCTGCTCCTGCATTGGGATAAGATCGTATCCAATTTCTTTATATTCCGGCCGTGGAGCAAGTGGAAGACCGTCTGGACAGATATGCATACCGCATTGGGGGTGATCGGCTTCCCGTTCCAGTTTATTTTTGCCGTAACGGGTATTGTACTGATCGTTAACTTTGTGCTGATCTCGCCCTTTGCCCGCCTGCTTTATAACGGAGACCAGGAAAAGGTGTATGAAGAGCTGGAGTATACCGTTCCCATGAAAGCCGAATACAGCTACCGGCCCATGGCCGGTTCCTTTGATCTGAACAGGTTTGTAAATGACTGGGAAAACCAATGGGACAGAAACCCGGTTACACGCATTAACATCATTAATTACCTCGACAGCAATATGCAGGTACTGATATCATCCAAACCGCACCCTGCTGAAAACTTTGCGGGCTCAGGCTATGCCCTGGTGGATGTGGCTTCCGGGAAGGTTCTGCATCAAAAATCACCCGCTACAGACACCCATTACATAGACCGGGTAAAAAGCGTACTTTACCATCTTCATTTCGGGGATTTCGGGGGCAAACCCCTGCGGATCGTATTTTTTATCCTGGGTTTAACGGGGTGTATCGTCATTATTTCGGGGATTGTGATCTGGCTGGTAGCAAGAGATAAAACCAGCACACCCCGTCATAAGCGGGTTTTCAACTTCTGGGCCAGTAATTTCTTCCTGGCCGCCTGCCTGAGCATGCTTCCGGTCACTGCCTTTACCTTTATTATGATCAAGGCCCTTGATGTGGTGAACCAGTCGGTCATTTACCAGGTGTATTTCTACAGCTGGCTGGTCCTGGGGATCTTTCTCATGGCCTGGAGAAACCTACCCCTGATGAATAAGCTGACCCTGGGCCTTTCGGCGGCTTTGTGCCTCGGCGTACCCCTGGCTAACGGGTTATACGATGGCCTGTGGATGTGGGATACCTATTTACGGCGGGAATGGGATATTTTCTTTATTGATTTCCTGTTTCTGACGCTCTCGGCAGTCAGTGGTTTCGCTTTATGGAGGGTGATGCGGGACGCGAAGCCGTTTAAAATCATAGGGTAAAGAGAGTCTCCCGGTTTGGCCCGGGAGACTCTCTTCCTGAATTATATCCGCACTATTTTCTGAACGGTATCCCCCTTTTTAATGGTGTCGTCCGCCTTTCTCGCTGATTTGTTGGTGACATACACAGTGCCCGTATTTTTATCCAGGACGATGCTGTTAGCCAGCCCTTCGGTAGGCACCCGCTCCTTCACCTTATAGGTTTCGGTGTCAATGACCGCCACTTCTTTTTTCTCCCGGTTAGCAGTAAACAGCAGACCGCTCTTTTCATCGTACACCAGGCCTATGGGTGAAGCGTCATACCCCAGGTAGATCTTCTCAATGATCTCCCCTGTGCCGGCATCCAGTACGGTGATGTTATTATCGTTCGACTGGGAAACAAACAAACGGTTCTTTTTCGGATCCAGGGCAATATTCAGCGGGCAGTAGGACCAGGTTTTCCATTTTCCTACCAGTTCATTGGTTTTGGAATCATAGACCAGGACATTCCCCTGCATGGTAGCGGAGTCCGTGGTATATATCCTTCCTTTCTTGCTGTCTACGTTCAGCCCCAACGGAAACGCCCCCGGAATGGTGATGGTCTTCAGGTATTTATTGGTTTTCCCGTCTACTACCCAGATGGAAGGGTCACCGTGGTCAGAAACGTAGACCAGGTTCCGGTCCTCATCCACCACGATCTCCCTGATCTTGGATTTCTCCCGCCCGCTGGGGATAAGGGTACTTTTCCGGGTTCTCAGGTCCACGGCACTGATGTTCTGCTGGATGGAATGCCCCACGTATAAGGTTTGCGTTTGGGTGTTGATGGCCAGGCCGAACGGTGTGTATTTCCCGATATTGATGGAATCTTTTACGGCCAGTGTGGCCTCATCCAGAACATAGACGAACTGGTCCGTTTCCGCCCTGAATCCCCCTTTGGGCCCCGCTACATAAACGCTTTTGGTTACCGGGTTATGAACCAGCTGGTAAATGCTTGCATTGATCTTCTGAACGGCATCTACTTTAAACATTTTGGGAGCTTCCTCTTTTTGCTGGGCGAACGCACCCAGGCATGCGATTGAAAAACCGAGTACTGCTATACTTTTTTTCATGTTGATATTTGATAATTAGTAATACATATTCCGGCCACTTGACCGTTTCAGGGACAAAAATAGTATTTTTATTTAGACTAATTATAAATAAAATGAAATCTCTTATGATTTCCGTACCCCGGAGGGAAGGGAACACCGCTTATACAGATGTTTATTACAGGTTACCCCACCGCCTGAAAAGTCTTCAGTACACTCTCCAGCCCTGTACTCCTCGAGCCTTTTACCAGGAAGAATGTGTTTTCAAATTTCATATCCAGCAGCCAGTTATGCATGGAAAACTTATCCGTAAAATAAAGGGCCTTAGGTAAATAAGGGAGGGCATACTGCATGTTCTCCCCATAAAGAACTACATGGTCAAACCCCTGGTGGCTCACCAGCTCCCCTAGGGCGGCGTGCTCTTTTTGAGAATATTCCCCCAGCTCAAACATATCGCCCAGGATCACTACTTTCTTTTTGGGGGTCTGCAGGGCCGCAAAACTCTTAACTGACGCCTCCATAGATGAGGGATTAGCGTTATAGGCGTCCATCAGGAAGGAATTGGAGCCTACTTCTACCGTTTGCGAGCGGTTATTATCCGGGTTATACTCGGCCAGGGCCATGGCGGCAGCGTCTTCCTCCACATTAAAATACAGCCCTACGTTAAAGGCCGTCTGCATGTTATCAAAATTATACTTGCCGCCGATGTGCGTGGTGTATTTCTTCCCGCTGTACGGAGCGGTAAATTCCACCACCGGGCTTTCGGCCGTCATTTGCAGTGCATTTTCATCGTTTCCGTAATAGACCACGGCCAGGATATTCCTCTCCCTGACCATTTCCACGATCTTGCTGTCAGTGGCATTGGTAAATACGATTCCCCCTGATTTTTTCAGGAAGTCAAACAGCTCACCTTTGCCTTTACGGATGCCTTCCTCGCCGCCGAAACCTTCCAAGTGGGCCTTGCCCAGGTTAGTGATGAATCCGTGGGTAGGTTCGGCAATAGAGCACAGCAGTTCGATTTCCTGCTGATGGTTAGCGCCCATTTCGATGACCGCCATCTGGGTATCATCCGGCATGGATAACAGGGTCAGTGGCACTCCGATGTGGTTATTCAGGTTCCCTTTAGTGGCATGCACCTTGTATTTTTGAGCCAGTACACGCGTCAGCAGCTCCTTATTGGTGGTTTTCCCGTTAGAGCCGGTCAGACCGATCACCGGGATATCGAACTGCCGCCGATGATGCCGGGCCAGCTGCTGGAGGGTTTGCAGCACATCGTCAAACAGCAGGCAGCGATCGTTCACGGCATATTCAGCCTCATCCACTACAGCGTAGGCCGCTCCTCTATTCAGCGCTTCCACAGCGAAGGCGTTGCCATTAAATTTATCACCTTTCAATGCAAAAAAAAGGCAGCCCGCGGTAATGTTCCGGGTATCGGTGGTGACTCCTGTAGCGGTTTTATAGAGCGCGTATAATTCTTCTGTTGACATTGGGTTATTTTCTAAAATCTTTCAAATTTCAGCAATTTTCATAACTTCGTAATTCATTATGGAAGAAACTTTTGAAACGTGTGTGTCGGCTTCAGGGAAAACGCTGAAGATCATATCGGATGCCGAAAGCATTAAGGAGATCAGCTTTGTTTCCGAAGCGGAGAAAAACTCTCCTGTGCAGCCGGAGATACTGCAAAAGGCCGCCCATCAACTGGGAGAATACCTCCTGGGGAAACGTGAAGTTTTCGAGTTAAAGCTGGACCCGGACGGAAGTGATTTTCAAAAGAAAGTATGGGCTCTGCTGCAGACCATCCCTTTCGGCAGAACCCGGACCTACGCGCAGATGGCTGACCAGCTGGGTGATCCCAAAGTGATCCGTGCGGCGGCCTCCGCTAATGGCAAAAATCCCATTGCCATCGTTATTCCCTGCCACCGGGTGATCGGCTCAGACGGCAGCCTGACGGGTTATGCCGGCGGACTGGATAATAAGCGGTTCCTGCTGGAGCTGGAAAAGGCGAACGGGGTACTTACACTGTTTTAAAACAGCCACTTCAGCGCCTTCGGAAACTCCTGTCCCCAACGCTTCTCATTATGGAGGCCATCAGGATCCAGTTCGGCTTTTACCTGTACCTTTTCAGAAGAAAAGCCCTGGCCTTCTATGGTAGAGATCAGCTTTTCAATGTTACTGAACATGGTAGTACTTTCTTTGCCACCGCCGTAGAGGTAAATCCGGGTATCCAGCGGGTTAAAGAACTCTACCGCATCAAAATAAATCTTGGGGCTGGTCCATAGGGCGGGAGAGAAAACCATCAGCCGGCCTATCTTTTCAGGATACATCATGCCGGTGTAAATGCTGATCAGTCCGCCCATGGAACTTCCGCCGATGCCGGTGAACTGGCGTTCAGGCAGGGTACGGTATTGTTCATCGATCAGGGGCTTCAGTGTACGCACAATAAACGTAGCATAACGCATGCCCTCGCCTTTCTGATTCTCTTTCGGGGTACTATAGGGCGAATATTCTGAGTTACGGGTCTCTTCGCCGTGGTCAATGGCCACCACGATCACCTCCGATTCCCCCTGCTTTTTCAGGAGAGATATGCGCTTATCAATTTCCCAGTTGCCATAAGCTGAACCCTTCCCAAACAGGTTCTGGGCGTCATTCATATATAAAACGGGATAGCGCTTTTCAGGATGGGTATGGTAGTCGTGCGGCAGGAGAACCGATATTTTTCTCTTTCTCTTCAGCTGGGGAATCTCAAAAGATTCGGAGAATATTTCCACTACGGGCATGGTTTCCTTGTAGAAGGGCGTGTAGCCGTTCTGCCTCCAGAGTGGCACAAAATCGGGCTCCTGAAGCTCTTCCAGGTCAAAGAGGCGGTTACGCGGGCTGTTTCCCAGCACGTCCAGCTCCACATTGTCCCAGCCACCTTTCGTATATTTGTAGTAAGACCTCTCTACCAGGTCAGGCACTTTATCCAAGCTGATCCTGAAACGACCCTCATCCACCCTGTCCATCACAAAATCAGGGTTAGAAGGATTCCAGTTGCAAAAATCTCCTGTCAGGAATACCGGCCGGTTGTCTTTTACTTGCGTTTCTACTTCTAAAAACATCTTTCCAACTTAAACGGGACACAAATTTAACATTTCTGGATATATATGCTAAAAAAAAACTTGCCGAATAATAAAAAATCTATTGGATTGAACAGGGTTTGTATAAATTTACATCCATAACCTAAACCATTTATTATCATGAAAAATATCCCCGATTTCCCATCCTTTCAGTCGCCTAATTATGGAATTAAAATGCTTGGAAGCCCTGACGAGAAGCTGCGTGTCTTCAAAGACCTGGAGAAATTTTGGCGCTTAATACCTTTTCAGCCGTTTTTCTTCATTTCAAGAAACAACTGGAATAAGTTAGCGGAGGGATCCAACATCGACCTTACCAATGCCCAGAAAGCCCCAGGCCGGCCTCATCATCTGAAGGTATATGGATACTCCTTTTGCTTTGCCATTACAGATCCTGATTTTCTACCTGATTTAAAATACTATCATAAGTACGGTAGTTTCTTAAACCAGAAAGGGTTCTTCCGGGTACGTACCATTTTGATTAAAGACGGGCAAACTATACCAACGGCGGGAGAAATTGAGACTTTTGTGGAAACGGAGAGTATCGCATTTGTAGATGTTAGCATCGCTATGAATAATCTTTTTCACGGTAAAAGAGAAGACTGCCTGGTTTTTATTGACCGGAAAAATAATCCCCGGGCTGTAAATGCGGTAGATCGGAGTGTATATGACAAAAATGATCCCCTGGCATCCCGGTTACCTGGAAGTTTCTACAGATACAATCAACACTACTCGAACCCCGGATTACCTTTAGCGTATGAAGGCTGCATTTTCAGTAAAGAGAGAATCTGGGACGACCTCCTGAACAGGCAGTACCCTCATGTGGAAGGGGTACTGGTTTCGCTCGCAGCAAAAGAAGAAAAGGACAGGGGCAGGCTGGTTTCCCGGAAAATATATTTCGATTTTAAAATCAACCAGGAGGGGATATCCGATGTGGACTGTCCGTTCCCTCCTGCCTGTCATTAAGCCAGCACATGACCGCTTATGCCTTTTACAAATGGTTTGCGCTGATTATCGAAGCTTCCATAGCCATCCCTGTACTGGTAGCTGTGAAGCAGTGGAAGATATTACCGCCGGCACTAAAACTGGCCGCAGCATTGCTGATGTCCCAGTTTGTATTCTATCTGATCCAGGATGTGTTTCTTTATTTTGGCCGCTCTAATCTCTTCCTCTATTACTTTTTTTCCATCGCATCACATACCCTTTCCTGCCTCTTTTTTATAAGGGTATTGAAGTCAAAAACCGAAAAGAGGCTGGTGAGCCTCCTTCTGGTTTTGGGATATGGCCTGCTACTTAGTGATTACCAGTCAGTAGCTTTAAAGTCTATCAATTATGTTTCGAGTATTCTGCTTAGCATCCTGGTTTTTTTACTGAGCCTCTATAGCCTGTACCGGTATTCCGCAAAATTCTCTCCCCCGCTGTTGTACATCCTGATCGGGCTGGCACTTCAGTTTTTGCTGTGGGCCATTAATTTACTGGCGAATGAGCTTTTCCTGCAATCGCAAAGCTACGCCATACTCTGGTTAAACGAAAAGATCATTTTCTATTACCTGCTTTTGGGGGTTTTCGCCTTGTACACTTTTGCCTTTTATAGTCATGAAAAGAAATAAATGGATGATCCTGGTGGCACTGATCCTGAGGGTATCGCTTTCCGTAGCACAAAGTGATTCACTGGTCATTACCGGATTCAATACCCATGCGGGCGCCATTAACCCCACCGACTCTACCTGGAACCTGGCTCAAAAAATTCACCTGCCCTCTTTACCCACCTCGGTGTCCATCACCGTTAAAGACCCGGATGAAGCCAGTGGCTTAAACCTGGTTTGTATTATCCAGGAAGACCTTAAACTTTACAATACCGTGAAGATGGGGGCTAATCCCACCGTACATTTTTATAACCTGACGGGCGGAAATTATACCGTTACTTTTAAGAACCTTACGAATCATCACCAGGCCAGGTTAAATTTTGAGATAGAAACCGTGTTCTGGGAGAAATGGTGGTTCGGGCCGTTAATGATCTTCCTGATATCGGTTATCCTGGGGGTGGTGTTCTATTTCATTTACATCATTAAGCTGAGGGAGCGCCTCAAAAACCAGGAAGCCCTGCACGAGCTGGAAATGAAGGCCCTCCGGGCTCAGATGAACCCCCATTTTGTTTTTAACAGCATGAATACCATTGATGCCTACGTGCTGAATAAACGTTTTATTGAGGCCTCCGATTACCTGCAGAAATTTTCCAAATTAATCCGGCATACCCTGGAAAACTCCGAGCATGCCACCGTGCCGGTCTCCAGAGACCTGCAGTCGCTCCAACTGTACCTGGAACTGGAGCAGGAACGTTTCCAGCACACGTTCCGGTTCCGTATAAGCCCGGATAAAGAACTCCTGGAAGCCGACTGGCAGATTCCGCCCCTACTCATTCAGCCCTTCGTGGAAAATGCCATTATTCATGGGGTCAGGCACCTGCCCGCTCATGACGGAGACATCAGCATCACCCTTCACCGGATCGCCAAAGCCCCCGATGCTGACCAGCTGATGATCAAAATCCGGGATAACGGTGTGGGCAGGCGGGTGTCAGCGGAGATTAACGGCCCCTCGCATCACAAATCCATGGGGATTGCCATTACCTTAAACCGTATCGCTAATTTCCAGGCCCTGCACGGTGAAAAAACAGAAACCCTGATCCATGACCTGGCAGAAGGTACCGAAGTTCAGATTATCCTGCCCCTTGTAAAATCCTAAGCCTATGAAAGCTGTAATCATTGATGACGAAGCCCCCTGCATTGACTCCCTGGCTGCAAAAATCTCGCTTTTTGTACCGGAAGTAGAAGTGGTAAAAACATTTGTATTACCCCGGGAAGCCCTGAGAGAAGTGCCTAAACTGGACGTAGACCTGGTCTTCCTGGACATTGAAATGCCACACATTAACGGGCTGACCTTTGCTCAGAAGGCTAATTTTACCCAAACTGAAATCATTTTCACCACCGCCCACCAGAAATATGCTGTAGATGCCTTTAAGGTTTGTGCTTTTGATTTTCTTCTCAAACCCATAGACCGTCACGAGCTGGTGAACGCAGTAAAGCGGCTTCAGAACCGCCTGGCCGAGGCCGCCCCGGCCAAAGTAACCCGTCTTCAGGCCCGGTACCACAAAATCACCGTGCCTACCCCGCGGGGCCTGCTGTTTCAGCCTATCAAAGACATTGTATGGTTAGAATCAGACAATAATTACACTACGCTCCATCTGGAAGACTCCTCAAAAATAGTCGTAAGCCGGTCTATCGGCGATTTCGAAGACCTGCTGCACGGCTATGGCTTCTGCCGTATTCACCAGTCGGTTATCATTAACCTGGAATACCTCAAAGAATACGTCCGGGGCGAGGGCGGTACCGTGATCCTTCAGGATGGCACCGGGCTGGAGGTGTCGCGCCGCCGGAAAAGCCACCTGATGGAGATGATTCTCTGATACCGCTTTTCGGCCGTTTACTTCCACTTTTTGCCCTTTCTCCGCCACATTCACATTCGCCGTTTTGTGTCTTTTGTTTTTCGGGAATTTTGATCAGAAAATAAAAGACGCTTATGGCCTCCTCTGCCCTCATTAACCTTGGTTCCTACCGATATGGAAAACCCGCCGATATCATTCTGCTCCGCGGCAGGATTAACTATACCGACATTTATTTTTCAAACGGGGAGAAACTGACCGTAGCTACCACCCTGAAGGTATTGGAAGGCCGGTTAAGTCCCGGCCAGGGATACTGCCGTACCCATAAATCATTTTTGATTAACCTGCAGTACTTCCATAAAATCAGCGTATCGAACCGCCTCCCGGTAGCTGAAATGCAAAACGGGCTGCTGGCCCAGATCTCCCGGAGAAAGATGCCTTCACTGAAATTCAGATTGTTAAAATAAATTTTTACTATAATGAAAATCAAACTCTTCGCACGGTATGCCGTTCTGACGGCCGCACTCTTCGCCTGTAAAAAGGAGGAGCCGGATTCTCCCGTTCCCACCAGCCCCGATGGGCCCACCACCAGCGGTTTTTGTCACCTGGCCGCTCTAAAAAATGAATACGATTACGGGTTCAGTAAGGGCGTATATGATACGCGGTTTGAGTATGACGCTCAAAACAGGATTACCAAAATAACTACTACTGATAACGGTGTCTTGTCCTACAGCTCTGTTTTTAAATACAATACGGATGGTTTTTTAACAGAAATGACAGATATGCGGGTGATTGGAACGGTGGGGCAGGATGAATATACGTATACGCTCAATTACCAGGATAACCGCCTGGCCAAGATCTCGTGCAAAATCATCCGGGGCAAGGGCGGTTCTTACCCCTCCGAAGCATCCAGTACTTTCACCTATGAATATGCCTCACCTACCGGCCTGGAATTAAAAAAACAAACCAACGATAATATTTTCCTTAGTGCCTGGTTTTACACAAACGGAGTGGTTACGGATTATACTCTGGGGAATTCGCATCCTGAAACATTCAATGCATCCGGGTATCCTACCTCTTCGAATGCCACTACGAATTACCCTTATGAATATATCTATAATGCGGATAACCAGTTAATCAAGGTTAATTATGCCAACAAGACCTCGTCTCCTGTTTTTACCAGTACCACTACCTTTGAGTATTCGAACATCAAAAACCTCTACTACAATTTTGATTATATTCTGTCCTTCCCCCGGGCCTATCATGGCAAGGACGGGTCAGTGATTAATCCTTCCGGGTTCAAAGGGTTTCCCAAACCTCATCACTCTATATCAGGTTTAGGGGATGCTAACCCTGCTTACCTGTTGAAAAAGCAGGTAGTCACCACTTCCGACAATAACGCCCAGGGCCGCCTGGTCACGTATGACTACGAGCTTAACCCGCGTGGATTGATATCAAAATTTACCAGAAACGCTTCGGGTACCAATATCTATTCGACAAAAGAAGTTTTCACCCTCACCTATGCAGGCTGCAATTAGTTAATACCCTTTAAATCAATTATTCCAATGAAAAATCAGTTCAAAGTTCTCATCTGGTGTATCCTGGCCGGCATAAGTTTCTATGCCTGCGATAAAAAAGAGCCAACCCCTACCCCCACCACGCCTACCACTCCGGGAGGAACCACTCCTCCCGGTGGTACCACCAGCAAGAGCTCCGCCAAAGCCATCTCCAAATTCAGTTTTGCAGGCCTCAGCCCGGCGGTAGAGGGGACCATAGACGAAACCGCCAAAACCATTAAAGCTACGGTGCCTGCTACCGCTGATATCACTAAACTGGCCCCCAGTGTCACGGTGTCAGCCAAGGCCACCGTAAGCCCGGCCACAGGTGTAACACAGGACTTCAGCAAAGACGTTACCTACACCGTGACTGCTGAAGACGGCACTGTACAGGCCTATAAGGTGAGCGTAAGTAAGACCGGGGGAACCTCAGGGGTAACCACCATCACTATTACTGAAAAAAAGGCCACCATGCCCACCATTTCGGATATGGACTATTCTAATGCATGGGGAGGAATCCTGTTTGCCCTGAATTCTAAATTATACTACCTAGGACGCAGCAGATCCAATGGCGGGCTGGATTTCAAATATTTCTTCGAGTATGATCCTTCTGCCGACAAATGGACGCAAAAAGAAGATTTCCCCTTCAAACATAATGGTACGAATACCTCTGAAAACTATGCCAATACCTCCTTTATTCATGGCGGAAAAGCATTTATAGCGAATGCTAACCATTCGTTCTTCACGTACGATCCGGCCACCAATAAATGGACTGACGCAGGCTTTGGATTCAGCTCTCTGAGTAATGACTGGACATCCTACAGTGAGGGTAAGCTTTATGGCGTAACGGGCCTGCTGAGCAATGCATTTGTGGTGGATATGACGGATAAAACCGCCAGGAATTACCCCATGAAAGTAAGGCAACGCTTTAATGCGGGAACTACATTTTATGCCAACAAAAAATTGTATTCCGTGGTTACTACAGATATAAACGGGGTCATTCAAACCGGAAAGCTGGAAGTCTATGAAGTAGATTATGTAAACGGAAACTATATCGCCAAATCCAGTTACGACGCCTCCGCCTTCACCGCGAGAAATGTAAACTTCACTGCCCAGGTAGGAAATCGGATGTATTTCTTTTTAAACGGGAATATCCTGATTTATGATGCTGCCACGGATAAATGGGAAAGAGTAGAAAAACAAACGTTCGGAGGTGGGAAGCTGACTGCCACTATCGGCAAGACCATTTACAGCATGAATGAATACAATAAGCTGATCGCTATTCAGACCCCTGAATAACACTTTCTGTATTACCTGA
>JAHBUH010000035.1 GCA_019638185.1 Leadbetterella sp.
AAGATGGAAGAAAAACACGTATGTCCCTTATGAATTTACAGAGAAAGATTCAGCTCTGAATATTATTTTAACCGAAAGGAGAAAAGAGCTGGTATTCAGAGGGCTACGCTGGCCAGACCTTAAACGGCTAAATCGGGATGGTGCAAATATTACGCTGACCCGTAAAGTGGATGGGGAAATGCATACTTTACCACCTAATGATCCAAGATATGCAATCGCCATTCCGGAGGAGGTAATAGAGCTGAGTGATATACTGCCAAATCCAAGATAAGAATTCGGAAGGAAGCCGTCGCTTCAGCAGACGGCTTCCTTAATTAGCTCAGTCTCTTTTACTACTGATATTTAGTACTTGAGGGTTAGTTTTTCCGGCTAATGTGGTGGCCAGATCGTCAGTTACAATTGTACAAGGGAAATCACCCTCATCTCTACAGCCTTCTCCAGCCCCCGGCTCCCAATTACCTTCCTCAGCAAACGCCCCGTCCCCTGCGTCATTACCCACATAATGATACTCAGAAGATGAATGGATCATTTTAAAAGACATCGTACCAATGCCCACCACCAGCGCAAAAACAGCAATCAGATTTTTCTTTAAGAACGTTTTCATTGTTGTAAAAAATTAAAGTTAAAAAATGTATTTATGAATGCCTTTAGGCCGGCTAGCCCTCGGCGGTTTCGCCTCCCGCGGCTCCGCTTCGTTTTGGGTTCAACAGGTAAAATCCGTAGCCGCTCAGCAGCAGAAAGAACAGGTTAAAAAACAGATGCTGCTTCCAGGTCATGCCGCTGAGTACACTCCCGCAGCCACAGGGAAGCTTCTCCCAGGCACCGGCCAGAGCTGCTCCGACATAGAGGGTAAATGCCAGCATCAATAGGGTGGAAAGAGCGAAGGCCCATCTTTGTAAAGAGGGAATTAAAAAGAAAATGACAGCTACTCCTTCCAAAAACGGTAGCAGGTAGATGAGCACCTGAGCATAACTGTCATCAAATGGCTGGCGAAAAATCCCTGATTTGAACACCTCAAAATTGATGATCTTGTCTAAGACTACTGGTATCCAAAGAGTAAGCAGAACGATGGTCAATATTTTAATTTTCATGAACTTATGGCTTTTACACCACAAAGTTCCGGGGCTCATTTAGCCCAAACAAGAAAAAAATTGGTGATTTGAGATCACTTTTGGTTTAAAAATTACACTTTTTTCCGAATTGCTTCATTTCATATCGTAAAGCACTCTCGTCGTTATAGCCTACCTGGTCAAATACTTTGCTTAGAGGTAACCCGTGATTTAAAATTAAACGGCGGGCTAATTCAACCCTTCTGGAAGTATAATATTCATGCGGACTTGTTCTGAATTCCGATATAAACTGGCTTCTCATTGATCCCGGACGAACTCCCAGTTCTCGCGCCAAAACTTTCAATGAGAGTTCCGGATCGGAAAACCGCTTATCCAGGTATTCTTTTACCTTCCACGGCACGTTTTGCCGTTTTTCCTCTACTGCCCGGTCGTACTCTTCCAGGATCAGGGAAATGTAATAGCGAGACTGCCCGTCTAGTGAGCCTTTCCCCTGCTGTACTCCCGTATAAAGAGATTTGAGGCACCTGGCTACATTACGATCTATCCTGCAGTAAGGCAGCAAGTCATGCTCTTTAGAGAGTGTCCGTTCCTGAAAATGTCTCAACTCCTTCCGGTCTTCTGAGAAGAAGGTAAGCCATTCATGGTCTAATGCGATACATAAAGCCGTATACCGGCCGGCCGGTAAGGCAATATCGTAATGACCACTGGCATTAAAAACCAACGAAAAACATCCGCTTTTGGCATAAGACACATAAAAACCTTCCGGAGTAGTAAAGGTAAAGTCACCTTCCATCATAAAGAAAAGAAAATACTGTCTTTCCTGGATTTCATAATGTATCCGGAAAGGCGCATCCACCCTTACTTCGAACAATTCGATATGGAAAGGAGGCCCGCTCAGCCGCTGCGTAGCTATCTCAGTCTTATCAAAAGTTTTAAACGAGCGCTGATTCGCCGAGGCAAAGGAGTAGCGACTCCACTCTGGCAGCCCGCGAGTGAGCTTAATAACGGGTCTCTCAAAACGAAGCAAATAAGGTCTTGGCATAACTGGGGTTTTTGCCCAAAATTATAGCGACCGATAGCCCTAAATAAAATTTATTATACCAACGTGGCTAATGTCGGTACCAACGAGCCGATTCGCGGGACGAACACGTAATTAATAATTTGTAAGGCTATTATGAAAAATGATCTGATGAGTGGTTTTTAGGCCTCGGGAGAGGCAGGGATTTTCCCGATAGAAGTAATAAATAGTGGGCCGGGGCCGGCTTTCAATCTTTGCCGTTATTGATAAAGATGTAAAACAAAAAAAGCCGGGAAAACTCCCGGCTCAAACACTTTTCAAAATCTCAACTAAACCTCCTCTTTACCAGGGATAAGAATTCCTTCACATCTTCTCCTTCCAGGTTCCAGTTATACTTACCGGCGTAGCGGGTTTCGAGGACGTCACGGGCCTGGTCAAAGGTGGTGCACTGCTCTACCTGGCTGAGGGCCTGCTCAAAACTGCTGAGGTCAGCACCGAAGAGGGAGTTCAGGAAGGTGAAACGCTGGTTTAGCGTCATGCTGCCTTTCAGGGAGTCTATGCGGCTGCGCTGGTGTATATCTGCCAGGGAGTTACGTTCTTCAGTACTCAGGCGGTCATTCAGGGTGGGGATGTTCAGCCCCTCAAAAATACTCTTGGTTTCTTCCCGGATCACCACGCGGGTTTGGACCACTTCTGTTCTGACCGGGGCGCTGACCGGCTCTGCGGGAACCACCACCGGCTCAGAAACCACAGCCGTTACTTCTTCTGCTACCGGCGTACTGACGTAGCGGGGGCTGACCTCTGCTACTACGGGGACACCTTCCCTTAACGGCACGGCTTCTATCACAGGAGCAGCTTCAGCGGGGGGAGTCCGGATCACCGGAGGCTGCACGGTTTCCGACCTTACTTTATGCACGATGCGCTCAAAAGGCGATACATCCGGCTCACGGAACTCCGAGGTGGGCCGGGGCGGGTTAGCCACCAGGCGCTCAAAGAAGGAAAGATTATCGTTTTCAGGTTCTTTTACCGGGGGCTGTACCTTGGGCACCTCCACTTCTATGCCGGCCTCGCGGGCTATCCGGTCTATCTCGTCGGTAAAGTCTTCGGTTTTATCGTTCAGCAGGTTTTTCACTTCTTCCAGGGCGCGGTTAGCGTAGATGTAGTCACCTTCCACTGCCTGGCCCAGGTCACGGATCAGCCAGTCGTAGCTTTTAAAAAACACCTGGTTTTTATGGAGCCAGGGGCGGGTGAGCTTAAAGTCAGGCAGGTTACGGAAATCCGCTATAAAGAAGGCCTCCGGGCGGATGTACAGCTCCAGGGTTTTGCGAACGGCCGTTTCCAGCAGGCCGGAGAAGTCTTCTTTCCTGACCAGGATATACCGCGAAACCGTATTCCGGAAATCGGAAAAAGATTTTTGAACCTCAGGCGCATGGAAATCAAAATAGGGGCTTTTCAGGCGCCCCGTCTCTTCCTCCCAGCGGGAGAAGATCTCACGTAGCACAAAGTAATTAATCTGCGGGAAGGCGGTAGCCGAGACTATTTCCTCACCGCGGATAACGTCATTTTCTTGAAAGCACTTCTGCAGGTTTTTTTGGGTGAAAGCCGTAGAAATTTTTTCAATGTCGGTGGTATTCCACTTGTTGGCCATTGTTAAATTCTGTTTTTTTGTAAAAAATTCCCAGTCAAATTTACAAACTTGTTGATTTGACTGGTTATTATACCAACGAAAAAAGTTAAAGAATGTTTATTGAACCGGGAACGAAGCGCTCAAAAGAAAAGGGAACGGGCTGGATAGAGGTGATATCGGGTTCTATGTTTTCGGGAAAAACGGAAGAGCTGATCCGCCGGCTGAACCGGGCGCGGATCGCTCACCTGAATGTGGAAATCTTTAAACCGGGCATTGACGTACGGTATGACGAGGAAGACATCGTATCGCACAATAAGAACTCCATCCGGTCTACGCCCGTGAATATGGCCGGGGAGATCCTGCTTTATAGTGGTAATTGTGACGTGGTGGGCATTGATGAAGCCCAGTTTTTTGACGAAGCCCTGGTGGAGGTGGTCAGTAAACTGGCTAACAGCGGGAAGCGGGTCATTATAGCCGGCCTCGATATGGATTTTAACGGCCGGCCTTTCGGGCCCATGCCCCAGCTGATGGCCATTGCCGAGTACGTGACCAAGGTACACGCCATCTGCGTGAACTGCGGGAACATTGCCCATTACTCTTTCCGGAAGAGCAGCTCCGAAAACCAGATCCTCCTGGGGGAACATGACGTGTATGAGGCCCGCTGCCGCACCTGTTACCGGGAGGGCATGGCGCCACAGGAGGCACCGTGAGGGGCTTGGGTCTTGGGGAAGCGTTTGTGCGGAACTTTAAATTGTTTTATACATAATGAGTAAAAATCTTTGGATGGCATTGACGCTGCTGGCCGGCGCCATACTTCCTATCCAGGCCGGGCTGAATACCCGCCTGGGGAAAGCAGCAGATAACCCCGTTTGGGCCTCGGCCCTTTCGTTTATTGTGGGCAGCGTGGCGCTCTTTGCCTACCTCCTCATTACCCGCCAGACCCTTTCCTGGGCCGGGCTAAAAGCCGCACCGGCCCATATCTGGCTGGGCGGACTGATGGGGGCTTACTACGTTACCTTTATCGTTCTGGCTTTCCCGCGCCTGGGCCCGGGACTCACATTCGGGCTCATTGTGGCGGGGCAGATGATCGTTTCGCTGATCCTGGAACATAATAACGTGCTGGTGGAGCAGCAGACCCCCGTAAATCCTATGCGAATCCTGGGAGTAGCACTGATCATAGCGGGTGTGATCATCCTCAGGCGGTTTTAGCCGGTACGGTTTACCTTTACATCTCCCCAAAACGGTGGGAAAGCGGCTACCCACCCCGGTGGCAGGACAAAAACGGCAGGGCAAAAAAAAGACCCGCTCAGCGCGGGTCCTGTATTAATCAAATTTCAGACTTTCTATAAACCGGTTAAGGCTTTCCCGGGTTTCACCCGTCTTTTTCTGGATTCTGCCGAGGAGCTCATCCTCTCGCCCTTCTTCATACAGCAGCTCGTCGTCTGTAAGGTTAGCCCATTTTTGTTTTAAACTCCCCTTGATCATGTTCCAGTTTCCTTTCAACTTATCATTTAGTGCGCTCATGATTTTTTTCGTTTTAGTGAATAATTGATTTAATAAGTGGATATCATCACATAGTTTTTCTTTTGGTGCTTGCAGGAATAACGCCCTGTTCCTGCTATTTATTGCCTGATTCCCTTTCTTTATGCCCGTACCTCTTTCCGCATAAAAAGATAATAGGCCAGCGCAAAGCAGAGGGTGGTGCCCGCCACCAGCCCTGTTACCTGGGGCCAGACGATCATCAGGCTGTTCATAAACGACAGCGGTGACGGCACCGCCCAGGCCATCTGCTCCATGGAAAGTGCCCCCAGGCTCCGCACAGAAGGCATGAGCAGCGTGGTGGCGGCATCGGTATAGAGCTGTCCCGGATCCACCCGCAGGAGCGACATCAGCAGGCGGTTATAGCTCAGCATCTCCTCCGGCATCAGGTAGCCTTCGGGAACCACGGCATTCATCACCGCATTCACCAGTATTTTATAAAAGACCGTAAAAAACAGCCAGATGCCGATGGCCACGAGGGCAGAAGTGGCCACATTCCTGAAACCCACTGACAGCGTGATGGAGAGACTGAGCCAGAAGCCCACATACACCACATTCAGCACCACAAAAGCCAGTATCCGGAGTATTTCGGCAGGTTCAGGCTTTACACCGGTAAGGATCATGCCGCCGCCCACCATCAGCAGCACCAGGCTCAGAAAAAGTACTCCCACCACCAGCAGGGCACCGCAGAATTTAGCCAGCAGCAGGTTATCGCGGTAAACGGGCTGGGCCAGCAGCCTCACCAGGGTGCGGTTATTGTACTCAGAATTTATGGCGTCAAACCCCAGTGCAATGCCCAGCAGAGGTCCCAGGAAGCTCAGGAAAACATGAAAGGTGGGTAATGTGCCGTCTGACAGGGTCAGCAGCTTAAGAAATACAAAATCAGAATCTCCCTTTGCCTCGCGGATGTGGCTGAAAGAAATATACAGGGTACCCGCAAAAACCAGCAGTACCATCAGCAGCAATACCAGGAAGCGGCGGCTCCGGATATGATCAGCCACCTCCTTTCTCACCATCACTTCAAAAGGCCCGGGGGTCATTCGTGTTTTGAGGCTTATGCTTTTCATTTCGTTCAGTTAAGATTATTCTCAAAATAGCGATGGTAAATTTCATCCAGCCCGTACTGTTTCCGGTATACACCGGTTACGCCCAGTCCTTTTTCCACAAACAGGCGTACCACTTCCGGGGTGATATCACGGGTGCAGGAGAGGGTGGCCGTGCTACCTTCAGTTTCCACCTGCCGGAGGCCCTCCAGGCGCTCCAGGTCCTGAAGGAGGCCGCCCCACTGCTCCGCCGGCTCCCGGGCGGTTATCGTAGTGACAAAAGAATCACCGCCGAAGAGCTCCCGCGCCAGGCTCTCGATATTCCCGGCCGCCAGCAGCTTTCCCCCCACAAAAATGCCTACGCGGTCACACACCTGCTGCACCTGGTGAAGATGGTGCGACGATAGCAGCACGGTAATGCCTTTCTGCCGGCTGAGCTGGCGGATCAGCGTCAGGAAGTGGCGGATGCCGGCCGGGTCAATGCCCAGCGTGGGTTCATCCAGGATGATCACCTCGGGTTCACGGAGCAGCACATCAGCCAGGCCCAGGCGCTGCTTCATCCCGCGGGAGTACGCTGAGGTTTTCTTGTGGAGCTCATTTTGAAGGCCCACCAGCTCCATGGTTTGCCGGGCGCGGGCTTCCCCATCCGCCAGGCCGTTCAGCCGCCCTACATACAGCAGGTTTTCCAGGGCGGTCATATCGTCATAAAAGCCCAGGGTATCCGGCATATAGGCCACTTTCCGCTTAACGGCTATCGGGTCCCGCGCGGCATCAATGCCGCATACCCGTGCCTGGCCGGCTGAAGGTTCACACAGCCCCAGCATCATCAGGATGGTGGTGGTTTTCCCTGCACCGTTAGGCCCCAGAAGCCCGAATACCTCGCCTTTACTGATACGCAGGCTCAGGTTATCCACAGCCTTTACGGAACCGTAGTATTTTGTCAATCCTTCCAGTTCTATGACCGCATTTTCCATAAGGTAAGGGCTTATCTTCTTCCGTACTTTCGAATCAGGTTATACACCAGCCCCACCGCCAGCAGGATCACCAGCAGGCCCAGCCAGCCGGAGAGCACGGAGGTTTTCACCGTCATCCGGAAGGAGGTATTGGCGGTAGCATAATTATTTTTCACCGTGAAGGTGGTGAGGTAGTCCCCGGCAATGGTCTTATCAGGTACACCCAGAGTAACGTTCACCTCGCGGGTCTGGCCGGCATCCAGCCGGTCCAGTTTGGAGGGTTCAAAGGTGGCCTTCCACTGGGTGGGTGCCTGTGCGCTCAGTTCCAGGTCAGCCAGCGGCAGCGTGCCGGTGTTTTTGACGGTGAGGACCACCTGCCGGCTTTTTCCTTCGGTGACATGATCACTCAGGCGCCCGTCAGGCGTGGAAAGCTGGACTTCGTAGTTTCCTTTAACCACGGCTTCCAGGTCCAGGCGGAGGGTTTCATCACCGGAGGCGGCCGTCAGCGGAACAGGGTATTTCCCCGGCCGGGCCATAGGCGATGCCATGATCTCCACATCCAGGTCACGGCTTTTACCGGCTTCCAGTTTCAGGGCGGTGACCGGGGTGCCCTCTGCCCGGAATACCGCCATCCAGCCGGCAGGGAGCTGTGCATTCAGCTCAAATACCTGGTCTTTACCGGTACCATTCAGTAAGGTAGTACTGTACCGGAACGGGGTTTTCACTTCTGACTCCATGTTCATCAGCCGGGCGGTAAAAGCAGAACCCGGGGCAGCGTATACTTCCCATGAAGCATGAAAAAAGATAAAAATGAGGGCGGAGGCGAACAGGCCTCTCGAAAAAGTAGGTTTAAATAATCCTGCTAACATAACATTAATAAATCTGATTCATTAATAAAACAATAGCAAAACGAGGTACTTGTATCGTAGAAATGTTTGCGGTGCAAATATAAAAAAACAGGAAAAAACGAAGCAAGAGCTACCTGTTAAAAAATGTTATTTTTCGTAGGCATCCACCACCATCTGTGGGATCTGCGGCTCTCTGAGCGCCGTTTTTTTACCGGCGGTGATCCGCCAGCGGTGAAGCCAGGAGAAACCTCCCTCGGAAAGCACCCGGTCAGGCAGCTGGTAGACTTCATCTTTCATGGCTTCTTCCACGGTGATAAAAGTGTAACCCTGTTTTTCCAGTTCGTTCAGGATCTCCTCCAGGTAGCGGGCATTCAGCGCATTGGCATGGATAAGAAAGATATGCTTTATGGGCCTGCCGGCTACTTCCTGTGCCAGTGCTTCATAGTACTTCACCGCTGTCAATGTATGAGCTACATACAGCCGGCCGATTTCCTCAGCCCCGCTGGTTTTCCCGTCTTCCAGCAGCTTCCGGTATCCTTGATTAAAATACCAGTCATCCGCCTCCACGGTTACGGGAACAGGAATGAGGTCATACGCTTTAAGGAATGCTTCCAGGCCGTACTTTTTCAGGCTGTCATTGCCGGTTTGCAGGTAAGGATGCCGAAAATACCGGATGGGCTGGTGCCGGTAACCGATATTGAGGGTATTGGAATGCCTCATACCGCTCAAAACATCTTCCTGGTAGGCCTCCAGGGTATTTTTCGTTAACGACATGTGCGAGAACGTATGATTTCCCAGCTCATGGCCTTTGATCAGCCAGTTTACCAGTACCTCGTCATTCCCCTTTATCCTGTTCCGGTCCAGGATATAAGCCTCATTAACAAAACCCACGGCTTTCACCTTATGCTTCTTTAAGGTTTTAAGCATACTGCCGGTGGCCTCTTTTACTTTTTTGATATCGCCATCCGCCCCCACAAAAGGCAGGTCATCTACCGTAACAGCTATATACTTCTGAGCCTGCACGGTTTGCAGGCTCAGAAGAAAAAGCAGGAGAAATCCGGTTCTTTTCACAGGCTTAAAAGGTTTCTGTCCTCTCCTATCTGCTATTTAAACAGCACTTTGATCATCTGTTCTGCCACAAAAGCATTCCCTTTTTCATTCAGGTGCACCCGGTCAGTGGTGAGAATCCCTTTTTCGGCATTTTGAGGATTATTCTTAAGGTTATATTCCAGGAACTCCTTCCGCAGGTCTACCAGTTCCAGGCCATGTTTTTGCGCCAGGCTCCGCACGATCCCCGAATAGTAGTTCAGGTCGCCGTCCTGGGGATTAGAGGCATCCGTACGCTCGCCGATCACCGATGGCGTGGCCAGCACCACTTTAATGTTTCTGGCCTTCAGCTTGTCGATCATCTTTTCGTAAAAGCGGGTAAACTTATCGGCATCCGTACCGGTTCC
Organism: Leadbetterella sp.; assembly: GCA_019638185.1. Taxonomy (GTDB): domain Bacteria; phylum Bacteroidota; class Bacteroidia; order Cytophagales; family Spirosomataceae; genus Leadbetterella. The sequence continues at coordinate 9,553 of JAHBUH010000035.1, forward strand.
GGAACTTTGCTTATGCCACACGTCATTAATGCCAATGTAAAACACCACCACATCGGGTTTCAGGTCCAGCATTTCCTCGAAACGCAGGTAAAGGTCATATACTTTGTTACCGCTGACACCGGCGCCGATGGCCTCGTATTGGCCTGGGAGGTTTTTAGCAATGTGCTGCTGAATCTCAGTAATGTAGCCCTTAGGCTGAACGCCGGCCTGCGTGATGGAGTCGCCGAAAAAAACAACTCTGACTGGATCTTTTGCTTTCCAGGCAAAAAGGGCAAAGCTTAACAGAAGGAGGTATCGCATGTTTAAGGTTTTTTGCGCAATATACAAACTCTCCATGAACACCGCAGGATAAAAGTGCTGAAACCTGCTACCGAAAATAGGATTATCCGCAACAAAACGCCCTCAAAACTTTTATTTAAAGCCGAAAAATACTTTCCTTTGTAAAATATTTCGTGCTTATACACTGTTATTAACCCAGGTAATATTCTTACGTAAAAAATTATGCTCCTGAACCTCTTACTGCAAGTTACTGCAACCGACTCTACGGCTCTGGCCGCTCCTGTGGAAATCAATTATTTTTCGTTATTATTAAAAGGGGGATTCGTAGTATACCCTATTTTATTCCTGCTTCTGATCACCATATACCTGGGTTTTGAAAGGTATTTCTTTATAAAAAGCGCTTCCCAGATGGACTCCGGCTTTCTCCGCTCCCTGAAAGATAACCTGGTGCGCGGCGATGTACGGGCGGCGGCCTCCCTGGCCCGCGGCACCAATAAGCCCATTTCCCGGATCCTGGAAAAAGGGATTAACCGGGTGGGTAAGCCGGTGAAAGACATTGAGAGCGCCATGGAGATCCAGTCTAACCTGGAAGTATCCAAAATGGAAAAAAACATGGGTTACCTGGGTCTTATAGCCGGGGTGGCTCCTACCCTGGGTTTCGTGGGAACCATCTCCGGGATCATCCGGATCTTTTACGAGATCTCTACTACCGGTAATTTTACCATTGAAACCATTTCTAACGGTCTGTATGAAAAGATGATCGCCTCGTTTACGGGCCTGATCGTGGGGCTGATCGCCTACGCGCTGTATCACGGTATTAACATGATGATTGATAAGTTCTCCATCCATCTCCAAAGTACCGTAATGGACTTCTTTGACACGTTAAATGAACCTACCCGCTGATGAAACTCAAAAGACAAAGAAGATTTCATGCCGAGGTGCAGACCGCGTCACTGAATGACATCATGTTTTTCCTGCTGTTATTCTTCCTGATCGTTTCCACCCTGGGTAGTCCTAACGTGATCCGGCTGATGCTGCCTAAAACCAGCGAGTCTACAAACGAGGTAAGCAAGCAGCCCATAACGCTCTCTATCACAGAGGATAAGCGCTATTTTATAGACCGCAGGCAGATTAACTTTCCCGAACTGGAAACTTCTATCATGGAAGCTACCGCCGGTATGGAAGAGCCCACCGTGGTACTGCGGGCAGCGGAATCACTGACCATCCAGGACCTGGTAGACGTCATGGCCATTGGCGCCCGGCTGAAGGTGAGAATGGTATTAGCCACCGATATCAAATGAAAAAAACTGCGTTCTTCCCGGGGTCTTTTGACCCCTTCACCAAAGGCCATGCCGATGTGGTTAACCGGGGGCTTAAGCTCTTTGACGAGATCATCATTGGCATAGGTACGAACACCGCTAAGCAGCGTTACTTTGAAATTCCCGAAATAGAAAAAGCCATAAAGCGTGCATTTCAGGGGGATAAGCGGGTGAAGGTGGTGCATTATGATGACCTCACCGCCCTGGTGGCTCAAAAATACGGCGCCCGGTTTATCATCCGCGGGCTCCGGAATACCACTGATTTCGAGTATGAAAACACCATATCCCAGGTAAACCGCCAGGTAGGCGATGACCTGGAAACCGTTTTCCTGATCACCTCCCCGCAGTTTGCACCCATCAGCTCCACCATAGTACGGGAACTGCATAAATACGGGGCGGATATCACACCGTATATTCCTTAACTACAGTTTGATCACCGGCACGGAGAGCTCCCCCACCCGCAGGAAATAGCGGCCGGCGGGCAATTCTTTCAGCGAGATCTCGGTTTCCTCCGTAGTCACCTGCCGGCTGTTCAGCACCGCGCCTTTAGCATCCATGAGGTAATAATACATGCCCTTATCGGGATTAAACCGGTTAATTTTCATATAAATACGGTCGGTTCCCGGGTTAGGAAACAAAGAAAACGAACCCTGAAGGTAGTTATATTCCCGTTCCAGCTCATAAAAATTCAGGGCCCAACCCATCTGGAACAGGATGGCCAGGATACCGTTTCCGGGGTAGTGGTAGCGAACACCCTGGCTGAGGCTGGGCAGCATCAGCCGGTCACGGCTGTCGGGCTGGGAGATCTGGCTCCGGGAAATGTGGGAAAGGCTGGCTCCGGAAGAAAAGGGCTTGTCGGTGTGCAGCCGGGGCCGTATCACGCTGTATGTGCCGGAGTCCACATGAAAATAAATCTCATTTTCCGTAACCTGCTGCAGCAGTTTCTCGGAGTCGTTCGGGTAAAAGCCTTTATTCACCAGGCTGTTCCCGCTTCGATCCACCAAATGTTGATCGTAAATAAAGGGCAGATCCTGTATCCCCCATTTCAGGCGGTCGGTACCACTGGCCTCAAAAGAGCTCATAAACCCTATGCCGTGCGCTATCTCATGAATAACCACAGAAAGCATATCATAACCCCGGAAACCCCGCTGGCTGGTATAATCCAGGTTCCAGGTGGCGTTCCGGTTGATCTTCAGCACAATATCCGTATTATTCCCGTTCACACTTTCTCCTGAAAGGGCGTCAGCCAGTGCCGAAGGATACCACACATCCCGCAGCGGCGCATTGCTGAAGTTCTTAAACACCCGGTCAGAACCGGCCGTGGCCAGGGTACTGGCTCCCAGTTCGGCCCAGTGTACTTCAATATGAATAGGCACCCGGCTAATCAGGATTTTATCCCATACCCCGAAAGCCGCCTCCACCACTGTCTTTACGGAGTCCGGCACCTGGTAATACCGGGGAGTAAACTTAGCGGAAGGCTGCGCAGAGAGCCGGAGATTACGCAGGGGCAGGTCTGCAAAGGAGCTGTCAGGCTGACCATGACCCGGGCAGGAAACCAGCGGCCCGGCAGCCGACTCCTGCGCTGCCAGCCGGGTGGTCACCAGCAGTAAAATAAGAACAATGCCCCTGAACATTCCGATTTTTTTACCAAGATATAGTATTATACGCAAAGAGGGTAATATATGTTGTGGTTTTTAGAGGTATTCAAAAGCATAGCATCAAGCACAAAAGCCCCGGTAAAGGCCGGGGCTTTTCTGAAAAAGGGCATATCCGGGATTTACAGCATCTTTTAAGGAGCTTTACCATTTAAAAGAGCTGGGATACTGCCGCATCTTTAAGGCGATCTACCTGCCGCTCCGGCTCAGTATCTCTCTCAGCTTATCATGCAGCTCCGGGCCTCTCAGGTTCTTGGCGATAATGGTACCTTCCGGGCTGATCAGGAAATTAGCCGGAATGGCCCGTACTCCGTACAGTGCGGCAGGGTCACTAAGCCAATATTTCAGATCCGAGACCTGTGTCCAGGTCAGGCCGTCTTTTTCAATGGCCTTTATCCAGGCCTCCCGGGTCTTATCCAGCGATACCCCGAACACCTCAAATCCATGGTCCTTGTATTCGTTATAAGCGCTGACCACGTTAGGATTCTCTCTCCGGCAGGGCCCGCACCAGGCCGCCCAGAAATCCAGGAGGATGTATTTACCAAAGTGATCGGAGAACCGGACCGCCTTACCATCAGGATCATTCAGGACAAAATCAGGAGCCGGCTGACCGATCTGTATTTTTTCCAGGGTCTCCAGGTAAGCATCCAGATTTTTTCCATACGCTGAATTTTTCAATGCAGGACTCAATAGACCCAGGGTACGCCGGAGCTCCTCCGCCTCCAGACGGTAAGCGTAATTCCGGTACAATACATAAGCCGATGCAATGGAGTTCGGATTCTCCTTAATAAAATCATCAATCTTCAGGTCTCTCGAAGCCCTGAATTTCTCAAAAACCTTTTGCGCTTCAGAACCCGTGATTTTCGTATTCCGGTAATAAGAGCTGCTGTCCAGCTCTATAGCTACGTTTTTATCCGCTGCATCCAGGAAAAGAAAGACCGGCGAACTCTTTTCTTCCAGGGTAAGCCCATATACTTCCGGTAGCGTCAGCGCGGTCTGAAAACGAAATTTTCCGGAGGTAACCACAGCCGAGTCTACCGTGTAAAATATTTTATTCCGGAAAGCCTGCAGATACACTTTACCCGCCGGGGAATTTTTCAGCTCTCCGCTGATCTGAACGCTTTCCTGGGCGGTCACGGGCAGTGAAAACGCGAATATCCCTGACAGGAGGAGGAGTTGGGTATAGTTTTTCATTGATTGAGAAGGAAGACGGGGCAAAGATATGAAACAGGTTTTATTATACTACTAAATCTATAGATTTTATATTATTACTTTCTTCCTATCGCAGCGGCACCACCGCCGGCGCTGAAATGTCAAAGTCCTGAAACTGCAGGCTGGTGGCGCCGGATGCTCCTATTCGGAAGGGGCTGGACAGCGCCGGTACATTGGGGTAATACGACAGCCGGAACTCAATGGTACGGAAGGTAAGGTGCTCATTGCGCAGGCGTATCCCCAGGCCAAAACCACTGTACAGCCGGCTGCTCCACAGCTTTTTGGTATCCGCCACCAGGCCCAGGTCGGCATATACAAAGTGAGCCCCCCGGAAACCCAGAAAAGAGCCGGGGGAAAACAGCACCGTTTCCAGGCCCAGGTTCAGGCGCTTCTTACCGATGAGCCGGTCAGAACGAATTCCCCGCAGGCCGTACTCGTCCGTAAGATTAATGTATTCCAGGGGGTCGCGGTTAAATCCGCGGGTATAGCGGAGATTCACAAACTGCCGTACCTGGCTGAGGCCTACACGCATCAGCGGGGTGAAGTAATTTACAGTAACATTCAGCACACCCTGGTGGGGGTTACCCTCTTTCACGTAGCTGCCCATATCCGCCAGGCCATACAGGTAACCGTATTTATCCGGCAGGTAACCGCCCTTGGAAAACCGTACGCCGGCATAGCCGCGCGTGCCAAACTCCGTGGCACTGCGCCCCACGGTGGCACTCGCCATACTGCCCATGGGTACGTCTTCCGTACGGCCAAAGCCAAAGATCAGGAGGTCACGTTTATATTTCCGGTTAGAGAAACCCACGCTGAACAGGAGGTTTGTCTGGTTCCAGTAGGCGCGGTTACTGTCAGCTGATACTTCCGGACGCTTCAGGTAGCCGTAACTGTAGAAACGCGAGGCCACCACCAGCCGCTTGGTCTGGTTCCCTTCCGAGCTGCCCAGCTTAAAGGCCCTTCCTCCCCAGATATCCAGGTAGGCGTGCTGCACAGGGAAAATAAAGGTGGTGTCCAGGTTATACGTCTCTTTCTTATATTCCCGGACTTCCTTAAGGCCCATTTCAAACGCCCCTGCATAGCGGGTCTCTACCGATAAGAACGGCCGCTCAAACTTCACAAACTGCTGTTTCAGATCCCGCTCCCAGATAAAACCGGCCTGCCCGCTTACAAAGCTCCGCTTAATGTAGGGCACCGTATAAATGGAGCGGAACCCCAGCCTCTGCAGGGTGTCTTCGCCCCGCCAGCGGAACACATTGGTACTGGAGTGGGTCCAGCCTTTCACATTATGGTTCGTAAAGCCTGCCCTGAAATTATCAAAACCGCTAAAGCTACCCTCCGGAATCACCGGCCAGATATCCTGCACCAGCACTTCCACATCTACCTCCTCCTCGCTGACAGGCCGGATCAGGATACGGGCATCCAGCAGTACCGCACTCTGCCGCAGGATACGCTCATTTTCCTTAAACAGCAGGGGATCTACCGGGTCACCCTCTTTAAAAAGCAGCATGGAACGGCGGATGGCCCTTTCCTGCGTATTGATGTGTACCTTGCGGCTTATAAAACGCTGGAGGCGGTTGCCCTCCCGGGTGGTATCATACACCGAAGCCCCCATCACATCCAGCTGATGCACGGTGATCTGCCGCACGGTTTTGCCCTTAAAAGCTTCAAAAGGGTTCACCTCCACTTCGGTCACCTCTGTGCCCACGGTTTTCTTCTGGTTATAAACGTCCCGGAAAAAGAGCCGGTAGATCTCGCGGGTTACCTTACGCTTATACATTCTTTCCTTAATACGCGTGTAACGCACGCTGTCTTTCTGCGCCCGGGTAGGCTCCGGCACCTCCTGGCCGAAAAGGGCCGCAGTACCTAAGCAAAAACACAGAAGAAACAGCCACTTTAGCATCCCGGAAATAGTTACAGGGCCCCATTTTTGATGCAATATTAAAGCCTAAACTACTTCTATGTCGGGTTTTTATCACTTTTTTAGCCGTAACCCGGTAAAAATAAGGTATAAGCTGAATTATGACCGTTCTCATACTATTTTATGAGGGCAGTGGTTTAAAATCTGACACTAATTAAAGATATTTGTATCCTTAATTATCATCTTTTCCGAACGCTTTGATCCGATTGCCCAAAATAACTGCTGCCGCCCTGGTCTCCGTGATGCTGCTCTGCCTCATGAAGAACAGCATCCTGTACGCAGTTTATGGGTTTCAGCCGGATATTTTTATTGAACTTTTCTGCGTTAATAAGGACAGGCCCGATCTGCACTGCGACGGAAAATGTGAGCTTTCCAAAATGTTCCGGGAAAAGCAAAAGGAAAACGCTTCGAGGATTTTGGTACAATTACAACTGGAAAACCAGTATTTCCCTCCGTCTTTTGTTTTTGACTTCCCGGAAATATCTTTACCCGAACCCGTAAACCGGCCTGCCTTTACCCGGCCGGACATCTACTCCTTTGATTTCATCCGGAAAAGCAGTAAACCGCCTGAAATGGCATAAGACCTCCTTCCGTTTTCCGGCTTTCGTATTTATTCGCTGAATACGCAGCCCCTTTTTGTACCTAAACGAACATTCCAAATGAAAAATATCACCTGTATGGTGCTGGTCTGCCTGTTATTGGCGGGCTGCACCCCGGAAGAAATTACGGCCGATCCGCTAGAAGGATTACGCCTGGCCGCCACCCTGCAAAATACCACCCATAAAATAGGGCTTTATACCCCTGATGGGAAGTTTCAAACGGGTTATAACCCGATTACCCTCAAAGTCACGGACCTGAACGGAGGCCCGGTAGAAAATGTCCTCCTGACCTGGAGCCCGGTGATGCACATGCAAAACATGAGCCACGGCTGCCCGGCATCCGCCCTTTCACTCCTTGAAAATACGATTTACCGGGGTTACCTGGTATTCCAGATGGCCTCCAATACCAGTGAATATTGGGAGCTTACCCTGAAATACACCGTAAACGACAGGGAATATTCCGTTACCGAAAAAATTCCGGTCGTCGAGTCCGCCCGCCGGGTAGTGCAGTCCTTCCAGGGTACGGACGGGAACCGGTACATTGCCGCCCTCACCGAACCTACCTCTCCCAAAGTAGGTACTAATCCCATGAAAGCACTGATCTACCGGATGGAAAGCATGACAAAATTTACCCCGGTCAAAGGCTACACGCTGAAAATAGATCCGCGCATGCCGGGAATGGGCAATCACTCCTCGCCCAATAATGTGGATCTGACCTCCGGCGAAAATGATTTTTACGAAGGGAAGCTCAATCTCACCATGACCGGCTACTGGAAGATCAACCTCCGCCTGGAAGCGCCCGATGGCCGGATCCTGAAAGGAGAGGCCGTTTCCGGGAATACCGAAGCCAGCAGCATTTTCTTTGAAACAGAATTCTGATCACATGACACGATACCTGATTTTACTCCTGTTTCCGGCCATAGCCTGGGCCCAGAAAGACTCTTTGGCGCCTGTATCCCTGAATGAGGTGGTGATCATCAGCCAGAAGTCCCCATTGCACAAAGCCGCAAAAACCCTGGGAAGCGTGGACGACTACCTCACCGGCACCGGCCCGGTCAATATGATCCGCCGGGGAAACTACGCCTGGGAACCCCTCATTAACGGCATGAGCTCGGAAAGAGGGCTGATCACCCTTGACGGCATGCGGATTTACGGAGCCTGTACGGATAAAATGGATCCCGTAACTTCTTACGTGGAGATCACTAACCTGGCCAAAGCCACCGTCCACAGCGGGCAGTCGGGCTCAGCCGGGGGCGCTACCATAGCCGGCAGCATAGATCTCTCCCGGAGAAAAACCGGTTTCAGTGTCAAGCAAAGCGGTGGCGATGCACCGGGGGAGACGTCGCGCGGCGAGGCGTCGCGCGGCGGAATGGTCTTTACCGGTTTCGAGACCAATAACCGCCAGAAGATCGCCGGATTCAGCCTGTTTCACAGCGGGGAAAAATTATTTGCCGATGTCGATTTCACTTTTCGGGACGCGGAAAATTACCGGGCCGGGGGAAAGCGGGAAATAGAATTCTCCCCTTTCACGAAATACAACGTATCGGTGATCAGCGGCTGGAAAATAGCAGAGCACCGGGAACTGGAAGCCTCCCTGATCTATGACAGGGCCGTGCATGTGGGTTATCCGGCATTGCCCATGGACGTAGGCCGCGCAGAGGCGCTCATGGCCTCAGCAGAATACATAAGGCACCACGTATCCGGATCCGTAGATCTGTGGAAGACCAAGCTCTACCACAATGCTGTTACGCACATAATGGACGATAGCCGGCGCCCTGACGTCCCCATCCGGATGGACATGCCGGGCCGGACACGCACCACCGGCTTCTACTCGCTGCTGGAAGGGGCCTCCCCCCGGCATTCCTGGAAAATGAACCTCAGCGGTCATACCAATTATTCCCTGGCAGAAATGACCATGTTTTCCAATACGCCGGGAGAAAAAGAAATGTTCATGCTGACCTGGCCGGGGGTAAGCACGCAGTATCTTGACCTTTACCGCGAAGACACCTTCCACTTTACAGGGAAAACCGCCGTGGCCCTGAACCTGGGGCTGGCGGCGCACCATAACCGGGTGGGGAACCTTTTCGGACTGGAAAGCCTCCGGATCTTTTATCCCGCCATGAGCCAGGGGAAAACCCGTACCTTAAAGCGGATCTCCTCCTCCGTGCAGCATCGTAATCACCCGCTGACCCTGAATTTCGGCCTGGCTTACGGGGAACGCGCCCCGGGGGTGTCGGAAGGGTACGGATTTTACCTCTTCAATAGCTTTGACCGCTTCGACTACATCGGTAACCCGGATCTGAAAAACGAAAAATCGGCCGAGGTCAATGCCGCAGCCTCATTTAAAAGAAACGGTTTTTCAGTGAAGCTGTCCGGGGCTTATTTCCATATCCTGGATTATATCATTGGCAAGCCTGACCTCACCCTCAGCACCATGACCATCGGCGCTTCGGGTGTAAAAATCTATGAGCAGCTGCCCTATGCGCAGATCATGAGCACTGACCTGGAAATGAGCTACCGTTTCACGCCCCAATGGAGCTGGCGGGGCCGCCTCTCCTACCAGCGGGGATCGGGTAAAGGCGCCGGAAACCTCCCGCTCATGCAGCCGCTTACCTACGTTTCCGGCCTGGCTTTCAGCACCGGGAAATATGCTGCAGAACTTACCCTGAACGGAGCAGCGCAGCAAAAGTACTTCAGTGCAGGCTTCGGCGAAACGCCGGCCTCGGCCTACCGGGTGATCCACCTGTCAGGCACGGCAAAATTCCGGCTCTTCCAGTTAAAAGCAGGCGTGGAAAACCTGCTGGATGCGTATTACAGCACCTACACCGACTGGAACCGGATTCCCCGGATGGGCCGGAATGTATTTTTTAACGTGATCCGGAGCTTTTAACCGATCGTTTCTGTATTTTCAGCCCTGAAAATACACCGATATGTTATTGCTCTTTGTGATTGTGTACCTGCTGGCCACACTGGCCGTAGGCGGATATGCTTCCCGGTTTGTTAAAACGGCCGGCGATTTCGCCGTGGCTGGCCGTAAGCTGCCGGCTTTTGTGGTCACCAGCGGGCTTTTTGCCACCTGGTTCGGCTCGGAAACCGTGATGGGAGCCTCCTCTGAGTTTATTGAAAAAGGAGTGCTGGGTGTAATAGAAGACCCTTTCGGTGCAGCCCTGTGCCTGCTGCTGATAGGCTTATTCTATGCCCGGCCCATGTATAAGCTTAAGCTGCTCACTTTCAGCGACTACTTTCGGGTGCGGTTCGGTAAAGCGGCTGAGTGGGTATCGGCCGTATTTATGATCCCCTCCTATTTCAGCTGGATAGCCGCCCAGCTGGTGGCCCTGGCGCTGCTCCTCCAGGTACTGGCGGATGTACCCTTTTTCTGGGGCATTACCGTTTGCACGGCGGTGGTGGTTTTCTATACTTACATCGGGGGCATGTGGTCTGTCTCCATTACAGATACCATCCAGACGGTCATCATCATTGTGGGTATGGTGATTCTCACGATGGTGATGCTGAACCGGGCGGGCGGATTTACGGCCATTACCGCGCAGGTTCCTGACGACTTCTGGCGCATAACTCCCAAAGAAAACTCCTTTCAAAGCTGGGCCGTTTACCTGGCCGCCTGGATGACCATAGGCCTGGGGTCTATTCCCCAGCAGGATGTATTTCAGCGGGTAATGGCGGCACGCTCCGCCCGCACCGCCGTCATCAGCTCCTTACTGGCCTCCGGCATGTACTTTAGCGTAGCCTGCATGCCCCTGCTCATAGGATTGTGCGGCTCCCTGCTCTACCCATCCCTTCTGAACGGTGACACCCAGATGGCCATCCCCCTGCTGGTGCTGCAGCACATGGGCACAGGTATGCAGATCCTGACCTTCGGAGCCCTGCTGTCAGCCATACTCAGTACCTGCTCCGGGGCCGTGCTGGCACCGGCCACCGTACTGGCTGAAAACCTGATCAAGCCCCTGTACAGCCACAAAATGAGCGATAAAACCCTCCTCCGCATCATGCGGTATTCGGTGATCGTGATTGCCCTGATCAGCATGGGGCTGGCTCTCCATAAAAAACATATCTTTGAGCTGGTGGCCGAGTCTTCTGCACTCAGCCTGGTGGCACTCTTTGTGCCCCTTACCGCCGGCTTATACTGGAAAAGGGCCTCCCTGGCGGGCGCCCTGCTGTCTATGATAACCGGTACGGCAGCCTGGAGCTACTTTGAATTTTTCCCGAATGATTACCCCTCCCTGCTCTGGGGACTGGCCGCCAGCATCTGCGGAATGGTGGCCGGAAGCCTGTTTTTCAGAAGAGATACTACCGGTGCGCAATAACCCGGCCCGGATTTCCGGAAGAAAGAGGATCTGCCTGCAAAAGTATCCTCACGGCCTGGATTTCCATACCTTATCCGAAGCCGGCAGGTACTCGGGCAGCGCCGCCGAACCATACCACTTGTAAAGTTCAGCTTCCAGGAGCCCGGCTTTGATGGCCGGATCCAACAGCAGTCGCTGCTTTACCTCCTCTTCCGTTCCCGGGTCATTCAGGATAAAGATACCCCGGTAGGTTTTATCATTTTTTCCCATAGGGCCGGCCACTACCAGTTTACCGTCACTGACCATTTTACCTATGTTTTCCATGTGCCCCCGGAAGCTTTCGGAAATAAATGCCTTATCCGCAGTGGTATTCGGGCCCGTTTTCAGCATCACCAGCCAGTACGCCTTCATGCCGTAATCATCCGCTCCCAGGCGTTTGGCCAGGTCCTCGTCGTAGTGGGGATTCCCGCTGACCTCCGACTTGCGGACAGAGGATACCCGCGCCTGCTGATAGCTAATGGCCTCCGCGCCAGCCCCGGAGAGACTAATTTTTACACTATCTTCATGAAGGTATTCATACACGATCTTCTGCGGAAAATCATGTGCCGGGCTTTCAAAAATATACCGCTGGCCCTCCGCTTTCAGACGAAACCGTATACCTTTTCCCTGGTTCTGGGAAGGTACCGTGGCTACCAGGAAGACCGCATCACCCTCTTTGACCAGGTCCATATACTCGGTGATCTCAGGCAGGCCATCTTTCATTCTGAAACTTACGCCTTTAAGCTGGCCGTTTTCCGTAACGGACCACTGCTCATAGCTATTCTTATTGGCTCTTTTCCAGGTGCCCTTCAGAAAAGCAGGAAACTGGGCAAAAACCCCCGAAACCGGGAAGATCAGCAGGAAAATAAGGCGGTATTTCATAGACGCATTTCATTTAGGTTTCTTTTAATATAAAATAAGCAGGCAGTCCGGTTACCCCACCCGCCCCATGCAAACCTGATGGCTGGTGTTTATTCTTTCGGTTTGTTCAAAAACTTCTCAATCATCGGCACTATAAAATCACTTTCCTTTGTATCGGGTTTTAATGTGGTTATTTCCCCTATATATTCCCCATGTCCGCCCGGAATTATCGCTAATTCGGAGTTAGCAATTTGCCTGTGCAATTCAATGGCGTGTTCCGGCGTAATAACGTCTTTATCGGCAATGACGATCAAAGCAGGCGCTTTAATGGATTTAATGAGCTCATCCGGGATATCCCGAAAATTGACCATTCGTTTTGCATCTCTGTCGTGCATTACCTCTAAACCGCCTGGGTCAGGTGCCGCTTGTCTATAAGCAGCTTTCAATGGTTCCGGCATATTTTCGGGCTTCGCTTGCTTCATAAAGCCCCAAAACCATTCGGGCACGCCGTTTCGTTTGGCGAGGGCAGAAGCTACAATTATTTTGTCAACTATTTCGGGATGGCGGATGGCCACCTGCAAAGTCGTTGTTCCGCCATTGCTGAAGCCGAAAAAGTCAGCTTTGTCTATGTTCAGGTTTTTGAGGAGCGTGGCAATGTCATCCGCATCCTGTTCAAAGGATAAGTCCGCGTTTCTGTCGCTTGTCCGTCCGTGCGCCTGTAATTCCATGGCAATTACCCTCCTGTTTTTGGCGAATAACGGGATCACTTTCCCGAAGTTGGATGGAATGGTAGACCCCCCGCCATGAATGAGGACGAGCGGTTTGCCCTGTCCGTAAATTTCATAATACATTTTTAGCCCGTTCACCTCGGAATATCCGCTGTCAAAAGCCAAAGCGTCTGTTGTTGCCATTGTTTTCGTTTCTGTCTTGTTTTCGTTACACGATATCAAAGTGAAAAGTGCCCAACTAAAAATTATAATTATTCTTTTCATCCCCGGCTCAATGTTTTATCGGTTTACAGGCGCATAATAAAGAATTACCGAACCGTTACGAAATGTTTTTGTATGGACCAGTTTCAGAAGCGTTCTATCCTTTATGTTGTCAAATAATTGCAGGCCCTTTCCTGCCAGAACCGGGTGAATGCAAAGCTGAAGTTCATCCACCAGGTTAAGATTCAACAGCTGTATAATTAAACCCGGACTGCCCACAAAAATGTCTTTACCCGGGTGTTTTTTGAACTCCAAAACTTCTTCTTCAGGGCTTCTGCCTGCCAGCTTCGCACTTTCCCAATCTACCTTTTCTAGAGTGCGGGAAAACACAATCTTGGGGATTTTGTCAATAGCCACCGCAAAGTCATTCATCGATTTTTCTTCAGACGGTTTTTCCAAAAACGTTCGCCAGAATTCCATCAGTTGATACGTAGTCCGCCCATAGAGAATGGCATCTCCCTGGCCTAACAGCTCCGTATAGTGCTGATGTATTTCTTCATCCGGCAGTCCTGCCTCGTGATCACAATTTCCTTCCACGGTCATATTGATCGCTGCCACTACTCTCCTCTGTAGCATGGCCTATTGCATAGAGTGAAGTCCGAAGAAATTACCCTCCGTATCCATACAGATAGAGCAGAAGCCAAAGTCGCCGATGCTCATCTTGGCATCCTTCACCTTCCCTCCGGCGGCCGCCACCCGGGCGGTCTCCACGGCGCAGTCCATACACGGAAAGTAGACCATGGTATTCAGGCTGTCGCCGCCACCTTCCTTCGCGCCGGGCATTTCAATCAAAGCCCCGCTTACACCCTGGTTTTCAGGGCTCGAAAAGAAAGCCATTTTCATCTGTGTCTCTGCTGTGTCACCCGGCATATCCGAATCCGTAAATTGTGTACCCAGCACTTCTGAATAAAAATTTTTAGCCCGCTCTATGTTTTCCACATAGATCTCGAACCAGCAAATAATGTTTTGATTCATTTTTCCAATACGCTTTTAAGATTAGTTAACCCTTCTTCAAAATCAGCTCCCATATCATAAAACAGTCCCATGAGGTTCATGGGCCAGGGAGAATCCCCGCTGATGCCCCAGGTCACCCGGGTCTCCGATGCCGAAACCGGCTCCAGGATCATGTGGGAAGTGGCCGGGTCACCGAACCCGAAATCCAGGCTGGTGCTGATCTCCTTCCCGTCTGTGATACTCACGATGGTCTGCGTGCCCTTGCCCACCTCCTTACTGTCCCAGGTGTACTTAAATCCCACGGTGCCGTCTGTACCCTCGTACGACTTCTTCATGGCAGGGTCCATCAGGTTCCATTTTCCGTAATGATCCTGGTTTTTAATGTACTTCACATAATCAAAGACCTCCTGCTGGGGCCGGTTAATCACGATACTCCGCTCGGACTTAAACGTCTTGGGCAAAAATGCCGCAATGATCAGGAACAAAACCACGATTCCCAGGAGTGCCAGTAAAATTTTCTTCAGTATTTTCATTTTAAAATATAATTTTTTCTATATCCAATATAATTTATAGCACAAATGTAGAGAAGAGATCCGCACCTTAAGCGTGCAAAGACTGACATTTTTTAGGGGCATTTGAGACAAAAATGGTAATTTTGGAAAAAACTGCATCATGACCGTCTCCGTTCTTTATACCCGGAATCACCGTTTACTGAGCCTGGTGGCCATTGTGGATGTGTTTGAGACCGTTAACCAGTTTATGAAAGAAGATGGCCGGCCCGCAGCCTTCGGGATACAGCTGGTGGGCCTGGAGCCGGATATGGTGCTGCCTGAAAGCCTGGAAAATGTACGTTATGTTCCCCTGGCAGAGGCCTCTGCTGACGGCGGCATTATCGTCATTCCGGCCTTCAGAGACCATGAAATGGAGAAAAACATCCAGGCTAACCTGCCCTTTATTCCCTGGGTGCTGGAAAATTACGGAAAGCAATGCAAAGTAACCAGCTGCTGCACAGGCTCCTTCCTCTTGGGTGCTACCGGGCTGCTGAACGGCCGGGAGGCCACCACCCACATGGAAGCCTGCGATGCCTTCGCCCGGAACTTCCCGGATGTACGCCTGGTGCCGCATGCCATTGTGACCAGCAGCCAGAACGTATACACCAGCGGCGGGGCCACCAGCACCTTTCACCTGCTGATTCACCTGATCCAGGAAACCTGCGGGCGGGAATATGCCGTCAGGCTGGCTAAAAACTTCGCCATTGACATGGACAGGAGTAACCAGCTTTACTTTGAGAAGTTTGTTCCTGAACTCTCGCGGGAAGACGAGCTGGTCAGGCAGGTGCAGCAGGTGATCAATGCCCGCTATCGTGACCTGAAAAATGTGGAAGAGGCCCTGGAAGAAATTCCCTCCAGCCGGCGGAATATCGTCAGGCGATTTAAGACCGCCACCGGCATGACGCCCATCCGCTACCTCCAGAAAACCAAGATCGAGTCGGCCAAACAGCTCCTGGAAACCACTAACAAAGATATCCTGGAAGTCATGATCTCCTCCGGCTACCAGGACCTGAAAAACTTCCGGGAGCTCTTCAAAAACTTTACGGGCCTCACCCCGAAAGGCTACCGCGATAAGTATGCTATGGGCCTGCAGGCGTAATTCAGCGGAAATTTCCCCTGTACGGACCTCCGGATAACGCTTCGCCGGGCCATAAGCCGGTAGGCTCACCGGCGTTCATTTGTCGTAAATCCCCCCTTAAAATGTCAGATTAAGCAAGGCTCCGTTTCCCGGCTTTTAGGTTACTTTGCATCATTAAACGATCAATCTTCTATGAAACTACATACCTGCATCTGGTACAATAACAATGCTCAGGAGGCCGTAAAACTCTACCGGGAGGCCTTCGGCGATGTGGAAGTCCTTTCTGACAGCGGCATGGTGGTCATGTTCAGCGTGAAGGGCACCACCCTGATGGGACTTAACGGCGGCGACCAGTTTGCCTCCACTCCCGCTTTTTCATTTTACATAGCCTGCGCTGACGCGACAGAGGCGGAAAAGGCCTGGACTACACTGGCCCGGGAAGGGAAACCCCTCATGCCCCTGGGTAAATACGACTGGAACGAAAATTTTGGCTGGATAGCGGATAAATACGGGGTCAACTGGCAGATCTGGACCGGTGAATTTTCACAACCTGACCAGAAGGTGGTACCCGGCCTGATGTACTGCGGACCGGTACAGGGGCGGGCAGAAGAAGCCATTCATTACTATACGGAACTCTTTAAAAATGCGTCTAAAGGCATGATGGCGCACTATCCGGCTGAGGCGTCCGGTATCGGCGGGCAGGTAATGCATGCGGAGTTTACCCTGGAAAACATGCTCTTCAAGGCCTTTGACAGCGGTGTCCCCCAACCTTTTACCTTCAGTGAGGGCGTTTCTATCGTCATCCCCTGTGACAGCCAGGAGGAAATAGACCGCTTCTGGAACCGCTTTACCCAAGACGGCGGCGGCGAAAGCATGTGCGGCTGGTGTCACGACAAATTCGGCGTCTGGTGGCAGGTGATCCCGGCTATCCTCCCGGAACTGATGGGTGACCCTGAAAGAGGCCCAAGAGTGATCCAGGCCTTCATGA
>JAHBUH010000036.1 GCA_019638185.1 Leadbetterella sp.
AAATCCTGGGGCTTTTTTGTTTTAATCCCATAGATACATAGACCTATACGTTTTTGCATGTCTATGTATCTATGTGGTTTAACCCTACATCCGCTTATTATTCCTCTTATTATAAAGCAATCTCTTTCCCTTCTCCTCTGATTTTCGGAATTCCTGGGTGTTCTGGTCATCTACCCGCTGCGGGAAAAGGATGCCGTAGAGATGATCTATCTCGTGCTGGAAGATGACGGCGGTGAAGCCTTCAATCACCTCACTGAAATACCCACCCTCCAGGGTATTATAAGAAATCTGGATGGCGTAGCTGCGGATCACATCAGAGCGCGTGTCCGGGATGGAAAGGCAGCCTTCGGCGCCCAGCTGCAGGAGTTCTGACTTCCAGGAGATCTTGGGATTTACGTAGAATTCAAAAGGCTCACCGGTTTTGTCGAACCGCTTTACCCAGATCAGGTTCCGGTTAATGCCTACCTGCGGGGCGGCTATTCCTACGCCGTTAGTACTGGTGTCAGTCACCGAGAGGTACATGCGCCGGGCCAGCAGAGGCAGCAGCGGGTCATCAAAAGCAATATCTTCTGATACGGTGGTCAGTATTTTAAAATCTTGGGGATTAGTGGTCAGGGTTACCCGCATCATGCGGGAGGTGTCTGCCCGAAGGATCAGCGCTTTTTCTTCTGCCGTAAAACGGGATTTATTTTCCAGTTTGGGAAAGGCGGTTTGGGCGGCTGCCTGGAAAGAGACGAGCAGGAGGAGAATTCTTAGCATAGGTGTAATAGTTATAACTGATCAATAAACACCCGCTCCTTTTCCCCCATTCTTTTAAAATGAGAGGGCGTAAAGCCGGTGATTTTTTTAAACTGGTTACTCAGGTAAGCTTCGCTGCTGTAACCCATCCGGAAAGCGATCTCTTTCAGCGATAGCTGATCATAGACGATGAGCTCCTTTACCCGCTCTATTTTGTGGCGGATCTGGAATTTTTCAATGGTGGTGCCAGTGACTTCGCTGAATACGGTGCTGATATGCTTGTAATCCAGGTTCAGTTCCTCGCTGAGGATGTCGGACAGGTTTCTTTTCTGAAGGGTGTCTTCCGTGCTATGATGCACAGAGCGGACGATGATGCTTTTTACCTGCGCTACCAGCTGTTTTCTTTTGTCTTCCAGCAGTTCAAAACCCAGTTTTTTCAGCCCTGTTTCCAGCTGGGAAACCTGGCTGGCAGAGAGTTCACCGGGCAGAACGGCATGGCCCAGATCCACATGAGCAAAAGGGATGTTCTGCCCCTGGAGCAACTCTTCCACGGCGGCAATGCACCGCGGACATACCATATTTTTAATGTAAAGATCCATAAAAATTATTCCGTGTCTGCCTCTATAAGGTAAACACGGAACCGGGTTAAAGCATTCCGGAAAGCTGTAATCTGGCGGCAGGCAGGCCCGTTACCTACCGCCTTACCGGCCCATCATGGCCATTCCGCCACCCAGGACCAGGATGATGATCATGAAGGCATAGAGGGCAATGACCACGAGGGTCATGATCCCTACAAAACGGAAGAAATTTTTAAGTTTTTCAAACCCTGCGGTCAGGTCTTCATTGCTGCCGCTTTGGAGCGCTGCGTTCAGCTTTTGTGCCGATTGATAAAGATACAGGCAGGGGAAAAAGTACAGCGCCGCCAGCAAAAGATAAATAACGGTGATTCCTGCTGAAGGGAAAAAAGCCAGTTCGGGGGAGCTCTGCGCTAAAGTGCTGAAAAGCGTACCCGCGAAAAGGGCGGCCAGCACCACGAAGCCCGTCATAACAAAACCCACAATGGCCAGGAATTTAGCCCATTTAGCGGTTTCCTTCAGGTACTGCTGCCCCTCATTGCTGACGTGGAGGGTGTTCTCGAAATCGGATAAGTGATTCATAAATATAGGTTTTCGTGAAATCAAATATACAACCCGATCAGTTCCCTGCCTAGACGGCGGGTAAAAAAACTTACGGGCTGTTCAGCAGGGCCAGCAATACGCCGTTTGTCCATCCGAACCCGTCCTGGTTAGGATATTCGCCACCACAAGCCGTCACGTTATTCATTACGTTATACTTTTCCGTGAGCTTGCCGCATTCTTTAAACAGGGACAGATTAGTATGGACCCATCGTTTCCGGATCCCGGCCGCCAGGTCATCCAACCCATAATTCAGCAGGCCTTTATAGGCTATCCATTGCAGCGGCGCCCAGCCGTTAGGCGCGTCCCACTGCTGCCCGGAAGATTCCAGGGTGGTGATGAGCCCTCCTGCCTGGAGGAATTGTTTTTCCAGGATATCGGCTACCTGCCGGGCCTGGTGGGCCGTGGCTATCGTGAAGTACAGCGGGAAACAGGCGCCCAGGTGGTATGAAGGAGTATGCTCTTCCGCCACAAAGTTGTAGTCAAAATAGAACCCGTCTTTCCAGAAGTACTTCTGAAGGGCGTCTTTCCGACTCTCAGCCCGCCGGGTAAATTCCTGTGCTTCTCCGGAAGAAGTGGCCCTGGCCAGGGTCTGCTCCAGGTGGTAAAGCAGGGCATTGAGGTCTACAGGCAGGATATCTGTGGTATGAATGGTTTCCAGCCGGTGGGGGTCTTTCAGCCAGCGGCTGCTGAAATCCCAGCCTGACTCGGCGGCGGCGCGCAGGTTTCGGAAGAGCCGGGCCGGGTTTTGAGGGGATTGGGCACTCAGCTCCACGTCTTCGCGGTAAGATTCGGGCCGGGGGCTGTCTTCCTCGTCCCAGTAGCGGTTCAGCAGCTCACCATCCGGCAGGCGTACCGTTCTTTTCTGGGCAGCCTCCCCGGAGATGTCATCGCGCTTCATCCAGAACCGGTATTCCTTTTCCAGCTGGGGCAGATACTGCCGGAACACTCCCTCGCCTTTATCGCGGCTGAGGATCTCCAGCATGAGCGAAAAGAAGGGTGGCTGAGAGCGGCCCAGGTAATAGGCCCGGTTTGCGTTAGGAATATGCCCGATGGTGTCAATCAGGTAGGCGAAGTTATTGATCATGCTTTCTACCAGGTCAAACCTGCCGGACGTGGCCAGGCCGAGCATGGTAAAATAGCTGTCCCAGTAATACACTTCCCGGAAGCGGCCCCCGGGCACCACATAAGGATACTTCAGCGGGATAAGCGAGGTGTCTTCTGCCTGCGGAGAGCGGCTCAGTACCTCCCACAGGTCTTCAATGTGCCGGCTGACGGACCCGCCGTGCCGGCTTTTAAACGAGTGTTGACATTCCGGTGGCGGCTGAAAATACCGGTGTACAAAATGGCAGAGATTAAATCCGGGCTTTTCCTTAGAAGCCTCATAGCGCCGGATGATCTCCGGCAGGGGAAGCAGTGGAATGCAGTCGGGAAAGGTCTTACCGTCTTCGAAAACGCGTTGAAGCTGTACTTTATGAAAAAGCTCTCCTGCCTGGTGGATATAGGGCTTCATGTTATGCTTTCTTTTTAGAGATGGAAAAGTGGAGAATGATGAGGCAAATGATCAGTACAGCCAGGGGAATGAGTGAAAAGTAGAAAGCTTTACCGCCTCCGATATTCCGGAACAGGTAGCCTACCAGCCGTGAACCGCCCGTGCCGCCGATGGCCGAGAAAAACACCAGCAGCGAAGCCATAGGGCTATGGTACACTTTTTCAGTACTGCTGAGCACCACAGAATTCACCAGCGGGTAGAGAGGCGCCAGGAAAAAGCCGATCAGCGGAAATACGTAGGCTATGACCGGGATATCGGTTAAGCTGCGGATCTCGCGGACTTCCAGGTTTTCAGCCTGGGGCAGGATTACAATTACCATCAGGCCGGCCGCCACCAGGCAGATGATCAGCAGGAGGAGCCACTTTACTCTTTTCACCAGCAGAGAAGAAAGGTAACGGCCCGCCGCTATAGACAGCATCAGGATCACGGCCATCCGTACAGACATAGCCTCTGACAGGTGCAGCACACGCTCATTAAAAGTAGGCAGCCAGCTCATGATGCCCTGTTCGGTCATGACATACATAAATGCCGCTATGGCAAAAACCAGTACCACCGGCCTTTTCAGCAGGTAGAACATCTGCCGGAAATCATCCGCCAGGTTAGTGCCGGGGATCTCCTGTGACAGGGAAGAAAAATCAGCTGATAGGAGGAAAAAGAAGGAAAAAGCCACCAGCAGCGCTATCACCAGGTAGATCCGTAGCCAGGCGTCAGGGTCTGTGTCGCTGTAAAACAGGGGGAAGGCGATAAACGCCGTGGCAATCCCGATCATAAAGAAGCTTTCTATGGCGCTCAGGAAGCTGTTATGCTCCTTTTCACCCTCGGTCAGCATCCCCACCAGCGAATAAACCGATATTTTAATAAAGGCAAAAGATATACCCACACAGGCAAATAGCACCCGTACAGCGGTGAAGGAATTGCCGAAATACATGACCAGGCAGCCCCCGAATACCAGCGTCAGGGAGAGCAGCATGGCTCTTTTGTACCCCAGCCGGGGCAGGAAAGACCCTACCAGGAAAGAAACAAAAGCAATGGACAGGTCTTTAAAGGCTTCCAGCGAACTGGCTGTGACCTCATCCACGCCGTATTGGTTCATGGATCGCTGGATCAGGATCCCCACGCTGTTCAGGAGGATGGCAAAGACAAAATAGTTAATAAACAGGGAAGCCCTGATCTTCCAGTTTTTCATACGGCAGGCGGATAAGGAATGAAGGCGGTAACCTGCACAAAGGTATCGGGCGGCCGATAAAAAAAATAGCACCTGATTGAGTTTTTTTTGTATTATATTAATATTTTTGTATCTGTATCCCCGTTAAAAACATAACCATGAAAGCAGGAATTTCCCATACGAAGACTCCTCTGGAAATCATCCAGTTAGATGAAGGCAGTTCGTTTAAGCTTCTTCACCATAAAGTGACGGCCGATAATTTCCTGTGGGATTACCACTGTCACCCTGAACTGGAGCTGGTGTATGTATGTGACGGGGTGGGGCGCCGGCATGTAGGTAATCACCTGAGTTATTACCAGGACGGCGACCTGGTGCTGATCGGAGCCGAGTTACCCCATTCCGGTTTTGGTTTCGGTTCAGAAGGCATGCACGAGGAAATCGTGGTGCAGTTCAAGAGTGACACCTTTAGCCGGGTGGCCATTCCCGAGATCCGCTTCATTGAAACGCTGTTTGATCAGGCCCAGTTCGGCATGTGCTTTTACGGCTATACCAAGAAAAAAGTAGGCGAAAAGATTCGGGCGCTACCCGATTTGGGCTCTTTTGACCGCTTCCTGGTGATGATGGATGTGCTGAAAACGCTGGCGGCGTCCAAAGAGTATATTGTACTGAATGAATCGGTCAGCACCTATGGTTTTACCAGCCGGGACCAGAGCCGGCTTAAGAAGGTCTATGAACACCTGGAGAAGAACTACCATCAGAATATTGACATCGGGAAGGTGGCAGACCTGGTGAATCTTTCGGTACCGGCGTTTTGTAACTATTTTAAACGGATGGTCAGCATGACCTACACGGATTTTGTAAACGACTACCGGATCAAAAAAGCCTGCCAGATGCTGGTGACGAACAAAAGCGTCCTGGATGTGAGTTTTGAGTGCGGTTTTTCCAGCCAGTCGTATTTTAGCAAAGTGTTTAAAAAGGTCAAGGGAAAGACCCCGATGGAGTTTCGTAATGAACTCATTATGAAAGTATAATGTGCACTCCGGAAGGGCAGCCGGAGTAGTGGAACAGTTATATTTTTTCTCGAAATATTAATAGAGAACAAAAAACAGTTAATAGGGAGATAATCTTTCCAGGGAAAAGCGGCCAAATTTGCTATTAAGTATTCTTTTTTCTAAATAACCTTAAATAAAGACTAAATGATAAGGAAATCTATCTTTTCTTCACTCCGGTTTCGTGTTAAAACGGAAGTCTGGAGGGCTTTGATCGTAGTGCTTTTCTCCCTGGCGTTCAGTACCAGCGGATTTGCACAGAAAACGGTTACCGGTACGGTTTTAGATGCCACGGATAACTCGGGTATGCCGGGTGTGAACGTGGCGGTGAAGGGTACCACCACGGCTACAATGACCGGCGTAGACGGTAAATATTCCCTTAGTGTGCCTAATGATCAGGCGATATTGGTCTTTAGCTTTATCGGGAAGGTCAGCAGGGAAGTAACGGTGGGGAGCCAGTCGGTTATAGATGTGGCCCTGGAGGATGAAACCACCAGCCTGTCAGAGGTAGTGGTGGTAGGATACGGTACCGCCAAAAGAAAGGACCTGACGGGATCCGTAGCGTCCATTTCCTCCAAAGACCTGAATGCCGGGATCAATCCTAACCCGCTTCAGGCCATTCAGGGCAAGGTGGCCGGTCTGGTGATCACGCAGCCTTCAGGTGATCCTACCCAAAACCCTACCGTACGGCTGAGAGGATATACCTCACTGGCCGGTGGTAGTGATCCGCTTTATGTGGTGGATGGGATGATCGGTGTGCCTATTAATACGGTTTCACCCAGTGACATTGAAACCATGGATGTTCTGAAAGATGCTTCTGCAGCAGCCATCTACGGTTCGCGGGCAGCTAACGGGGTGATCCTGATCACGACCAAAAAAGGTAAGGTAGGCAAACCTTCCATCACGTTTAATAACTATGTGGGTACATCTACAATTTCCAGGAGACTGGATCTGCTGGATGGTCCCGGCTATATAGCGGAAGTGAAGCGTGTGGAAGCGGCTAAAACCACTCCGGGAGACCCGGTAGGGACAGACGGCCTGCGGTTCCCGAAAGATGCCAGCGGCAATTTTTACAGTACCGACTGGGTGAAGGAAATTACCCAAAACGCATTTACGCATAACCATGACATCGCTATTTCAGGCGGTACACAGGGACTTACGTACCGGGGATCCCTGAACTACCTGGGACAGGAGGGTTTACTGAAAAACACCGGGATGAACCGTACCACTGCCCGGATTAACCTGGATCAGAAGGCGCTGGATAACCGGCTGAACATTACCTATAACCTGGCGTATACCGAAACGCTGAACAAGTACACCATAGGTAACATTATGGAACGGGCCACCTCATTTTTACCTACCTTACCGATAAGGGATAAAAACGGAGCATATTATGAGCTGCGCGGGGTATTTAACATGTATAACCCGGTGGCCATGATGGAAAACTACAAGAATGAGCAAAACAAAAAGCTCCTGCAGGGCGGTCTGAACCTGAGATATGAACTTTTTGACGGATTTACAGTAGGCGCTAACGGACAGCTGCAACGTGAAAACGGCGTGACGGATTACTGGACTAACCCCGCCGTGTATGCCTTCCAGGGATCTAACGGACGGGCCAGCCGCTCTTATTTTGAAGCACAAAGCAAGCTGCTGGAACTTACGGCTAACTACTTCAAGGCCCTGTCTTCCGAGTCTAACCTGTCTGTTCTGGCCGGTTACTCGTATCAGCAAAATGATAATGACGGCTTTGGCGCAGCCAATAACGGTTTCGTAACTGACCTGGTG
This sequence comes from Leadbetterella sp., assembly GCA_019638185.1. Classification (GTDB taxonomy): domain Bacteria; phylum Bacteroidota; class Bacteroidia; order Cytophagales; family Spirosomataceae; genus Leadbetterella. Next base: position 7,465 of record JAHBUH010000036.1, read on the forward strand.
ACCATTGATAACCTTGGGCTGGGTTCCGGAACCCTGATTAATCCTCGGAATGACTATGCCACTTCGTACAGGAACCAGAATAAGCTGATCTCGTTTTTCGGCCGGGCTACGGTTAACCTGAAAGATAAGTATAACCTGACGGCTACGCTGAGAGAGGACGGTAGCTCCAAGTTCGGGGATAATAACAAGTGGGGTCTTTTCCCTTCAGTAGGTGCGGGCTGGACCATTTCCAATGAAGAGTTCTTTGGTCAGCCCGGCGGCCTGAACTACCTGAAGTTAAGAGTGGGCTGGGGACAAACCGGTAACTCCGAAGGTATTAACCCGTATAACTCCATCATGCTGTATGGCCAGAGCGGTACCTACTATGACGGGGGCAAGGGCGATTTCCTTCCGGGATATGCCATTACCCAGAATGCTAACCCTAACCTGAAATGGGAGGTGCTGGAAACTACTAACATAGGATTAGACTTTCAGCTGGCTTCCGGAAGGTTCTCCGGTACCATAGAGTGGTATAACAAGCTCACCAAAGACATGCTTTATAACTACAGCGTGCCGGCTAACGGGGTAGATTATTTTACGAACTCCATCCTGGCTAACGTGGGAACCATGAAAAACTCGGGTCTGGAATTCAGTTTCGGCGGACCGGTAGTTCAGAAGAGCAAATTCACCTGGACACCTCAGCTGGTAGTGTCGTATAACAAAAACAAAATTGTGTCTTTGTCTAACGACCAGTTTTCTTCAGGCCAGGTGCGGTTTAACCCGTTTGGCGGCCGTGGTCTTAGTGATGTGTTTGCTTCTTACCTGGTTCCGGGCCGGCCACTGGGTGAATTTAATAACGTACCTACGTTTAAGGAGTTTAACGATGCCGGTCAGGTAGTGATGGTAGATGGTAACGGCCAGGGAACCACAGACGTGTCGAAGTCGGATGCGTACGTGGCGGTATCCAAGGGAAATCCGATTTCAGCCGGAAACCCACAGCCGTTTTTAACCGGCGCGCTTAGCAATACGTTCACTTACGGAAACTTTGACCTGAACTTCCAGTTGAGAGGTTCATTTGGAAACAGCATCCTGAACCAGCTCCGGAATAACCTGATGATTCCGGGCTCTATCCTGGAATCCAATATGATGGCGGATGTAAGCAGCTTACCTGCTAACTACAACACGAACCGTCTGACCAGCATGTGGGTGGAAAACGCCTCGTTTGTAAGACTTGATAACTGGCAGATAGGCTACAATATCCTTACCGGCGGCAAGACCCTTTCTAACGCCAGGATATATGTGGGTGGAAATAACCTGTTGATATTTACGAAATACAAAGGAATTGACCCTGAACTGCAAACCAAAGGAGACCTGGAGAATAACCGCTCGCAGCGGGTAAACTCCATGGGTATGGACGGAGTAAATGTGTATCCTAAGACCAGATCCTTTCAGTTAGGACTTAACCTCACGTTTTAATTAAAAATTGAAGATGAAAAGAATAATAAATAAAATTTTAGCTGCAGGGGTTCTGCTCGTTTCTCATGCATGTACTGACCTGACAGAAAAAACGTATGATGTAATCCCTACTGAGAGTTTTGGCAAAACGCCGGCTCAGCAGGCGGCCCTGATCGGCCCACTGTATAACTCAGTGGGGAACTATTGGCCTAACCTTTTCTGGGTGCAGCCCAGTACGGATGAAATGGTGATCCCTACCCGGGGTGGTGACTGGGGCGATGGCGGCCAACACGTGCGGATGTACACCCATACCTGGGAGGCTATCCAGGATAACGGCCGTTTTAACGGGATATGGAACTGGTGTTATAATGCCATTACGGCCATAAACCTGCAGATGGCTTCGGTAACGGAGCCTTCCACCCTGGCTGAGTTAAAGGCACTGCGTGCGTTCTTCCACTATGTGGCTATGGATAACTTCGGAAATGTGATCATAGCTAACGGTGTATCGTCCGGCAATCCGCCGCAAAGCACCCGGGCGCAGGTGTATGCTTTTATAGAAAAAGAACTGCTGGAAGCCTATCCTAACCTGAGCGAAACCGTGGGCGGAGCCTACTACACCCGTTTTAACAAGTATGTGGTAGATATGCTTTTAGCTAAACTGTACCTGAATGCCGAAGTGTACACCGGTACGCCGCAATGGGCCAAAGTGGTGGTGCATACTTCCCGGATCATTGATTCCGGTAAGTTTTCACTTCCGGCTGATTTCTTCAGCACCTTTAAGACCAATAACCAGGGATCTCCTGAGATTATCCTGGCTACGGCCTATGACAAAACGAAGCGCCAGGGATTCAATATCCAGATGCCGGTATGTCATTACCGGCAACGCCTGGAATTTAACCTGGGCGGTGACCCGTGGAACGGCCCGTGTGCGGTTCCTTCGTTCTACCATTCGTTTTCTGATAAAGATATCCGTAAAAACATGTGGATGGTAGGTCAGCGCTATGCAGCAGACGGTACTCCGCTTACCGATGACGGCCTTCCATTGGTACTGGATCCGGAGGTGAAAGCACTGGTTATGCCGGCCGGAGCCGCTACCCGTATCCAGGGCGCCAGAGCCGCAAAATACGAGATACAGCGGAATAACACCGAAACTAACCAGGATAACGACTTCGTGATTTTCCGTTTGGGAGATGCCATCCTGATGCGGGGCGAAGCTAACCTGAGATTAGGAAATATGACCGCTGCACTGGCGGACGTGAACATCATCCGGGAAAGGGCGGGTGTGCCGGCGTATACCGCGTCTACACTTACGCTTACCGAGCTGCTGGCAGAGAGAGGAAGAGAAATGGCGTGGGAGTTACACCGCCGCCAGGATCTGATCCGTTTCGGGAAATTTAACAGCGGAAAAGACTTTATGGCGTCATCTCCGGCCCATACGCGCTTATTCCCGATTCCTAACGACCAGATCGTGCTGAATCCGAACCTGAAGCAGAATCCAGGGTATTAATCCGGGGTATTTCAGTACCCGATTTTCGATAAACAGGAAGTGCCGCTTTTAAAAGCGGCACTTTTATTTTTATAAACTACTGATTATCAATAAAATAAATCAATACAATTTTTTATTCAAATTGTACAAGGCGGGGCGAAACCAGGTGCCCCGGCGCCGTATCTTTGCCTCAGAATTTTCCTATTTTCTATGCGTATCTTCCAATACGGAGAATAAGGGTATTTGTATTTAACCATTTTATTGAACAATTTTTATGCAAAAACACGTACGATTGAGGAAGTGGAACTTCGTGCTCCGGAATGCGGCAGGTTTGCTCGTACTTCTGTTAACGGCTTCCTCGGCTTGGGCACAAAAGACAGTCACCGGTAAAGTGACCGATGCAGGTGACAACTCGGAGATCATTGGTGCTACCATTATGGTGAAAGGAACTACCACCGCCACCGTAACTGACGTAGACGGTAATTACCGGATCAGTGTACCGGAAGGCAATGCCGTTTTGGTTTTCACTTATGTGGGCAAGGTGACGCAGGAGGTAACCGTGGGAAACCAGTCTGTTATTAACGTAAAGCTGGCGGATGATCCCAAGGTATTGGAGGAAGTGGTAGTGGTAGCCTATGGTACCCGTAAGAAGACCGACCTGACCGGTTCGGTGATTGCGGTAAATGCCAAAGACTTCCAGCAGGGAAATATCCAGTCGTCTGAGCAGCTACTGCAAGGTAAGGTGGCCGGACTCCAGGTAACGCCCGGAGGCGGATCTGCCGGTGGCGGAAGTACCATCCGGATCCGGGGTGCGGCATCGCTGAATGCATCGAATGACCCGCTGATCGTAATAGACGGTATCCCGGTGGAAGGTAACGGCATCAAAGGTTCCGATAACCTGCTGAATACCATTAACCCGAATGACATTGAGAGTATGTCGGTGCTGAAAGATGCTTCGGCAGCGGCACTGTACGGTTCCAGGGCTTCAAACGGGGTGATCATCATCACCACCAAGAAAGGAGCTGCCGGAAAACCGCGCTTTAATTTCAATACCCAGTTTTCTTCCGGGGTGATCGCTAAAAAAGTGGATATGCTGAACGGTGACCAGGTGAGAGACCTGATCAATGCTAACGCTGCAGCTACCGGGAATAACACTTATAAAGATATGCTGGGCACAGAGAATACCAACTGGCAGGACGTGATCTTCCGGAATTCCAGTGGTACGGATAATAACCTGAGTGCCGCCGGTTCGGTGAAAAATATCCCATTCCGGGTGTCAGTGGGCTACTCTAACCAAAACGGCCTTCTGAAAACCGATAACTTCCAGAGAACGTCAGGCGCCCTTAACCTGAGCCCTAAGTTCCTGGATAACTCTCTTTCCGTAAACATCAATGCCCGTGTGGCGGCTACCAAAAACCGCAAGGCGGATGAAGGCGCTGTAGGCGCTGCATTACGGATGGATCCTACCCAGCCCGTGTATGCCAGCAATGAATATGGCGGATATTTTGAGTGGTTAACTTCTACCGGCGACTGGAATAACCTGGCCGGAAGAAACCCGCTGGCTATCCTGGAAATGAAAAATGATGCCCGGAAAGCCAACCGTTTCATCGGAAACGTGGAGCTGGATTATAAGCTGCCGTGGGTGGAAGGCCTGAGCCTCCGGACTAACCTGGCCCTGGATCAGACCAGCGGTAACCGCACCGAAACCATAGATGCCCGTGCGGCTTCCAACTACCGTACAGGGGGTTATTACAAAAACGAAGACGAGAAGAAGTCGAATAAACTGTGGGATGTTTCAGCCTTCTATGAAAAAGACCTTCCGGAAATCAAAAGTAAATTTGACGTACTGGCCCTTCACTCCTACCAGGATTTCCTGACGGAGGTTTTCATGAACCCGGCCTACAGCGCTGATCAGGCTACCATGATCCCGAACAGTACGCCGGCATTTGCTACAGACCGGCCGCAGTACAGACTGGATTCCTACCTGGGAAGGGTGAACTATACTTTTGACGATACCTACTTACTGACCGCCTCCTTAAGAAGAGATGCCAGCTCGAAGTTCTCTCCGGAAAACCGGGTGGGTTACTTCCCGGCACTGGCGGCGGCGTGGAAAATCAAAGAAGGCGTATTTGCGGACTCCAAAGCCATCTCCGCTCTGAAGCTGAGAGTAGGCTGGGGGGTAACCGGCCAGCAGGATTTTAATAACTACTACCCGTATATGGCCCGGTACGCTTACGGTTCCAATACGGCACAGTACCAGTTTGGTGACAAATATTACCAGTTTTTACGCCCGGCTGCGGTGGATGCCAACATCAAATGGGAAACCACCACTACCACTAACGTAGGGCTGGACTTCGGTTTTGCCAATAACCGGATCACCGGTACCATTGAGTGGTTTAACAAAGACACCCGTGACCTCCTGGCCGTGGCGCCGGTAGCTTACGGATCTACTTTTGACATCAGCGTATTTACCAACGTGGGTAACCTGACGAACAAAGGGATGGAGTTTGTGTTAAATACCACACCCGTTCAGAACGACAATTTCCGGTGGGATCTGGGCTTTAACGTGACCAGCACCAACACCAAAATCGTCTCACTGAGAAAGCAGGATGACCCGAACTTCACCGGTATCCCGGTAAGCGGTATAGCCGGGGGTACCGGTAATACCATCGGTCTTCATATGATAGGCCAGTGGCCTTATGCCTACAATGTTTTCCAACAGGTGTATGACCATAACGGCAAACCGCTGGAAGGGGTGTACGTAGACAGAAACGGAGACGGAAAGATCTCGGATGCAGACCGTTACATTTACAAAAGACCGGCTCCAAGTACCCTGCTGGGTATAAATACCGCCATTAACTACAAGAAATGGACGGCCAGAGCTTCCGGCCACGGCATGTTCGGAAACTACCTGTACAATAATTTCCGCTCGGAGCGTTCGGTAATGCGGAACCTGCTGGATCCGGTACTGACCATCAATAACGCCTCTACCGAGCTGCTGACTAACGGTTTCTATAATAACCAGTACCAGTCTGACCTGTACATTGAGAATGCCTCTTTCTTCCGGCTGGATAATATCAATGTGGGATACTACGTAGGTAAAGTGTTTGGAAACGCATCATTAAGCCTGAATGCAGGAGTGAACAATGTGCTGGTGATCACCAAATACAGCGGCTTAGATCCTGAGAACTCTTCGAGCACCGGGGTAGATAACACCATTTATCCACGCCCGAGAATATATACTTTCGGGTTAAACTTTGATTTTTAAGACGAGTTAAAAGAGACAGAATATGAAAAATATCATCAAGAATATAGCGATAGCCTTCATGAGCATGAGCATCGTGACCTCATGTTCCAATAAGCTGGATTTATTCCCGCAGAACGACATGACGCCTAACAATGCTTATAAAGATATGGACGGCTATATGTCCGTGCTGGCGAAAATCTACGGTAGCCTTTCCCTGGGTGGGAATGAAGGTGACGGCGCCCCGGATATCTCAGGACTGGACGGCGGATCGCAGATCTCGTTCATACGCCCGTTTTTTAACCTCCAGGAACTGCCTACGGATGAGGCCGTGTGTGCATGGAATGACCAGACCATTAAAGACTTCCATAACCTGGCCTGGACCAGCTCAGATCCTTTTATCAAGGGAGCTTACGCCCGGCCTATATGGAACATCGGGCTGATTAACGCCTTCCTGAGAGAAACTACGGATGCCAAAATCTCGGAAAGAGGCTTCAGTGGCGCAGATGCCACTAACATCCGGAACATGGCGGCAGAGGCCCGCTTCCTGAGAGCATTTAACTACTGGGTAGCCATGGATCTTTTCGGCAAATACTCTTTCCTGACGGAAGCGGATCAGACCGGAACCACGCCGGCAGAGAAATCAGCCGCCGAAATATTTACTTACATTGAATCCGAGCTGAAGGCCATAGAAGAGGCGCTTCCGGCAGCGAAATCCGCGGTATACGGACGGGTGGATAAAGCGGCCGCACAGGCCCTGCTGGCCCGCATGTACCTGAATGCGGAAACGTATACCGGTACTGCTAAATACAATGAAGCCGCCACTTATGCCAAAAAGGTGATTGACGCCGGGTATACCTTAAGCACCCAATACCACCGCTTATTCCAGGCCGATAATGATACCCAGACCAATGAGGTGATCTGGGCCATTAACTGCGACGGCCTGATGACCCAGGGGCACGGTAACACTACCTTCCTTATCCACGCTTCTGCCGGCGATGATGCTCCTGACTATAACGTGGGCAGCGGCTGGGCCGGTTACCGGGCTACCAAAGGCCTTTCCAGTAAGTTTTATGCAGGAAATGCCACTACCACCGGTGATAAGCGGGCGCTATTTACCACTTCGAAATACAAGATTGACCCGGTAGCGAATGAGATCGACGATATCACGAACTTTCATAACGGCGTACACATCAAGAAGTGGACCAATAACTACGTGGACGGAAGACTGGGTAAGCACCCGGACAGGAACTTCACCGATACGGACTTCCCGGTTTTCAGATTGTCAGAAATGTACCTGATCTATGCGGAAGCTGTTTTAAGGGGAGCCACTACCGGTAACAGGGCTACAGCGCTTACCTATATAAACACCGTGAGAACCAGAGCCTACGGAAACGCCTCAGGTAACATTACCGATGCTACCCTTAACCTGCAGTTTATCCTGGATGAACGCGCCAGGGAGCTGTACTGGGAAGGCCACCGGAGAACGGACCTCATCCGCTTTAACCAGCTGGTGACCGACAGCTACCTGTGGGCCTGGAAAGGGGGCGTACAGGGCGGAAGAGCCGTAGACGCCAAATACAAACTGTATCCCGTACCTGCGGAGGCCATTATGGTTAACCCTAACCTTACGCAGACTACCGGTTATTAAAAAACGCTAAAATGAACGTAGAAATGAAAAGAATATTAATCATACTTTTTGCCGTAACCGGGCTTTGGTCTTGTGAAAAAGATGAGATCAGAGCGGTGATGAATGAAGGGGCAGGTACCAATATCACCCTTTCTGCACCTACCCTGGTACTTACTAAAGATGCTGCTGACAGCCCGGTATTAACCGTTTCCTGGGCTGCTCCGGACTTCGGCTATGCAGCGGCGCCTTCTTACCTGCTGCAGATCGATAAGAAAGGCGGCAATTTTTCAAAAGCCTACAGCACCTCTACCGGTGCAGCGCTGAAAAAAGAATTTAAGGGCTCGGAACTGAATGCCATCCTGCTGAACCTGGGCCTGAAGCCTGATGAAGTACACCTGCTGGATGTACGGGTAAGCGTGGTGCTTTCTTCAGCTACCACTATTGTATCACCGATAGCCAGCCTGAGCGCTAAACCTTATGCTAACGTACTGGATCTCAGTTCACCGTGGGGTGTAGTAGGTAGCGCCTATAACGACTGGGGAGCTACGCCTGACGGACCGTTTTACAAAACCACGCAGAGCGAGGTATATGTAGCCTACCTTACCCTGAAAGACGGGGAGATCAAATTCCGGAAAGATTCAGGATGGGATGTGAACTACGGGGATACCGGAGCTAACGGAAGCCTGGAGGCCGGCGGTGATAACATCAAGGTGACCGCAGGAACCTATAAGATTACCATGAACCTGAATGCGCTGACTTACACCCTGGAGAAATACTCGTGGGGAATAGTAGGCAGTGCCTTTAACGACTGGGGTGCCACGGCTGACGGAAAAATGATCTACGATCCGTTCTCTGATCAGTGGAGAACCATCATTACCCTGAAAGAAGGGGAAATGAAATTCCGGATGAACTCGGCCTGGGATGTGAACTACGGTGACAGCGGAGCGGATGGTGTCCTGGATGCCGGTGGCGACAATATCAAGGTAAAAGCCGGGAAATACCTGGTGACCATGAACCTGAACGACAAGTCGTACAGCCTGCTTCCGGTGAGTCACCTCTGGGGCGTGGTAGGAGACGCTACTCCTAACAGCTGGAACGGCCCTGATGTGGTTCTGGACCTGGATTACTCCCAATACAGCGCTGACTTTGATACCAAAGGCGTCTGGACGGCCAAAGGGGTGGTACTGAAAGCCGGAGAAATAAAATTCAGGGCAGATAACGCCTGGGATGTGAACTATGGCGATACCGGCGCTAACGGCTCCCTGGAAGCCGGTGGTGATAACATCAAGGTAGCTGCCGGAACGTATGATATTGTACTGGATTTCTCCGGTTCAACGCCTACGTATAAGTTAACCAAGAAATAAAAAGACAAGGGGCTGTTTGAAAGTAATCTCAAACAGCCCTTTTCATGCCTATGAAGCAAAGGTTAAGTATCCTGTTCCTTGTACTCTTAGCTGCCTGTAAAAGCAGCGAGCCGGCAGAGACCATAGCCGAGCCGGAAGACCTGGCCCAATACATGCGGCCCGAAGGCGTGATGATGCAGGGCTTCTACTGGGATGTGGAACCCCGGCAGGCCTGGTGGAATACCATCAGCGCCCGGCTGGACGACTGGAAAGCGATGGGCGTAGACCGCCTCTGGCTGCCGCCGGCCTCCAAAGGGATGTCAGGCGGGTATTCCATGGGCTATGACCCGATGGACTACTTTGACCTCGGGGAATACGACCAGATGGGAACCGTGAAAACCCGTTTCGGCTCAAGGGCCGAACTGGAATCCCTGATCTCTAAAGCGCATGGCATGGGCATACAGGTGATTGCGGACATCGTGCTGAACCATAACAGCGGCGGGCAGCCGGAATACAATCCCTACCGGAAAAAGGATACCTATACCCTATTCCGGCCGGCCTCCGGCCGCTTTAACCGCAGCTATGAAGATTTCCATCCGAACCATATCCACGAGCGGGATGCCGAAGCCCTGTTTTTTGAAGAGCAGGACCTCTGCCATGAAAGTCCGAACGTAAAAAAATGGTTTTGGGAGTCGGACTCTTCCGTGGCCCGGTACTATAAAAATACCCTGAAATTTGACGGCTGGCGTTTTGACTACGTCAAAGGCTTTGATCCCGGCGTAGTGAAATCCTGGATGGATGCCGTGGGTGGATTTGGGGTACTGGAAGTCTGGGACGGCAATACCGACTACCTGAAAACCTGGGTAGATAGAACCGGTATCCGGGCCTTTGATTTTGCTAATTTTTATAACCTGGAGCAGGCCATTGACGGGAATAATATGAAAATCCTGGGCGAACGTAACGCGCTCTGGAAAGTGTACCCGGATAAAGCCGTGACGTTTGTGAATAACCACGATACCGAAAAGGATGCTAACCAGGGAAACCGTATCGGCTCACCTGAAAACCGGATGCTGGCCTATGCCTACATCCTGACGCACCCGGGCTATCCCTGCCTGTTTTATAGTGATTATGAAAAGATTCTGCCCCGGCCCGCGCTGGAAAAGCTGATCCGGATCCATCGTTCACTGGCAGCGGGAAGCCTGACCGTACTCTATTCCGATACGGACTTTTATGCAGCGCAGCGGGGCGGTGACAGTTCTACCCCCGGCCTGGTAGTGACGCTGAATAATGCCTCCCGGAATATCCAAAGGACCATTGTAACGCCGTGGAAAAACGCGGTGATCTATGATTATTCGGGAAATAACCTCCTTACCCTCACTACCGATGCCGGCGGCCGGGCAGACATCAGTACGCCCGCTAAAAGCTATACGGTGTGGTCATTAAAAAAATTTAAATAGCGCTGAGCTATGAAATTTGAGTCCTGAGAAAAGGCTCACAGCGGTCCGCCGCATGGCTCATAACTCACTGCTTAAAATTAAGTTACTATGAAAAAAATATTCCTCCTTCTCCTCCTCAGTCTCTCCCTCCATGCCCAGGAAATCCAGCGACTGGAACCTGCTGTATGGTGGACAGGCATGCATAACCCTGAGCTCCAGGTGCTGGTCTACGGGAAAAATATTTCGCAAGCCCGCCCCGCAGTGAAGTACGCCGGGGTGAAACTGGTAAAAGTGCACAAGGCCGATAGCCCGAACTACCTCTTCCTGGATCTCCGGATAGAGAAATCGGCCCAAGCGGGTGACGTAAAGATAGATTTTACCTCGGCCGGTGGCAAAGTGGTCTCCCACGTGCTGAAGCTGGAAAACCGGACACCTAACTCCGCCGCCCGGAAAGGGTTTGATAACTCAGACGTGATCTACCTCATCACCCCTGACCGCTTTGCAAACGGCGATGTCAATAATGATAATACGCCGGACACCCGGGAAAAGCTGAACCGTGCGCACTATAACGGGCGGCACGGCGGCGATATCCGCGGTATCACCGATCACCTGACCTACATCCGGGATATGGGCTTTACCACGCTGTGGAGTATGCCTCTCCTGGAAAATAACCTGAAAGAAGTCACCTACCACGGCTACTCCATTACGGATTATTACAAGATAGACCCCCGCTACGGTAGTAATGAGTCGTTCAAAGACATGGTCAGCCAATCCAAAGCCCTGGGCCTGAAATGGATCATGGACGTGATCCCTAACCACTGCGGGATAGATCACTGGTGGATGGCGGATGTGCCTTTTGCCGACTGGATCAATAACGGCGGGAAATTCCGGCCTACCAATCACCGCCGCGAAGTGCACCAGGACATCCATGCTTCCGAAAAGGATAAGGAAGCCATGAAAGGCGGATGGTTTGTACCCTCCATGCCCGACCTGAACCAGCGGAACCCCTTTATGGCCCGCTACCTGACCCAAAATACCATCTGGTGGATAGAATACGCCGGCTTATCCGGCCTGCGGGTAGATACCTGGCCTTATTCCGAAAAAGCGTTCCTCACCCAATGGATGAAAGATATCCTGATGGAATACCCTAACCTGAACGTAGTGGGTGAAGAATGGACCACCAAGGCCAACACCATCGCCTACTGGCAGAAAGGAAAACAAAACCCGGACGGCTACCAGACCTGGATTCCGTCCATGATGGACTTTCCGCTTCAAGCCGCCCTGAGCCAGGCCCTGACCGAAAAAGAAGGCTTCCACAGCGGGCTGGCGCGCCTGTACCAGGCCCTTTCGGACGACTACCTCTACCCGGCCCCGGATAACCTGGTGGTCTTTGCCGATAACCACGACATGAACCGCTTTTTCACTCAGGTAAAAGAAGACCCGCGCCTGTTTAAAATGGGGCTGGCCCTGCTGGCTACCGTACGCGGAATTCCCCAGATCTACTACGGCACTGAAATCGGCATAGGAAACCCCGACTCGGAAGAGCACGGTGTGCTCCGTGCCGACATGCCCGGCGGCTGGCCCGGCGATCAGCGGAACGCCTTCACCGGCGCAAACCTCACCCCGCTCCAGAAAGACCTGCAGGACTTTACCCGCCAGCTCTTTAACTGGCGCAAAACCGCCACCGTGGTGCATACCGGCAAGCTGGTTCATTTTGTGCCGGAAAACGGCATCTACAGCTACTTCCGTTTTGACGGCCAGAAAAAGCTGTGGGTGATCTTCAATAAAAACGAAGAAGAAACCGTAGTAAAAAGCAGTGATTATGCAGAAATGATCCCGGATGGCGCGCAGGTGAAAGATGTGTTGGACGGATCAAGCTGGCAAAAAGAAGTGAAGGTAGCCGGTAAAGGATTCAGAATACTGGAAGTGAAGTAATGAATAAGGCCCGGC
>JAHBUH010000037.1 GCA_019638185.1 Leadbetterella sp.
ACTGGTAGCGCAGGAGGAAGCCAAAATCCGGGAGAACCCGCTGGCCCGCACTACTGAACTGTTAAAAAGAGTATTTGGTAGTATTAACAATTAAGCATGAAGTCAGAAATCAATTTTGAGATTCAGTTAGACAACGACCGCATCCCGGAGAAAATCTTTTGGGATGCCACGGAGAACCCTAACGAAGGAATCAATGAGACCAAAGCCATCTCCATCAGCGTATGGGATCATTATCACCGCGGGCTGCTCGGCATTAACCTTTGGACCAAGGATATGCCCGTAGATGAAATGAACCATTTTGCCGTGGATATGATCGGTAACCTGGTGCAGATGCTACGCGATTCCACCCAGGACGAGAAGATGATCGGTATCCTGGAAGACGCCGGCCGGCAGATCACCAAACACCTGAATGAACTGGCCCAGCAGGAGCAGAATAAAGCTGCCGCCCCGGAAGACGGCCTGGCGGCCCTGCTGGAACAAACCCGGCAGAAAATGCAGAAGCAGTAAAAACGGAGGAACTTTAAAGGGCTGAATAGCCTGTTTAAAAGGCTTTCTTGTCTGAAAATACCCCAGGTGCCTGAAAGGGGCGGTTTGCCGTAGTGGTGAACCCTTCCTTTTCAGGCACCTTATTATGAAGCCGGTCAATATTATCTCTGCACGATCTTCCCTGATTTCTTTTCTTTCAGGATAATCACCTGATCACCATTAGGCAGTCGTTCTTCCTTGATCAGCCAGTGATCTGCGTCGTATTCTTTGTAGACCGAGGGTTTTTGAACGCCCGTCTGACCCCGCCAGAGCGGAAGCTCCACCATTTCCCATTGTTTGGTTTTAGAAGATTTATAGGCGGCATCGATAACCGCGTTTACTACATAACCGTCATAAAAGGTTTCCTGCGGCAGCTCTCCTTTTCCCCAGGAGTCCAGCATGTCTACAAACATATTGGTGTAGCCCAGCTCATGGGCTTCGTCGCCCACCGGAAACTGCCAGCCGCTGGCTGATTCCGCTTTCTCCACCACGTATCCGTCACCGGCACCGCTGGTGAACATTTCAAAACCGGTGCGTAGCCAGGAGTTGATCCAGATGGTGCCTTCGGTGCCCATGACCTCGTCACGCAGGTCCATGCCGCCGCGGAAGGTCCAGGACACCTCAAACTGCCCGATGGCCCCGTTCTCGTATTTCACCAGCCCGATGGCGTGATCCTCGGCTTCAATGGGCTTCACCTGGGTGTCGGCCCAGCACATCACCTCTACCGGCCGGATGTCTTTCCCAATAAAACTCCGGGAGATTTCGATACAGTGACAGCCCATATCCAGGACAGCGCCCCCGCCGGCCAGGTCCATGTCCCAGAACCATTCGGAATGCGGGCCGGGATGGGTTTCCCGTGACTTGGCCCACAGCACGCGGCCTATGGCCCCGTTTTTAACCGACTTAAGCGACTTCAGGAATTTTGGGGTGTAGCAGAGGTCTTCAAGGTAGCCGGCAAAGATCCCTGCTTCTTCTACCGCCCGGAGCATCCGTAAGGCCTCATCGGCATTCCGGCCGAGGGGCTTGGTGCATAGCACTGCTTTTTTATGCTTCACGCACAGGTTTACGGCTTCTTCATGCTGAAAATTAGGCAGCCCGATCACCACGATCTCCGTTTCGGGGTGGCTGACGGCTTCTTCCATGTCCGTAAAATGGTGAGGCACCTGGTAGTCGGCGGCAAAGCGTTCAGCACTGCTTTTTCTGCGGGAGTAGACCACGGTCAGCCGGTCGGTGGTGCGTTTACCGGTGAGGGATTCGGCGTAAAACCGGCCGATAAACCCTCCTCCCAGGATACATATTTTAGGCATAAATTTTTATTTTAAGGCTTGATCATTCTCTTTTTTCAGGAAATTGGAAGCATCCAGGTGCTCAGGGGCATCCCAGGTCAGGAGGGCATCATCCGGTACGGTTTCCAGGGGCAGGGTACTGCTGCCCGAAGGCTCGTTATAGGGCACATTGGCGGCCCGGTTATAACAGGAAATAACCGACCAGCGGGCATGCTCAGAGGTGTTGGCTTCGGAACGGTGGATCAGGTTACTGTGAAAAAACAGGGCATCACCGGCCTTTAATTCCACATACACATGCTCCATGGTTTTTAAGGCGAGATCTACGTGATGCTGGGATGCACCCACCTGCTCTCCGGCAAAACCATGCTCTATGCGCCCCATCTTATGCGATCCCCGGATCACCTGCAGGCAGCCGTTAGGCCGGTTAGCCTCCGTAATGGCCACCATCACCGAAATCATCTGATCCGGGAAAAGAAACTCATTCTTATACCAATAGCCGTAGTCCTGGTGCCATTCCCATGCGCCGCCCACTTTAGGCTCTTTTTGCATCAGCTTGGAATGAAAATGACATACCGGTGAATTTCCGTCCATGAGTTTTCCCGCATTTTTTACCATCCGTTCACTTTTAGTCAGCAGGCCGTAGGCGTCATTACCGGGCTTATACCAGAGGGTGAGCCTGGTTTTTTTGCCGGTGTTATCGTTCAGGTCTATGGCGTGGGCATTGACGGTATCATCCCCGGTGGCTATCTGATAAAGCTTATCTACTTCTGCTTCATTTAAAAAGCCCCTGACTATCAGGTAACCGTGGCGGTGATAGGCTTCTGTTTCTTCTTCGGTCAGCAAATGTTTTTCCATAGGTATAAAATTTTAGCTGAGAACTATTATTCATGGGCGCGGTCCCATACCGTCTGGTGTAAAGGGCTGCTATGCTTCACCTTTTGATCACCAGCTTACCGGAATATCTTTTTCCGGAATGTATGACCGTGATGTAATACAACCCGTCAGCAAGTTGCTCCGGGTTCAGGCGCGATTTTTCAATGTCGGACCGGATCAACCTTCCCCGGCTGTCGGTCACGCTGATCTTCTGGCTGTCTGGCAGTACCTCATCACCTACCCGGATGGAGAATCCCTGCGGGAAAGACAGGGGATTGGGATAGGTAATGATCTGCATTTCCGCCGGCTCTTTTCCCAGGAGAACATCGTAATTGCTGTAGGCCACTTTCAGCGCCCGGGAGTAGCTGGGAATCCCGTAGCCGTAGGAATTATCCGGCGTTCGGGCGCGGTCTGCTGACCGGATCAGGATCTCCCGCAGCTCCAGGGCGGTAAGAGTGGGAAACTGCTGGCGAAGCCCGGCCATAAAGCCGGCTATCAAAGGCCCGGAGTAGGAAGTTCCGCTGCCGGTACTGACGGTGGAGCCGGACTGACTCAATACCGTAGAGGAGCCCATAGCACAGACCTCCGGTTTTATGCGGCCGTCTGCCGACGGCCCGAAAGAGCTGAAACCCACCTTCTGGCGGTTCGCGTTCACCGCCCCCACGGCTATGACATATTCGGCATCAGCCGGCGTGGAGATATAGCGCCACGAGGTGTTTCCTTCATTCCCGGCGGAGACCACCACCACCATTCCCACCCGGCTGGCGTGGTCGGCTCCCCGGGCACTGATGGTGGTTTTACCGTCCATCTGTTCATAGGTATAGTCCTGGCTGGGGTCTGTAAACTCATAGTAGCCCAGCGAGGTATTGAGCACATCCGCCCCCAGGCTGTCAGCATGCTCTGCTGCCAGTACCCAGTACACTTCTTCGATTTTCGATTCATTGGCGTCTATGGCATCTTCCGTAATATACAGGGCCACGTCAGCTTCCGGGGCGGTGCCCGAAAGCTTTCCCGGGATATAGCCGGCCATAATGCTCAGTACATGGGTTCCGTGGGTGTCATCACGGTAAACATCAGGGGTATCATAAACGTAGTTCCAGGTGTGCCTGATCTTTCCGCCGTTACGCAGGTGGGTGAAGGCATCTGCCGTATTGACATTCGGGAAACCGGCATCCATAACGGCAATGAGCACCCCGGTACCCCGGTAGCCGTTAGTATGCATGGTGTCAGCGCCCAGCATCCGGAGCTGGGTGGCCGAGCTGCCGTAATCTACCGGCGTAATGGGCGAAGTGAATTTGGAGCGGAGGCGGGCGTACTGGCCCATGGAAATATCGCCGCGGATGTCGGCATTACCTTCAATACCGTTTACAAAGGGCAAAGACTTCAGGGTGTTCATCCGGGAGGATTCCCCTTCCACCAAAACGGCGTTCAGCCATTTCGATTTCCCGATAATACGGAAACCGGCCGCACGGATCTCATCCAGGTAGGCAGAAGAAACGGGGAGGTCCTGGTCTGTCAGGCTGATCTTCTGAGCGGCCCGCCGCTGAAGGGAGCGCTCGGATAAAAACGTTTGGGGAGCCAGTCCGGAAGAGCCTGCTTTATCTTTGAGGTACACAAAATACCGGGCCTGTCCCAGGGTAAGAAAAGGCAGAAAGAGAAATAAGACAAAACCCTTGCGCATGGTATAGAATAAAGCTATACCAAATATACACAAAGACCCGGAAAACGCAAGACAGCTTTAGTAAACTTCAGGAAATACGCTTAGAAATTAAGGTTAAAAATTCCGATAAGAATCAAAGCTGAAAGCACGATTACATTCAAGACCCTGAACCAGCGATACTCCACGATGGACGTACTGGCTTTCGCCTTGTGATAGTTTAATTGCACATTTTTCATTTTTAATAAGGGTTAAATTCAGAAAACACCGGGGGTATTTACTGTTATGATTTTTTTGATATGAACTTGTAGTTCCTTTAGAAAAAGCACTAGAAATTTCAATTCGGCAATAATATTAAAGAATCTACAATTTATTTACAAGAGATAAGGCTAATTTTGTGCCAATTTGTAAGAATTAATGAAGAAAATTGTAAAAATAGCCATCCAAAAGTCCGGAAGACTCAGTGAAGACTCGCTGAATCTTTTTAAAGAATGCGGGATCAAAGTGGAGATGGGAAAGGGCCGTTTGAGGTCGGTTTCGTCTAATTTCCCTGCTGAATTTCTCTTCCTGAGAGACGATGATATTCCGGGCTATGTGGAAGACGGTGTAGCGGATCTGGGCATAGTAGGCGAGAACGTGATGGTGGAATCCGGTAAAAAAGTGGATGTGGTAAAGGCATTGGGTTTTTCCAAATGCAGGCTCTCCATTGCGGTTTCCCGTGAGCGCGATTTCGTGCTTCCGGAAGACCTGAACGGCAAGAGCATCGCCACGTCTTATCCCCGTATCCTGGGAGAGTATCTCGAAAAAAATAACATTACCGCCCATATCCACGAGATCAGCGGATCCGTGGAAATTGCACCTTCCATCGGGCTGGCGGATGCCATCTGCGATATCGTAAGCTCCGGAAGCACGCTGCTCAGTAACGGGCTGAAAGAGCTGGAAAGCATTTTCCGGTCAGAGGCCATCCTGATCGCCAATCCGGCCCTGGCCCCGGATCAGCAGGCCATCCTGGATAAGCTCCTGTTCCGGATAGCTTCGGTGCAGACCGCCAAAGATCACAAATATGTGCTGCTGAATGCCCCTAATGATAAGTTGGAGGCCATCACGGCCATTCTTTCCAGCATGAAAAGCCCCACGGTGATGCCGCTGGCCATTGAGGGGTGGAGCTCGGTGCATTCGGTTTTAAAAGAAAGTGATTTCTGGGAGCGGATCGAGTCGCTGAAAGATGCCGGCGCGCAGGGCATCCTGGTTATTCCTATTGAAAAAATGGTATTGTAAGATGCAGGTATATAAATATCCGTCTCCGCAGGAGGCCGCTGAGATAATCCGTCGGCCGGTTCTGGACCTGAGTGAAATAGAAAGCCGGGTAAAGCCCGTTCTGGAGGAAGTAAAAAGCCGGGGGGATTTTGCCTTAAAGAAGTTTGCGCTGGATTTTGATAATATGCTGATCGATGAATTTGAGGTTTCAGCACAGGAACTTTTAGCGGCCGCTGGCAGCCTGGACAGTGAACTGAAAGAGGCCATAGATCAGGCGTATGATAACATTTACCGGTTTCATCAGTCGCAATTAAGAGCGGAAGATCCGGTAGAGACTATGCCGGGAGTTACCTGCTGGCGGAAATCCGTAGGGATCGAGAAAGTGGGTATCTATATTCCGGGAGGGACAGCTCCTCTTTTTTCTACGGTACTCATGCTGGGCATTCCGGCGTCTATAGCCGGGTGTAAGGAAATCGTGCTTTGCTCGCCCGGTAACCATCCGGCCATTTATTATTGTGCTTTGAAATGTGGCGTAACCCGGGTTTTCAGAATAGGTGGCGCGCAGGCCATAGCCGCTATGGCTTATGGAACGGAAAGCGTGCCCAGGGTACATAAGATATTTGGCCCCGGAAACCAGTATGTAACGGCTGCCAAACAGCTGGTTACCCAGTCGGGAGTGGCCATCGATATGCCTGCGGGGCCGTCAGAAGTAGCGGTTCTGGCGGATGAAACCGCTAACCCGGCTTTCGTGGCAGCCGACTTGCTCTCCCAGGCGGAACATGGAAAAGACAGTCAGGTATTACTGGTTTCTACTTCTGAAAAACGCATTGAGGAAACCCTGGCTGAAGTACAGCGGCAGCTGGACCTGTTGCCCCGGAAAGGGATGGCTGATGGTGCTTTGGAAAACTCCAGGGCCGTATTAGTGGAAAATACAGACCAGGCCATGGAATTACTGAACAGCTATGCTCCGGAGCACCTGATCCTGGCCGTAAAAAACCCGGAAGAGGTGGGAGAAAAGGTGATTAACGCCGGATCCGTGTTTTTAGGGCATTATACCCCCGAATCTTGTGGTGACTACGCTTCAGGCACGAATCACACGCTGCCCACTAATGGCTACGCAAAAGCCTATAGCGGGGTTTCGGTAGATAGTTTTGTGAAGAAGATCACCTATCAGCAGATTTCCCGGGAAGGCCTGCAGCATATCGGGAATACGGTTATGAGGATGGCGGAAGCGGAACAGCTTCAGGCGCACAGTAATGCGGTGAGGGTGAGGCTGGAGCGATTGGATAATCCACATGAATCCTAACCGCGACAAGTGCGGTAATCTCAGGCTGAGATGATCAGGCCGTACACCGGCTTCCACCGCTACAGGTGCGGTAATCTGAGGCTGAAGTGATCAGACCCTCTCCACGATAATAGCGCTGGCCCCGCCGCCGCCGTTACAGATAGCGGCCATACCCCTGCGCCCCTTGTGGGTTTGCAAAACATTCAGAAGAGTCACGATGATCCGTGCCCCGGAAGCGCCCAGCGGGTGCCCGAGGGCCACAGCCCCGCCACAGACATTTACTTTTTCCGCAGGAATACCCAGCTGCTGTGCAAACGCCATGGGAACGGCCGCGAAGGCTTCGTTGACTTCAAAATAATCGATATCGCCGGTTTGGAGGCCGGCCTTTTCCAACGCCTTACCGGCGGCCAGTACCGGCGCCGTAGTAAACCATTCCGGTTCCTGGGCGGCATCGGCATAGCTGACTATGCGGGCCAGGGGCGTGAGGTTATGCGCTTCCATAACTTCTTTCGATACCAGCAGCAGGGCGGCGGCCCCGTCGTTAATGGTAGAGGCATTAGCGGCCGTTACGGTGCCTTCTTTGGTGAAAACCGGCTTTAAGGCCGGGATTTTATCAAAGTTTACGCGTTTGTATTCTTCGTCTTCGGATACGTGGGTGACGTTCCCTTTTTTGTCTTTGATCTCTACGGGCACAATCTCATGCTGAAAAAAGCCGTTAGCGGTATTTTCTGCCGCCCGTTTATAGGATTGGATGGCAAAAGCATCCTGGGCCTCCCGCGTCAGGCCGAACTTATCTGCAGTGGCATCCGCAAAACACCCCATGGCCTTTTGCTGGTACACATCGGTAAGGCCGTCCCGGGCCAGGCCATCTATCAGCGTGCCGTTACCATAGCCATAGCCGTAACGTGCTTTTTCCAGGTAGAAGGGAATCTGCGACATATTCTCCATGCCTCCGGCCACCACGGCCCGGTTTTCTCCCATAGCGATGCTGGTGGCGGCCAGCATAACCGACTTCATACCGGAAGCACAAACCTTATTGATCAGCGTGGCGGGAACAGACGAGGGCAGTCCTGCCCGGAGCACCACCTGTGTGGCTGGTGCCTGGCCCAGGTTAGCCTGCACTACCGAACCAAAATAAAGCTCATCTACGCCCGAAGGATCAAAATGAATACTTTCCAGGGCTCCTTTCACAGCCAGAGCTCCCAGCTCTGTAGCCGCTAAGCCTGCAAATACCCCTCCGAAGCTGCCGATGGGCGTTCTTTTAGCAGCTACGATAAATACGTCTTTCATGTATATTTTTCAGGTTGAGTATAACAAAAGTAAGAAAAAATAATGAGGCTGTCTAAAAGCGTGTGTAATCTGCCGGCGGATAGGAGGACCTGCGGAATATTTTCCGGAAAACCTTGCTTAAAAAAAATCTTACAGATTGGCGCGGGAAATGGCTTGCTCGGCCAGCTGCAGCAGTTGCTCCGGGCTTTTGAAACCAATGGCGTGATTAACCACCCGTTCAGTCCGGGGGTCAATGAACAGGAGGGTAGGATACACCTGAATGGCGTATTTCCTGCTCAGGATCACGCCTTCGCCTTTCTCCATGTCAAACTTGACATTGATAAAATTCCTGTTGTAATATTCGCCCAGGGCCCTATCAGGGAAAACCTGGTTCTGGAGCTTTAAGCAGGGGCTACACCAGGTAGTATAGGCATCAAAGAAGATGAGTTTGTTCTCTTCTTTCGCCTTTTTTAATACCTCTTTCCATTTGGGCGAGTCAAAATCTATCCCGCCTGACTGAGCATATGTAAATTGCCATCCTACTAACAGGATCAAAAAACCAAGTCTTTTCATTACTTCTATTCAGCGGGTTCTGCCCCGGTTTGTAAATATAACGCAAAGCGGGGATTAATCGTATTCCTCGTCGTCATCATTGCGCTTACTTCCTCCTATCTGCATGGTATCCAGATCGGTGTATCCCCCTGTATTATCCTCTTCCTCTTCTTCATCGGAACCCGGTGTTTCCGTATCCAGAACGTTCTTTTTGGCTTTCATGGGCGGCATGCGCAGGAGGTAATATTTGTCTTCCGTCTCATAGGGTAATGCCTGCGCATATTTACCGTCGCGATCGGTAAACAGGATCAGGCTGTTTTGATACCCATCAGGATACTGCTCGAGAATTTGTTCCTGGAGTTCTTCCTCTAATTTCAGGAAATCCTTGATGACTTTCGGCTTACTCATTTTTGTAATACAATGGTATTTTGTGTAGTGAAAACTATAATGTTTCGGTTATATATCGTGCTAACAGTAAAAATATTTTTTTAGTTTTACTTTTTATTTATTTTCTTTCCGAAAGATTTATTGAAAATTATCTTCTAAAAAACACGAATGAAACCAGTGTATAAAGCGCATCCCTGGCACGGGATATCCATAGGCCTGGAGGCCCCTGAGAAAGTGACCACATTTATTGAGATTGTTCCTTCGGATACCATCAAATATGAGATCGATAAAGACTCGGGGTATCTGAAGATCGACAGGCCTCAGAAGTACTCCAACATTATTCCTGCGCTGTACGGGTTCATTCCCCAGACCTACTGTGGCGACCGCGTAGCTGAGATAGCACGGGGTAACGGTGCGGCGGTAGTGGAAGGTGATGGTGACCCGCTGGATATCTGCGTGCTGTCCAGTCATAACATTACCAGCGGAAATATCATTCTGCAGTCGCGCCCCATCGGCGGCTTTTGCCTGCTGGATAAAGGGGAGGCAGATGATAAGATCATATCGGTGCTGGTGGGTGATCAGATCTATGGGCAGTATAATGATCTTTCCGAGCTTCCCAAAGGAGTGGTAGAGCGTTTGAAACACTACTTCCTGACGTATAAAAACCTGCCGGATGAGCCCCAGAACTGTACTATTGCTTATGAGTATGGTAAGGAGCATGCGCACAGGGTGATCCGTACTTCCATGGAGGATTACCGTGATCTGATCTTTAGGCCTTTTTAAAGAAAGGGTCTTAAAAATCACCAACTGCTGCGTTATTTTCGGGATTCGGTCTCAGTTGCATACCTTTAGTATGCTCCTTCGGCCTCATCCTCAACGCCTTGGATTTGACGGTTTTTAAGACCGTTCCGGCACATCCGGGCATAAGAAGCTCTTTCGTTAGGGTTTCAGCCGGTCGTCAAAACTCATTTTCAGGATAGAAACCACTTTGATTTTTTGGGCATCCGGGTGGTAGGGATTGATCAGGAAGTTCGACTCAGGGGGTACTATGCTACTGGGCACTTTCAGAACGGCCACTTCTCCCGCCAGTACAAAATGATCACCGATGTGCTGGGTGGCGGTAGCCGGCGGTTTGGCATCCCAGTTTCCGGGCAGGTCTTTGGAGTCCAGTTCCCGGATCACCACATCGTCCGGAATCTCGATCTCCACGTAGTAACGATCGTCCGGCAGGTCCTCGCTTAAATCCAGGTGTACGGAAATCTCCAGGGTGGCCAGCGCCCGTGACTCGGCCGTATAAACCAGGTAAGTGTTTTTACTGTTCCAGCGGAAGCCTCCGCTTCCGGACGCACCGATTCCCTTCAGGGTGGTGTGCAGGTATTTTTCCCGCTCAATACGATAGACTTTCATCAGGCCAGGCTACCGTATTCCAGGCGGTTAAGCGCATTTTTAACTTCCTGTATGCCGGTAACCGAGTCTAAAAGACTTTCCGGGGTAAGGCCGCCCAAAGAGAGGTTAGGCTTTTTTAGCCAGCGTGAAAACTTAGCTTCCTCCCCGTTAAAGACCTCCCGGCCGAAATCAGTTAATTCAGAAAGAAGGAGGATGAATTCACTATCCCGACCGCTAAGCAGGGAGTTTTCTCTTTTCTTTTTATTATAGGTGGTTTGGGGGATATCCAGGAGCACCAGCATATCTTTTACCGGCGTATTCATTTTCTTACTGATGGCTTCAATGGCGTGGTAAGACACCCCGCGCCTGACCAGGTTAACCCTGTCCATGCGGGTATTCCAGTAGTACACTTCGCTGTCACTCACCATGAGTTTTGAGGATTCTTCTTCTTCTTTAGCGCGGTACTTTGTTTCATATTTTACAGGATCTTCAGACATAGTGCAGTTATTTTACTCCTAAGTTATAGCATAATTGTTTATTTTGCAAATAATACCCCGTTTTTTAAATTATTGTTTTCAGAATTTCATCCGCTGGATCCGGATGGCATTTAAAATGGCCAGCAGGGCTACGCCTACGTCAGCAAAGACGGCCTCCCACATGGTGGCCAGTCCGCCGGCCCCCAGGATAAGCACAATGGCTTTTACGCCAAAGGCCAGCCCTATGTTCTGCCACACGATCTTCCGGGTGGCCTTACCGATACGGATCGCCAGGGGGATTTTAGCAGGGTTATCGTCCTGGATAACCACATTGGCTGTTTCAATGGTGGCGTCACTGCCCAGGCCACCCATAGCGATCCCCACATCGCTGAGGGCCACCACAGGGGCGTCATTCACCCCGTCACCCACAAAAGCCACGATCTCCTTCCCGGCTTTGATCTCTTTTACTTTATTGACTTTATCTTCCGGCAGGAGATCGCCAAAGGCTTTCTCTATGCCCAGCTCCCGGGCTACGTATTGTACCACCGTGTC
>JAHBUH010000038.1 GCA_019638185.1 Leadbetterella sp.
CCGCATCAGCCGGCCGTAATTAGCGCCTACTACCGTGCCCACTGCCTTAAATCTTCTTTCGGTCATGGCTGCATTCACGGCATAACCACCGCCACCGCAGATCCCTAATACCCCGATACGGTCCTTATCTACATAGGGAAGAGTGGTCAGGTAATCCGCCGCACAGCGGAAGTCTTCCACGCGGGTAGCCGGATCTTCCAGGAACCGCGGCTCGCCACCGCTTTCGCCCTGGTGTGAGGCATCAAAGGCCAATGTGATAAAACCGGCTTCCGCCAGTGCCTTACCATAAATATTACCCGAGGTCTGGTTTTTACAGCTGCTGATGGGGTGTGCACATACCACCGCAGCATAGGTTTTGCTTTCGTCAAAATCTTTCGGGAACTGCATAATAGCCGCTACTTCCCAGTTTTTGTGCTTGAATTTTACTTCTTTCATAACCTGTTTGTTTAAAAATTATTCGTGTTTTTTGATAATACAAAGGTACACCCCGCTGTTTTCTCAAAACGTAAACAGATTACGGGAAGAAGGATACATTTTACGGATCGTAACGGACGAAGGGTACGGGTTATCTCCTAAATTTGCAGGATATCATTTAAACCTCCGGTCACGAAGAAAATCCTGATCATTAACGGGCACCCTAATAAGGAAAGTTTCTGTTTTGCCCTGGCCCGGGCCTATAAAACCGGAGCGCTGGCGGCCGGCGCAGAAGTAGAGGAGATCACTATAGCGGATCTGCGATTTAACCCTAACCTGCAATTTGGCTATAGAAAAAGAACGGAACTGGAACCCGATCTGCTGGATGCCTGGGAAAAAATCAAACGGGCAGAGCACCTGGTTTGGGTTCATCCTGTATGGTGGGGCGGATTTCCGGCTATCATGAAGGGGTTTATTGACCGGCTTTTTCTTCCGGGGTTTGCATTCCAATACCGTGAAAATTCGGTGTGGTGGGATAAGTTTTTAACCGGGAGATCCGCTCGTATCATCACTACCCTCGACCAACCCGGCTGGTATTACCGCTGGGTCTATGGCCGGCCCAGTGTGAACCAGCTGCGAAAAACCATCCTGGAATTTTGCGGGATAAAGCCCGTGAAAGTAACCTACCTTGAATTTGTAAAAAAATCAGGGGAACAGCAGAGAGAAAGATGGCTTTCCCAGGTAGAAAAGTTGGGAAACACACTGAGATAAGCAAGTAGCCCCGGAAAGACAAGCTCCCAAACCGGGAGCCTCAGAAATTACACACTCTTAAAAACCTTGGGCGACATCCCCGTTTTCTTCCTGAAAAAACGGGCAAAATAATTGGGGTAATCAAAGCCCAGGCTGTAAGATATTTCGGAAACCGTGAGGGCCGTGTTTTTCAGCTTGTCTTTGGCCAGCTTCAGTACAAACTCCTGGATATGTTCCAGGGGTGATTCGCCCGTAAAGTGCTTCACCAGGTCACCGAAATAATTGGGGGAGAGGTTAGCTTTTTGTGCAAAATAAGCCACCGAGGGCATCCCCGAAACCCCTTCCGGTTTACTGTAGTAATCCCCCAGGTTACGGTAAAAGTCTTCCACCACCTGGTGATAAACCGCGCTGCGGGTGTCAAACTGACGGTCGTAATAGATCTTGGTGTAGGATAAGATCAGGGTCACGTAAGACAGGATCACGTCTTTCGAGTAATTCGGCTTCTGGAACTCATCGTAGGCCTTTTTGAACAGGTCCCACAGCAAAACTTCTTCGTCCTTCGTCAGGTAAAGAGCTTCGTGGTTATTATAATGCGCAAAATTATAGGCTTTGGCCACGTGCTGAATCAGCTTGGCATCTACCAGGATCACGTAACCGGAATCCGGTTCATTGACATCCCAGGCCATGGTATTTTGCGGACAATCCACATACAGGAAAGAATTCGCCTGGTCTTCAAATTTCCGGTCAATGATCCGGTTCTTTTCCAGGGGCGGCTTAATGGCCAGCAGGTAGAAATCAATGTTTATCTTTTCGGATTTCCGCAGGATATCCTTTTCTTTCCCGAAATCCACGATGTGCAAATGCTCGTTTTTGACGGGCGAGAAGTTCGCATACTTTACAAAATCCTGTATGTTCAATATAGCCATGGTATCCGGGAAATAAAATGCAAAATTACGCACGCCGGAGGGTACCGGACGGATACTTTTTCAAGATAAACCGATACATATTACTGATGACTGGGCCTAAAAAGTACACAAACTGCTGCGTTGTTTTCTGAATTCGGCCTCAGTCACATACTACAGTATGCTCCTTCGGCCTCATCCTCAACGCCTTGCATTTTTTCGAAGTGTCGAACCGTGCCCTTTTAGCTCCCGTCGGTATTTACAAATAATAGAGCCTTCGGTAGCCCTTACCGTATATACCTGAAATCCGTACCGGCCTCCAGGCGGGTCAGGAACTCATAATACAGGTTAATGCAGGCCTCAATGTCCTCTTTATGGCACATTTCCACCGTGGTGTGCATGTATTTCTGAGGCAGGGAGATCAGCGCAGAAGCCACCCCCTCGGCTGAATAAGCAAATGAATCCGTATCCGTACCTGTAGAGCGGCTCACCGCTGCCAGTTGATAAGGAATCTGCTTCTCTTCCGCCAGGTCAATGATCATGTGAAGCAGGTTATTCTGCACCGCCGGGCCGTAGGATAGGGTAGGACCTTTCCCGCAGGCTATGTCGCCATCCTTTTTCTTATCGTACATGGGGCTCTGAGTATCGTGGGTGACATCCACACACACCGCCACGTCAGGCTTCAGGCGCCGCGAGATCATCTCCGATCCCCGTAGCCCGATCTCCTCCTGCACGGCATTCACCACATACAGCGTAAAGGGTAGCTTTACCTTATTTTCATGGAGCCGGCGGGCCACTTCCGCTATGATGTAACCTCCCATGCGGTTATCCAGGGCCCGGCCCACGTAATATTTGCCGTTCAGTTCGGTCAGGCCATCCTCAAAAGTGGCCACGGTGCCTACCGTGATGCCCATTTCCAGCACTTCGGCCTTCGAAGAGGCGCCCACGTCTATAAAAATGTTTTTCAGGGAAGGGGTTTCTTCCTTGCCGGCGTCACGCACATGAATGGCCGGCCAGCCGAAGATCCCTTTTACGATACCGTTTTTACGGGTATGCAGGTTTACGCGCATGGAAGGAGCGATCTGGTGATCCGATCCTCCGTTTCTCCGCACATAGATATAACCGCTGTCTGTAATGTAATTCACAAACCAGGAGATCTCGTCCGAGTGGGCCTCAATCACCACCTTATAGTCCTGGCCGGGATTGATCACGCCTACCGCCGTGCCATATACATCGATAATGTGCTCATCGATATAGGGTTTAACATAATCCAGCCAGATCTGCTGACCGGCTGATTCGAAGCCGGTAGGAGAGGCGTTATTCAGGTATTCGTATAAAAAATCGGTATTTTTTGACATAGTATAAAATGTAAAATTAAGAGGCCGGAATTATTTTGCCGTTTTCCAGTTTAAAGGCGTGTTCCTTTTTCACGGAGGGGCAGCAGCAGGGATCACCATCGGCGTATTCACTTCCCATGAAGCGAATCACCCCTTTTTTGATCTCCAGGATCTCTAAAATAGGGGCCTCGCATCTTCCACCGCCGAAAATCTCGCCGGCTTCTTCCAGCTTGCCGCCGTTTTGCAGCAGGATTTTGAAATAAATCAGGGTGTTATTGTCCTGGTGGGGGGTGTAGGAGTACTGCACTACGGCATCTTCCAGCCCGTCACCGTTCAGGTCGCCGGTTTTAATGGTTTTTTTCTCAATACTGAAAGCCCCGAAAAGGTCGGTTTCGGTATTCGATTCTTCCGTTTTAGGCAAAACAAAGTAGGTATAGGTACTGTCTGTCTCCTCTACCGTGACACTGTCGTACGCCGCTGTTCTTCCTGCAAAAATCTCCTTCACCTCCTGCAGGGGATCCGGCTTTACGGCGGTTTGTTCTCCGGAATTACCGGCCGGGCCACAGCCAAACACCAGGAAAGACAGGAACGCCCATCCGGAACGGGTAATAAGCTTCATTCAAATGGTTTTGTTAATGGGAAGCAAAGTTAATGCTTTTTTTCAAAACCCAGGCTGGCTGAATTCACACAATACCGGAGCCCGGTGGGATTAGGCCCGTCGTTAAAAACGTGCCCCAGGTGGGCATTGCATTTTTTACAAACAATTTCCTCGCGAATCATACCGTGGGAGGTATCCCGGTTTACTTTGATCTTGTTTTTATCCAGGGCATCGTAAAAGCTGGGCCAGCCACAGCCCGCATCAAACTTGGTTTCCGAGCTGAACAGCTCTTCACCGCAGCCAATGCACTTATAGGTACCTTTTTCTTTGTGATCCCAGAACTCGCCCGTAAAAGGCCGCTCGGTACCCTTCTCACGGACCACATAATACTGCATCGGTGTGAGTTGCTGCCGCCACTCGGCCTCGGTTTTCGTAATCTCAGGCGTTTCTTCTTTCTTGGTCATCTTTCCGGATTTCTCTTTTTGGGCCATGGTGGTACATGACAGGTTAAATAATAATATGAAAAGAACGTATTTCATCGGTTTTTAACTTTCTACTGAATAACGCCGTTTTCCATGGAAAAGTGCCCACTATTTGAACGCTTGCCCCCCATAATTAGTTAAGTATATGTAACCCTTTAGGTGATTATAAATTATCTTTGTAACCGGAATCAAGAACATTATTTTATATATGCTGAGTATCAGTAATTTACAGGCTAGAGTAGAAAGCAAGGAAATATTAAAAGGTATAAATCTGGAGGTTAAACCGGGTGAGGTGCATGCCATTATGGGCCCAAACGGCTCCGGTAAGAGTACCCTCGCCTCCGTGCTGGCGGGTCGCGAAACATTTGAAGTAACCGGCGGAAGCGTGGAGTTTAACGGTAAAGACCTGCTGGAACTGGCTCCCGAAGAGCGTGCTGCAGAGGGTATTTTCCTCGCATTTCAGTACCCGATAGAAATACCGGGTGTCACTACCATTAACTTTTTGAAAACCGCCATTAACCAGATCCGTAAATACCACGGTAAGGATCCGCTGGACGCAGCCCAGTTCCTGAAGCTGATGAAAGAAAAGGCGAAAACCGTGAAAATAGACGATCAGCTCCTGCGCCGCTCGCTGAACGAAGGCTTCTCCGGCGGAGAGAAAAAGCGCAATGAGATCTTCCAGATGGCCATGCTGGAACCCACCCTGGCTATCCTGGATGAAACCGACTCCGGCCTGGACATTGACGCCCTGCGGATTGTGGCTGAGGGGGTTAACCAGCTTCGTTCCAAAGACCGCTCCTTTATCGTAGTGACGCACTATCAGCGTCTGCTGGAATACATCGTACCTGATTACGTGCACGTGCTGTACAAAGGGCGTATCGTAAAATCCGGTACCAAAGAGCTGGCCCTGGAGCTGGAAGAAAAAGGATATGATTGGATTAAAGCAGAGGCAGATTCTGTTTCCGCTTAAGCTTAAAACGTGATTTATGTCTATTCTGACGAAAATAGAAGGGGAATTTGATTCCCTGCTTCATCATTTGAACGGAAAATCGGGCCTGGCCTGGAACCGGCTCCGCGAAGAGGCCTTTGAGAACTTCAAAAAACTGGGGATTCCTACCGTAAAACACGAAGATTGGAAGTATTCCAGCCTGAAGGGCCTCGAAAAATACGATTATACACTGTCTTCCGCTTCCTCCCTTAGCCGGGAAGAAGTGGCTGAACTTCCTTTTGCGGATCTCGAAGGACTGCAACTGGTCTTTGTGAACGGGAATTTCTCCGCAGAGCTTTCTTCTCCGCTTTTGAATGAAAAGATCAAAGTACTGGATTTCAAAGAAGCCGAAAAGCTGATCCCCGAAGTGCTCAACGAGTATTACGGCAAAGGCCTGGATGTGGAAAAAGAAGGTTTAAGCGCCCTGAATGTGGCCCTTTCCAGGGAAGGAGCCGTTATTCACGTGCCTGATCATACCACCCTGGAAGAGCCGGTAGTGATTCGTCATATTCATGCCACAGGACAGGAGCATATCCGGAATTCAGTACACCACCTGGCGGTGATCGGGAAAAATTCGGAAGCGAAAATCGTAGAAATCTTCCAGAATATCGGTGAGAATTCATCTTTTACGAATATTGCCACGGAAATCTTCCTGAGCGAAGACGCCCGGGCCGACTACTACAAGATCCAGGATGAAAACGATGCCAGCTTCCACGTAGGCACCACCCAGGTGCTGCAGAAAGACCGGTCTTATTTCTACGCCGCCACTTTCACTGTAAACGGCGGTTTTGTACGAAATAACCTGAACCTGGTGCTGGATGGCGAGCATATTGAAAGCCACATGTATGGCCTCTATATTCCAAACGGCAGCCAGCACGTGGATAACCACACCCTGGTAGATCACCAGAAGCCGAACTCGGAAAGTAATGAGCTCTACAAGGGTATCCTGGATGGCCGCTCGAAAGGCGTATTTAACGGGAAGATCTTTGTGCGCCAGGATGCGCAGAAGACCAATGCCTACCAGAACTGCCGGAACGTGATCCTTTCCGAAACGGCGGGCATGAACACCAAACCCCAGCTGGAAATCTGGGCCGATGATGTGAAATGCTCCCACGGCACTACCACCGGTAAGCTGGATGACGATGCCATCTTCTACATGCAGTCGCGCGGGATACCCAAAGCCGAGGCCATCCGGCTTCAGCTGGCGGCTTTTGCAGAAGATGTGGTTTCCCAGATCAAATGGGAAGCGTTACGTGAACCTTTAGATATACTCATTCTGAAGAAACTTCAAGCATGAGTTTCGATATCAATACTTTACGGAAGGATTTTCCTATCCTGGAAACCGAGATTTCGGGCAGGAAGCTGGTCTATTTTGATAATGCCGCCACCACCCAGAAACCGGCAGTGGTAGTGAAGGCCCTGGAGACGTATTACGACTCCTACAATGCCAACATCCACCGGGGTATCCATTACCTGGCGGAAAAAGCCACGGCCGCTTTTGAAGAAACCCGGAAAACCGTAAGGGCTTTCCTGAATGCCGCCAGTACCGAAGAGATCATATTTACCTACGGTACCACCGACGCCATAAACCTGGTGGCCTACACTTACGGCCGGAAATTCCTGAAGGAGGGTGATGAGATCCTGATCTCCACCCTGGAACACCACTCGAACATAGTGCCCTGGCAGATGCTCTGCGAGGAAAAGGGCTGTGTGCTGAAGGTGATCCCCATAGACGATAACGGCGATCTTATCCTGGAGGAATTTGACCGCCTGCTATCCGAAAAGACAAAGCTGGTGTCAGTGGTGCACGTTTCCAATGCCCTGGGTACCATTAACCCGGTAGAATACATCATTCAAAAGGCCCATGAAGCCGGCGCAAAAGTGCTGATAGACGGCGCCCAGGCCTGCAGTCATATCCCGGTAGATGTGCAGCAGCTGGATGCTGATTTTTATGTACTTTCGGCCCACAAGCTTTTCGGACCCACCGGTACCGGTATTCTCTACGGCAAAAAAGAGCTGCTCCTGGCCATGCCCCCCTTCCGGGGCGGCGGAGAAATGATCAAAGAGGTGACCTTTGAAAAGACCACCTACGCCGATCTGCCCTATAAATTTGAGGCCGGCACCCCCAATATCGCGGACGTGATCACTTTTAAATACGCATTGGATTACTTTAACGCCCTGGATAAAGAGGGCCTGAGACGCCACGAGCACGAACTGCTGGACTACGCCACCGAAAAGCTGGAAGCCCTGGAAGGCGTGAAGATCATCGGAAAAGCCCCCCAAAAAATAAGCGTGGTTTCCTTTGTAATGGAAAACATTCATCCCCAGGACATAGGCATTATCCTGGATCAGCAGGGAATAGCCGTAAGAACCGGCCACCACTGCACCCAGCCGCTGATGCAGCGCTTCGGGATTCCGGGCACGGCAAGGGCTTCCTTTGCACCGTATAATACGAAGGAGGAGATCGATGCGCTGATCAGTGGCCTTCTGAAAGTGAAGAAATTCCTGGCTTAGTCCGCTTACCACCTGAACCCCGCCGGGTGAAAGTCCCGGTAAAGCACATGAGCATTAACGAGATACAAGACGAGATCATAGAAACCTTCGAGTTATTTGACGACTGGGAGGAAAAATACGAATACATCATTGACCTGGGTAAGAAGCTGGCAGGGCTGGATGACCAATACAAGACCGAAGATAATATCATCAAAGGCTGCCAGTCGGTGGTGTGGCTGCACGCCCACCTCGAAGGAGATAAAGTGATCTTTGAAGCCGACAGCCAGGCCATCATAGTGAAAGGACTGGTCAGTATGCTTTTGAAGGTACTCTCCGGCCATACGCCTGACGAGATTCTGAATACAGACCTTTACTTTATTGAAAAAACCGGGCTGAGCTCTCACCTGGCCCAAACGCGTTCTAACGGCCTGGCTTCTATGGTGAAGCAGATGAAGGCTTATGCGCTGGGATACAAGACCCTTCTGGAAAAACAGAACCAATCCTGAGTATTTTTCGTTTAAATTCATATACTCTCATTTCAATGGAACAAAGCGAAACCGAATTAAAAGATAAGGTCATTGAGGCCATAAAAAAGGTGTATGACCCGGAGATTCCGGTGGATGTGTATGAGCTGGGCCTCATTTATGATATTAAGATCTTTCCCATTAATAACGTGTATGTGCTGATGACGCTGACGTCACCTTCATGCCCGTCGGCGGAGAGCATTCCGGTGGAAATGGAAACGGAGATCCGGGCTGTAGACGGAGTGAATGATGTGAGTATTGAGCTGACGTTTGATCCGCCGTATTCTACCGAAATGATGAGTGAAGTGGCTAAACTGGAACTAGGATTTATGTGAGACAACCCCACCCAGGTTGTCAGATAGTTATAAACCCCGAAGGGTAAGGGGCCAAAATCAGATTTTAAAAATATGTATCCTCCTCATTTAGTAGCTCCTATGAAAGAAGAGCTGACTTCCGTAGGGTTTAAAGAACTGACCACTCCCGAAGAAGTAGATGAATTTTTTGCGAACCAGAAAGGCACCGCCGTGGTGGTGATCAATTCCGTTTGCGGATGTGCTGCCGGTACCATGCGTCCGGGAGTGAAGATGTCGCTGGATCTGACGGAGAATAAGCCCGATCAGCTCTATACGGTTTTTGCCGGATTTGATACAGACGCTACCCAGCGCGTACGCGAGTACATTCCGCTGCCTCCGTCTTCTCCGTCTATTGCCTTATTTAAAGACGGCGAGCTGGTGCATTTTGTGGAAAGACACCACATTGAAGGTCGTTCGGCCCAGGTGATCGGAACGCACCTGGCGGCGGTGTATGATGAAGTGTGTGTCGCGTGATAATTGTTATTATTTGTTGAGAAGTGCCGATTGGCACTTCTTTTCTTTTGG
>JAHBUH010000039.1 GCA_019638185.1 Leadbetterella sp.
TTTTTTATTTACAAGAGACCCCTCTGCTCTATCGGGTCTTCAGCCCCCCGGTAAATAAACCCCGCCGTCAGACCGGTATAAAATACATTCGTCAAGTCCCATAAAAAAGCCCCGATTCTCACGAACCGGGGTTTTTTATGAACTATCTTAACCCACAGATTACGAATTCTCCTTCTTAATCACTTCATCCGCTATGTTCTGAGGTACAAAATCATAGTGTGAGAAGGTCAGGTTAGCCGTAGCTCTACCGGAAGTGATGGTTCTCAGGTCAGTTACATAACCGAACAGCTCAGACAGAGGCACGTCAGCCTTGATAACCTGGGCGCCGGCTTTGGTGTCCATTCCTTTCATCATACCTCTTCTTCTGTTCAGGTCTCCGGTGATAGGACCGGTGTATTCATCCGGGGTGATCACTTCCAGGGCCATGATAGGCTCCAGGAGCTTGGCTCCGGCCAGCTTACCGGCTCCTTTGAAGCCTAGGCGGGCAGCCATTTCAAAAGAGAAGGCATCGGAGTCCACATCGTGGAAGGATCCGTGGAACAGCTTCACTTTGAAGGAGTCTACCGGGTAACCGGCCAGAGGGCCATTCTTCATGGCTTCTTCAAAACCTTTCTGGATAGACGGGATAAATTCACGCGGGATCACACCACCCACAATCTTGTTATCAAACTGCAGACCTGGTTTTACCTCATTCGTTTCCGGTTCCGGATCACGTGGACCGAACTCAAATACGATATCGGCAAATTTACCTCTACCACCCGTTTGTTTCTTATAAACCTCGCGGTGTTCGATGGTCTTGGTGAAGGTTTCTTTATAAGCTACCTGAGGAGCACCCTGGTTTACTTCTACCTTGAATTCACGACGCATCCGGTCAATGATGATCTCCAGGTGAAGCTCTCCCATACCCCGCATGATGGTTTGGCCGGTGGCCTCATCGGTATGTACCTGCAGGGTAGGATCTTCTTCTACCAGTTTGCCTATGGCTTTGGAGAAGTTATCCTGGTCAGCGGTTTTCTTCGGCTCAATGGCGTACCCGATCACCGGATCAGGGAATACCATGGATTCCAGTACCAGCGGGTGTTTCTCATCCGTAAGGGTATCACCGGTTTTGATGTCTTTAAAACCTACTACCGCGGCGATATCCCCGGCGTACAGCTGATCAATCTGGTTCTGCTTATTGGCATGCATCTGGAAGATACGGGAGATACGCTCCTTGTTTCCGGAACGGTTATTCAGTACATAAGAACCTGAATCCAGTACCCCTCTGTAAGAACGTACAAAACACAGACGGCCTACGTAAGGGTCAGTAGCGATCTTAAATCCAAGGGCTGCAAACGGTGCAGTAGGATCAGCGGTGATAGATACCTCTTCATCCGTTTTAGGATTAATGGCTTTGATACCCTTCCTGTCCAGTGGCGAAGGAAGCAGTGCCATTACCATATCCAGCATGGCCTGAACGCCTTTGTTTTTGAAAGAAGAACCACACATCATCGGCACAATTTTCAGGTCGATAACGGCTGCTCTCAGGGCGGCCAGGATTTCGTCTTCGGAGATGGAGTTAGGATCTTCGAAGTATTTCTCCATTAATGTCTCGTCATATTCCGCTACGGCTTCCAGGAGTTTTTCTCTCCATTCCGCTACTTCTTCCAGCATATCTTCAGGAATAGGCACTTCGGTAAAGGTCATCCCTTTGTCGTCCTCGTTCCATACAATACCCCGGTTATTGATCAGGTCTACCACTCCTCTGAAGTTCTCCTCAGAACCGATAGGCAGCTGAAGCGGAACGGCATAAGAGCCCAGCATTTCTTTCACCTGGTTAACCACGTTCAGGAAGTCGGCACCGGAACGGTCCATTTTATTTACGAAACCGATACGCGCTACGTTGTAGTTGTTAGCCAGACGCCAGTTGGTTTCCGACTGAGGTTCCACACCATCTACGGCAGAGAAAAGGAACACCAGACCATCCAGTACCCTTAACGAGCGGTTTACCTCCACGGTAAAGTCTACGTGACCCGGAGTATCAATGATGTTCACATGATATTTGTCATTTCTGTATTCCCAACCTACCGTAACAGCGGCAGAAGTAATGGTAATACCTCTTTCCTGCTCCTGCTCCATCCAGTCGGTAGTAGCCCCTCCGTCGTGTACTTCGCCAATCTTGTGACTCATACCCGAGTAGTACAGAATACGCTCCGTAGTAGTGGTCTTACCGGCATCAATGTGAGCCGCAATACCAATGTTTCTTGTAAATTTTAAATCGCGAGCCATTTAAATAGATATTAATGTTTTGGAGAACTTTTCTCCGATATTTTTCAATAGAAACTTTTAATACTCTCTTTCGGGCTGCAAAATTAGATAAAATTTCTCTTTTATTAAAGAAATTCCTTATTTATAGTTTTTTAAATTTCATGCAGCCGGAACAGGCGGGGAGTTAGCGGCGACGCTTGGCGGAAGGCTTTGCCTTTGAAGTGCTTTTCATATTCTTCGCCTTCTTCTCATGAAAAGCCCCCTGGAAGGTGGGGTCTTCTTTCTTGCGCTGGTTATCGATGGCCTTCAGCATTTCCTGGTTTTCTTCGAAGGGCGTTTCTTCGATTTTCACTCCTGAGGGAATCTCCAGCTCGGGGATCTGCGTGCGGATCAGCGCCTCTATTTTGCCAAAATGGTATTCTTCATGTTTGAGAATGAAGGTCCAGGCCACGCCTTCTGCCCGGGCCCGGCCGGTGCGGCCTATCCGGTGCACGTAGTCTTCGTAAATGAGGGGTACGTCAAAGTTAATGACATGGCTTACGCCGGAGACATCGATTCCTCGCGCGGCCACGTCTGTAGCCACCAGCACCTGCACTTCGCCTGATTTAAAGTCTTCAATGGAGTTTATGCGGGTGTTCTGGCCTTTGTTAGCATGCAAAATCCGGATGTTTTTGGCCCCCACCACTTTCCGCTCCAGGAATTTGAACACATTGTCAGCCACGGTTTTGGTCCTGCAGAAGATGATGGCCCGCTGAATGGCGGTATTTTCAAACAGGTAGCCCAGGAGGTTGATCTTGGTTTTAAAATTTGGCAGCCGGTACACGGCCTGCTCCACGGTGGCGGCGGTAGTGGCCGAGGGTGTGATTTCGATCTTCAGGGGGGCTTCCAGGAATTCTTCGGAGAGGGCCTCCACCCGCGGCTGGAAGGTAGCTGAGAAGAGCAGGTTTTTCCGCTTCCGCGGGATCACCTCCAGGATTTTCCGGATCTGGGGCATGAAGCCCATGTCCATCATTTTATCGGCCTCATCCAGTACCAGGTAGTTCAGGCCTTTCACCGGGATCTCCCCCATGCGGTACAGGTCCAGGAAGCGGCCGGGGGTAGCCACGATCAGGTCTACCCCCTGCTTCAGGTTTTCTATCTGGGTCTTGGGGCCCAGTCCGCCGTAGAGGGCCACCATCCGGAGATCGGTGTATTTCCCCAGCTCCACTGCCGCCTGGTGAATCTGCATCACCAGTTCACGGGTGGGGGCCAGAACCAGCGCCCGCGCTTGGCTGCCCTGTGCGTATTTTATCTTCATCAGTACCGGCAGCAGGTAGGCGGCGGTCTTGCCCGTGCCCGTCTGCGCTATTCCCAGCACATCATGCCCCGCCATGATCAGGGGAATGGCCTTCTCCTGGATCTCTGTGGGCTCTGTATAACCTAACTCTTCTACTGCTGTAACCAGCTGTTTATTCAGCTCCAGGTCTTTAAACGTCTTACTCATGCCGCAAAGTTACGGCATTCCGGGCCACGCTCCTACCCGTTTCAGGAATTCAGCCCCGGCTTATTCTCCGGTTCCTCCGGAAACCAGTTGATCTTACTGGTCAGGTACATCAAAGCCGACAGGATCACAAACATACCAATAGACCCTACCAGCAGCGAGTAGTCTTCCAGCTGCATCAGCACAAAATTAAAGCCGAAGAACAGCGTCAGGATACAGGCAAAGATCAGGGCCGTAAGCGTGCTTTTTGAGATGCTTCTCACAAACCACGTGATGATGCCGTTAGTGGCGAGGAAGGCCGTAAGATAGGCCGCATTAAATCCTATCTGTTCACTGAACGAGAGCAGCAGAGTATAAAAAATAACCAGTGCCGCACCGATCAGCGCATAATGAATGATATGAAAGGGCGTGCGCCGCAATATCTCGGTAAACATCAGGGACAAAAACGCCAGAACGATGACCAGGGCCGCGTATTTAAGCGAGCGGTCAGTTTGCTGGTACAGGTCCACGCCGTCCAGGAACACCACTTTAACTACGGCTATGGCCGGTTTTTTGAACGAGAATTTTCCCTCTTCCTTGTCTTCCACAGGATAGCCTACCTGGGCATTAGTCCACTGCTGGGGGATCTTCCGGTCCAGACTCTGCACCGACCACCGCGCCTGGAAGCGGCCGTCCTTCACACTGCGTTCGGTGGGGAGGTAGTCGCCGTCAAAGGCCGGGTTCGCCCAGTTTCCTTTAATGGTGATGTCGTTCTCCCTGCCCAGCGGTGCAACGCTGGTAAAATCAGCACCGCGGATGTTCAGCTTAATGGTAAACGTGCCCACCGTGGTTTTTTCCGCCGCTAAGTTTACCGGCGCGGAAAGATGTTCATTAAACAGCGTAGCTGTGGAGGAATTGGTTTCGGCAGGTTTCCCGTTCCAGGCCACTTCCGGGAAAGCGCTGAGGCCTTTGAGATCCGAAACCCCCAGCACCAGGCGGGCCTTCTCCCAGGCCACGGCTTCGGGTTTTATGCCCTCCTTTTCCAGGTTAAAGGCAAGAAAATC
This sequence comes from Leadbetterella sp., assembly GCA_019638185.1. Classification (GTDB taxonomy): domain Bacteria; phylum Bacteroidota; class Bacteroidia; order Cytophagales; family Spirosomataceae; genus Leadbetterella. The sequence continues at coordinate 4,771 of JAHBUH010000039.1, forward strand.
GCCGTTTATCTGCGTCACCGACGTATACACCACCGTTTGGTAAATGCCCCGTTTCCGGATCTCCGGCTTTACCTCCTGGCTTACCCGGAGCTTATTGGGGAGCAGGTGGAGGTATTCGGTCTGGTAGGCCACGATGGTTTTAACCTGGCCGGCCTCATTGATCCGGCTGACAATCTCCTTTTCGTAAGGGATCACCATTACCGGCCCGGATATTTCCTGGCTTTGCCCCCATTTGGAGGTAATTTCCCGGCCCACTTCCAGCTTTCTCAGGCTCCGCTCCTTCACCAGCCCGGAAATCATGACCATGGGAATCAGTAGCACCAGGCCCAGCAGGGCAATGAACAGGATTTTCAGGAAGCTTATTCCTGACACAATTTTTTTGTCGGTTTTCATCTGTATAAATATAATAAAAAGTTCTTTGTTTTTGAAAGCATGTAAACAAAAAAATTAACGCCCGCTGTTAATCAGTTGCTCCAACGCCACCAGGTGATCGCGGAAGGCCTTCCGCCCTTTCTCCGTGCCCCGGTAGCGGGTATTGGGCTTGCGGTCTATAAACGTTTTGATCACTTCTATGTACTCCGCTTTTTCCAGTGACTTCAGGTTAGAGGCCAGGTTACCGTCAGTGATGTCCAGCAGCTCCTTCAGTGAATTAAAATCATAGTCTTCATTCACCATCAGCACGCTCATGATCTGTAACCGGATCCGGTTTTCCAACACCTTGTCATATAACGATAAATCCAGCTTCACCCTCCGTATTTTTTTATGATGACCGCTCCGTAGAGAATATGAAGAACCCCGAATCCCAAAGCAAAGAACAACAGGCCGAAAGGCATATAGGCGTAAGCCAGCAGTCCCAGAACCACCTGCAGTATGCCCAGTACCCGTAATTCTTTAAATGAGACGCGACTTCCCGAATACAGAGCCAGGCCATAAAATACCAGGAAACAGGGGGCCAGTGCAAAATAGTATCCTTTGATGAGGGATAGCACGGCTACCGCCCCGCCGGTTAACAAAGGCGCTGCTACTGAAACCAGCAGGATCCGGCTGGCCGGGTTCCAGGCGCTCTGCCCTGCCTTTTCAGCCTTCTTCAGGGCCATATAAACCGCGGTGATCACGGAAACCAACAGTAACAGCACAGCCGTGATCACAATTATCCTTACCGGGCTGGCCGATTCCAGGTAGACCAGCGTAGGGCCGCTGCTACCGAACCTCAGCCAGCTCATCTTTAATTTCCAGAACAAAAAAGACACCGCCACCAGCGTATACACCCCCACCAGGATGCCTGACCAGCCGCTGATGGAAATAAATTTGGTAGATTTCTCCATCAGGGACCGGATATGGCTCAGATCCTTCAGTACATCGTCCTGATTCATTAAAAGTACTTTTTTTTTCAAAGTTAAGGAGTACTGACCATATCTCAAATATTTTTGATCACATTTTTGCATCCATCAGCTTATCGGAACCAGAAGCTGGGCTTCCCAGCTGCATTTTGATCACAAAGGCCCTTCCGGACTGGAATTTTTCAGGAAGGATCACATCGTAATAGGTATTTTTATCCAGGTCAAATCCGATATCCGAATGCCGTACCTCCAGGGCTTTTCCATGACCCAGGATCGTGGCCGATACGGGCACCTGCTTCGCGTTTTTCGGAACGGCGATCCGGGCTATGTTATTCACCGGCCGGTTAAACACGGTGAGATAAAGGGTGTTTCCCTTTTGGGTGTAGTAGCCCAGGCGGCTTTCAGGCAGGTCAGCGTGCCTTGCGCCGTAAACGGCTTCGCTGTTCACTTTCATCCACTTCCCTACTTCTGAGGCGATCTTATCTTCTCCGGGGTGCATTTTTCCCTGCCCGTCCGGCCCGAAGTTCAGCACGAAGTTGCCGTTCATGGAAACGGATCGCATGAGCAGGTCCAGCACATCATCGGTGGTTTTGGTATACAGCCCGCTCCAGTCTTTCATGTAACCCCAACCGTTCGGCGGGATGGTCATCACGCAGTCCCAGTCGTTACCGCCCAGCCATTCGAAGTCGCCGGGCATCTTTCTTTCCCAGCCCTGTTCGTAGTCCCCCAGCAGCTGGCCGTTCGAATCAAAATGCCGGGCACCGAATTCATCGTTCCGGAACCGCGAACCGATCACTATGCCCGGGTGTTTTTCCCGGATCTCTTTTTCCAGGTTATAGGTAAATTCATAGGCGCTTTTCCAGGAGGCATCCCAGGTGCCGTCAAACCAAAGCCCTTTAATGG